>JAZBNR010000010.1:0-3734 GCA_036350735.1 Erythrobacter sp.
AAGCGGGATTTTCGCCCATTTCTAGCCGCAACCTGCTGTTATCGTGACTATATTGCGGTGGCGAACGAAGTTGACACCGTTGCGCCCATTTTGCGTTTCCCGGTGGCATTCCGATCGCTCTGCGTGGCAGCCTCGCAGAGCACCACGCGAGCGCAATGCGCCCTACTCCGCCGCATCCTTGTGCTGGTCTTCGCTCGCATCCTCGATCAGCGCATCCTCGATCAGCGCTGCATCCGCCGCGTTGTAGCGCGGGGCGCTTTCGACCAGCGGCACCTCGCCGATCTCCGCCTTGCCGATCTCGACTCCCTTTTCCGCCAGTCGCCGCCCTGACGACAGCACGTTGCGTTCAAAACTGCCGACGAACTTGTTGTAATTGTTGACCGCGGTTTCGAGCCCGCCGCCCACGCGCTTGAGGTGACCGGCGGCGGTTTCGAGCCGCCCGTACAATTCCGCGCCCATCCGGCCGATTTCCGCCGCCTCGCGGGCCAGCCCGTCCTGCCGCCACACCTGCGCGACCGTGCGGGCGATGGCGACGAGGTTGGTGGGGGTTGCCAGCAGCACGCGGCGCTCGAACGCGAAATCCCACAACCCCGGATCGGCTTCTAGCGCGGCGGTCACGAAATGCTCGCCCGGCACGAACATGATCACGTAATCGGGCGCTTCCTCGAACTGGCTCTGATAGCTCTTCGCGCCGAGCGTCTGGACATGGTTGCGCATCGATTTGGCGTGCAGCTTCAAATGCTGATCGCGCACGTCATCGTCATCAGCCTCGAACGCTTCCTGATAGGCGTTGAGCGAGACCTTGGAATCCACAACCAGTTTCTTCTGGCCGGGCACGTTGATGATCGCATCGGGGCGCAGCCGTCCGTCCTCGGTATCGATCGAGTGCTCCATGATGAAATCGGTGTGCTGGGCGAGCCCGCATTGTTCGAGCAGGTTCTTCAGTGCCCGCTCCCCCCAGCGCCCCCTTGCCTTGGGCGCATTGGTGAGCGAATTGCCGAGCCGCTGCGCCTCGCGCCGGACCTGCTCCTGCCCGTCGCGCATGGACTGGATCAGGCCGTGCAATTGCCCGAAAGCATCGACGCGCTGCTTCTCCAGCGTCAGGACCTGATCCTCATAGGATTTGAGCTTTGTGCCGACCGGCTCGAGCAGCGCCTTGATCCGCGCCTCGCCGGTGGCTTCGCTCTCCTTGAAGCGGGCCTCGGCGCGTTTCAGGAATTCGTCCTGATTGGCCTTCAGCACCTCGGCCCCGGTGGCGCGGAATTCCGCCAGCAATGCCTCGCGCGCCTGCACCAGCGCGGTTTTCTGCTGCTCGAACGCCTTGGCCTGCTCCTCGCGCGCGGATTCGACCTGCGCCAGCCGCTCGGAAACGGCGAGCCGCTTGGTCCGCTCCTCAGCCAGCTCGCGTTCGAGATCGCCCGCGCGTTCCGCCTTCACGCTCGCGCCGGCCAGCCCTTCGCGCGCATCGCCAAGCTGGCGCTCCAGATCGCGCCCTTCGGTCTCGGCAACGCCGAGCCGCGCACGCAGATCCGCGACCGGGCGCGACCCGGCAAACCAGCCGAGGCCCAGCCCCGCCACCAATGCGATGCAGGCCGCAACGACGATCAGAAACGCTTCATCCATCTGCGGAACATACTCGGAACATCGGGATTCGCAATGCAAAAGTCGGAACCATCACTCCCGCCAGGGGCTGATCCCCTGAAAAGGAGACGAAACCATGTCGATCAAGGAAATGATTCAGGAGCACCCCGATGTAGGCGCAGACTATAACGAGGCGCTGGGAGAGGCGGTGCGCCATGCCCTGTATGGCGCCGCAATTACCAATGCGTGCGCCGATGCGTGCCTCGCGCAGGTCGACGAGGACCGCAGCGAGTGCATTCGCCGGTGCCTCGATGCCTCGGATGCCTGCACCGCCTTCTATCGCATGGCCTCGCGCCGCACCGGAGGAAACGTGGCCGCGATCGAGGCGATCGGAGCGGCAACCATAATCGCTTGCGAGGCGTGCCACGAAATCTGCTCGATGCACGAAGACGATCACTGCAAGCGCTGCACCCGGATGTGCGAGGAAGTGATTGCGGATATCCGCAAGGCGCTGCAGGTGATGACGGGCAGCAGCAAGAACTGAGCGGCCGGTGCCGGCGGCGTGGGGCCGGACCTACGCCGCCGCCCGCATTTTCTTAAGTTTTTTCAGTACCATGTTGCGCTTGAGGCGGGACAGGTGATCGATGAACAGGATGCCTTCCAGGTGGTCCATCTCATGCTGCAGGCACGTTGCCATCAGCCCGTCGAGTTGTTCCTCGTGCGTGTTGCCGTCAAGATCCTGATAGCGCACCGTGCAGCCTGCAGGGCGATCGACATCGGCGAAGATCTCGGGCACCGAAAGGCAGCCTTCCTGGTAGGTCGAAAGCTCATCCGCCGGGTTGAGGATCACCGGGTTGATGAAAACGCGCGGTTCCTTCTTCGTCGGGTAATGGTGGTGGTGATGCCCGTCGTGGTCGCACTCTTCAGGCTCGGCATCAGTGTCTTCAGGCTGGAGATCGATCACGAGCACGCGTTTGGGCACGCCGACCTGGATCGCGGCGAGGCCGATGCCGGGGGCATCGTACATCGTCTCGAACATGTCTTCGACCAGCGTGCGCAGGTCTTCGTTGAACTCGTCCGGTTCGACCGGGGTCGAGACGATCTTGAGCCGGGGGTCCGGCACTTCGAGGATTTCACGGATAGCCATCGGCGCTAAATATGTTGGTCGCGGAATTCTTTCAAGTTAAGCCTGCTCGCAGGGGGGACACGCGCCGTGCTCAGCAAGACCAGTATCGCCATTTTGGCTCTCACCGCCGGACTGGGCCTGGCCGGATGTGCGCAGGGCAAGGCAAGCCGGCCGCAGCCGCCAGTCACGGCTACAGCGCCCGCCTATCTGATCGCCGAGGTCCGTGTGACCAACCCGGAGGAATATCCGGCCTACATGGAGGCGGTGTCACCCGTGATCGCCAGATATGGTGGCACCTATATCGTGCGGGCCGGTGAGAATGAGGTGCCCGAGGGACGGCCCCTGGAGGGCCGCCTCGTGGTGATCGCGTTCCCCGACTACGCGCGGCTCCTCGAATTCTGGAACTCGGAGGAATATCAGGCGATCAAGCCGCTCAGAACGAACAACGCCAATTCGCGCATTATTCTCGCCGATGGTGTGGCGCCCTGACGGGCCTGTGAGCCTCAACCCACCGGGCGCCTTGCCCGCAGCGCCTGCGCCAGCGTGCCCTCGTCGAGATAATCCAGTTCTCCGCCCACCGGCAGGCCGTGGGCGAGCTGGGTGACGCGCAGGCCGTGCGGGGCCAGCCGCTCGGCGAGGTAATGCGCGGTGGTCTGCCCTTCGAGCGTCGCATTCATCGCCAGCACCACTTCGTCGGTCGTGCCGCCCGTCACCCGCTCGAGCAAGGTGGCGATGTTGAGATCCTCCGGCCCGATTCCGTCGAGCGCCGAAAGCCGTCCGCCCAGCACGTGATAGCGGCCCTGAAACAGCCGCGCGCGATCGAGTGCCCAGACATCGGCAACATCCTCCACCACGCACAGCGCGCGCTGATCGCGGCGCGGATCGGCGCAGATGTGGCACGGATCAATCGTGTAGACATTGCCGCACACCGCGCACTCTACCAGCGTTTCCGAAACCCTGGCGAGCGATTCGAGCAGCGCGGGCAGCGCATTGTCGCGGTTCTTCACGAGCCACAGCACCGCCCGCC
>JAZBNR010000011.1:0-273556 GCA_036350735.1 Erythrobacter sp.
GAGCGCGCCCACCGCCACGCCGAGGGGCGCAGTGCGGCGCGCCTCCGCCTCGGCGGACGCGGGCGCGCGCGCGGTCAGCGGAAGGCCCGCCGCGCTGCGCGGGAGCGGCGCTGCATCCAGGCTCACAGGCTGTCCCGCTTGATCCTGGCGCGGATCGCCTCGCGCATGGCGGTGGCGGTCTTGTGCTTGAGGCCGGGGAGCTGGACCGAGGCGTTGTGGGTGCCTGCGGTGTGAAGCGTGAGCGTGGCGATGTCGAAGAAGCGTTCGATCGGTCCCTGATCGACATCGATGTGCTGGACCCGCCCGAAGGGCACGATCGTGTCCGAATGCCACCAGATCCCGCGCACGACGCGCAAGGCATCCCGGCTCATGTGATAGCCCCGCGAGCGATAGCGCCGCGCGGGCAGGCGCACCACAACGACAAGTCCGAGGACAAGCACGATCGATGCAAGGAGGCCGAAGGGCACGGGCACCTCCTTCGCCGAAAGCGCCGCCTCGCCGATCAGCGCACCGATGAGGGCGGGGATCCAGAACAGCAGCGCCGAGACGCGCAGGGCGGACTTGTAGGCGGGATCGAGGCTTTCGAGCGCCTCGTCCTCCGCGTGAACGGGGGTGGGGGGTGCGCTGCGTCCCGGTTGCTCGGCGGCCATGTCCATGCGCCCTAGATGCGCAACACACCGCCCTGAGACAAGGGTTATGCGCTGCGCTGGTTGAACCTGCGCCCGATCAACGCGGCCGCGATGTTGGTCTTCTGGACATCGGTCGTTCCCCCGGCGATGCCCCAGCCGAACCCGTCGCGCAGGCGCTGCTCCATGCCATACTCCTTGTGATAGCCATAGCCGCCCATCACCTGCACGCCCATCGCCGTCACCTCGCGCACCATCTCGTTGGCAAAGCACTTGGCGATCGAGCTTTCATAAACCGTCGGCAGCCCATCGGGCTCATGCGCGGCGTTGGCGGCGGCGCGATGGATCAGGAGGCGCGCGGCCTCGACCTTCATCGCCATCTCGGCGAGCTTGAGCTGGACCGCCTGGAAATCGACGATCGGCTTGCCGAAGGCATGGCGCTCCTGAACATATTGGGTGGCGGCCTCGAGCGTGGCGGCCGCAACGCCCAGCGATTGCGTGGCGTTGCCGCAGCGCTCGAGCCCGAAGGCGCTCATCAGCCGGGCAAAGCCCCCTGCCCCGATGATGAGGTTCTCCCCCGGCACCGCGACATTATCGAGCACGATGTCGGCAGTGGGGATGCCGCGAAAGCCCAGCAATTCCTCGCGCTTGCCGAAGCTGACGCCCGCCATGCCCTTCTCGATCAGGACCGCGCCGATGCCCTTGGCGCCCGGATCGTCGCTCAAGCGGCAATAGGTGACGTAATAGTCCGAATGCCCGCCGCCGCTGGTCCAGCGCTTGGTGCCGGTGATGCGGTAGCCCTCGCCCTCGGGCACGGCCCTCGTGGCGAGATCGGTCAGCGCGGTGCCGGCATCGGGTTCTGACATCGAGACCGCCACGATCGCCTCGCCCCGGATCACCTCGGGGATCACACGCGCCTTCATCGCCTCGCTACCGAACTTTTCGATCGTGCGGACCGGCCCGGTCAGCGCCTCGAACACCGGGAAGGCGACCGCGTTGGAGATCTTCGCGAACTCCTCGAGCACCAGCAGCGCCTCGAGATGGCCGAGGCCGAGCCCGCCATATTCGGCCGGCAAATTGATCCCGAGAAAGCCCATTTCGCCATAGGCCCGCAGCATGTCGGGCGGGACGGGATAATCACTCGCTTCCATGTCGCGAGCGAGCGCGGGGAGTTCGGCGGCGGCGAATTTGCGCGCGGTTTCCTGGAGCTCGCGCTGCTCATCGGTGAGTTGAAAGTGCATGCGAGGCTGAATACAGCGCTGCGCCATGATGTCACGCCCCGCCAGCAGCCTCGCCGTCGACCTTTCGGGCCGCACCGCGCTCATCACCGGCGCCTCCTCGGGGCTGGGCGAACGCTTCGGCCGCCTGCTCGCCGAGAGCGGCGCGCGCGTCGCGCTCGGCGCGCGGCGGACCGACCGGCTCGAAGCGATCGCCAGCCAGATCGGCGAGAGCGCGGCGGCGGTGCGGATGGATGTCGCCCGCGAGGCTGACATCATCGCCGGGTACGACGCCGCCGAGGCAGCGCTGGGCGGCGTGGTGGACACCGTCATCGCCAATGCCGGGGTCGATGGCGCGGGGATCGCCGTCGAGATCAGCGAGGAAGAGATCGAGCGCACTCTCGCGATCAACCTCAAGGGCGCGATCCTGACTGCGCGCGAGGGCGCTCGGCGGATGATGGCGGCGGGTATCACGCGCGGGCGGATCGTGCTCGTCGCCTCGATCACCGCGTTCGAGCCTTCGCCCGGCCTAGTCGCCTACTCGGCGAGCAAGGCAGGCGTTGTCCAGGCGGCCCGCTCGATGGCGCGCGAATGGGCGCGCTCGGGGATTTGCGTCAACACCATCTCGCCCGGCTACATCTTCACCGACATCAACGCCGCATGGTTTAAGACCGAGGCGGGCGAGCGGCAGATCGCGCGCTTCCCGCGCAAACGGCTGATGGCGGCGGAGGGCCTCGACGGCCCGCTCCTGTTCCTGTGCTCGGACGCCTCCGAATATGTCACCGGCGCCGATTTCGTGCTCGACGACGGGCAGACGCTCTAGCGCTCGCTCCGGCGGGCGAGCGGAGGAGGGGACGAAGGAGCTGACGCGACAACGCGATGCCGCCAAGCGTGCGATGCAAGAAGAGTATGCAGTGTGTGTGAGTCTCGCGCGGCAAACTTAACTTAAGCCGGAAATGTTTCGTCGTTCGATCGCGTGGCTTCGACTTGGCTGTTCAGCGGTTTCGTTTGTTCGCAGGTCGGTTAGACATCAGGACCGGGTGGATTAACCAGACGCACATTAACCACCTTTCACGCCATGCGACTCGGGTAGTAGTACGTAGCGAGTCGCTCGGCGGCAAAAGACTGCGTTAGAAAACACCTCTTTTGAGTAACTATCTTGCTTGCTCTTATTTTAAACTTGCGGTTTTCAAGCGCGGCTGACGGGAGCTCTTCGCCACACAGAATTATCAGAAATGTAACATTCATGAGGCGACTCGTTGGAAAACCGGGCGAATTCGCGAATCTCATTTTAGGACAACCGGTCAAAAGCATATCTCAAGCCTTTCTTTTCCAGTCAGTCTCCGTTTAAGGCACAGCTAACGCATTAACGGGATTTTAAAGGGGGATGAGATGAGCTTCGCGCGCTTCAGCCTATTCGCAGTGGGATTGCTCCTGGTGAGCCAACCCGCCCAGGCTCAGGATCTCGTGCACGAGCCGATCTCGCCGACCTTCGGCGGCAATCCGTTCAACTCCCAGCACATCCTCGGCGTCGCGAACGCCCAGAACGACACCCGCGATCCGCGCTCCCAGCAAGAGAACAGCCAGGCCGATATCTTCGCCCGCCAGCTGCAATCGCGGCTGCTCTCGGCGCTCTCCTCGCAGGTGGTCGATGCGATCTTCGGTGATAACCCGCAGGAGCAGGGCATCATCAGCTTCGGCGGCCAGACGATCGAGTTCTTCCGTTCGCTCGACGCGGTCACTCTGATCATCCGCGACGATGACACGGGCGAGGAGACCCGCATCGTGGTGCCCCTGTTTGTCGAGGTCGACTGAGCAGCAGGACCATGGGATCGAAACTCTCTTCACGCTGCGCCAGCATCGCTCTCGCATTAGGCGCCATCGCCCTTTCGGGGTGCATGTCGGTTGGCGATGACGGTCGTCAATTCCTGCCCGAAGACACCTCGCTCGCCTACTTCCCGAAAAAGACCCAGACCCAGAACCTTCTGAACCAGCTCCCCCCGCCCGAACGTCAGGTGGCGATCGCGGTTTACGGGTTCACCGATCAGACGGGCCAGTTCAAGCCGACCAACACCGGTCAGACGCTCTCGCGCGCCGTCACGCAGGGCGCAGGTTCGATCCTCGTCAAGGCGCTGCAGGAAGCCGGCAACCGCTCGTGGTTCACGGTGGTCGAGCGCGAGCGGCTCGATAACCTGCTCAAGGAACGCCAGATCATCGGCGAGATGCGGCGGCGCTATCTCGGCGAGGAAAACATCGATCCGAGCGCGCTGCCCGCGCTGCTGTTTGCGGGCGTGCTGCTCGAGGGCGGGATCGTCGGGTACGATACCAACACCTTCACCGGCGGCGCCGGCGCGGCTTTCCTCGGGATCGGGGCGCGTACGGAATATCGGCAGGACACCGTCACCGTTTATCTGCGCGCCGTTTCGGTGCGCACGGGCGAGGTGCTCGCGAGCGTGCAGGCCTCGAAGACGGTCGCCAGCCAGGCGCTTGGCGCCAACGCCTATCGCTTCGTCGCCTTCCGCGAACTGCTTGAGGCCGAATGGGGGATCACCTCCAACGAGCCGGACCAGATCGCGCTGCAACAGGCGGTCGAAAAGGCGGTCTATGGCCTCATCCTGGAAGGCGTCGAGCTTGATCTCTGGCGCTTTGAGGACATGGCCGCGGCCGAAGCGCTGCGGAGCACCTACCGGGCCGAGCGCGATGGAATTTACGATGCGCGAGATGTGCAGGATGCCGTGCGCAAGGCCGGCTCGCTTACCGCGCTGAGTGTCGTCGAGAGGGAGGACGGGGAGGAGGATTTCTAAGGGCCCGCAGATCGGCCCATAGGAAGTTGGGCGCGCAGCCGAAATCTGGCTCGGTGCGCCCGGAGGTCGCGAAAAAGAGAAGCACGCAAAGGAGCTGCCACTCCGATGCGTGCAGTGTGTGGATGCGGTGAAGCAAGACACCCGGCGTTCTATTGCGCTGTGGTGAACCCTGCTCATCGCCTTTCGAACAAGGTGATGCAAGATGAAAAGCCTATTTTTACTCACAGCATCGGCCTCGGTGCTCGCGATCGCCGCTCCGGCCCTGGCGCAGAGCAACGAGAGCGATGTCCTGCAGAACGGCAATGACAGCTCGGTCACTGTCACCCAGGAAGGCTCTGAGAATGACAGCTTCGTAACGCAAACCGCCACGTCGCAGTTCAGCGACACCCAAGTCACGCAGGCCGGCACCAACGCCCTGTCGACGGTGACGCAGAGCGGCGTGGGCACCTCGACCGACGATCGCAATCGGGTGGTGGTCGCTCAGGATGGCGACGGCGCTGAAAGCATCGTCTCGCAAAGCGGCGGCGATCGCCTCGAAGTCGAGGTTAATCAGACCGGCGACAGCTACAGCAGCGTCGATCAGAGCGGCGTGTCGAGCGGTGCCGAAGTCAACCAGACCGGCGACGACAATGAAAGCTACATCGTTCAGACCGGAAGCAGCAACCAGGTGGGCGACGCCCTCGACGCCTCCGAAAGCGGCGTGGTGCAGGTCGGCAACGGTAACTTCTCGAATATCTCCCAGGGCAACCCGGGCAATCGCAAGACCGCCAATGTCACGCAGATCGGCGACGACAACTCCTCGGATGTCGATCAGACCACGACCGGCCCGCGTTCGCGCGTCACTGTCATCCAGACTGGGGACGGCAACGACTCCTTCGTTTCGCAGGCCGCCGACACTGCGAGAGTGAACGTCAGCCAGTTCAGCGACGACAACTTCTCGGATGTCGATCAGAGCGGTGACGGAAGCGAAGTGACGGTCAACCAGTCGGGCGGCAACAACGGTTTTGGTCCCCGGTCCTTCAACGGCACCGCAACGGCCGACAGCAACGGAATTGCTTACGACAACAACGTCTCGCTGGTGAACCAGTCGGGTGCGGACTCAGTGATCACAGTCGATCAGAACGGCGTGATCAACCGTTCGGCCATCGATCAATCGGCCGACGATGCCTCCGCCAGCGTCGCGCAGACCGGGGTCTACAACACCTCCGCGATCGACCAGTCCGGCGGGAACGCCGATGCCAGCGTGACGCAGGGCGGACCGCATGGCCGCAATGTTTCGGGCATCGTTCAGAGCGGTGAAGATGCCTCGGCGACGGTCGTTCAGACAGCCTCGGACCTCGCTCCGCCTTCCCGATCGCCCACGCAGGAGAGCTTCATCACGCAGTCGGGCGATGATGCGAGCGCGCTGGTCAGCCAGACCGGCGATGAAAATCTTTCCGAGGTCACACAGTCCGGCGATTTCAACTTCGCCGATGTCAACCAGAACGGCGTCAACCTGACCTCCGAGGTCAATCAGAGCGGCGCCGGCACCAGCGCCGTGGTCGATCAGGATGGCGAGGAGAACACCTCGACCGTCACGCAGACCGGCCTTCTGAACGCTGCCGAGGTGATCCAGTCGGGCGATGGCAACACTTCGACCGTGACGCAGTCGGCAACCGTGCTCTCGGGCGCGCTGGTGGTTCAGTCGGGCGATGACAATACCTCGACGATCGACCAGAGCCCGATCGGCGGCCATCAGGCGAACGTCCTCCAGTCGGGCGATCGCAACACGTCGAGTGTCGACCAGAGCGGTCTCGCTCAGGATGCCGGTTCGTTCATCGACGAAACCGATGTCGGCGTCATCCAGGCCGGCAATGACGGGCAATCGACCATCACCCAGTCGGGCGGTCTGCAGTCTGCCTTCGTCGAGCAGCTCTCGGGCAGCAGCGGCGCGATCTCGACGATCGATCAGGGCACCAATGGCCGCAGCGTCTTCGGTGTGCCCGTCGGCTTCGGTGTCGGACAGATTGCCGAAGTCACCCAAGGTGGGACCGACAACAATTCGGCGATCACGCAGCGCGGCACCGCTCAGACCGCCCGCGTGACCCAAGCCGGGATCGGCAACATGTCGACCATCAATCAGGGCGACGTGCTGACCGGCTTGTTCACGAACGGCATCAATACCGGTTCGGATAATGAAGCCACCGTCAATCAGACCGGCGTTGAAGGCACCTCGCTGATCGATCAGCTGGGCGGCGACAACGAAGCGACGCTGACCCAGGGCGGCAACGAGAACAGCTCGACCATCTTCCAGGACGGCGATCTGAACACCGCCACGGTGAGCCAGAACGGCATGGTGGACGTCTCGACCGTCAACCAGATCGGCAACAGCAACACCGCCACCGTCACGCAAAATTGACGGCAAGAGATTTGCCCGGGGGCGCTTTGCCCCCGGACGAACCTGCCGCGCCATACGGGCGCAGCAGCACTGACAAGCGGGGCGAAGATCCCGCGAAAAACCCCGAAAGTCGCGTGAAACTTCAACCTGAAAGAGGAATTGATGATGAAAAAGACTATCCTTACCGGCGCCAGCATTCTGGCGCTCTCGATGGCCGCTCCGGCCTTTGCCCAAAACAACTCGACCGTTGACCAGGACGGGGACGACAACGTCGCAACCGTCGGTCAGACCGGCAGCAACACCTCGACCATCGACCAGGATGCCCTGGGCGCTGGGGCGTTCGTGACGCAAACCGGCTCGGCCAACGTGTCGACGGTGATCCAGGCGGACAATTCGGCCCAAAACTCGATCAACCTCCCGGAAGATCCGGAAGCCACCGTTGTTCAGAATGGCAACAACAACACGCAGGTCACCAATCAGGATGCAGTTGCCCCGGGTTTCAACCTGGTCGCCAACACCACCCAAACCGGTGACAACAACTTCTCCGACATCGATCAGGACGCTGACGGCCCGGGCTTCTCGGGTTCGATCCGCACCAACGTCACCCAGTCCGGCGACGCCTTCTCGACGATCACGCAGGTGGCGGGCAATTCCAACGCCCGCAACATCTTCGCGACCGTCAATCAGAGCGAGTCGATTTCGGACATCGATCAGACCGCTTCGGGCAACAATGCCGTCGGCCTGACTGCCAATGTCACCCAGACCAGCAATTCGGTGTCTGACATCGATCAGACCGCTTCGGGTGACAAGTCGGGTGATCTGCTTGCCTCGGTCAATCAGAGCAATGGTGCCTTCTCCAGCATCCAGCAGACTGCCGCTGGCACGGAATCGGTCACTCAGGACGCGATCGTGACGCAGGATGGCGACAGCGACTCGTTCATCACCCAGACCTTCAACAATGATGGCACGAACACCTTCTTCGCGAAGGTCAATCAGGATGGAACGGGCAACCTGTCGACCATCACCCAGCAGGATGAGGGCTTCGGCATCATCGGCAATGCTGACGGAGGCCTGACCGCCGACGTCAACCAGACCGGCGATGGCAACACCTCGGGCCTGTTCCAGGAAAACAAGTCGGCCACCGCCGATGTCGATCAGACCGGTGACAACAACGAGTCGTTCGGCAACCAGGGCACGGCCGGCAACGACCTCACCGTGCTGCAGTCGGGCGACGGCAACCTGTCGGACATCTTCCAGCGTGGCCTCAACAACGAAGCCAACGTTGTGCAGGAAGGCAACGGGGCGACTTCGGACATCGACCAGTTCGGTCGTAACGATTTCGCTTATGTCGATCAGCTGACCGGCTCGGACGGTTCGCTCTCGGTCATCCAGCAGCTCGGTGCCGGTGGCCCGCAGTCGTTCAGCACCGCCAGCGTCGAGCAGAGCGGCGCCAGCAACGAGTCGCTCATCATCCAGGACGGCTTCAGCAACGTCGCCGACGTTCTGCAGTCGGGTGACGACAACGACAGCGATGTCTTCCAGACGGGCACGGTTTCGGGCGATAAGAACGAGGCTGACATCGACCAGACGGGCGATGACAACACCTCGTTCCTCGACCAGACCGGTTCGCTCCTGAAGGCGACCGTCGTTCAGTCGGGCAGCGACAACCTCTCGGACATCCTTCAGGATGGCACGTCCAACACGGCGACCGTCACGCAGAGCAGCGACGGCAATGTGTCGTTCGTCACCCAGATGGGTGCCGGCAGCACCGCCACTGTCACGCAGAACTAAGCACTTCGATGTTTCGGCGGGGGCCTTCGGGTCCCCGCCGATCCTTTTCCTTTCGCATTCGGGAGAACGACGATGAAGAGATCAACGGCTCTGGCCCTCGCCTCGGCCCTTGTTTTGTTCAGCGTCGCCCCGACGACAGCGCAGGAGCGCGGCAGGGTGCTCGATCCGGGTCTTGCGGAATGTGCAGGGCTGGCAACGGGCGCGTGCTCCGATGTCGATCAGACCGGCACCGCAGGCTCGGTCGCCGTCACCCAGAACGGCGTCTCGATCGCCGATATCGATCAGGCGGGCACGGGCAACAACGTGATCGCGGTCCAATCCACCTTCGGCTCGGCGGAAAACGAGGTGGTGGTCGACCAGTCGATCAGCGCGATCAATTCAAGCGCCAATATCGCGCAGACCGGCGGCGGCAATCTCGCGCAGGTGACGCAGGGCGGCAGCGATTCGGCGGTCGGCGTGCTGCAGGACGGCACCGCCAACAGCTCGCTCGTCGATCAGGGCTCGGGCTCGCAGTTTGCCTCCGCCACGGTCGGCCAGGGCGGTTCGCAGAACGTATCGGACGTGACCCAGACCGCCAGCTTCGCGGCGGTCGTCGTGGTGCAGGACAACGGCTCGAACGGATCGCAGGGCAACAATTCGCTGGTAACGCAGACCGGCAACGGCGCGCTGGTGGTCGTCGCCCAGTCCGGTCAGGAAAACCTCTCCGATGTCGGCCAGACCGCCAGCGCGGCCTCGGTGTTCGTCGAACAGCTCGGCTCGAACAACAGCTCGCTGGTCGATCAGGCCGGAGAGCTCGTGGTCGTCAACGTGACGCAGGAGGGGATGAGCAACGTCTCGCGGATCGACCAGATCGCCACCGGGGCCTTCGCCACCGTCAATCAGGCCGGGATGCGCAACGTGGCCTTCATCCGCGAGCGTGCTGAACTCTCAGGAGCGGTGATCGCCCAGGATGGCAATGACAATGTGGCGGCGATCGGCCAGGCCGATGCCCGCCGCGGCTTCCCCGTCTTCAGCATTCCCGCAATCGAATCCGATTTCGCCTCGATCACCCAGAACGGCTCGGCCAATCAGGCCTCGATCGCGCAGTTCGGGATCGACCAGACCGCAACCATCAGCCAGCTCGGCGCGAACAATATCGCGGGCACGCCCGGCGATGCCGATGATGTGGGCATCCTCCAGGTCGGCGAGGGTCAGCTCGCCGAGGTGGTGCAGAGCGGCAACCGCAATCGTTCAAATGTCTCGCAAGGAGCGGATAGCAGGCTCGTTTTCGTCAATCCGAACAGCAGCTTCGGCAACCGCGCCTTCGTCGATCAGAGCGGCGATGACGGCATCTCGACGATCGAGCAGACCGGCGACGAGAACGCTGCCCGCCTCGCCGATATGGGGGACAGCAATGTCTCGCTGATCGTCCAGGCCGGCATGCTCAATGTTGCCGACGTGGCGCAAGGGGGCAGCGGCAACCAATCGACGATACGACAGAACGGGGCGGGCAACCGGGCGCTGGTCGCGCAGGATGCCGCCTTGCCGAGCGGGGCGATCTGATGATCGCATCTGCGACCCCGCCGGCTCACCCGGCCCAGGAGATTATGAAATGAAACTGTCACCCCTTTTCCCCATCGTCGCCGCCGCGCTCATGCTGCCGATGGCGCTGCATGCACAGCAGGCTGGCGGCTCCGGCGGGACGGATCCGGAGAACGGGGCCGGCCCATTCGTGTTTCAGGAGATCGAGGCGCCGGTGGTCGACCGCGCGGGAGTGTTCGTGGCCCAGATCGGCGAGGCCAACACCGCGAACGTCACCCAAGCCAACAGCGGCAGCCGCGTGCAGTTGCGCCAGGGCAGTTCCGAGCGTCCCGGCGCCCGCAACCAGGCGGATATCGATCAACGCGACGATGGCACGCATGTTGCCGAGATCGTTCAGGACGGCAACGACAATTACGCCTCGATCGAGCAATCTGGCGACGGCGCGACCGGTCTGATGCTGGTGCAGAATGGCGCCGAGAACACCGCCGTCATCACACAGGCCGAGTTCGACGATGGGTTCACCGGCGCCGAGATCGCGCAGAATGGCGATGACAACTTGCTGAGCCTCGCTCAGAGCGGGAGCGACAATCAGGCCCGGTTGGTCCAGGATGGCAGTGACAACGCGATGACGGTTACCCAATCGGGCACCGGCAACCGGCTGGCCTGGCAGCAGGTGGGCGATAATCTTTCCGATATCATCGTGCAGCAGGACGGCACCCAGCAGGCGATGGAGATCACCCAGACGAACATCGGCATCATGTCCATTCCGCCTTCCGCTGGAGGTTGAGCCCTCGGTGTGATACCATCGATCATGGAGGCACGATGATCGAGTTTGCATCCAGATTGCTGGTCGGCGCGGCCCTCATCGCCGCTTGTCCAGCGGTAGCCGCGCAGGAAGCCGATCAGGCGGAACCAGTAAACGCGCCTGCCGCCATGCCGGATGCGCAAGGGGCTTCCAAGGTGTACTGGCCCGACGACATCACCCCTGATCGGGTGCGCGAAGCGCGCGAACAGGCCAGCATCCAGGAGCAGATCTCGCGCGAACGCGAGCAGGCGCTCTTGAAGCAGCTGACCGAGCGTGAACGCGCAACGACAGGGTCGGATCAGGTCGTCAACGCCAGCGCCGACGAGGTGCTTGCGCAACTCTCGGAAAGCGAGCGGCAGGTGCTGCTCGAGGCGGTCGAGGGGACGGATATCTGCGATCGTGAACCCGAGTCCGCAATCATCCGCAAGCTCTGCGCTGAACGAATCGAGACCCGCTCCGCCGAGTTCACCAGGCGGCGGACCAATCTTCTTTCCGCCGAGGAGCGCCTGCTCGGGGAAGGGCTCGAGGGCGACCCGGTCAATTCGGTCGCGCGCGCGGTCGATCGGCTCGGGCGAAATGCGCGCGATGTCGATGATCCCAACAATCAGGCGATCGCCTCCGTTGCGCTGGCACCGGATGCGCCGGTCGGCAATCCGGGACAAGACCCTGCGGGCACGTCGGGCGCCGGCGAGCTCTCGCCCGAAACGCAGGCCCTGGTTGACGCGATCGTGCAGCAGTTCGGCGGCGGCAGCGGTTCGCGACCATGATTCACGCCCTAGCTTTTTTCCTGGGCCTAGCAACGAGCCACGCCATGATGCCGACCGGACCGAAGCTGCCGTTGGAACTTGAGACGATCGAGGAGGATGGCCGGGTCACGGTCGTGCTCGTGGCGAATCCCGAGGTCAGCCGCCGGATCGACTACACGCTCGAGCTGAAGGGCCTCTCCTCGAGCACCCATCGATCGAGCAGCGAGGTTGCCGCAGGCCAGCGGACCGAAATCTCGCGCATGCGCATGAGCGTCGGGGAGGACTGGTGCGCGCGCCTGTCGATCACCGAGCCGGACGGCAGCGTGCACGTGATAACGCGGGGGCCCTGCCGGTGACACGGCGCCGCTGACAGACCGCCGCTGACAGGGCCGTCGCCGCCGGAAAATCAACCCTAGCGGATTTGCTCGATGATCGTGCGCGAGGGCCCGCCGCCGAGCGGCGCGATCTGTTCGATGTGGCTCTTGAGCTGTTCACCCTGAGGGAACGCACCCTTGCCCAGCTTGAGTTCGTCGTAAACGGGATCGTAGCTGATGGCGAGGCCCTGCTCGTTGAGCGCCTCGAGCGACACGAAGTTTTCCGCCGCGCTCGACGCGGACAGTCGAGCATAGAGTTCGCGCGGCATCCGCGCCGAGACAAGCTCGAGGATCGAGCCGAGCCGGATCTTGATGGTCCCCTCCGACGCTATCAGTTCGACCGAGCCGGCAGCTGCTCCATTGATCCGTGCAACCAGCCGGTCGACAGCGGGCCCGGCGGCAAGTTCGGCGCTGGTGGACGAGTTGGCAGGATCGAGGGCCAGCGGGGATTTGGCTGCGGAGATCGAGCGGGAAAGGTCCGGCCTGAAGGAGCCGCCATTGCGTTTCGAGAGGGCGGCAAGGCGTTCGGCTCGATCCCCGATCCCCTCTTCAGCACCGCTTTCAGCGAGGAGCGAGGGCTTGATCCGAGGATCCGCGACGGCGAAAGCGCGGTCGGCCGGGTCCTTCCCCGTATCGCTTGGCTGGCCGGAGGCAAGCCCGGTCGCTGGACGGACCTGAACCGATGGCTCCGCCAGCCCGACTGTGCTCGTGGCAATGCCCTTGATCCCGCCGCCTTTGCGCAGCGTCGCATCAAGCGGCCCGGGCGCGGATTCGATGACGGCAATCCTCGCATCTGCCAGGCGCCGGACCGCACGAGAGGGCCTGGACTGCGGATCGCCGGGCGCGCGCGATTCCGACGCGGCGCGCAGGGCAAGCCGCTTGCTGGTCATGCCCTCGACCGGATTGGCGAGCGCGCTGCTCATGGGAGGCTGGGGCACAAGAACGCGCTTGTCGATGTCCTCCATGACGGGCAACCACGCGGCAGCGAGCGCCCCCGTGCCGCGCCATTGCGAAGCGGGCTCGGCGGCACGCCCCCGAGCCGGTTTCAGCGCAAGAGTGGCAAACCCGATGGCCCGGTCGCCGCGGGATAAGGACGCAAGCGTTTTCGTCCGCTGAGCGAGGCTGGATGAGGGCCGCTCTGCCGCGCCCTTTATCGTGCGGGCCGCGGGTCTGCCCCCAACGGGGCTCGATTCGAGCGCGACGAGGCGGGAGGCGATCGGCTCTGCAATCGCTCTTGATCCCGCGTCGGACGCTGCAAACCCGGCGCCGCCCGACTGGAGACCGCTCGGCTGCTGCCACGAAAGATCGTTTCTGTACGGGCTCTCATACGCGCCTGATGGCAGCGAGGTGCCCCAGGCACCGGCGATCATGGTCGTAGCAAGCGCTCTGAAGAGAATGGTCGAGCGTCTTGTGGAGCGCTGCTGCAACGGCACCGCGATGCTCACCGCCTCGGGCGTGTTGCAGGCTGTGTCCACCACTAGATCCCCCCGACAAAGCGCATCTGCCAAACCCTGGCGACTCCGCCAGCAATGCCCATCCACATACGCGATTTTCGGCAATTTCGGAAGCGCTGCGCGGTTTGTGTCTGCCGGGTTCCCGCAATGACACAAATTGCCATGAGGTGGCTTGGGCAAGCAAAACGATGAACCCCGAGCGCCGCCTCCACCGAAGACCCGCCGGAACGCCAAAAAGGCAAGGGCCGACGCTGAAGCAACTGGCGCACCCGACAGGATTCGAACCTGTGGCCTCTGCCTTCGGAGGGCAGCGCTCTATCCAGCTGAGCTACGGGTGCTCGCGGGCGGGACCTCTTGGACCGCGCCCGTGTGGGGGGCCTCTAGCAAGCAATCGGGCCGCCCGCCAGCCTCTTTCATTCCCTCATGGCGTGCGCGAAAAGCTGCGGAGCATGGTCTTTACCTTGCGGTAAAGCGAGCGATGCTAGGCCCGCGGTCATGTCAGCGCTTCCTCCCCACGACACCCTGCGTATGCGGGCGGCCGCAAGACGCGGGGGCGAGGCGACGCGCGAGGTTGTCGCAAAGCGCGGGTTGCGCGAGCGCACTCTCGCCGATCGCTGGGCGCTGCTTCACGCCGCCGCAGCGCGGGTTGCCGAACTGGCCGAGCTCGCTCCGGATCGGGAAAACGGCGAGATTGCCGGCTTCCCCGGCGCAATCGAGATGGCCGATCCGTGGCGCCGCGAACTCGCCGCGCAAGGGCTCGAGGATATCGAGGCGATGCTGCGCCCCGGCCTCTTCGCGCTCGAGACGATCATTGCGCGGGGCGGCTCGCCACTTGCCCCCGCGCTCGCCTTGTGGCGCGAATTTCACGGCGCGCGCGAGGCGCTGCTGCGGCTTGCCCGCAGCGCGCTGGAGCTGGACATGGCCTGACGCCATCCCGCACGCTTGACGGCGTTCGCACTCTGTTCCATGGCCGGCGCATGGACGACCGGCACCCAGCAACCTCTGCCCCCCTGACCGATGAAACCACCCGCGCTGCCGATGTGGCACGCGGGATCATGCGCCTGTTCGCGCGCAACGATGTCTGGTGCCTGTGCGAAATGGCGCTGCCCGGCGGGCGTCGGGCCGATCTGATGGGGGTCGATGCCAAGGGGCTGATCGTGATCGTCGAGATCAAGGTTTCGCGGGGCGATTTGCTGGGCGATGCCAAGTGGCCCGATTACCTCGAGTTCTGCGACCGGTTTTACTGGGGGCTTCCCCCTTCGCTCGATCGCTCCCCGCTCGAGAGCGCGGCCTTCCGGCCCGAGGCGGCGGGCGTGATCGTGGCCGATGGCTATGACGGCGAGATCGTGCGGCAGGCTCCGCTGACGCGGCTCGCGCCCGCGCGGCGCAAGGCGCAGATGGAGCGGCTCGCGCGCGCTTCGCTGCGGCGACTGACAATCGCAGGCGATCCTGAATGCGCTTCGGTTCCGTTCGGGGCATAGCCATTGCGGCCATGCCCGCAGGTTCATTGTTGCTTCTCTTTTTCGCCGGGCCCGGTCATAGTCGCACGCGATGATACCCGGCGACACGCCCATCCTGCTGGCGGCTCTTCTCGCCGGGATCGCAACGAGCGCGATCGTTGCGCTGCGGTATTTCCTCGCGAGCGGATTGTTCGCCGCCCTCACCCTGCGCGCGCGGCCCGGGCTATATGACGGGCTTGGCCCGCAGATCTGGCGCGAGATTCGGTGGTCGATGCTCTCCGCTCTGATCTACGGCGCGCCCGTGGGCTTCATCATGTGGGGCTGGCACCATCACGGCTGGACCCGGATCACCGCCGACTGGAGCGCCTTGCCGCTGTGGTATGCTCCGCTCTCGGTGCTGCTCTACCTCTTCGTTCAGGACACCGCCTTCTACTGGACGCACCGCGCGATGCACATCCCGCGCCTGTTCCGCCTCGCCCATGCCGTTCACCACCAGAGCCGCCCACCCACCGCCTGGACCGCGATGAGCTTTCACCCGCTCGAAGCGCTGAGCGGCGCGGTGGTGGTCCCCGTGCTCGTGTTCCTCCTGCCGATCCATGTCGCGATGCTGGGCCTCGTGCTGGCAATCGCGAGCGTGATGGGGGTGACCAATCATATGGGCTGGGAGATCTTCCCGCGCCGGCTCGTTCATTCAGCCTTCGGGAATTGGGTGATAACGGCGAGCCATCACGAACGGCACCATGAGGAATATCGATGCAATTTCGGGCTCTATTTCCGGTTCTGGGATCGCGTCTGCGGGACGGATCGCGGGCTGACGCGGCGCTTTGCCGGGCGCGCAGCGGCGATCATGCCGGCGCCCGAGCCCATCGAGGCCCAGCCGGCGGACCTGCCGGGATGAGGCTGGCAGCGGGCCTCGCCGTGCTCGGAGCGGCAACGCTGGGCGCGCAGCCCGTCGCGACGGCCGCCGCCGCCAAGGAGGCCGCGAGCGCGAACTCCAGCGCCGCAGTCATCATCACGGTCAGCAATCTGCGCTCCGCCAAGGGGGTGGTGATCGCTTGCATGACCACGAAGGAGACAATCTTCCCGAAGTGCCGCGAGGATCCTTCCGCCCACCGCACCGTGGTCAAGGCGAATGGCGGCTCGGCCAAGGGTCTCACCATCCGTTTCGACGATGTTAAACCGGGGGACTATGCGATCGCCCTGCTTCACGACGAAAACAACGATGGCAAGGCCAATCGCGCGATGGGCATGATGCCGCGCGAGGGCTTCGGCTTCTCGCGCGATGCCAAGGTGCGGATGGGGCCGCCCAAGTTCCGCGACGCCGTGTTCACCCACGGCGCAGCGGACCAGGCGCTCACCATCAGCATGCGCTATTTCCTCTAATCCCCCCGCCTCTCGCCTAACCTGTAACCCCGTGGCCCAGCCGCAAGCCAGCATTTACCAAATCGGGCGGCGCTTAACGCGATGTTTACCACGCATCGCCAGAACCGCGCTGAAACACGTGAATGAGGGGCATACTGGCCATGGACACGCTGCGCGGCGCATTCGATTCGGACGAACCGGCTGACGCCAGGGCATTCGATACAAGTCCGGAAGGGGCGCCCGATGACGAATCGCGCGAATCCTCGATCGCCGATGTGAGGCCGCCTTCGATCGGTCAGGACGAGCGTCGCATGCAGGTGCGCGCCTACAACCACTGGGCCTCGCTTCTGGGAGATCGCGCCTTCCCCTCGATCGAGGATCTCGAGGCGAACGATTTTCCCGATTTCGGTGCCTATGCCGTAGTGCTCGATTTCACGCAGGGGATCGATGATCCGCTGGTGCGCTACCTCGGCGAGGAGCTGGGGCGCGAATGCGGTGCGCAGGGTCTGATCGAGCGCCTCTCGGATGTGCCGCCGCGCTCCCTCCTCAGCCGCATCACCGATCATTACATGCAAATCCTCGCCAATCAGGCCCCGATCGGGTTCGAGGCGGAATTCGTCAACCAGCGCGGCACCTCGATCCTGTATCGCGGCATCCTGCTGCCGTTTTCCAGCAATGACGAGACGATCGATTTCATCTGCGGCGTGATCAACTGGAAAGAAATCGCTGACGCTGCGACCGCCGACGAGCTGCTGCTCGAGATCGACCAGGCGATCGACGGCGGCGAGCACCACGAGCCAGAGCCGGTGCGCCATCACAGCCACCCGATGACCGACTGGGCGGATTCGCCCGCTTCTGAAGCTAACGAGCCCAGCGAGGCCGACGGCGTCGAGGCGGTTTCTTCCGAGGCGGACGGGTTCGCGGCGAACGATGGCGACGATCCCGCTTACGACGAACCGGCGACGGGGCTGTTCGGGCGCAAGGGCTTTGGCGGCCTCGCTGCATCCAGCGGCGCGGCCAACGGGCGCGCGACGATGCCGGATTTCGAGCAATACGCGCTCGATAGCTATGGCGAGGACGAGGAGGAATATGACGAGGAGGAAGGCGAGGACGACAGCTCCTACGGCTTCGCCTCGCTCGCCGACTATATCGAGGCCCCGGCCAAGAAGGCGCTTGATCTCGACGCCGAGGATTACGCAATCGAGGAAGAGGATTTCGATGAGGGCGGTTTCCAGCCGGCCCCCGGACCCTTCGCTCTCGACGATGTGCCCGCGCCCATCGCCCTCGCCGAGCTCGACGAGAATGCCGGCCTATTCGAATGCCTCGCCTCCGCGCGCGAACTCGCCCGCACCGCCACCACCACCGAGGATCGCAGCCGCCAAGCGCTTTACGCAGCGGTCGGCCGCGCTTACGACGTCTCGCTCGCGGCGATCGAGGCGCCCGAGGAATACGAGGCGCTGATCGAGGAGAGCGGCCTCGCCGTGCAGGATCGAGCGCCGATGACCCCGGTCGTCAAGCTCGTTTTCGGCAACGACTACGACAAGACCCGCCTCACCGAATACGCCGCCGTGCTCAGTCACGCGCATCGCCTGGAGCTTGGCCGAGGCTCGCTGGCGACCTTTCTCGCCGAGGCCGAGGGCGGGCTCAAGGGTGTCGTGAAGGCCGAGCGCCGCCTGCGTCGCGAGGAAAGCGGCAAGGAGCCATTGCCCCAGCGTGAACTTCGTGCCGCGCTGGCGAAGAAGCTGCGCGAGCTGGAAGCGCTTACGCTCGCCGCGATCGAAGGCCATGGCCCCGAGTTTGCGCTTGTCATGATCCGCCGCGATGGCGAGGGCAATGTCGCCCTGCTCGGCGAGATCGAGGAGGACATCGGTCTCGTCGAACGCGCCGCCAAACGCCTGGTGGGCTGAAGGGTGGGCTGACGGTTCGGCTGGAGCCGGCGAGGTTTCAGTTCCCGTTCACCCCGAATGGCGATAAGGCTGCGCTTCATGCGCCGCTTCCTGTCGCTCCCCGGCTTCTTGCTCGCCCTCGTCGCCAGCCTCGCGCTCGCCGCTGCGCCCGCTGCCGCCCAATCGCAGCTGCGCGATGCCGAGACCGAGGCGCTGCTCGCCGATATGCTCGAGCCGCTGGTCGAGGCGAGCGAGCTCGAGCCCGGCAATGTCGAGATCGTGCTGATCCAGGACAATTCGATCAACGCCTTCGTTGCCGGCGGGCAGGTGATCTATGTCCACACCGGCCTCCTCAACGCCGCCGACAGCGCGACCGAGGTGCAGGGCGTCCTCGCGCACGAGCTGGGGCACATCACCGCAGGGCACGTCGCGCGGTTCGAGGAGCGGATGCGCGGGATGCAGGGGATGACGCTGCTCTCGCTGCTCGCGGGGCTCGGCGCGATCGCGGTGGGCGCGCCGCCGGAAGCGTTCATGGGCGCGCTCGGCCTCGGCATGCAGGCGGGGATGAACGATTTTCTCGGCTTCAACCGCGATCAGGAAGCCTCGACCGACCTTGCCGGCGCGCGCTATCTCTCGGGTGCGGGCATCTCGGGGCGCGGCATGATCGATTTTTTCGAGCGGCTGCGCAATTACGAGATCCGCCGCGGCTACAGCCAGGCCGACGAGGCCGCATACGGTCGCACCCACCCGCTCTCTGGCGATCGCGTCGCCACCCTGCGCGATCTGCTCAAGAGCGACCCTGCGTGGGAAACGCCGGTCGATCCCGAGCTTCAGGCCCGCTTTCTCGCGGTGCGCGCCAAGCTCTACGGCTATCTCGCCGAGCCCAAGCGCACTCTTGCCGCCTATCCCGAGAGCGACACCAGCATCGCCGGGCGTTATGCGCGCGCCTATGCCTTCCACAAGGACGCGCTGATCGACAAGGCGCTGGCCGAGACCGAGGCGCTGCTCGCCACCGATCCGGACAACCCTTATTATCTCGAATTGAAGGGGCAGGTCCTGCTCGAATCGGGTCGCCCCGAAGAGGCGCTGGCGCCGCTGCGCAGGGCGACTCAGCTCACCCGCAATCATCCGCTGATCGCCTCGATCTTCGGTCACGCCCTGATCGCGACCGAGGACTGGGCCAATCTCGACGAGGCCGAGCGCGTGCTGCGCGCGGCGGTGGCGCGCGATCGGCTGAGCCCGTTCGCGTGGTATCAACTGGGCGTCGTCCACGAGGCGCGCGGCGATCTGCCGCGCGCGCGACTGGCGAGCGCCGAACAGCTGATCATGCGGCGTAATTATCCCGCCGCCCTGCGCAACGCCCAGGCCGCCGAGGCGGGGCTCCCGCGCGGCTCGCCCGACTGGATCCGCGCGCAGGATATCTCGCTGCAGGCCCGAGCCGAGCTCGAGCGCCTGCGCGATCGCCGCTGACCGAGCGCGGGGGGGCTGGCCCCCACCTTGGCGCTGCGCTAATCCCCTCTCATTGCATTGCAAATTCGATTAGGCTCTCGCACCATGACCGACACCACCGCCTCCACCAGCCTGCGCGGCGCCTTGCTGACCGCCCTTCTCGCGCTGGTGTTCGGCTTTCTCGGCGCAGCGATCTGGTCGTTCTCGGGCCTCGCTGACAACCGCACCCGCGCCTTTCTGCTCGAAAACCCCGAAGTGCTCCCTGAAATGGCCGAGGCCTTGCAGGCGCGCGAGGCGAGCGAGCGGCTGGCCGAGGCAGGCGACGAGGTGTTCAACGCCTTCCCGGGCGCGGTGCTGGGTAACCCCAATGGTTCGCGCACTCTTGTCGAATTCACCGATTACAACTGCCCCTATTGCGAGGCCAGCCTGCGCGACGTAGCGCAGCTGATCGCCAATGATCCCGAGCTGCGCGTGGTGGTGCGCGAATGGCCGATCTTCGAGGGCAGCGATGTTGCCTCGCGCATGGCGCTCGCCGCGGCCTTGCAGGGCAAGTATCGCGCCTTTCACGAGAAGATGTTCGCGCTCGGCCCGGCGACGCCCGAGACGGTAGAGCAGGCCGCCATCGCCGCCGGGCTCGACATGGATCGGGCGCGCGCCGACGCGGTGAGCGATGCGGTCTCGGTCGAGCTCGCGCGCAACCAGTCGCTCGCGCGTGCGATCGGCTTCTCGGGCACGCCCGCCTGGGTGGTCGGCGATGCCGCGCTCGGCGGTGCGATCGGCTACGAAGCGCTCAAACAGGCGATCGAGGAAGAAGCCGGCTGATGATTGGCTGGCGGCGCCTTGGTGCTTGGCTGGCGGCGAGCCTCGCGGCGGCCACCGGCACTCACGCCAGCGCCGCCGATCTTCCCGGCATCGACTTGGCGCGCGAACGCGCCGCGATCGAGGCCTTCCAGACGCTCGATCAGCACTTGCAGGACATTGGCTGGAAATTCGTGCGCGGCAACGCCTCGTTCTGCAGCGACGTCGTGCCTTCGGTGGGCCTGCAATTGCAGGACGCGGCGAGCTATGGCCGGTCCGATATCGCCCGCGCCGCGCTTGGCCTCACCGGGGACTTCGCCGTGCAGACCGCCGCCGCCGGCTCGCCCGCCGCGCTCACGGGCGCCTTTGCGCGCAACCGCGAGGTGAGTGCCGTCGGCGCGCTCGATCCCAATGGCTGGGAAGCCGGCGAGAGCATGCACTGGGAGCGCCTTGCGCGCCTGCATGATTTCATCGACCAACGCCTTGCCCGCGCCGAGCCGCTCGCCATCACCTTCGCCGACGGGACGCGCGCGCAAGTTGCGCCCGTCCCGGTGTGCGCCTCGCGCTTCGAGCTGATGAACGATAGCGACCGCGCGCTCGCCGATGGCCGCCGGGTGGTGATCGGCGCAGGCTTTCCCGGCTTCACCTATCCCGAGCCGCTCCTGGCCGCGGCCATCGCGCACGAACTCGCACACAATCTGCTGCGCCACACCGCCTGGCTCGATCGGGAGGGGCGCAAGCGCCGCCATGTCCGCCTGACCGAGCGCGAGGCGGATCGGTTGATGCCGTGGCTGATGGCCAATGCCGGTTACGATCCGTCCGAGGCGCAGCGGTTCATGCGGCGCTGGGGCAAGGCGCACGATGGCGGCGTGTTCCGCAAGCGCACGCATGATGGCTGGGACGAGCGCGCCAAGCTGATCGCGGCCGAGATCCCGCTGATCGAACGCGCGATCGCGGCCGAGGGCCGGGCGGATTGGTCGCGCCATTTCCGCCGCGAGATCGACCCGGCGGGCTCGCGCGAGGTTGCGCGGCGCAACTAATCGGGCTGACGCGAACGGGCAACGCTTGCGCCGCCAGCTCAAACCCACGCCAAAAAGCCCTGCTAACTCGCGCGAAATGGTCTATCTAGGGCGCTGATGTCCGTGCTCACCATCCAGCCTGCGCCCTTTTTCGCCAACAAAGCCCGCGCCTTCTGGAACCTGCAGCTTGCAGGCTGGGGGGGTGCCTTCCTGCTGCGCGCGGTGACAGCGATCACCAACGGCCTGCCGCTGAGCTACCTGCCCGTCATCCTTGTCACCACCATCACCGGCTTTTCGATCAGCCTCATTCTCTCGGTGATCTACCGCCAGCTGATCGGGCGCACCCCGATCGTGACCTGGGGGATGACCGGGCTGGTGCTGGCTATCGCAGTGCTGCTCTATGGCTCGATCGATGTGTGGGTGCAGGATGTCTATTACGGCGAATCGCGCGACGTCACCTTCGTCCAGCGTTTCGTCGGCCTCTCCTTCATTCCGCTCACCCTGCTCGGCGGCTGGAGCGCGCTCTATTACGCGATCAACTACTTCCTCACGGTCGAGCGACAGGCCGATCGGCTCGAGCGGCTCGAAGCGCAGGCAACGGCGGCGCAGCTCGCCATGCTGCGCTACCAGCTCAATCCGCACTTCCTGTTCAACACGCTCAATTCGATCAGCACGCTCGTCCTGCTCAAGCAAACCGAACAGGCCAACGCCATGCTCACGCGGCTCTCGGGCTTCCTGCGCCATACGCTGATCGCGCAGCCCGGCAGCCAGGTGAGCCTCGAACAGGAGATCGAGACGCTCCAGCTCTATCTCGATATCGAGCGGATGCGCTTCGAGGAACGGCTGCGCACGCATTTCGAGATCGACCGCGCAGCGAGCGAGGCGCTGCTGCCCTCGATGCTGCTCCAGCCGCTGGTCGAAAACGCGATCAAGTATGCGGTCGGCGCGCAGGAAGAAGGCGCGCGGATCACTGTCATCGCGCAGGTCATGGGCCAGCGGCTGCGGCTGCGGGTCGAAGACACCGGACCGGGCGCCGATCTGGCCGAGGACGGGGTGGTGCTGCCGCGCAGCATTCGCCCGGAGGGCCCCATCTCGACCGGGGTCGGCCTCGCCAATATCCGCAATCGCCTTGTCCAGGCCTATGGCGATGACCACATCTTCCAGACCCGCTCCGAGCCGGGTGGCGGGTTTCACGTGCTGATCGAGATACCCTATGTCAGCGCGCGCCAGGCCGCCGATGGCGATGAGGTCGCAGATGCGGCACAGCTGGCCGAGCCCGTCAGCCAGGGTTCAGCAAGCGGACCTTCTTTCGATCCCGATGGTTCACCTGATCAAGGCCAGCGTGCCCCCGCGCGGCCAAGCCCCTACCAACCCCAAACCCCGATCGGATCTTCAGCATGACCATTCGCACCATTCTCGTCGACGATGAGAAACTGGCCATTCAGGGCCTCCAATTGCGCCTTCAGGCGTTCGAGGACGTCGAGATCATCGACACCTGCTCGAACGGCCGCGAGGCGATCCGCAAGATCAAGACCGAAAAGCCCGATCTCGTCTTCCTCGATATCCAGATGCCGGGCTTCGACGGGTTCAGCGTGGTCAAGGGCGTGATGGAGATCGAGCCGCCGCTGTTCGTCTTCGTCACCGCCTACGAGGAGCACGCGATCCGCGCGTTCGAGGCCAATGCCGTCAATTACCTCATGAAGCCGGTCGACGAGGTCAAGCTCGCCGACACGGTGGAACGGGTGCGCCAGCGCCTCGCCGAGAAGAAATCCTCCGAGGATGCCGAACAATTGCTCGGCGTGCTCTCCGAAGTCGCGCCCGAGCGCGCGGCGGAGTTCAGCGAGCACGACGGCGAGGGCTCGAGCGAAGCAGCCGACCGCTTCGAGAAGCTCATCAACGTCAAGGATCGCGGCCAGATATTCCGCGTCGAGGTCGATACGATCGAGCACATCGAGGCCGCGGGCGACTATATGTGCATCTACACCGGCGACAATTCGCTGATCCTGCGCGAGACGATGAAAGACCTCGAGCGCCGGCTCGATCCGCGCAAGTTTCAGCGCGTCCACCGCTCAACCATCGTCAATCTCGATCAGGTCCGCCAGGTCAAGCCGCACACCAACGGCGAATGCTTCCTCGTGCTCGACAGCGGCCAGGAGGTGAAGGTCTCGCGCTCCTATCGTGACGTCGTGGCGCGCTTCGTGCACTGATTTTTGGCGAAGGCGCCTCCGCGCCTTCGTCCTCGCTAGACGCGCAGCAGAGCTGCGCCCGCTGCGGGCGCGCAGTCGCGCTTGCGGTCGCTGTGCGACCGGGGGTGCGAAGGCGCCTCCGCGCCCTCTTCCTCGGTGCTGTTCCCTCCGCTTCGCTGCGGGGCACCTGCGGGCGCGCAGTCGCGCTTGCGGTCGCTGTGCGACCGGGTGCCGTGTGACCGCTAGAACCGCTCGCGCTGAGATTGTCGAAGCACCGTTCTTTACTTTTTGACGGGGTTCGGAAAGAAGGGCGGCCCTTGGACAAGCTCAGGGCGAACGAACTGAAATGACCTTCACCCTCCCAGGCTTCGACCTCGCCCGCTTCGTGCGCGAAACGCTCGCGGAGGATCTCGGCGAGGGGCTGCCGGGCGGCGGTCGTGACGTCACCAGCGCGAGCGTCATCCCCGAAGACGCACGCTTCTGCGGCGTCATGGACAGCCGCGATGCGATCACCGTCGCCGGGCTGCCGCTCGCGCAGGCCTTCTTCGAGGCGCTCGATCCGCTGGTCGAGATCGAGGTGCTGGTCGGCGAGGGCGACACGGTAGCTCCAGGGACCGACCTGATCGCGCTCAAGGGCCGCGCCCGCGCCCTGCTCACCGCCGAGCGCAGCGCGCTCAACATCGTCCAGCACCTCTCGGGCATCGCCACCATGACGCGCGACTATGTCACCGCGATGCGTGTCGGGAGCGCGAATTGCACCCTGCTCGATACCCGCAAGACGCTGCCGGGCCTGCGCACGCTCGAGAAATACGCAGTGCGCCAGGGCGGGGGCGAAAATCACCGCATGGGGCTGTGGGACGCAGCGATGATCAAGGACAATCACGTCGCGGTCGCCGGCAGCGTCGGCGAGGCGGTGCGGCGCGCGCGCGAGGCCGGGGTGAGCCCGATCATCTGCGAGGTCGACAGGCTCGACCAGATTGAGCCCGCGCTGGCGGCGGGCGCCGATCACCTGCTGCTCGACAATATGGAGCCCGCCATGCTGGCCGAAGCGGTCAAGCTCGTCGCCGGGCGCGCCAGGACCGAGGCGAGCGGCGGCATTACACTCGAGACGATCGCCGCCAAGGCCGCTAGCGGGGTCGATTACTGCTCGGTTGGAAGGCTCACCCAGAGCGCGCCCGCGGCCGATATCGGCCTCGATTTCACCCCGGTCTGAGCGCTTGCGCGCATGAAGTGGCAGCGCGGCCCCCGTCCCTTCGCGATCCGGCTGTTCGCCCTCGCCTTCCTCGCCGCCGCGCTGATCCGGCTGGTGAGCGGGCTCACCGATCTGACGTCAGCACGGCAAAGCCTCGCCCGTATCGCCGCGCCGCTCGGGACCTCGGACGATGCCGCGATCGTGACACTCAGCGCGGAGTTTACCATCGCGCTGATCCCGCTCGTGTGGATTTACGGCCTCGCCAACCGCCATGCGCGCTGGCTGGTGCTGGGCTTTGGCGGGCTGCGGCTGGCGGTGTTCGCCGCCGGGCTGGCCCGCGCCGGCCAGGCGGCGCTATCCGACTGGATCGAGCCCGCGCTGATCGTGGTCGCGCTGGCCGCGCTGCTGACGCGGCAGGCGCGCGGCTGGCTCAAGCGCGGGAGGAGCGCCGATGCGCCGCTGGCCTAGCCTCGCGCTCTTGGCCGCAGCCGCGGCGTCACCCGCCCCGCTCGCTGCGCAGGCCTATCAGTGCCGCCTGCCACAGACCGCGCGTGTGCCCGCGATCACCCCCGAAGCCCCGCCGCGCGCCACGCCCGTCACCGGCTACACGCTCGCGCTGAGCTGGTCGCCCGAGTTCTGCAAGCCGCGCAAGGGCGAGGCGCGCCACGCCTTCCAGTGCGCTGGCGAAAACGGACGGTTCGGCTTCGTCGTCCACGGGTTGTGGCCGCAAGGGACACGCGGTTGGCCGCAATGGTGCCCCACGCAAAACCGCCTCACTCCGGCCGAACTGCGCCGCAACCTCTGCATGATGCCCTCACCGCGCCTCGCCGCGCGGCAATGGGCGAAACACGGCGCGTGCATGACGAGGCGCCCCGAGACCTATTTCGGCGTCACCCGCGTGCTGTGGGAGAGCCTGCGCCTGCCCGATTACGATCGCCTCAGCCGCGAGGACGCTTTGACGGCAGGGCGCATCCGCACCGCCTTCCTCGAGGCCAATCCCGGCTGGCCGCGCGGCGCGGTGGGCGTCAAGCTCAACGAACGTGGCTGGCTGCAGGAATTACGCCTGTGCTATTCGCGCCGCTTCCGCCCTGTTCGATGCGATCCCGCTCGCTTTGGCGTGCGCGATGGGGCAAGGGCGAAAATCTGGCGCGGCCTCTAGCCAAGCCTCTCAAAATTGCCACGAAGTTGCAACACCATTGCAACACCATTGCGGCACCTGCGCCAAGCAACACCTCCACCAGGGAACCCACGACATGATCGATCCGCGCGACACCAGGCTCGCGATGAGCCGCCGCTTCGCCTTGAAGGCGTTCGGAGGCTCGGCCATTCTCGGGCTCGCGCTCGGCCCCGCCACCCGCGCGATCGCCGCGCCCGTCTTTGCCACCTATCCGTTCCAGCTTGGCGTCGCCTCGGGCGAGCCTGCGCCCGATGGTTTCGTGATCTGGACCCGGCTCGCGCCCGACCCCTTCGCGATCGGCCATGGGATGCCTGCGGCCAATGTCGAGGTGAGCTGGGAGGTTGCGGCTGATGCGAACATGCGCGAGATCGTCGCCAAGGGCGATGCGCTGGCGCGGCCGGAGCTCGGCCATGCGGTCCATGTTGAGATCGCCGGGCTGATGCCCGATCGGCCCTACTGGTATCGCTTTGTCTCCGGGCGCGAGCGCAGCGCGATCGGGCGCAGCCGCACCACGCCCGCGCTCGGCGCGCCCTTGCAGAAGCTGCGCTTCGGCGTCGCGGGCTGTCAGAACTACGAGCAGGGCTATTACACCGCGCACCGCCACCTCGCCGCCGAGGAGGCAGACTTCATCTATTGCTACGGCGATTACATCTACGAGGGCCGCGGCACCCGCTTTCGCAATTGGAGTGACGGCCCGACCGAGAACGTGCGCGAGCATTTCGGCCAGGAGATCTACACGATCGAGGACTATCGCCGCCGCTATGCGCAATACAAGATGGACGTCGATCTCCAGGCCGCCCACGCCAGCGCGCCGTGGTTCGTGACCTGGGACGATCATGAGATCGACAACAACTGGGTCGATGACGAGGATCAGGACGGCACGCCCGACGCGCTGTTCAACCTGCGCCGCCAGATGGCGATGCAGGCCTATTACGAGAACATGCCGCTGCGCGCCTCCTCGCTGCCGGTCGGCCCGCGCCTGCAGCTTTACCGTCAGGCGCGCTACGGCGATCTCGTCGATCTCAACCTGCTCGACACCCGCCAGTATCGCACCGATCAGCCCTGCGACGATTCGTGGGGCGTGGTCTGCCCCGAAGTGTCCGATCCCGGGGCCGAGGTGCTCGGCCGGGCGCAGGAAACGTGGCTGTTCGAAAAGCTCAAGACCTCAAAGGCGCGCTGGCAGGTGCTCGCGCAGCAGGTCATGATGATGGATCTCGATCGCGCCCCCGGCCCCGATGTCACCCACAATCTCGACAGCTGGGCGGGCTATCGCACCCCGCGCGAGCGCGTATTGGCGCAGCTGCGCGAGCTGAAGATCGACAGCGCGATCGTGCTCACGGGCGATGAACACCAGAACTATGCGGGCGAGCTCCACATCGACGGCCAGCGCCCCGGCGCAGCGCCGATCGCGACCGAATTCGTCACCACCTCGATCACTTCCAACGGCGATGGCGAGGACCAGCGCGAGGCGACCAGGCTGATCCAGCAGGAAAACGAGTGCCTCAAGTGGCACAATTCGCAGCGCGGCTACGTGATGTGCGAAGTGACGCCCGAGTCGTGGACGACTCATTACCGGACGGTCGACAAGGTCAGCGTCAAGGGCGCACCGATCAACACGCGCATGAGCATGACGGTCGAACGCGGGGTGCCCGGTTCACTCGCCGAGGCGTAAGGCGAGCTCAGCGGGCGCGGCGGCGCCAGAAAGAGGGGCGGCGTCAGTAGCCGCTCGCCTGCCCGTCCTTGCGCATCTCGGTAGCGCCGGTGAGCACGCCCGTCTCGGGATCGCGCGCAATCGCCTGGTAGCCGCCGAACATGATGCCATTCGAGACGACCTCGACTTTGTGGCCCATGGCGCGCAGTTTCTCGATCGTCGCGGCGGGGATGCCCGGCTCGACATGGAGCGTGCCGAGCAGGTCCGCGAACGGCCCGTTCACGCCTTCGGTCGGCTGCTGGCCGCCATCGTGGTTGATCCGCGCGGCATCGCCCGCTTCTTGCAGGTTCATGCCATAATCGACGATGTTGATGAGCACCTGCACGTGCCCCTGCGGCTGCATCCCGCCGCCCATCAGCCCGAGCGTCATGAACGGCTTGCCGTCCTTCTTCACGAAAGCCGGGATGATCGTGTGGAACGGTCGCTTGCCGGGCGCATAGGCGTTGGGGTGCGCGGGATCGAGGCTGAAGAGCTCGCCGCGATCCTGGAACATGAAGCCGAGCCCGTCGGGCACCAGCCCGCCGCCCATGCCGCGATAGTTGGACTGGATGAGGCTCACCATCATCCCGTCCTTGTCGGCGACGGTGAGATAGGTGGTGTCCCCCTCGCCCTCGAGCTTGGGTTCGACCGCGATCTGGCCCGGCTCGAATTCGGGCGTCGCCCTGGCCGGGTCGATCAGGGCGAAGCGGGCCTTGCCGTATTCGTCTGACAGCAGCTCCTCAGGCAAGGCGCTGAAGGCCGGATCGGCGTAGAAGCGCGCGACATCGGCATAGGCGAGGCGCTTGGCTTCGGTGATGTAATGGATCACCTCGGGGCTGCCGCGCTCCCATTGCGCAAGGTCGACATTCTTGAGGATGTTGACCATCTGCAAGGCGGCAAAACCCTGGCTGTTCGGCGGCAATTCGCACAGCTCGTAGCCGTCGCGATATTCAGCGCAGGCGGGCTCGACCCACTCGCTCTCATGCGCCGCGAAATCCTCGAGCGTGAAGGCCGATCCCTGGCGCTGGAGATAATCGACCATCACCTCGGCGAGCTCGCCCTCGTAGAACGCATCGCGTCCCTCGCGCCCGATCGTCTCGAGCGTTTTGGCAAGATCGGGGTTCCGGAAGATCTCGCCCGCCTCGGGAGCTCCGTCGGCGAAATAGGTCGCGCGGCCATTGGTGAAGTCGAACTGATCGGCCCGGCGCTCGAAATTGCGAAGGCCGCCTGCGAGATACATCGCGATCACCGGGGCGACCGGGTGGCCCTCGCGCGCATATTCAACGGTGGGGGCGAGGATTTCGCTCATCGGCAGCGAGCCGAAGCGCTCGTGCATCGCGAACCACGCATCGACCGTGCCCGGAATGGTGATCGGCAGCGGGCCGACCCTCGGCAGCGACGTCGCCCCGCCGAGCTTCGCCTTGAGCTGTTCGAGCGTCTGCCCCTTGGGCGAACGGCCCGAGCCGTTGACGCCATAAAGTCGGCCGGTCTTCGGATCATGGACGATCGCGAACAGGTCGCCGCCGATGCCGTTGCCGGTCGGCTCCATCAGGCCGAGCGCCGCATTGGCCGCGATCGCGGCGTCGACCGCATTGCCGCCCGCCTTGAGGATGTCGAGCGCGATCTGGGTTGCCAGCGGGTGCGCGGTCGCGGCCATGCCGTATTCGGCGTGGACCGGGCTGCGCGACCAGTTCGCCCCGACCGGCCTCCCGCCTGCGCCGATCTGCTGCTCGATCGGGCGGGCCTCGCTCTCCTGCGCCGCGGCGGGGGCGGCAAGCGCGAAGGCTGATAGGGTGGCGGCGAAGGCGTTGGCGCGCATGGTGGATCTCCCCTGTTGTCGAATTTCAGTCAAACGCCGCCCGCGGCGCGCGGTTTCCGGCGTTTGCGCAGGCGGGGGAGCAGGAAGAGGTAAATCCCCGTCCCCCACATCACCACCAGCAGCAGGCCGGTGGGAAGGAACACATAGAGCTTGACCGCGTCCGAGAAGAACGAGCCATCGTGGATCGTCTCGATGACGTCAGAGCGGCGATAGGCCACGCGCAGCACCTCAGCGGTGGCGGTGTCGATCTGAACCTCCCAGCCGGTCTTCGCGCGCAGCTTGGCGATCCCGCGATCGACGCGCAGGTCGATCCGGTCGATGTCGGTCCACTCCTCGATCCCCGCTTCGGGGTGCGCGCGCGCGGCGGCGAGCATCTCCTCCCAGCTCGCGGCGGGAATCGCCTCGGCCACTGCGCCGCGCTCGGTCGCGGGCTGGATCCAGTCGATCTCCTTCTTGAGCATCAGGAAGCCGCCGGCAACGAAGATGACTCCCGCCGGCAGAAACACCGCCAGCGAGAGCCAGTAATGCACTTGGCGCCAGAATTTCTTCCAGTTCATCGCATCCGGAAGGCGCGGAGGGCGCCCTTAAGGAATCCTCCCGCCCTGCACCCAGGGGCCGCCCGCGGCGATGAGCTCGGCCTCGAAGGCCGGGATCGTCGCCTCGGTGAGCGTGATCAGCCGATCACGGATCGCGCCGTATTCCGCCTGAGCATAGGCGAACTGGTCGCGCATGGTCTGGGTCGGGCCATAGGTCGAACCGTAAAGGCCATACTGCACCCGGCCGAGTCGGCTGCGCACGGTCGGCTGGGTGCGCTCGTTGATCGCGTTGCGCGCAGCGTTGCCGTTAAGCGCCTCGTCGAGCGCGAGCGTTTCGGCCCGGATCGAAGCGAGCCGGTTGTCGAGCGCGGTGGGATCGCCTCCCGGCGTGCGCGCGACCGCGATCGCAAGCGCATCGAGCGTCTTCATCGCATCGCCGAGCGTGCGCGAGGTTGCAGTGACGGTGCGATCGAACGCGGCGACTTCGTTCCAGAACTCGAAGCGATCGCCCTGCACCGGCAGCGCGCCCTGACCCAGCGGCTCGACGGCGAAGGGCTGCGGGCCGACCAGCTGGATCGTCTCCCCGCGCACCCGCGCCGAGAGATCGACCGTGTATTGCCCCGGCGCCGCGAGATAGCCCGCCGGCTCCTCGCCGCCGCGCGCCGGGCGCGCCAAGTCGGTCGCCGGATAGCGCAGGTTCCAGTTCACGCGGTGAAAGCCCTTCCGGGCCGGTCCCTTGATCCGCCGCACGACGTTGCCGTCGCTGTCGCGCACGGTGAGCCAGACGGTCGGATCGATCTCCTGCAGTTCGGCGGTCATCGCCTCGAAGCTCGGCATCGGGGTGCCCGAGCCCTGCTTCTCGAGCGCCTTCTCGCGCTTCTGACGCTGCTGCTCGAGCGATTCGTAGCTGTCGCCCAGATAATAGGTGAAGTTCGCGCCAAAAGGCGGGTTCTCCGCGCGGTAATAGTTGTGCCCGCGCGAGCCGCCCGGATCGAAGGCGAGTTCGGCCTTGGGGATGTACCACAGCGCGGTCTTCGGCGGGAACAGCATCGCCTGCCGATTAAGGCTCGCTTCGCTCACCTGCCGCAGCGGCGTGATGTCATCAACGATGAAGAAGCCGCGCCCGAAGCTTGCCGCCACGAGATCGTTCTCGGTGCGGTGGATGGTGACGTCACGGAAGGCGATGGTCGGCGCATCGCCGGTCAGCTTGACCCACTTAGCCCCGCCATCGACGGTGAAGTAGAGCCCGAACTCGGTCGCGGTGAACAAGAGGTTGGGCGCCTCGTGATCCTGCACGATCCGCCACATCAGGTGGCGATCGGGGATGTTGCCCGCGATGCTGCGCCAGGTGCGGCCGCGATCGGTGCTCTTGTAGAGATACGGCTTGTAGTCGCCATATTTGTGATTATCGAGCGCGACATAGACGGTGTTCGCATCGAACAGGTCGGCGCGAATGTCGTTGACGAAGGCGCGCGAGGGCACGCCCGGCAGCGAGCCGACCTCGATCCGCCGCCAGCTCTGCCCGCCATTCTCCGAGACCTGGATCAGCCCGTCATCCGTGCCGACATAGAGCAGATTTTCATCGAGCGGGGATTCGCCGATCGAGGTGATCGTGTTGTATTGCGACATCGCGAGCAGATCCCAGCCCGCATCCCAGCTCCACTGCCGGCCCTGCACGGGCAGCAGCAGGCGGTTCTCGTCGCGCGTGAGATCGGGCGAGATCGCCTGCCAATTGTCGCCGCGATTGTCCGAGCGCCACAGCTTCTGCGAAGCGAAATAGAGCCGCTTGGGATCGTGCTGGCTGACCCAGATCGGCGAATCCCAGTTCCAGCGCGGGATCGCATCGCCCGGCTGGGGCTGCGGCTGGATCGGCACGCGCTCGCCGGTGATCCGGTCGACCCGCACGAGATTGCCCTGCTGCGATTGGGCATACATGATGTTGGGATTGCCCGGCTCGGTCGCCGACTGGTGGCCATCGCCCCCATTGGTGACGAACCAGTCATCGTTGCGGATGCCCTGCAAATTGTCGGTGCGCGAGGGGCCGCCCTGCGAGTTGTTATCCTGCGTGCCGCCATAAACGAAGTAGAACGGCTTCGCATCGTCCACCGCCACCTTGTAGAACTGCGTCACCGGCAGGTTGTCGATATAGCGCCAGGTCTTGGTGTGGTCGTAGCTTTCGTAGAGGCCGCCGTCCGAGCCGAACATGATGTAGTCGGGATCGTCGGGGCGGAAAGCGATCGCGTGATCATCGACGTGCTTGAACTCGTTGTTGAGGTCGCTGAACGTCTTGCCGCCATCGTTCGAGATCTGCGAGGTGTTCGAGACGAGATAGATCCGGTCGAAATAATGCGGGCTCGCGAAGAGCTCCTGGTAATAATGCGGGCCGGTGCCCTGGCTGACAGTGTCGGACATCTTGGTCCAGCTGCTGCCGCGCGTGGCCGAGCGCCAGATGCCGCCCTTGCGCTGGTCAAGCTCGATCGCGGCATACACGACATCGGGCTGGATCGGCGAGATGGCGAGGCCGATCTTGCCCTTGTTGCCCTTGGGCAGGCCGGTCTTCAGTTCTTCCCACGTCTCGCCGCCGTCTTCGGATTTCCAGAGCCCGCTCTCGGGCCCGCCGCCGACGTAGGCGGCCACGGTGCGATGGTGCTGCCACAGCGCGGCATAGAGCCGGTCGGGATCGCGCGGATCGATCAGAAGATCGGTCGCGCCGGTATAGGGGCCCTTGGCAAGCACATTGGTCCACGTCTTGCCGCCATCGGTGGTCTTGTAGACCCCGCGCTCACCGCCCGCAGACCACAGCGGGCCTTGGGCAGCGACCCAGACGGTGTCCGAATCCTCGGGGTGGACGATGATCTTGGAGATGTGCTCGGAGCGCGGCAGGCCCATCTTGGACCAGGTCTTGCCGCCGTCGCTCGATTTGTAGACCCCGTCACCGAAACCGAAATGGCGTCCGCCGCTGTTCTCTCCGGTGCCGACCCAGACGCGGCTCGGGTCCGAGGGATCGAGCGCGACGGTGCCGATCGAATAGGAGCCCTGCCCGTCGAACAGCGAGGTCCAGGTGGTCCCGGCATTCTCGGTCTTCCAGACGCCGCCCGAGCCGACTGCGACATACCAGGTGGCGGGATCATCGGGCACGATCGCGATGTCGGCGATGCGGCCGGACATGAAGGCGGGGCCGATATTGCGCAGCTTGAAAGCCTCGAAGGTCTTGGCCGACATCGGCGGCTGATCGGCCGAGGCCTCCTCGCTGCCATTCCCGCTTCTGGCGCTTTCCTGCGCATGCGCCAGCGGCGCAAGGGCGAGCGCCCCCAAGGCCAGCGCAAAGGCCGCGAGCCAGTTCGCAAGATTCCTGATCCGTCGCATTGGGTGCCCCTCTCGTCACGATCCCGTCTTTGAATCGTAGCACATTGTTTGTGCTTGTCTTCAAGGTTGTTTCCGACCGTTCGTCGATCCCGGTTCGCGGTTCGTCGGGCGAGCAGCGCAGCCGGGCCGCTTTTCAGGGTGCGGGCGGCGGGCAGCGCATGGCCCTGCCAGCGGCGATCTGGTAGAAGCGGGCCATTACGGGGAGGGTTCAGCCATGATCGCCATTGAACGCCTGTCGCCGCGCGCGCACCGCATCACCGTGATGGGCGCGTTCCACCATGCCGATGCCGCCGAGGCGATCGCCTTCGTCAAGCGCCAGCGCGAGGCGGGAGAGGGCGGCAACCTCCTCGTCGATGCGACGTCGCTTGCGGAATTCTCGTTCCCGGCACTGAGCGAGCAGCTGATGCACCTGCCGACCCTCCTGCGATACATCTATTCGCTCGATCGCATCGCGATCCTCTCGGACGAGGAGTGGCTGCGCAGCGCCGCGCGGCTCGAGAGCGCGCTGCTGCCCGGCGTCGAATACCAGGTCTATGACGATGACGAGGCCGAGGCCGCGCTCGCCTGGGTGCTGGAGGAGAGCGACGAGCCGCACCGCGATGCTTTTCGCGAATTCGATGCAGGCAAGCCCGGCATCGCCGCGTTCGAGCTCACCGGGCGGATCGATGCCGCCGCCGCAGAGCGCGCGCTGGCGCTGATCGAGCAGCGGCTGAGCGCGCCGGATTGTTCGCGCCTGCTCGTCGTCGTCAAGCATTGGCACGGCTTCGATGCGGCGCTGCTGCTCAAGACCGACCTCTATTCTCGCAAGCTCGATTTGATCGACCGCCTTGAGCGCTACGCCATCGTCGGCGGACCGGAATGGCTGGGCGCAATGGCCGAGACCTTCGGCAAGGTGATCAAGCCCCGCATCAAGGCGTTCGATCTTGACGAGCTCGATGAGGCGCTCGGCTGGCTTGCTCCGCCGGCCTGATCCCGACCTTAGCGCCGTTCGCGGAAGAAAGTGCGCAGCAGCTGCGCCGATTCGGTCTCGCCCAGCCCTGTATGGACCTCGGGCCGGTGGAGCGTCTGCGGATGCTCGAACACCCGCGCGCCGTGCTCGATCGCGCCGCCCTTGGCATCGCTCGCGCCGTAATAGAGCCGCGCGATGCGCGCATGGCTGATCGCGCCCGCGCACATCGCGCACGGCTCAAGCGTCACATAGAGGTCGCAGCCCACCAGCCGATGCGACCCCAACGCCTCGCTTGCCGCGCGAATCGCAACGATCTCGGCATGGGCGGTGGGATCGCGGTCGCGGCGGGTGCGGTTCATCCCCTCGCCGACGATCCGCCCGCCCGATACGACCACCGCTCCCACAGGCACCTCTCCCGCGCGCGCAGCGTCTTGGGCAAGAGCGAGCGCGCGTTGAACGAAAGGGGCCGAGAAACGCATCCTCTGCGTTTCCCGGCCCCGTTGGTGTGCGTCAAGCCTTGTCTGGATTGAGTTGCGTCTTGTGTGAATTACTGCGGCGGATCCTCGTCCGCTTCGCCCGCATCGGCCGGCTCGACATCGACATCGAGCGAAGGCACTTCCACCGTCTCGGTCTCGGGTTCGACCTGGAGTTCGGCGGCGTCGACGTCATATTCGGGCGCTTGTCCGCCCTCGACATCGACTTCCGGCAGTTCGCCTTCCTGCGTCTGCTCCACGTCGCAGGCGGCAAGGCCGAAGGTTGCGGTGGCGGCGAGAAGAGCGGTGGTAAGCTTTTTCATAACGTGTCCTTTGCTTTTGCCGCGGGCCGTATGCCCGCCAATTTGCAAGAGTGTCGGTGACTCAATGCAGCAATCGCAAGAGTGGTTCCGACGCTTCCAACTTGACGAGTGCCGGGGGCGCGGCTATGCGGCGCGCTTTCCGGGACAACCCTTCGTTCGGGAGCGCCTTAGCGGCGCCGCGCCCGCCACCCTTTGAGAAGACGAGAGAAACCATGTCGCGCATCTGCGAATTGACCGGCAAGGGCCGTCAGACCGGCCACAATGTGAGCCACGCCAACAACAAGACCAAGCGGGTCTTTCTGCCCAATCTCCAGAACGTGACGCTGATGAGCGAGAAGCTCGATCGCAGCTTCAAGTTCCGCGTCTCGACCCACGGCCTGCGCTCGGTCGAGCACAATGGCGGGCTCGACAACTGGCTGCTCAAGACCAGCGACGAAAAACTTTCGACGCGCGCGCTCAAGGTCAAGCGCGAGCTCAAGAAGGCAGCCGCCACCGCCAACGCCGCCGCATAAGCCTGGCGGCTGCGCGCAGCGCCCCAAGCTCAAGCGAATCGGGTCAGAGAATCAGAAGGTCGTGCGAGGCTCCTCGCGCGGCCTTTCTTTCGTGCGGGTCGCGGGGCTGCGCGCGGGATCGAACACGAGTTTCGCCAGCAGCGTTCGCTGCAGCACCGAAAAATTGTCGTCCGCGATCAGCCACACCGCCACGCGCTCATCGCCCAAGCGGCGCAGCGCAAGCCCCTCGTAATTCTCGAACGGCACTATCCCTGCAAGATCGAGCGCGATGGACGGCGCGAAGCCCGCCGGATCATCCCCTTCCGGCACTTCGCCGATCGCGAGCAGGCTGGCAAAGGATGGAATGCCCGCCCGCAAGGCGCGCATCAGCACCAGCAGACGCCCATCGGGCAGTTGCGCGGCATCGACGGGGTCATAGCCCTCGCGCGGGGTCGCGAAGGCGAAGCGGCGCGGCGGATCGCCCAGCACCGGGTCGCGCGGATAGATCAGACCATAGCTCTCACCCTCGGGCAGCAGCACGAAGCGCCCGTTCGCCAGCCGAACCAGCGCCTCGGCCCCGGAATTGGCACCCCAATCGACCTCGTTCTGAAGATCGCGAAAGCGGTCGGGCATGTCGTCAGGGGTGTAGCGCTGGATGGTGTGGCGGTTCTCGTAGCCGAGCCAGTAGCGCCCGGTGGCGGGATCGAGCGTCGCCGATTCGATATCCCACAGGCCATTGAAATAGGGATCGAGCTCGAGCTGGCGCGCGGCGCGCGCCGTTGGGGGGCCAGCTCGCGTGGGTTCGGTGAAGGCGAAGCGGAAGCCGCGATCGGAGAAGGCGCGCAAGGTTCCGCCGCCTTCGCCGCCGGGCGCGAGCAGCGCCGAGAAGCCGCCGAACCATTTGTGGCCCGAGCGATAGTGCCACACCCCCTCGCGCCGCCACGCCGGGTGCTCGCTCGCACGCGGACCGGCGACCTGATGAATGGTGAAACGCACCGGCGGCTCGTCCGACGGGGCCGAGCGCAGCCAGGTTCCCGGAGCGACGCCGAGCGCGATCAGGGCGACGAGGAGGAGGCGGCGCATCGTGCGCGGCTTTCGCGGCAAAGGCCGCCCCGGTCAACCCGAGCAGACCTTACTTCATCGGCCCTGCGAGCAGCAGCGGATCGAGCCGCGCCTCGCGCCACACCAGCCCCCAGTGAAGATGCGGCCCCGTCGCGCGGCCGGTCGCGCCCACATCGCCGATATGCTGACCCTGGCGCACCGCCTCGCCTTCCGCCACGACAAGGCGCGATGCGTGCAGGAAGGCGCTGCTCAGCCCCGCGCCGTGATCGATGATGAGGAGCCCGCCCTCGAGGCTGAAGCCCATCCGCGCGAGCACCACCACGCCATCGGCGGGCGCAACGAAGGGGGTGCCGGTCGGCCGCGCGATGTCGATGCCTGAATGGAACGAGCCGGGCTCGCCGCGATAGATCCGCTGGCGACCGAACAGGCCGGAAATCCGCCCCGTCACCGGCCAGATGAAATCCTGCCGCCACCCGCTCGCCCCCGTCACCCGTGCGCGCGCATCCCGGATCGCGTCGTATTCAGGTTCGCGCTGACGCCAGTAGGCTTCCGGGTCGCGCAATTCGCGCTTGGCGACGTTAACCCGCTGGATCGCCCATTCGCGCGGGGCGATGGCGAGCGTCTCGCGCACACTGTCGCCGCTTGCGAGGCGGGCCTCGAGGGTGAGGCTGGCCGGGCTGTCCCGATCGAACGCGGCGAAGAAGCTCCCGTCGGCGGCGAGGTCGATCGCCTGCTCGCCGAGGGTGGCGCTGGTTGTGCCGCGGGGCGCGCGACCGCGGATGAAGCCGCCTTGCGTGAGTTCGCCCGCATAGGCGAAGCGCCGCTCCTGCGGGGTGACGGGGGGCGCGGAAGGCACGGGCACGCTCGCCTGCCCCGACGAGGCAACCTGCGGGCGATCCTCAGCCTGGATGGACACCGCCGTCGTGCAGACCGCGAGCGCCGCCATCGCGGCGCGCATCAGACTTGCCCGAGCAGGCGCCTGGTTGCGATCTCGGCGCTGGCATAGGGCTCCTGCCGCTCGGCGCTCCAGTAGCGCAATTCCTCAAGCGGGATGGCCTCCCCCGAGACCGCGCAGATCACGTGTTGACCTGCGCGTAGGACGCGGAAACTGGAGGCCTCGTAAAAGAGCTTGGCCGGTTTGGCGGAAGATGACATCAGCATGGGAGCGAGCGATAGCAAAAGGCGATCAGCCAAACAAATCCTCTTGTGGATCGGGGCCGCTGCCGCCTGCCGGCCTCGACCTTTGCGCCGGCTTGCCTGTCATCGTCATGACGTCAAGCCGCCCATCGGCAAACTGAAGCTGCAACCGCGCCTCGGCCTCGGCCTGCGCGCGCCCGGTGAGCGCCGTGCCCGTCGCATCGCGCACGATCGCATAGCCGCGCGAGAGCGGCTTTTCGGGATGGAGCTGATCCGCCAGCCGCGCGAGCGCACCCAGCCGCTCGCGCGAGGCGGCGAGTGGGCGCTCGATCAGAACTGGGCTGAGCGTTGTGCGGGCGAGCCGCTGCCCGGCCTCGCGCCGCGCCCGCTCGAGCATTCGGGGCGAAAGGCGCGAGGCGATCCCTGCCAGGCTCTCGCGCCCCGCTCCCGCCCGATCGCGCAAGGCGCGGCGCAGGCGCTCAGCAGGCTCGTCCAGCAGCTGCGCCTGCGCCTGCAGCAGCGCCTCGGCGCGCGGGATGCGCTGCACCCGCGCCGCCAGCCGTTCGCGGCCCGTGGCAAGCGCCCGCTCGAGCACGCCCGGCGACAATCGCGAGGCCACCCCTGCGAGCCGCTCGCGCCCGGCACCCGCGCGCTCGCGCAGGGCGCGGCGCAGGCGTTCGCCCGCCTCGTCGAGCCGCTGCGCTTGCGCCTGCAGCAGCGCCTCGGGGCGCGGCAGGCGCTGCACCCGCGCCTCGAGCCGCTCGCACCCGAGCTCGTGCCCGCGATGCACCGCGCGGCGCTGCCGAGTGGCGAGATCGGCGAGCGTGAAGGCAAGGTCGGCGCGCACCGGGACCGCTATCTCGGCTGCCGCGGTGGGCGTGGGCGCGCGGCGGTCGGCGGCGAAATCGGCGAGCGTCGTGTCGGTTTCGTGGCCCACCGCCGAGATAACCGGAATGGTGCATTCCGCAATCGCGCGAACCACAATCTCCTCGTTGAAACTCCACAGATCCTCGATCGAGCCGCCCCCGCGCGCGATGATCACCACATCGGGCCGCGCCACCGGCCCGCCGGGTGCCAGCGCCGAAAAGCCCCTGATTGCCCCCGCGACCTGCTCCGCCGCGCCCTGCCCCTGCACCAGCACGGGCCAGACCGCGACATGGCTCGGAAACCGGTCTGCCAGCCGATGGAGAATGTCGCGGATTACCGAGCCCGTGGGCGATGTGACCACGCCGATCGTGCTCGGCAGGAAAGGCAGCGCCCGTTTGCGAGCGCTCGCGAACAGCCCCTCCGCCTCGAGCCGTGCGCGCGTCTTCTCGAGCAGCGCCAGGAGCGCGCCCTCGCCCGCAAGCTCCATGCTCTCGATGACGATCTGGTATTTCGAGCGCCCGGCATAGGTGGTGAGCTTGCCGGTGGCGATCACCTCGAGCCCGTCCTCGGGCAGGAAGCCGAGCCGCCCGGTCCCGCTGCGCCACATCACCCCGTCCAGCACCGCGCCATCGTCCTTGAGGCAGCAATAAAGGTGGCCCGAGGCCGCGCGCTTGACCCCCGAAAGTTCGCCGCGCAGCCGGATATGGCCGAACCGGTCCTCGACGGTGCGCTTCAGAAGCGCCGATATCTCGGTGATCGAGAGCGGCACGGCGTTGTCGCCCGGGGCGCTTCGGGCTACCAGCCCTGCTGATCGCGGGTCGTCATCAGAAAAGGAAGAGCGCGCCATGAATGTCCTGCTGCTGGGGTCGGGGGGCCGCGAACATGCGTTAGCCTGGAAGCTGGCGCAATCCCCGAGCCTGACGCGGCTTTATGCCGCCCCCGGAAATCCGGGCATCGGCGAGGACGCGCTGTGCGTCGCGCTCGATGCGACCAACCATGGCGCGATCGCCGAGTTCTGCGCGATGCGCAATGTCGATCTCGTCGTGATCGGGCCGGAGGCCCCGCTGGTCGATGGGCTCGCCGATAGCCTGCGCGATGCCGGGATCGCGGTGTTCGGTCCCTCGGCGAGGGCCGCGCAGCTCGAGGGCAGCAAGGGCTTCACCAAGGATCTGTGCGCACGCGCCGGCATCCCGACGGCGGGCTATGTCCGCGCCGATACGCTCGAAGAGGCGCGCGCCGCGCTCTCCCGCTTCCGCGCACCTTACGTGCTCAAGGAGGATGGGCTCGCTGCGGGCAAGGGGGTCATCATCACCGAGAGCATCGAGGCCGCCGAGATCGCGCTTGCCGACATGTTCGAGCGGGACGGTGGCGGTGGCGGTGGCGGCGGCGGCGGCGGCGGCGGCGGCGGCCCGGGTACAGGCGGCGCGGTCGTGATCGAGGAGTTCCTCGAGGGCGAAGAGGCGAGCTTCTTCGCGCTGACCGACGGCGAGACGATCGCGCCCTTTGCCAGCGCGCAGGATCACAAGCGCGTGGGCGAGGGCGACGAGGGGCCGAACACCGGCGGCATGGGCGCCTATTCGCCCGCCCCGGTGCTCACCCCTGCGCTCGAGGCGCGCGTAATGGACGAGATCATTCGCCCCACGGTCGAGACGATGCGCGCCGAGGGCGCGCCCTATTCGGGCGTGCTTTATGCCGGGCTGATGCTGACCGCCGATGGCCCCAGGCTGATCGAATACAATTGCCGCTTCGGCGATCCGGAGTGCCAGGTGCTCATGATGCGCCTGGAGAGCGATCTCGCCGCGCTGCTGCTGGCCTGCGCGAGGGGGCGGCTCGCCGAGGCTGAGGTGCGCTTCTCGCACGAGACCGCGCTCACCGTGGTGATGGCGGCGAAGGGCTATCCCGGCACGCCCGAGACGGGCGGCGCGATCGACCTCGCCAACGCCGAAGCGGACGGCGCCAAGGTGTTCCATGCAGGCACCGCGCTGGTGGACGGCGTGCTGGTCGCCAAGGGCGGGCGCGTGCTCAATGTAACCGCGCGCGGGGCAAGCGTGAGCGAAGCGCAAGGCGCGGCCTATGCCGCGGTCGACCGGATCCACTTTCCCACTGGTTTCTGCCGCCGCGACATCGGCTGGCGCGAAGTGGCGCGCGAGAAAGGCGAGGGATGAACGCGCCTCAGGTGATGCAATCGCGCGGCGTGCGGGGTATCATCGTCCCATGAACCGCACCGCATTCCTCGCCCTCGCCCCGCTCACGCTCGCCGCGTGCGAGACGACCGATTTCATCGCGCCCTACACCGCCGCCTCGGGCGAGCCGCGTGTGGGAACGGGGACGAAGTGGAACACCGGCGCGCCTGAGCGCGTGCCGACGCTGGTGCAAGGCGTGTGCGGCGATTGCCACGGGGTCGAGCCGCCGTTCCTTTCGCCCAACCCGCAAGCGCCCGGCTTCGATGCCATCGCCAACAGCGCCGGGCTGACCGGCGAGAGCCTCACGCGCTGGCTGATCGACGCGCACAATTATCCCGAACTGATGGAATTCGCCCTGAGCGAGGACGAGGCACGCGTAGTCGCGGCCTACATGGTCACGCTGCAGCGCGAGGACTGGCGCCCGGCGCAATAGGGCATCGACACGGGCGGGGCCGGGCGTTTTCCTACTCGCGGCCAAGATGCTATCAAGGGGCCGGCTCTTTCACACCGTCAGCCCTTCCGAACTCCACCCAGCGGGGCGGGAACATCCACGCCTGTGAAGGGCGAACTTTTTGCCCTCTGGACAGTGTAACAGGCGGTTCAAGCGTGCCGCACGCACGATGAAGCGCGGGCATCTCAGCGCCTCGGCCGCTCAGCGGCCGCAAGGGCAAGCGTCCGCCCCGCAGCGGATGCAGCTTCGCTGCATGCATAGCGAGGACACGCCCCCGGATGGGGGCGCACAAGCTACGCGCCCGCTTCCTCGACCAGCTTGACGAGGTCCGCCTCGGGGCGCGGGCCGTAATGCGAGATCACCTCCGCCGCCGCGATCGCGCCGCGCCTGAGGCAGGTCTCGAGCGGCATCGAGCGCGCATAGCCCGAGAGGAAGCCCGCCGCGAACTGGTCGCCCGCGCCGGTCGTGTCGATCACCCGTTCGACCGGGACCGCCGCGACCTCGGCGCGCTCGCCATGCGCGAAGGCGACCGCGCCCTTGGCGCTGCGCGTTGCGACCAGCACCGGCACCTTGGGCGCGACCATCGCACAGCCAGCCTCGAAGTCGGCTTCACCCGTGAGCGTTGCCAGCTCGCTCTCGTTGACGAACAGGATGTCGATCAGGCCCTCGTCGATCATCGCCCGGAAGTCGTCGCCATGGCGCTCGATCACGAAGCTCTCCGATGCGGTGAAGGCGACCTTGCGGCCCGCCTCGCGCGCCACCTCGATCGCCCGGCGCATGGCGCGGCGCGGCTCCTCCGGATCCCACAGATAGCCTTCGAGATAGAGGATCGCCCCGCTCGCGATCAGCTCCTCGTCGAGTGCGGCTGCCGGGAGATACTGCCCTGCACCCAGAAAGGTGTTCATGGTGCGCTCGCCATCGGGTGTCACGAAGATGAGCACGCGGCCCGTCGCCGGTTCGCCTTCCCTTGGCGCGGTGTCGAAGTCGATGCCGGTGGCGCGCATGTCGTGGCGGAAGACCTTGCCGAGCTGGTCGTCGGCGACCTGCCCGATGAAGGCGCATTGCAGCCCGAGCGTCGAGAGCCCCGCAAGCGTGTTCGCCGCCGAACCGCCCGAGATCTCGCGCGCAGGGGGCATCGCGGCGTAAAGCTCGTCTGCGCGCGCCTCGTCCACCAGCGTCATCCCGCCGCGATTGAGCTGCAGCTCCTCGATCAGCTCCTCGTCACACGAGGCGATCACGTCGACAACGGCGTTACCGATGGCGATGACATCATAGCGGGGGCTGGTCACGGTGGGTCTGGTCCTTGGGTTGGGAGGGGGCAGGGATGGAAGATGGCGATGCGCCTAGCGGCTAGCGGGCGGCTCGCCAAGGGGCGTGGCGGCGGCGATGGGGTTTGACAGAGGGCGTTCGAGCTGAGCAAGGCGAAGGATGTAATGGGTGACGTGGTGATCTCTCTGACGCGCGCGGTGGGTCAGCTGGCCGACCCGGTGGTCGCGCGCGTGCTGGCCAAGACGCTGGCAGTGACTGCGCTCGCCTTCGTGGCGCTTGGCGCGGGGCTCTATGTCGCGCTGGTCGAGCTGTTCGCCTGGGCCGGGTGGCAGACCGGGGGGCTCGCCGAGGCGGCGGCGGCAACGCTGATCGCGATTGTCTCGGCCTGGCTGCTGTTCCGGATCGTTGCGCTCGCGGTGCTCCAGTTCTTCGCGGACGAGGTGGTCGCGGCGGTCGAGGAGCGCCACTATCCCGCAGCGGCACGCGAAGCGCGGCGGCTCCCGCTCGCGCGCGAAGCGGCAAACGCAGCGAAAGGCATCGCGCGGGCGCTTCTGGTCAACGCGCTCGCGCTGCCGCTGGCGCTGGCGCTGTGGTTTACCGCGATCGGCCCCGCGATCGTGTTCCTCGGCGCCAACGCGCTGCTGCTCGGGCGCGAGCTCACCGACATGACCTGGCTGCGCCACGCGCCGCCGGGGGGCGAGAAGCCGCATCCGGTGCCGCGGCTCGAGCAGGCGGCGCTGGGCGGCGTGATCGTGGCGCTGATGCTGGTGCCGCTGGTCAACCTCGTTGCCCCGCTGATCGGCGCTGCGGCGGGCACGCATCTTGCGCATCGGCGGATGGCGCGGCACGCAGCCGGGCGTGAGGTGGCGGCATGAGGAGAGCGATCGCCGCGAGCCTCCTTGCGCTCACCGCCACGGCCTGCGCCGGCGGACCTGGGCTCGGGCCTCCGCCCGCCGCGATGCCGCGCCCGGCCGTGGCCACCATGCCGGCGCTTCCGCAAGCGAGCGAACCGCTCGATGGCGTCATCGGCGCGCGCGCAGACGAGCTCCTCGCCGCGCTCGGCCAGCCGCGGATTGACCTCGTCGAGGGCGATGTGCGCAAGCTCCAGTTCGCCGCGCCGCAATGCGTGCTTGATGTCTATCTCTACCCCTCCAGCGCCGGCGCCGCACCGGTTGCGGCCTATGCCGAGGCCCGTGCCCGCGCCGATGGCGGCGCGGTGGCGAGCGAGGATTGCCTTGCCGCGCTGCGTTCGGCGGGGCAGTGAGACGGTAACGCGGTCTTAAGCGTGTTCGTGCCAAGCCTGCGCGCAGCATTCCGAGACAGTGAGGCCTTCCCGCCATGACCACCCATTTCACCGACCTCGCCCGGCGCGCCGCGCGCGATGGCCGCATCAGCCCGCACGAGCTGCTCGAGCTGCGCCGCGAGGCATGGGGCGATGGCATCGTCACGCGCGCAGAGGCCGAGGCGCTGTTCGAGCTGAACCGCATGCTGAGCGAGCGCGACGAGGAGTGGTGCGACTTCTTCGTCGAGGCGGTTGGCGAATATGTCCTCAACGGCACCGAGCCCCGGCGCCAGTGCAACGAGGCCGAGGCACGCTGGCTGATCGGGCAGATCGACCATGACGGCAAGGTCGAGAGCATGGTCGAGCTCGAGACGATGGTGCGCATCATCGAGCGCGCCGAGAACACGCCCGATGCGCTCAAGCACTACGTGCTCGAGCAGGTCGAGCGCGAGGTGCTCTCCGGCGTCGGCCCGACCCGCTGCGGCGGCGAGCTTTCGGCAACGCACATCACCGCGGCCGAATGCCGGATCGTGCGCCGCGTGATCTTCGCGAGCGGCGGCCACGGCCCGGCGGCGGTCTCGCGCTACGATGCGGAAATGCTCTTCCGGCTGAAGGACGAAACCCTCGCCGAGGAGAACTCGCCCGAGTGGGACGAGCTCTTCCTCGATGGCGTCGCCAATTACTTGAAGGGCTTCACTCTCCAGAACGCGCAGGTCAGCCATGAGAGGAAGCGCGAGCTCGAGGGCTTTATCGCGGACAACCGCGCGAATGTCGGCCGCTTCATGGGCCGCGTGGTGCGCGAGGTGCCGCAGGTCGCCAACCATCTCGGCGTGGTGTTTGGCAAGCGCAAGGATGGCGCAGGGTTCGCCGAGCTGGCTGCGGCGGGCGAAATCGTAACCGACAACGAGCAGGCCTGGCTCAACGCGATGATCGAGGCCGATGGCGAGGTCGACGAACTCGAACAGCGCCTGCTTGCGCGGATTGCGTCAGGCGGCTGAGCCCGGTAGGTCAAGCGCCGCAAAGCCGCTCCGGGCAAGCGCGCGCCAGCGGCGCTGACGATGGGCGTAGAGCTGACGGGCAAAGGCTGCGACCAGCGGGGTGCGCCAGCCCGCCTCGATGGTCACGCGGTCGGTGTAGCGGGTCTTGCCGCCGGATGCGGGAGCGATCTCGATCCAGTGGTCCCAGCGCCTTATGCTCGGGCTGTAGCCGTTGTCGCGCATGAACCTTGTGGTTTGCGAGGGTTCGGGGAAGGTGATCACCACCGCCTGCCAGCCGAGCGGGATCCGGCCGAACAGGTGCAACCACAAACGATATTCGCCCGGCTCCCAGACCTCGGGCAGCAAGTTCCCACGATCCGGGGTGAAGCGGATCAGCGGGTGACTGACATGCTGCAGCAGCGCCGGGGCGCGGACCCAGCCCCAGGCCTCAACAGGAGAGCAATCCAGCAGCGTGGTGAGCGCCACTTCGGCCATGTGCGCGTCAGACCATGAAGCTCTCGCCGCAGCCGCATGCGCCCTTGGCATTCGGGTTCTCGAACACGAAGCCGGCGGTGAAATCGTCCTCGACCCAGTCCATCACCGAGCCGACGAGATAGAGCACCGAGGCGCCATCGATGTAGAACGTGCCGCCGGGCGTCTCGATCTTCTCATCGAACTTGGCTTCCTCGGTCACGTAGTCGACCGAATAGGCGAGGCCCGAGCATCCGCGGCGCGGGGTCGAGAGCTTGACGCCGATCGCGTCTTGCGGGGCCTTGCTCATGAGGTGCGCGATCCGCGCTTCGGCGCGCTCGGTCAGTGTCACGGCGGCGGGGCGGTTCTTGAGGGTAGTGGTCATCACAGCATTCCCAACTCGAGGCGCGCTTCGTCGGACATCTTCTCAGGCGACCACGGCGGGTCCCACACCAGCACCACCTCGGCATCTCGGATGCCGGGCACGCTGGAGGCACGCAGTTCGACTTCGCCGGGCATGGTCTCGGCAACCGGACAATGCGGCGTGGTCAGCGTCATGGTGATCGTCACGTCGGCCTCGTCATCGACCTCGACGCCGTAGATGAGCCCCAGATCGTAGATGTTGACCGGGATTTCGGGATCGAAAATCTCTTTCAGCGCATCGACCACCGCCTGTTGCAGCTCCCCGCCCGCGCCCGAAGGCGAAGCGGCAGGTGGCTGCTGGGCGAGGAAACCGTCGAGATAATCGCGCTGACGCTGGGCGGGCGCCTGATCCACGTCCTCGTCCACCGCATCGGAGACGCGCGCGCGCGGCGGTTTGCCCGGCAGGGCTTGCGCGATGTCGTCATTGGGCGCCGGCGCGGCGACGAAATCGGTATCGCTGGCAGTATCGTTCATGGCCTCATCCTTGTCCAAAGATTGAGCGGGTGCGCGCGATGCCCTCAAGCAGTGCATCGATATCCGCGTCGCTCGAATAGAGCCCGAAGCTCGCGCGCGCGGTGGCGGGCACGCCGAGATAGTCCATCAGGGGCTGGGCGCAATGATGGCCGGCGCGGATCGCGACATTGGCATCGTCGAGGATGGTGCCGAGATCGTGCGGGTGGATGTCTCGAATCGCGAAGCTGACGATGCCGGCGCTGTCGGCAGGGCCGAACAGCGTGACATCGTTCATGGAGCCGAGTTCGCGGCGCAGGCGCGCGACAAGCGCTGCCTCGTTGTCCGCGATCCTGCTGAGGCCGACGCGCTCGACATAGTCGGCGGCGGCGGCAAAGGCGATCGCCTCGGCGATGGCGGGGGTGCCGGCCTCGAAGCGTTGCGGGGGCGGGGCGTAGGTGGTGCGCTCGAAACTGACCCGGTCGATCATCGCGCCGCCGCCTTCCCACGGCGGCATGTCCGCGAGGATCGAGCTGCGCGCCCACAGCGCGCCGATACCCGTGGGTCCATATAGCTTGTGCGCGGAGAAGACGTAGAAATCGCAATCGAGCGCGATCACGTCCACCGCCATGTGCGGGGCGGACTGGCATCCGTCGAGCAGCAGCTTCGCGCCCACGGCATGCGCCATCGCAGCCGCGCGCGGCGCATCGAGCACCGCGCCGGTGACGTTCGAGACATGGCCGAAGGCGACGAGCTTGTGCCGCTTGGTCAGCATCGCTTCGGCGGCGTCGAGATCGATCCGGTGATCGCTCGTGAGCGGGCAGACATCGATCCCGATCCCGACCTTGCGCGCGATCATCTGCCAGGGGACGATGTTGGAGTGGTGCTCGGCCTGCGAGAGCAGGATGCGGTCGCCCGGCTCGAGATTGGTGCGGCCCCAACTGTTGGCAACGAGATTGATCGCCTCGGTCGCGCCGCGGGTGAAGACGAGTTCGTCCTCGCGCCCGCCGATGAAATCCGCGATCCGGCGGCGCGCCGCCTCGTAGGCGAGCGTCATCTCGGCCGAGCGCGCATAGACCCCGCGGTGGACAGTCGCGTAATCCTCACCGAGCGCGCGCGCCATCGCCTCGATCACCGCGCGCGGCTTCTGCGCGGTCGCGGCGGTATCGAGATAGTGCCACGGCTTGCCCTCATGCGTGACGAGGCCGGGGAAATCGGCGGCGAGATCGCGCTCGAGAATGGCGGGTGCGTTCACAGTTTCGCTCCTTCCAGCGCGGCCAGCGCGGCATCGAGCAGGCGCGTGTGTGCGGCTTCGATTTCGAGCGCGACAAAGGCATCGCCGATGAAGGCTTGCACGAGCAGGCGCTGTGCCGTGGCGGGATCGAGCCCGCGCGCGGCCATGTAATAGCGCGCGGCCTCGTCGAGCTGGCCGACCGTGGCGCCATGCGCGCATTTGACGTCATCGGCGAAGATTTCGAGCTGCGGCACGGCGTTGGCGCTGGCGCCCGCTTCGAGCAGCAGGCCCTTGAAATCCTGGGCGGCGTCGGTCTTCTGCGCTTGACGCGCCACCTTGATCTCGCCGAGGAAATTGCCGGTGGCGGTGTCCCAGTGGACGGCGCGCACCGTCTGGTTGCTGGTCGCGCCGGGTTGCGCGTGGATCGTGGTGGTCACGAATTCGCGTGTGGCTTCCCCGCCGCCGATCGTGACCCCACCGAACTCGAAATGCGCGCCCGGCCCGAGCGTCACCTCGATCTCGAGTCGCGTCGAGGCCACCCCGGCATTGGTCGCGAACAGTTCCGCGCGCGCACCTTCGCCCAGTGTCAGGCGGATGCGCTTCAATTCGGGCTGTTCCGAACCGAGCACGTGACACTCGCTAAAGCTCTCGCCCGCCGCGACGGCAATCTCGCGCCACCCATCGAGCGCGCCCGCGCCGAGCCGCTCGAGCGCGGCGATATCGGCATAGCGCCACGCCTCGTCTCGCCGCGTCGGCAGAGAAGGAGGGGAGAGGGTTGTCGCTTCGGTCATGATGACCCTTTCTTCAATTCGCGTTCAACCTGGCGCACAAGGCCGCCGCGGCTTTCGCGCACGCAGGTTTCGACCTCGGCGTCGCCATTCGCGCCCTTGCGGACGCATTTCGTCACGGCGCGGCACAATTTCTCGTCGATCTTTGGGCGCCCGGTCGATCGGTCGAGCCCGCAATGCCAGCGCCCTTCCCCATCCTGCGCCACATTCACCCTGAGCGCGCGCAGATTGCCCAGCACCACGATCTCGGGGATCGGCTCGGCCTGCGCTTCAGCGGCGGCGGGCGCGGCGAGGATCAGGGCGGCGGCGAGCAGCATCAGGCGGCCGTCTCCGCCATCACCGCATCATAGCCTTCGGCCTCAAGCCGCAGCGCGATCTCCGGCCCGCCGGTCTGGACGATGCGCCCATCTGCAAGGATGCTCACCCGATCAGGCTTCACCACGTCGAGCAGGCGCTGATAGTGCGTAATCAGCAGCACGCCCTTCTCGGGGTTGCGCATGATCGCGTTGATCCCCGCGCCCACGACCCGGAGCGCATCGATATCGAGGCCGCTATCGGTCTCGTCGAGCACCGCGAAGGCAGGGTCCAGAATGCCCATTTGCACCATCTCGGCGCGCTTCTTCTCACCGCCGGAAAAGCCGACATTCACCTGCCGTTTGAGCATTTCCATGTCCATTTGCAGCAGCGCCGCCTTCTCCTTGGCGAGCTTGAGGAACTCCCCGCCCGAAAGCGGTTCCTGCCCGCGGAAGCGGCGCTGGGCGTTCAACGCCTCGCGCAGGAACTGGACATTGGAGACACCGGGGATCTCGACCGGGTATTGGAAGCCGAGGAACAGGCCCGAGGCCGCGCGCTCGTGTGGATCGAGCCCTAGCAGGTTCTCGCCTCTGAAGGTAACGCTGCCGCCGGTCACTTCATAGCCCGGCTTGCCGCCAAGCACGTGCGCGAGGGTCGATTTGCCCGCGCCATTGGGGCCCATGATGGCATGGACTTCACCGGCGACGACCTCGAGGCTGAGCCCCTTGAGGATCGGCTTGTCAGCGACATTGGCGGATAGGTTTTCAATCTTGAGCATTGTGGCCTTTCGTGTTGACGGCATCCTTGCCGGTGCCGACGCGGGCATGAGTGAGCGCGGTCAGCTCCTCGGCCCCGCGCAGTTCGAGCACGAGGCCGCTCGGCCGGGTGCGCTCGTGATCGGCTTGAGCGGCCGCGGCGGCCTCGATCCGCGAGCGGAACTGGTTGTCGAGATCGGCGCCGCGCGCAATGTGGATGCGACCGACATGATCGAAGGTTTGCGCCACATCTTCAGGCGTGAAAGCAGCGGCCTCGCCGCGCCGCGCGAGGATGTCGTTGGCCGCGCCCTGCGCCTTGCGTGAGACGGTCTCGCAGCGGGGCACGTCGCGGCGATGCTGCTCCTCGAATTCGGCGGTGCCGCGGAAGATGCGGTTCTCGATGTTGAGGCACCGACGATAATCGTCGACGAAGGGCTGGATCAGGCTCGGATATTCGACCGTCCAGGTCTCTGGCACATCATTGGGCAGGGCCACATAGGTCTGCCCTGCGCCCTGCATGACGAGCCCGAGCGCCCCGGCGGCGGAGAGGATGGGGGCAGCGATCACGTATCTCGTCCACGGTTGGCTGAAGCTCTGGCGGGGGCGGCGCGGCGGGCGGCCTTTTTGTCGGCGATGCGCAGGCGCATCCCGGCGGTGATGCGCTGGAGCACGGCGTCCATGTTCTCGAGGATGTCGGCGGCGCGGATGCGCATTACCCGGATGCCGACCGCCTCGAGGCTCTTGTCGCGGCGCTTGGCGAGCGCGGGATCGGCATCGTCCTCGTCGATCATGATCGCCATGCCGAGATTGTGGCAGTTGAAATCGACGATCGCCGAACCGACGACAGCGAAGCGCTTGAAGGTGTAACGCCCCAGATCGGCCTTGGCGAAGCGCGCGGCGAGCGCCTTGTTGGCGGGGCTGGCGAACCGGCGCATCTCGCGCGCGCGATCGTGCAGCGCATCGAGGCGGCTCTCCGAGATCTTCCACCCGCGGCCCTTCTTGTTGAGCGCGGGCGCGTCTTCGCCCGGAGCCTTGAGGCCCAAGGTCGAGCGGTCCGTCGAACCTTCGGTTTGGGTGTCAGGCACTTCGTCAGTCATTGGCACCCTCCGGCCCGATCTTTTGCAGCGTGCGCGGGTGAAAGCCCTCCGACATGCGCTTGTTGCTCTCGCCGAACCAGGTGCACACGATGTTGTCGGCATAGGTCGCCTGCTGGACGGTCATCAACGGACCGCCCGATTTGAGGCGCACGACATCACCGACCTCGAACGTCGGATGGCTCACCCAACGCTCCCCTCGAGCGAGATCGCCAGCAGCTTCTGCGCCTCGACGGCGAATTCCATCGGCAGCTCCTTGAGCACGTCCTTGGCAAAGCCGTTGACGATCAGCGCCACCGCTTCCTCTTCGCCCAAGCCGCGCTGCATCGCGTAGAACAGCTGCTCGTCGCTGATTTTGGAGGTGGTTGCCTCATGCTCGATCTGCGCCTTGGGGTTTTTGACCTCGATATAAGGCACGGTGTGTGCGCCGCATTCATCCCCCAGCAGCAGCGAATCGCACTGGGTGAAGTTGCGCACGCCTTCGGCCTTGGGGCCAACGCGCACGAGGCCGCGATAGGTGTTGGACGATTTGCCCGCGCTGATGCCCTTCGAGATGATCGTCGAGCGCGAGCCCGCGCCATTGTGGATCATCTTGGTGCCGGTGTCGGCCTGCTGGAAATTGTTGGTGACGGCGACCGAGTAAAACTCGCCGACGCTGTCCTTGCCGTTGAGCACGCAGCTCGGATATTTCCAGGTGACGGCGCTGCCGGTTTCGACCTGGGTCCAGCTGATCTTCGAGCGATCGCCCTGGCACAGCCCACGCTTGGTCACGAAATTGTAGATCCCGCCTTTGCCCTCGGCATTGCCGGGATACCAGTTCTGCACGGTCGAATACTTGATCTCGGCATCTTCCATCGCAACCAGCTCGACCACGGCGGCGTGGAGCTGGTTTTCATCGCGCATCGGCGCGGTGCAGCCTTCGAGGTAGCTGACATAACTTCCCTTTTCGGCGATGATCAGAGTGCGTTCGAACTGGCCCGTATTCTCGGCATTGATGCGGAAATAGGTCGAAAGCTCCATCGGGCAGCGCACGCCCTCGGGAATATAGACGAAGGTGCCGTCGGAGAAGACCGCGCAATTCAGGGCCGCAAAGTAATTGTCGCGCACCGGCACAACGCGGCCCAGCCACTGCTTCACCAGCTCGGGATATTCGCGGATCGCCTCGGAGATCGAGAGGAAGATCACGCCCGCGCGCTTGAGCTCCTCGCGGAAGGTGGTGGCAACGCTGACGCTGTCGAACACCGCATCGACGGCGACCTTGCGCGCGCCCTTGACGCCAGCGAGCACCTCCTGCTCCGCCACGGGAATGCCAAGCTTGTCATAGACCCGCTTGATCTCGGGATCGAGTTCGTCGAGCGAGCCAAGCTCGACCTTTTTCTTGGGCGCGGCGTAATAATAGGCGTCCTGATAGTCGATCGGCGGATAGCCGACCTTCGCCCAATCGGGCTCGGGCATGTCCTGCCACAGGCGGAAGGCCTTGAGGCGCCATTCAAGCATCCATTCGGGCTCGTTCTTCTTGGCCGAAATGAACCGGACGGTGTCCTCGTTCAGACCCTTCTCGGCGAACTCGGTTTCGATGTCCGAAGACCAGCCATGTTCGTAGTCGGCGGCGCGCGCGGCGGCGTCTCTGGCTTCCTGATCGGTTCCGGGCTGATCGGTTCCGGGCCGATCGGCTTGGGGTGTCTTGAGATCGAGATTGTCGCTCATGCCGCTTGTGCCTTCATGGATGGGTTGGGAGCGGGCGCCTCGCGCAGATCGGCGAGCGTGACCTCGGCGAGCGCACGGCGCAGCTTGGCGTTGATGATCGGCCAGTGCGGCTTCATCGTGCAGCCGGCCTCGAAATCGCATTCGCGGTGATCGATGCACGATGTCAGCGCAATCGGCCCTTCGACCGCCTCGACGATGTCTGCGACCGTGATCGCCGCGGCCGGCCGGCCGAGTTGCAAGCCCCCGCCAACTCCGCGCACCGAGCGCAACAGCCCCGCCGCCGTCAACCGCGAGACGAGTCGCTGGACCGTGGGGACCGGCAGCCCGGTCTCGCTCGCGAGCTCGGCCGCGCTCACCCGGCCCTCGCCGCAATGGCGCGTGGCCTGGACCATCGTGATGATGGCATAGTCTGTCAGGTTGGAGAGGCGCATGTGGCGGTTTCCCGGGTTTTCGGCCCGCTCTTGCGAGCCATTCTTAAATCGGAGCGATCGTGTCGTATTTCAAATACGCGCATATCGATCCGATTTCAAGCGTCCTTGCGCCGCCATCTCACCACTTCGCCATGCCGCCCATGTCCCTCGGGATCGAGCAGCGCGCGGGCGAGCGGATCGGCCTGCAATTGCTTCGGCGTGAGCCCGGTGAAGCGTCGCATATCGCGGATCAGGTGAGCCTGATCGAAATAGGCGGCAATCGCATGGTCGCGCAGATCGCCGGGGAGATCGTCATGCGCGAGCACCATGGCGGCGCGAATCGCCCGGTGCCGCTTGACCAGCTGCGCCGGTGGCACCCCGAAATACCGTTTGCACAGGCGCTGGATCTGGCGCTGCGAAATGTCGGCTCTGCCATAAAGCTCAGCGACCGGCGGATTGAACGAGCTCCCCAGCCAGGCCTCGATCGCCCCGAGCAGTGCGCGGTGATCTTCCTGGCGCACGATCCGCGAATGCCGGGCGAGATCGCGCAGCACGGCTTCGATCGCCTGGCACAGCGCGCGTTCGTCCGCCCGGCCGGCCCTGAGCTCGGCGAGCGCGGTCTCGAGCTGCAGCAGATGCGAAGGGCTGAAGACCCGGTCGGCTGCGAGGGTGGCATCGTGCACCTCGTCCACTGGCAGCTCCGAGACCATGGCCCAGCCCAGCGGAGTGAATGAGGCGCCGATGCTGGTGAGAGGCCCCTCGATTGTGAGCGGCGCAGCCCGCATGAGCGGGGCATTGCACACGATGTCGCCCGATTGGCCGACGGTGCCACCGGCATGAAGCACCTCGGCGCGCCCGCGTGCGAAAGCGAAGAGCTGCGCGGAATAGGCCGGCATCATCGACTCGGCCCTGCCCTCGCCAACGGAGAAAACAAACAATGTGTTCACGAAATCCCTGAGATCGCGCGCGGGCGCGATCCATTCGATCCGGGCCTGCGGGCTCATCACCGGGTCGGTCATCGTAAAGCCTCAACCGCCCGATCGTGCGGCGATGCCGGCAGCGAGCGAGATTCTCATCGCTTCACCTCCGGGCGATGAGTGAACTCAAGGAGCGGTGCTCTTGGACAAGGAAGGGATTTTGGCATCCGAGTGGTTTTTGTGCTGCTTTTATTTTTCTAAAATTATACTAGTATATAGCCCGCCTCTTCGAGCGCCTTCGCGTTTTGCGAAATGGGGCGACGCTAAAAGAAGGGCGGCCCGAAACGGACCGCCCTCAAAGTCGAGGAACTCTTTGCTGTGCAGCTTAGAGCCCTTCGGGTCGCGGGCGTGGCATTAAACGCAACGCGGCAAAGATGATTGTATGCAGCCGACATTGCGCCCGAGCAGCGGGCGGACTGTCCCTGTGGCCTCGATGCTAGACTTGCCCAACCCAACTACTTTCCTCGCGGATACATGCGCGCATCCCCGCCTGCACTGCGCACGATAGTTTTGCATTCACCGGTTCATCCACTACGGGAGGCTGCGTATGCTGTTTCGTCTCGCCCGCCCGGCGGTCTTCGCGCTTGATCCCGAACGAGCTCACCGGCTCGCCATCGCTGCCCTGCAAGCCATGCCCCACCGCGGCGCGCGCTCCTCGCTCGCGCAGCCGGGTGCGGCGGCGATCGAGGTAGCGGGGCTGCGCTTTCCCAACCCGGTCGGGGTGGCAGCGGGGTTCGACAAGGACGCCGAGGTGCCCGATGCACTGCTCGCGCTGGGCTTCGGCTTCACCGAGGTCGGCTCGATCACCCCGCTCCCGCAGGCTGGCAATCCCCGCCCGCGCCTGTTCCGGCTGGTCGAAGATCGCGCCGTCATCAATCGGATGGGGTTCAACAATGCCGGCGGCGAGGCGGCGCTGGCGCGGCTCGAGGCGCGCACGGGCGCGGCAGGCATCCTCGGGATCAATATCGGCGCCAACAAGGATAGCTCGGACCGGATCGCCGATTACGCCATGATGGCGGGGATGATGGCACCCTATGCAAGCTATCTTGCGGTCAACGTCTCCTCGCCCAACACGCCGGGCCTGCGCGCGCTCCAGGACGAGGGCGCGCTGGCCGAGTTGATCGCGCGGGTGATCGAGGCGCGCGACGCCTCTGTCGCGAGCGCACCGCCGCCGATCTTCCTGAAGGTCGCCCCCGACCTGACGCCCGCCGACATCGACGCCATTTCCCGGATCGCAATAGACCAGCGGCTGGGCGCGCTGATCGTCTCCAACACCACGCTCGAGCGGCCCGCGCTCGCCTCGCGCCATGCGGGCGAGACGGGGGGGCTGAGCGGCGCGCCCCTGAAGGCGCTCGCGCTCCAGCGCATCCGGGATTTCGCCAAGGCGACCGGCGGCGCAATCCCGCTGGTGGGCGTGGGCGGGATCGGCAGCGCCGCGGACGCCTGGGCGCGCATCCGGGCAGGCGCGAGCCTCGTCCAGCTTTATACGGCGATGGTCTATGATGGGCCGGGGCTGGGCGCGCGGATCGCAAGCGGGATCGAGCGGCTGATGGCGCGCGATGGCTTTTCGAGCATTGCGGATGCGGTGGGAAGCGAATAGCGCATGAGCCCATGAAGCTCAGCGTTCCGTTTCTCGCCCCACTTCTCGCTCTCGCCTTCACAGGCTGCGCTAGCACGGTAGCGGACGAGGCACCGCAATCGGCTATCCCGATTTCCGGCGCGGTCAGTGCGGCGGATCCGCGCGCCGAAGCGGCGGGCGAGGCGATCCTGGCGATGGGCGGCAGCGCGACCGATACGGCAATCGCAATCATGCTCGCGCTGACCGTGGTCGAGCCGCAGAGCTCGGGGATTGGCGGCGGCGGTTTTCTCGTGCGCGCCGACGCGGAAGGCGGCCCAGAGGCGCTCGTCACCTTCGACGGGCGCGAAACGGCTCCTGCCGCTGCCACGCCCCGGCGCTTCCTCGATGGCTCGGGCGAACGCCTCCCTTATGAAGCGCGCGTGATCTCTGGCCTCAGCGTCGGCGTGCCGGGCAATCTCGCGCTCGCGGCGCTGGCGCACGAGCGTTTCGGCAGGCTGCCCTGGGCCGATCTGTTTGCGCCGGCAATCTCGCTCGCCCGCGATGGCTTCGTGATGAACCGCCGCCTTCACGGCTCACTCTCCAGCGCGAAGGACCGCGCGGCCAAGAGCAAGGGCGCGCGCGCCGTGTTCTTCGACAGTGATGGCGAACCCCTCCCCGTCGGCGCGTTGGTCAGGGTGCCCGAGCTCGCCGCGACGCTCGAGCGCATCGCAAAGGACGGACCGCAAGCCTTCTACCAGGCGAGCGCGGCGCCGCTCGCCGCCTATGTCGCGGGCGAGACCCCGCAGGACGGGCGCATGAGCGCTGCCGACGTCGCGGGCTACGAGGCCAAGCTGCGCGAACCGGTCTGCGTTGCCTACCGGGTCTATCAGGTGTGCGGGATGGGGCCGCCCTCGTCGGGTGGGGTCGCTGTCGGACAGATGCTCGCTCAGCTCGAGCGGTTCGATCTCGCCGCGCTCGGCCCGAACAGTGCGCAGTTCTGGCACCTCTTCCTCGAATCGCAGCGCATCGCCTATGCCGACCGTGAGCTCTATATCGCCGACGAGGATTTCGTGCCCGTCCCCGTCGCCGGGCTTACCGATCCCGCCTATCTCGCGCAGCGCAGTGCGCTGATCGACCCTGACAAGGCGCTGGCCGAGGTCGAGGCCGGGCTCCCGCGCGGCGCCTCGCTCGGGCTCGCCGATGGCAACGAGCCGCCCGAGCACGGCACCACGCACTTCTCGGTGGTCGATGCCACTGGCAATGCGGTGAGCTACACCGCGACGATCGAGGGCGCATTCGGCTCGGGGCTGCACTGGGGCGGCTTCTACCTCAACAACGAGCTCACCGATTTCAGCCTCTCGCCCCAGATCGGCGGCAGGCCGGTCGCCAACCGGGTCGAGGGCGGCAAGCGCCCGCGCTCCTCGATGGCGCCAACCGTGGTGTTCGACGAGGAAGGCGAGATCGTGCTGGTGATCGGCGCGGCGGGCGGGCCGACCATCCCCGTGCAGGTCGCACGCTCGATCATCGGCGTCGTGGATTTCGGGATGAGCGCGCAGGAGGCGCTCGCGCTGCCGCTGCTGATGGCGTTCGGCCCGGTCGCGATCACCGAGGAGGGGAGCGTGGTTGCCGGCCTGATAGACGAGCTCAAGGCGCTCGGCCACAAGGAGGTGCGCGCAATCCCGCCGCGCGGCAAGACCAATGCGCTCAGGCGCACGACGAACGGTTGGGAAGCGGCCGGCGATCCGCGGATTGCGGGGCTCCTGTCCTACGAACCGGCGGACGAGGCCGATAGGGCAAGCGCCGCAAACGCACCGTGAGCACCTGGCTCATGCCTTGCCGCTACGGCGATCATAGCTTAACTCGGACGGCGAAACCATAAGGCCCGCGCCGCCAAGTGCGCGGGAAGAGGAGCCTTTGACATTGCATGCCCCTGCCATGACCTATTCCAATCCCCCGAGCACGCTGCGCCCCACGGTTGACCCGAGCGACGATCCGATCCTTCAGGATATCGATCGGGCGGAAAACCTCGTCGAGCTCTTCCTCGAGCGCGCCGACCAGAAGGGCGATGCGCCCTTTCTCGGCCGAAAGGAGGGCGGCCGGTGGGTGACGCAGAGCTGGGCCGAGGTGGCCGATCAGGTGTGCCTTCTGGCCGAGGGTTTGCGCGGGCTTGGTCTCAAGGACGGAGAGCGCGTGGCGCTGGTCTCGGAAAACCGGCCTGAATGGTGCATCGCCGATCTCGCGATCATGGCCGCCGGATGCATTTCTGTGCCGACCTACATCACCAACACCGAGCGCGACCACGCGCACATCCTCGACAATTCGGGCGCGCGCGCGGTGATCGTCTCGACCCCCAAGCTGCTCGCCCCGCTCGTCGGCGCGATCGGGCGCACGGGCAATATCGATCACGTGATCGGGATCGAGGATTTGCAGCGCCGCCAGTCTCCCGGCTTCGATTATCATGCGTGGAACGCGCTGATCGCGGGCGATGCGAAAGCCGCGCGCGCCAGGGTCGATGAGCGGATGGCGAAAATCCGCCGCGAGGACACCGCCTGCCTCATCTACACCAGCGGCACCGGCGGCGCGCCGCGCGGGGTCAAGCAGCATCACGGCGCGATCCTGTGCAACATCGCGGGCGCGGGCGAGATCGTGATCAACGATTTCGGCGCCGACGAGGAGCGCTTCCTCTCCTTCCTGCCGCTCAGCCACGCCTATGAGCACACTGCCGGCCAGTTCCTTCCCATCGCACTCGGCGGGGAGATCTTCTATTCGGAAGGGCTCGAGAAGCTCGCCTCGAACATCGAGGAGGTGAAGCCCACGATCATGGTCGTCGTCCCGCGCCTGTTCGAAGTGCTGCGCACGCGCATCATGAAGCAGATCGAGAAGCAGGGGAAGGTCGCCAATTTCCTGCTCGATGCTGCCGTCGGCATCGCCGACCGATCCAAGGAGGGCAAGCGCCGCAAGCGCGATCGGCCGATGGATTTCGTGGTCGGCAAGACGCTGCGGCCCAAGATCCGGGCCAAATTCGGCGGTCGGATCAAGGCGATGGTCTCTGGCGGAGCGCCGCTCAATCCCGAGGTCGGCAATTTCTTCGACGCGATGGGCCTCACCCTGCTGCAGGGCTACGGACAGACCGAAGCCGGTCCGATCATGAGCTGCAACCGCCCGCGCATCGGCCTCAAGATGGACACGGTCGGCCCGCCCATGCGCGGGGTCGAGATCAGGATCGCCGAAGATGGCGAGATTTTGTGCCGCGGCGAGCTTGTCATGCACGGCTATTGGCAAAACGAGGCTGAAACCGCGCGCACGATCCAGGATGGCTGGCTCCACACCGGCGACATCGGCGAGATCGATGCCAAGGGCCGGATCAAGATCACTGATCGCAAGAAAGACATGATCGTCAACGACAAGGGCGATAATGTCGCGCCGCAGAAGATCGAGGGGATGCTCACGCTCCAGCCCGAGATCGCGCAGGCGATGGTGAGCGGCGACAACCGGCCCTATGTGGTCGGGCTGATCGTGCCCGATGCCGAATGGGCGCTCGAATGGGCGAGCGCCAATGGCAAGAAGTTCGATCTCAAGGCACTCCAGACGCTGCCGGAATTCAAGAAGGCGGTGCGCGAGGCGGTCGACCGGACCAACCGCGATCTCTCGGTGATCGAGAAGGTGCGCAAGTTCGAATTCGCCGACGAGGCCTTCGCGATCGAGAACGAGGAGATGACCCCCTCGATGAAGATCCGCCGCCACAAGATCCGGGATCGGTATCAGGGGCGGATTGACGGGATGTACAAGGGGTAATGTTCATTTTTTGTTCGACTGTGGCGCATTAGACTCATTGCTGTTCTGTCAAGTTCGTGGCAACCTCAGGCCTATCAAGGGGAGGTCCACGAAAGACCACGAGCGCTTTCCCTTCCCGGTTCGGGAAGGGAACTTGTCGGATTCCCTTTGGTTGTTTTATCGGAGGTGAGTAACAATGCCGAAAACAACGCGCGAAATGATCGAGCGGGCAAGGGCTCACAAGATGACCCCCGAGCAGAAGCGTAGACAGCGCGTCAGCTTGGTAATGGGTATGCGTGGTGACTCCTCGACCCTGACGCGAGAGAAGGTCACAACAATTCTCGAAGAGGTCGAAGGCTTGCCTAGCCATTAATAGCGTCATAGAAACCCAAAGACCCGGCGTAATGCTGGGTCTTTTTTTGAGGGCGCTATGATCGAAGACAATTGGGACCTGATCACTGGCGCATCAGCGCATGAAATTGAGGTTCTGAATTATTCCAACCAAGTTAATGTGATCGAGGCGTTGGTCCACCTGATGATGTTTCATCGGGCTGGCAACGATGGAACCTGCCTCCAACCTCCGCCGCCAAGCATCCTTAAAGAATTCCATCGGACAGCAACTCTGTTCCTATTGCTAAAGCCAGGTGAGCTGCGAGAAGAAGAAGTGGTCGTAAAGAAGGGCGAGGTAATCGTCCACGAGCCACCTCCGTTTTCAGAGGTTGAATATTATCTCTCTGAGTTCCACGAGAAATTGGAGTCAAGATGGCAGACCTTGACGGGGCAAGAGTTAGCCGGATACTGCCTTTGGTTCATAAATTGGGTGCACCCCTTTAAAAACGGAAATGGGAGGACAGCACGAGCTTTTTCTTATGCAGTATTGTCTTTGAAGCTAGGATTCATTCTTCCGGGTGAGAAAACTGTAATTGATCTTATCATGAACGATCCAACCGAGTACTACGATGCATTGCAGGTTGCAGATCAAGCATTCAAGGCGTCGGGCGAACCAAATCTTGAACCGATAGTGGACCTTGTTGACCGGTTGCTAGCAGAGCAACTCTCGTCCATCTGAACGAGTGATTTTGCTCAGTAAGGCGGGGCCTCGCGCTCGCGCTGGGCGCGCGCCGCCTGTGTCCACCATTCCAGATCCTTCGCGAAGCGGGGAAACTGACGGGAGAGCGGTTCGCCGCCCTTGCCATGCGGCTCGCCATTCTCGTCGAGCGTCTCGCCGATCGAGCCGACCGCAAGGCTGCTCGAGATCACCGCCATGCCCATTTCGCCCAAGATACCGCGCCACGCCAGCGCCGCGCGCACGCCCGCCGTGCGTCCGGCCGAATAGCTCGCGATTGCGGCGGGGCGCCAGAACCACTCCTCGAGGAAATGGTCGGTCAGGTTCTTGAGGCCGGGCTGGACGCTCCAATTGTATTCGCCCGTAACGAACACGAAGGCATCGGCGCGCTTGATCTTGCCCGCCAGCGCCTCGAGCGCTGCCGGAGCCTCGCCTGCTCCGTATTCCTTGTACATCCGGTCGAGCATTGGCAGGCCGACCGCCTTCGCGTCGATCAATTCGACTTCGTGCGAGCGGCCCTCGAGCTCGCGCACAAGGAAATCGGCGAGGCGGATGCCGGCGCGATCGCGCCGGTAGGAGCCGTAGAACACCAATATGCGATCCGCCATCCGCTTCATCCTCCCACGCGTTGCAGCCGAGCGGGGTTATGGCGCATGGCGGGGCATCAGGCCAGTTCGGCGTCCTCGATGCATTCGGGGAAGAACACCGGCTCGCGGCGCGACCAGCCCGGCGCGGTGGCGGCGGCCTCGCTCAGCGATTGCAGCAGCACCTTGCGATGCGCCGGGCGCACCTGCGGCAGCGCGGCGGCGGCGCAGAAGGCGGCGGGGAGATAGGGCCGCACCTTGGCACCCAGCAGGCGTTCGTAGAGGAAGCGGAAGGCGGCGAAGCTTACGATCTGCTCGCCCTCAAGATCGAACACCGCCATGCGCACCAGCTTGGCGATGAACGGCTCGATCTCGCCCGCCGCGCCATCGGCGGGGGCGAGGCGGCGCAGCGCCTTCAAGTCCTGGTAGACGACATATTGCCGGCGGATCGCGGCGCTGTGCGCCTCGTTGCTGCCCCACAGGCGAAACGCATCGCCGCGGGCAAGCCCGACATCGAGACTGCGCTTGATGTAACGTTGTTCATCGGCCGAGAAGCTCGCGAATTCGCGCAGCTCGCCGATGGTCGCGGTGGAAGTGCTCGCCAGTGTCACGCCCGTATCTCCCTGTTGCGGGAGCCTGTGTGCGCGCGGCATGGTTAATTTGGCGTAAGCCTTGTTTGGGAAATCGGCCTCAGATGAGGCCTGCGAGCGGGCTGGAGGGATCGGCATAGCGCCGCCGCCCCATCCGGCCCGCCAGATAGGCCTCGCGCCCCGCCTCGACCGCGAACTTCATGGCGCGGGCCATGCGAATCGGATCCTTGGCCTCGGCGATCGCGGTGTTCATGAGAATGCCGTCGCAGCCCAGCTCCATGCCGACCGCGGCGTCCGAGGCCGTGCCCACGCCCGCATCGACCAGCACCGGCACCTTGGCGCCCTCGACGATCAGGCGAATCGTTACCTGGTTCTGGATGCCGAGGCCCGAGCCGATCGGCGCGCCCAGCGGCATGATCGCGACCGCGCCCGCATCCTCGAGCTGCTTCGCGGCGATCGGATCATCGACGCAATAGACCATCGGGTGGAAGCCCTCCTTCGCCAGCACCTCGGTCGCCTTCAAGGTCTCGCGCATGTCGGGATAGAGCGTCTTCGCCTCGCCCAGCACCTCGAGCTTGACGAGGTTCCAGCCGCCCGCCTCGCGCGCCAGCCTGAGAGTGCGCACCGCTTCCTCGCCGGTGAAACAGCCGGCGGTGTTGGGCAGGTAGGTGATCGCCTTGGGATCGATATAATCGGTGAGCATCGGGGCCTTGGGATCAGTCACGTTGACGCGGCGCACCGCGACCGTGACGATCTCGGCCCCGCTCGCCGCCACGGCAGCGGCATTCTGCTCGAAATCCTTGTATTTGCCCGTGCCCACGATGAGCCGCGAACGGAAGGTCTGCCCGGCCACCGTCCAGGTGTCCGCATGCCCCCCCCCGCCGACGAAGTGAACGATCTCGAGCGTGTCGCCCGCGGCCAGCGGGGTTTGCCCGAGGCTCGAGCGCGGGGCGATCTCGCCGTTGTGCTCGACCGCGACTCTCTCGGGCGCAAGATCGAGTTCGCGCACGAGCTCGGCGATGGTGGCGGCGCTGGTCATGCGCGCAGAGCCATTGAGGATGATTTGCTTGGAGATCGACATCGCGCCTCACATAAGGCGCTGCCGGACGGGTGCAAGCGGGGGATGGCCGGGAACGGATCGTGGGGCGTTCAGAACGCGCAGCGCCCGGCCTCGCGCAGGTTGAGCAGATGACCGATCGAGACAAACGTCACCCCGATTATCGTTAACACGGCCTCTTGCGCGCTGTGCCCGAGCACCAGAGCAGCGCCCATGAAGGCAAGCCCGATCAGGGCAACCAGCAGCGGGCGCAGCCGGCCATGTCGCATGAAGCCCCACCCGATCGCGATGGCCGCCACCCCGAGCGCGGCGACAAGGCCCACTTCGTGGATTTCGTGCGCGAGGAGGAAATGCCCGCTGAGGCCAAGGCCCGAGAGGAGGACCAGCGTCGCGAGGCAGTGCACCGCGCACAGGCCAGCGAGACCGATCCCGACTCGGTCAAGAACCACACGGGCGCTCGGCTGGCTTCCGCTCATGAGGCCCATCTATGTTACAGTGTAACATCTGGCAAGGGAGATAAGGTCTAACCCTTGTTGGACCCGCTCGGCAATGCGCGCGCCGATTGCACCCGATGCATCCTTGCTTGCACCGTTAGGCCTTGCGCTCCCTCACCCCTGCCCGCATTTACCGCGCTGATCATGGCCACCACCGCCCCCTTCTCCCCGGCTGCGCGCAACGAGGCGCAAACCCGCGCGCGCCCGCTGGCGCTGGCGCGCTGGCTCGAGCTGACCGCCTGCCTTGTCATCCTGATCGTGCTCGTTGGCGGCATCACGCGGCTCACCGAAAGCGGGCTCTCGATCACCGAGTGGGAGCTCGCGACCGGCATCCTCCCCCCGCTCAACGAGACCGCGTGGCAGGCCGAGTTCGCCAAATATCGCGCGACGCCGGAATATCGCCTCGAAGCGAGCCTTGCCGGGATGAGTTTGGGCGATTTCCAGTTCATCTATTTCTGGGAGTGGTTTCACCGCCTGCTCGCGCGGATGTCGGGGCTGGTCTATGCGCTGCCGCTGGTTTGGTTCTGGTCGCGCGGGAATATCCCGGCCGGATTCAAGCCGCGGTTCGCCGGGCTGCTGGCGCTGGGCGGATTGCAGGGGCTGTTCGGCTGGCTGATGGTGCAATCGGGGCTGGTCGGTGACATGACCGACGTGAGCCATTTTCGCCTGTCGCTTCACTTGCTGACGGCGCTGCTGCTCCTCGCCGGGCTCGTGTGGACCGCGCGTGATATGCGGCGGCTCGCGCGCGAGCCGGGGGCGCGACCGGCGCCCTTGACGCCTCTCGGCGCGGTAGTGGCGGGCGTGTTGTTCGTCCAATTGCTGCTCGGGGCGTGGGTGGCGGGACTCAATGCCGGCCACGCGGCCTATGACTGGCCGGTGATGAACGGGCGTCTGGTGCCCGAGATCGATTGGTCGGGCGGGATCGCCGCCACGCTGACGCACGACCCGTTCCTCCTCCACTGGCTGCACCGCTGGTGGGCCTTCGCAGCGCTCGCCGCGCTGCTGTTTCTCGCGCGCCGGGTCCGCCGCCACGACCGGACCGGCGCAATCGCGCTCAACGCCGCGATCGGGGCCATGCTCCTCCTCGGCATTGCGACCGTGCTGAGCGGGGTCAGCCTGTGGCTCGCCGCGGCGCACCAGCTGGTCGGCGCGCTGACCGTTGCGGCGACGGCCCGCGCGATCCATGCGAACGGCGCGGCGCGGCAGAGGCTGGCGTGAGCGAGAGCCGGGCCGCGCTGATCTACACCATCACCTCAGATGCGGACAATGCGCGTTCCATCGCGGGCACCCTGCTCGATGAACGCCTGATCGCTTGCGCCAACATAGTGGGCGAAATCGAATCCGTGTTCGTGTGGGAAGGAGCGCGCCAATCCTCGCGGGAATGCGCAGTGCTGTTCAAGACCACGACCGACGCGCTCGAGGCAGCGGTGGCGCGGCTCGGCGAGTTGCATCCCTACGATACGCCCGCGATCGTCGCGAATGCCTGCTCGCACGCCCATGCAAGCACGCTCGAATGGCTCGCATTGGAGCGGGTTTTTCGTTTTGGTCCTAGCGCACCCTGACCAATCGCCTTTGCCGCGCTAGAATTAGTATTGAAAATCAGGGGCGTGGATGGTGGTTAGCGCCAAAAGCAAAGCGTCATGACCTGCCCAATCAGAATTGGCGGAATTCCGCGACTTCACTTGGACGCTTCTCCTGATTGGTAAGGGGCTTTGGTCAGGGCTATTCCGGGTCCTCGATTGCCTTCATCTCGGAAATGGTGAGCTCTTCGTGTGACTGGCCTTGGAACCATTCGAGCAGTGCCTCCATGAAGTCCATGTCATCGAACAAGGCGTGCAACGCTCGATCGCTATCTACTCCATGCTCTAATTCGTAGGCCAAAAGCCGCCTGGCCGCCTCTGCCGCGATCGCGTTGAAAGACATGGCAGCGCTTAAATATGCTGCGTCTCGGCTCATTCGCGGCACACCGTGAGGCTTGGTGCGAAACCAATGCTCAGGCAGGCTCATCGCGATCGCTCGGGCGTAAAGCGCGCGGCGCGATGATGTCGCCGGTGTCGCCGACATCGCCTTTTCGAACTTCAGGATTGCCGCTTCAGGCACGGCTCCGCGTTGCCGCCAGTTCGAGACGGTGCTGTGCCCAACCCCCATGAAGCGTGCGAGCTCGAGGTCGGTCGAAACACCGGCGCGCCGCTTCATCTCATTGAGCAATGACGGAAGATCGCCCTTCCATCCACTGAGGGGTTGCTTCACTATCAACATTGAGGTACACAAAATGACACAACTACAGACAGGCCTCCAATGACCACAGTTGACATCGCTCCCCAAGTCCGCGCCGGTTTTGTGCTTCGAGGCACGAGCTTGCGCGCGTGGTGTAGGGCCAATGATATTGACCCAGGATACGCCCATAAGGTCCTCGCGGGCAAGACGCAGGGGCCAAAGGCGCTGAAGTTGCGGGCAAAGCTCTTCGAAGCCAGCCAGGGCGGGGGTGCCTGAGGTGAGTAAGCTACGCTGGCTCACTGTGCCTGAGCTCGCATCTATAGCGGGTATCAGCCGCACAGTGGCGAGTGATGCCGCTGCCCGATGCCTCAAGGGCGGGAAGTGGCGCGGTCATGCGCTGGAGGTGCGGCGGGTAAAAGGGCGCGGCGGCAAAAACGGGCTGCGGTATAAGGTCGCTCTGACCAGTCTGCCGACCGAGCTTCAGGAGGCGTTTAGGATCAGCTCATCGGCTTCTAACGCAGCCCTAGTTCCGTGGACAGGCGACCACCGTCAACGGATCGACAATGAGGAAGAAGATCAGCGCGCGCGCGAACTGTTCGAAAAGATCAAGGACGCCACCGGCCACGCAACCGATCGGGCACGAAACGAGGCAGTTGACCGCGTTCACGAGAGGACGGGGATCCCGCTTTCGACGCTGCGGCGGCACGTGAAAAATTACGATGCCTTCGGGCTTGACGGGTTGAAGCGCAAAAAGCCAGCGAACGCGGGCCAAAAGCGCTGCCACATTTCAAGGGCATTCGATAAGGCATTCGTCAAAGCGGGTCATCCGCCTGAGGCCCTCCCGGAGCTCTCTCGCTTCGTAGACAAGAAAATCGCAGGCCTTTGGAAAGGTCGAGCATACGAGAACGGCGAGAACGTGATCGCCGAGCTGGTCGCTTTTCTGCTGTACAAGGAGTGTCAGGATCGCGGGCTATCGATGAGCAAGGACCATTGCGTCATTGGCCGCAACCGAGTTCGAGAGCTTCGCTATTTCAAACGTGCTGCGGTGTGGAAGTATGATGCCAGAGAGCATCGCAACCAGAACCCATGCGTGCGGCGCGTCATGACCGGCTTAGAGCCTATGGAGCTCGTCGTCGCCGACGTAAAGCACCTGGATGTGCTCTTCGAGGATATTGATGGCCGGAAAACCTATCCCAAGCTGATAGGCTTCATGGACGCTGGCACCCAGCGCATCTACGCAACTCTCGTGCTTTGCGAGAAACGCAAAAGCATCACACAAAAGCTTGTCATCGAGGGCTTTATAGCGATGTGCCGCAACCCCCTTTGGGGGCTCCCGAAGACGCTTTATCTCGACAATGGGAGTGAATTCGGCGGTCTCGACAAGCTGAGCCCGGCAATTACCCGCTTGAATAATGATGTCGGTAATAAGCTGATCGATCTGTGTACATATGGTAGCTATGCGGACTTCGCCAAGATCGATGTCAAGCACGCCCAGCCTTACAATGCGCAGGCAAAGCCAATCGAAGGACTGTTCAGGCGTCTCGATCAATACTGCTTTTCGTCAATGAAGGGATACACGGGACCCAACCGCACGAACAAGAAGACCGAGAACGACGGTAGGGAGGCTGAAGCCTGGAGCGGGTCTTGGGACGATTTCAGCCACACGGTTTGGGGACTGATCGAATACTTTCACCAGAAGAAAATCGGCGGTCAGTGGGACAATCGATCCCCCAACCAAATCTTTCAGGCGAAGTTGGACGAAGGTTGGAGACCTGACGAAGCTCCCGATCTTTCGCTTGAGTTGGCATTCTCGACGCGCCGGTTCGTTTCCTTGCGCCAAAATTCGATCACCTACCGAAGGAAGAAATACTGGCATGATGAGCTAAATCGTCTTCCGGGTGTCGAGAAGTTGGAGCTTTTCGACCCTTGGTTTGAAGGAGCCAACCCGGTTGCAATCCTGCCATCAGGGAGGGCTCTGCAGCTCACCGAAGACATTAGTTACCATCCGACGGACAAAGCCGGTGCGCAGGAAGCTACTCGCCGGAAGCGCGTGAGCCTCCATGCCATCCGGCAATTAGACAGCGAAGTTGAGGAACTCGATCCGACCGCGATCAAGCTTCAAATGGCAGCCGAAGCGGACCGGCCTATTGTCCCTGGCCAACCGCGCTTCCTGCCTCAGAGCGCGAAAATCCTTCAGCACCCAACAGCACGCTTGATTGAAGCGAGCACCGCCGAAGGCCCCTCCGAAGCCGAGCTTCGGCGAAGGGAGATGGAAGAACACATCGCATTGACGGAGAAGGGCCTTGGCCGAAAATTCTGAATACGTCCGGACCACAGTCGGGATGATGATCCACAGCGAGCTCGAACTGGCCCACCAAACGCGGTGGAACTGCATAATTTCGGGCCCGCCGGGCATCGGCAAGACAACGGCGATCGAAAAGTGGCGCTTCCCATACGGAGACCAGACCTTGCTGATTACCGTTCCCGAGCCCAATCGCGGCAAGGGACACTCACCAGCGCAGGCCATGCTGCTCATCTTAGAAGCGATCTATGGCAAATACTCGTGTAGTATTCCAAGAACCTCGGATAGCATCATCTTGAGGAATGCTGCGGAACACGCAATTGATCGAGCCTTCCGAGAGCAAGGGTACCATCGCGCGGATTGGCGCTTCACAATCGTCTTCGATGAAGCTCAAGGCCTGTCGGAGAGTGCTCTTAACGCACTTCGGCATTGGTGGGACAACGCCGATCAATTTTTCCCTGAAAAGGTTGTGTTCGTTTTTGTTGGGAATGATGAGTTCTCAATGAAGGTGAATTCGAAGGGTAAGAGCATAATCAGTAATGCGCTCAAGAGCCGGTCCTTACACCCGCTTACACTAACCAGGGCTGATCTCAGTCTTGAAGAAGTCGAAGCTTTCATCCGCGCCAAGGGGATTGAAGAGAAAGCGGTGATCCGCGAATTCGTCGACTACGTAAAAGGCAATGACGATCGGCGGGATTTTCGTACCCTTACCCAACTGCTCGATCGTTGCCGCACCTATACGTCAGGTGGGCCTGTGACATCCGACATTGCGCGAAGGGCTCTCAAGCGAAGGTAACGCGGCAATTCGCGCCAGGGGCTCTGCGGGGCCGCCTCCAGCGTGCGCCAGCGAAGGCCCCAATCCCAACCCGAACGCAGAGGACCATACACCATGACAATTAAGAATAAGCCCCAAGGCCGAATGGTCGATCCGACCGAGCTGTGCGTCACCCTGGTCGAAGCGGACCATTACGGCCGCAACGCCCGGATCATGCTCGACCAGGCGCTAGAGCTATACTCCGCCGACGCCGACCCTTCGCTGCTCTCGACCATTGCGATCGTCCAGGACCTGCTCGATCGGGTGGCGATCAGCGTTGACGCGGCGACGAAGCTTGCGCGCCCCGATGATCCCGGCTGCCCGCTCTTGGCAAAGACCCCGTGGCGCTATCCGCATCTGAGAGGCCCGTGGCAGGCGCGCATAGCCAAGATGGCCCCCAAGCACCCTGAAGCGGCGCAACCCACCCCTTAGAGCCCTTAAATGGCCCTCACGGCCAAATCTGAAGGCGATGAACGATCGGATTACCACTCGCCAGCCGATCAAACTGAAAATCCGGCCCAATCGGCGGGCCACGCCAACCCAACCCGAACGGAGAAGACGCAATGAAAATCGATGATAGAGACCGGATCACCCGCAAGGTCGATCGCGGGACCGTCCTTGTCGATGGTCAGCGATACACGCACCCGAACCTGCGAAATCGCGAGGCGGTGACGATCGCCAAGTCAAAAATTCGCAACGGCATCCCCATGGTTCATTTGCCAGAGCTCGGCGAACAGGGATGGGCGGAGCTCGAATGGGTCTCGCATGAGCGCTTGACCGGAGATTGGGATAAGATCGCAGGCCTGGCAGAGCCCATGGTCTCCGACGATCCGACCGAGTGGCCCCGCCCGGCGGTCCCGCTCCCGATGGTCGATGCGATCAACAATGCGGTCATGCGAAACGGCTTCGCCCGCGAGCTGCTAGAAATGGCCCTGGAACAGTTGGCGCCGGTCGACGATAGGGACCGGCTGTTCGTCTTGCTCGAAACCACAATGTCTGAGCTGATCACGGTGAGCGCCAGCCTGAAGGTGGCAAATGAGTTCACGTCGCCGGTCCCGCCCGTCCGCCCGGCAGCGCATCCGGTCGCCCGTGGGGCGGCACGCGATAAGGTGCCGTCATGAGCAAGCGGATCCGTAGCAAGAGTATCGACCCAGCTGGTGCTCGCGCGGCCTTGATCGTCGCCAAAAATCGAGAACTGGAGCTGATCAAACGCAACAAGCAGCTTGTTAAGAAGTGGTCGCACGGGAAGCCTCGCTCTAACCGAGAACTTCTCGACACAATCGAGCAGAAGCTGGCACGATCGGCGATTGACGATGAGGGCCGCGCGCGCCTGCAGCGGCAGATTGATCAAATCCGGAACCGCGAGAAGGACGGTCCCCTGCCAACGGAGATCGCCCGCCTCAATGCCTTAGGTTGGACGGATGGCAAGATCGCCGATCATCTCGGGCTCTCTCGGCCCACGGTTTGCCTTCACCGCAACCGCTTCGGCATCCCTCCCGTCCCGGCGAACAAGCGCGCCAGATGACTGGCAACCCGCTCCCTGGTGATGAGGCCTTCGCCGAGCTGGTCGATGCAATCGGCGAGGAAGCGGCGAAGGCCCTTGCGCTGCACTATGGCGGGACCAAGCTCTACGTCCCGCTCACCGTAGGCGAGCATCATCCTATCCGCGCCATCGTCGGCGAAGAGGCGGCGGAGCGCCTGGTCGAGTGGGCCGGGGGCGGCTCTGTCAGCATCCCCAAGCAGGCCGCGCGGCGCGCCCGCGTGCGGGACCTTCACCAAAAGGGGGCATTGACAATCCAACGCATTGCGATGGAAACGGCCTACTCCGAGCGGCATGTCTACCGCTTGATCGAAGCCGAGCGCGACGATCGCCAGCTTGGCCTCTTCGGCACCGATTGATCGATGAATGCGCTCTCATGACGTGCGTCATGAAGCCTCACAATTCCCTTCCTGCCATACAGACCGGGCAAGGCGCGGTGGTTTCCTCTGACGCGCCGAGCAACCGCGTGGTCCTTCGCGGGTTGGGAGACTGGCGACCCCAGATTGTCAGTCCGCGCTGCGCTCGCTCCTATCCATTCCGGGGAGCGGGCGCAGCGCACCCACGAGGGCTCGCTTCAACGGCGCGAACGGAGATAATCTAGTGCTCATCAATACTGCCAACCTCGCCTCTTTGAACACCGGCTTCAACGCGAGCTTCAACAGCGGCTTCGGGGCGGTCGATCCGATCTACAGCTCCATCTGCATGATGGCCAAGTCGAGCGGCAAGGATGAGGTCTATGCCTGGCTCGGCCAGCTGCCCGGCATCCGCGAATGGCTTGGCCCGCGCATCGTCAACAAGCTCGAAGTCGAAGGCTACCGGATCGAGAACCGCACCTTCGAGAGCACCGTCGAGGTCAAGCGCACCGATATCGAGGATGACCGGATCGGCGTCCTCTCGCCCATGTTCGAAGACCTCGGGCGGCGTGCCGCCGAGTTCCCCGATGAGCTCTTCGCCGAGCTGATCGCCGATGGCTTCACGAGCACCTGCTATGATGGCCAGTATTTCTTCGACACCGATCACCCGGTCGCATCTGAGCCGGGCGGCGCAGTCCAGAGCGTCTCCAACTTCGGTGGCGGCTCTGGCGAGGCGTGGTATCTGCTCGACCTCTCGCGCTCGATCCGGCCGTTCATCTACCAGGAGCGCATTCCCTTCACCTTGCAGCGCCGCGACCAGGATGGCGACAGCAACGTCTTCGAGGAAGACACCTATCAGTATGGGGTGCGCGGGCGCTGCAATGTCGGCTTCGGCCTGTGGCAGCTCGCCTACGCCTCCAAGCAGGCCCTCACCCCCGAGAACTACGAGACGGCGCGTGCGGCCATGTCGCGGCTGCGCGGCGACAACGGCAAGCTCTTGGGCGTGAAGCCGACGCACCTTCTCGTGCCGGTCGCTCTCGAAGGCCACGGCCGCCGCCTGCTGAAGAACCAGAACGACGCGGCCGGTGCAAGCAACCCCTGGATCGACAGCGCTGAGCTGATGGTCTCGCCCTGGCTCGGATAAGGAGTGAACCCGATGACTGATCCTGCAAACACCCCTGCGATCGGCCCCGATGCCGAAAGCGGGGCCGTCACCTACTACTATCGCAACCCGATCGGCGGCTCTGTTCGTCTCGGCGATTGCACCGCGTCGTGGACCTTGGAGGCTGTCACCTTCCGCTTCCTCACGCCCGATCAACTGCCTGCGGACTATTACCTTCGCACCAGCCTTCAGAACACCATGCGCGATGAGCACGGCAATCCGCCGTCGATGGGCGTTCTGTCTATGCTGGACCTCGAAGCTGGCCTGCGTGAGGCAATGGCACGCGAGATGGATGCCGCATGGGATGCGGTTTTCGAAGGTCAGTAGGGCAGCACCATGTCGAAGGCCGCCAAGTCTCTCAGCGACGAACTGCGCGAGGTCCTCGGCGAAGAGGGCTTCGTGCAGCTCTGCCAGGCCTTCGGCGGAACCCGCCTTTATGTGCCTTGCTCCGTCCGCGACGGACACGAGATCATCCAGGCGATCGGCGTCGAAGCCGCCCGCAAACTGGTGCGGCGCTTCTCGCCCACCTCGATTCGTGTGCCCTTGGCGAAGCGCGAGCGGGTCCTGTTCTATCGCCAGCAAGGCCTCTCGCACGCTAAGATCGCAAGGCTGATGGGCATGTGCGAAACGGGCGTCGAGAAGATCACCCGGCAAGCGCGAACTGAAGAGGCGATGACCCCGACCAGCCCACCGGAAGCGCCCCCGAAGGTCTAGCGTTGGACCATTTCGCCTCCGGTGCGAAATGGTCTCCGCTTGCGAGCGCCAGCGCCCCCGAGCCTACGTCCGGGACGGTTCCCGGTTATCGGCCGGGCGGCTCGATGCTCGCTGACTGCTGATGCATGCCCCCGACCTGGACGCCCTAAGCAACCCGAGCGCTCGAAGCCTCGGTGGCCGATGCCATGCATCGCGACGCGCCCCCGAAGCCTAACGCCCGCAACGTTCCCGGGTAGAGGCCCGGGCGCTTCGATGATCGCGTCGCGAACCGAGCTAGTCGCCTGTCGCGCCGGGATCAAGCCTCATCGGCCATGTCGCGCGACGGCTGATTGGCGAGGGCCAGCCGATCGCAGCCGTTCGTTGCGCGGCCCACAGCCCCGAACGAAACCCCCGTGCTCATGAGGGCCTCAGCCGACCCTCAGGGTGCGCTAAGACCCTCTTCAACGGCCTCTCAGCGGCCTCCAAGCGCGTCAATTTTGACGCTGAAGGCCACTTTCGCTCGCCTCATGGGTGGCGGATGATCGCGAAATCAGCGATTATCCCACCAATTCCCCAATAAATGGCTCAAACCAAATCCTATTGCCCTATCCAGCATCAGCGATCGGCGCCAACGGCTGAAACCGGCGCTTCGGAGGCGGCGGTATTATTTTACCGCCTCCAAGACTCCCGCTTTTGCTTGACTTGCGGGGCTTCTGCGCACATTTGCGCACCACTTCGTGATAGGCGGCTTCAGTCCCCGTCTCGCGATTCGTGCGGAGCCGGGCATCAACCGCGTGCCGTGCGAGCCTCAACCCAGTTTCGTTTTGATCCCTTCGTTCCATCAAGGACTTTCGCTTATGAAAGCGCTCAGCAAGCAGACCCGGTCAGTCAAGCCGGCCGAGGTCGAGAAACAATGGCATGTTATTGATGCCGATGGCCTCGTCGTCGGTCGCCTTGCCGCCATTATCGCCAACATCCTGCGCGGCAAGCACAAGCCGATCTACACCCCGCATGTCGATTGCGGCGATCACGTGATCGTCCTCAATGTCGACAAGGTGAAGTTCACAGGCAACAAGATGGGCGAGAAGGTCTATTACAAGCACACCGGCCACCCCGGCGGCATCAAGGAGACGACGCCCGCCAAGGTGCTCGAGGGGCGCTTCCCCGAGCGCGTGCTCGAAAAGGCGGTTGAGCGGATGATCCCGCGCGGCCCGCTCGGTCGGCAGCAGATGAAGGCGCTGCACCTTTATGCCGGCACCGAGCACCCGCATGACGGCCAGCAGCCGCAAGTGCTCGATGTCGCTTCCATGAACCGCAAGAACAAGGTCACCGCTTAATGACCCAGGACGAAACCAACACCGTCTCCGATCTCGCCGATCTCAAGGACATCGCAGGCGATGCGCCCGAGGGCGATGCCGCGACCATCGCGCAGAACCCGGCCGCGCCGCTGCGCGAGCAAGAGCTTGACGCGCAGGGCCGCGCCTACGCCACCGGTCGCCGCAAGGATGCGACCGCGCGTGTCTGGATCAAGCCGGGCTCGGGCAAGGTCACGATCAACGGCCGCGATCAGGAAATCTATTTCGCACGGCCCACGCTGCGCCTGATCATCGACCAGCCCTTCTCGATCACCGATCGGCGTGGCCAGTACGATGTCGTCGCGACCGTCAAGGGCGGCGGGCTCTCGGGCCAGGCCGGCGCGGTCAAGCACGGGATCGCGCAGGCTCTCTCGAAGTATGAGCCGGCGCTGCGCGGCACCGTCAAGGCCGCCGGCTTCCTCACGCGCGACAGCCGCGTGGTCGAACGCAAGAAGTATGGCCGGGCGAAAGCACGCCGCAGCTTCCAGTTCTCGAAGCGCTAAACGCGTTTCCCATTGGGACACGAGTGGGTGGCTCAGCATTTGCTGCAGCCACCCTTTTCGTGTGCCCGATCGGGCAGGAGGCATGAAGTCAGCGCTGCAGCGCCATGATGCCCCACGAAAGCCCCGTGCCAACGCAGAAGAGCGGCCATGACCAATACACGCTGAAATCCCCGACATGCATCGGGTGCACCGCGAGCGAGCCGCCGCTCGACCCTTGCGAGCCTATTACGAGCGCGATCGACCAGGTCAGGACCGCGCCCAATCCTACCGCCTTGAACATAACCGAATCATCGCGCCGACCCCTTTCGGAGATCGGCGTCCCTTAAGAGCGACCAGAAGACCAAACGCTGCGGGCAGGGCGCAAAACCAGGACACGCCAAGCTCGCGCCTCCAATGTGCCTTAGAAAGTGTTACCACCATTCCCCTAAGGAAAGTTAATCCCGCGATCAGCGGGATTACGGCGCATCGGGCTTCGGGCGCGGGATATCAGACCCGCCCGGTGAGGATCAGCCAGGCCGCCATCGCGTTGAGCGCGCTGTAGCCGGCATAGGCCCAGGCGATTGCGGCCCATCCATTTGCGGCCATCAGCAGCGCGCCCACGAGCACCGCGTATTCGGCAAGCAGGCTGAGCCTTCCACCCACCAGCGCCAGCATTTCGGGGATCTGGCTCGCCAGCGGATGGCCGCTTTCGAGCACCGCGCGGTGGAATGCGAAATTGCCGATGCCGAGGATCAGGATCAAGGCGATCGCCCAGTTCATGTGCGACAGTATGGCGCAATCCTTCGTCGGATGGAATGGCGCTTCGGTCGGCGGGGATTCGGCGCTCGTCCGCCGGGCGATCCGCCAGTCGACCGCTATCGCCTTGCAATCGAAGTCCGCGTGATCGCGCGCGCCTCGAGGCGTATCCCTGAGTTCAGCAAGACGCCGGTTTCCCCGCTTCGATCCCCTCTCGAAGGCCGCGCGGACCTTGCCCCACTGGAGGAAGATGATGAAAACCCTAGCTCTTACCCTCGCCGCCGCCGCCACCGGCATGGTCGGCTTCGCCACCCCAGCCATGGCCGGTGCCGTGACTGTCAAGACCGAGCATGTGCGTTATGGCGATCTCGATCTTTCGACCGCCGAAGGCGTCAAGACGCTCGAGCGCCGCGTCGATGCCGCCGCCAAGCGGGTGTGCGATGTCTCCCCGCCAAAGCCCGGCAATCTCACCCGCCAGCAGGCCGGGCGCAGCTGCCTTGCCAAGGCCCGCGCCTCGGCCCGCCAGCAAGTCGCACTCGCGGCGCAGGACAGTCGGCGCGGCGGATAAACCTTGCACCTCAGCCGGGAACCCTTCTCCCGGATGCACCTGGCCCGGAGCGTGGGTTTGAAGTCCCCCCACGCTCCGGGCCAATCTCTTTTGCCGTGCTCTTGCACGGGGACGAACGGCCGCCCTAGCGCCCGGCCATCTTCTTGACCTTCGCCAGATAGGTCCGCCCGATCCGCAGCGCCTCGCCGTTCATCAGCTCGGCCGACCAGACGCCAAGGCCATCGTGGCGCAGGCCACGGATGGTATCGCGCCGCAAGATGGTGGAGCGGTGAATGCGAATGAACTCCTCGGGGTTGAGCCGCGCCTCGAGCCCGGCGATCGTTTGCAGCAGCAGATAGGTGCGCGCCTCGCCCTCGCCATCGGCGGGGCCGACATGGAGCCGGACATAGTCGCGTTCGGCATCGACCCGGCGCACTTCCTTGACCGCGATCCGCAGCAATTCCGAGCGATGCGGCACCCAAAGCTCTTCCAGCCAGTCGCTCTTGGGCGCGGACACCCGCCCGCGCCGCTCGATCGCGCGCTCGATCGCCCGCTCCAGCCGGTCAGCGGCAACAGGCTTGAGCACATAATCGACCGCCTCGAGATCGAACGCCTCGACCGCGAAGTGATCGTGAGCGGTCACGAAGATGATCGCGGGGGGATTGTCCTGCCGGGCGAACCGGCGCGCAACGCCCAGCCCGTCAATCTCGGGCATGGTCATGTCGAGCAGCACGAGATCGGGCTTGAGCTTTTCGGCGAGCCGCAGCGCCGAGGCGCCATCGCTTGCGGTGCCGACCACACGGATCGCGTCGAGCTCGGCGCAGATCACCTGGCAGCGCTCGACCGCGAGCGGCTCGTCGTCGACGATCATCGTCTTGAGGGCCGCGGAGGGCTGCGGATCGTCACTCGCCATGACGGGTTGCCTTTCTCGTGAGGGGAATGCGCATCTCGGTGCGATAGCCGCCGGGCACGGGCGCGGAGGTGAAGGCGATGTCCGGCCCAAAGCGCGCCTCGAGCCGGTCGCGCACATTGGCAAGCCCGATGCCGAAACCGTGGGAGCTCCCGGCAGGAACGCCCGGACCGTTATCGCTCACGCTCACCACCAGCCGATCGAATTCCTCGCGCGCGGCGAGCGTGATCGTTACTTCGCGCGCGACCGGGGAAACCGCATATTTTACCGAATTCTCGACCAGCGGCTGGAGGATCATGCCAGGGATGCGCGCATCGGCGAGATCCTTGGGCAAATCGAACACGCAGCGCAGGCGATCGGGGAAGCGCACCGCCTCGATATCGAGATATTCGCGCTGGAGCTCGAACTCGTCCTCAAGTCGAACGTCTGTGGTGGGATCGTCCGCGAGGCTGTGGCGATAGAATCGGCTGATCGACTGGATCATCGCCTCGGCGCGCTGCGGCTTGCCCGTCATCACCAGCGCGGAGAGCGAATTCAGGGTGTTGAATAGGAAGTGCGGATTGACCTGATAGCGCAGCGACCTGAGCTCTGCCGCCTTCGCCGCCGAGCGGAACTCCTGCTCTCGCCGTTCGGCAAGGCGGGTCTGCGCGATGGCGAGGATCGCGATGTAGAGCGCAACCCAGATCAGCAGGATATAATAGCGGCTAAGCGCCGCATCGATCAGGCCGAACCAGTATTCGGACCTGTCGCTCGCCTCCTTCAGGGTGAAGGTGATGACATCGGGTTGGTCAGGATCGTAGTCTTCGCCGCGCTGCTGGTGCCACTCGCGCGGACGGGGAATTTCGGCAAGAAGATTGCCCGCGGCATCGCGGCGGATCGTGAACCCGCGCTCCTCGGCATAGATCTGGTCACGAATCTCGCTGAGCGGCTCGAACAGGATCTGGTTGACCTGCGCAATCGCCAGCGCGGCCGGCATCGCCGCCACCAGGGCGACCCCGAACATCACCCAGCGCTTGCGGTGTTCAAACAGACGCAGGATCAACCACAGGACCAGAGTCATCACGATCGCGAAGGCGCAGACGAGACAGCGGCGCCACAGCATTTCTAACTGAACCTCCGGCCCGGCCATCAAGCCGCGCGCCGAGATCAGCACGAAGTAGAGCGTCCACAGGCCAATGATCGACAACAGGACGTTGCGGAACGACGCGCTGACGCGGATCTCGGGAGTTGGGGCCATGATCATTGTGTGCCGATGACAAATAGCGAGCCGATGCTTGGTTCGCCAATCCGGGCAAAGGGTGGATCATCGGACACGGTCAGGCCTTCATCGATTGATCGCGCGGAAAAATGGCGATCAGCGCCGCTCGGCCGCCCATTTCCCCACACACTCGGGCGCCGATCAGGCGCGCGGCCGGATCATGTCCCGGGGCACAATCCACTCGGCAAACTGCTCCTCGGTGACGAGGCCGAGTGCGATCCCCGCCTCCTTGAGCGTGGTGCCCTCGGCATGGGCCTTCTTGGCGATCTTGGCGGCGTTGTCATAGCCGATATGCGGATTGAGCGCGGTGACGAGCATCAGGCTCTCGTTCATCAGCTTGTCGATCCGGGCGGTGTTGGCCTCGATCCCGGTCACGCAATTGGTGGTGAAGCTGCGCGCGGCATCGCTGAGCAGGCGGATCGACTGGAGCACGTTGTAGGTCATCACGGGCTTGAACACGTTCAATTCGAGATGGCCGTGCGAGCCTGCGACGCTGACGGTCGTGTGATTGCCCATCACCTGCGCACACACCATGGTCAGCGCCTCGCATTGGGTGGGGTTGACCTTGCCCGGCATGATCGAGGAGCCCGGCTCGTTCGCCGGAAGCGCGATCTCGCCCAGCCCCGAGCGCGGGCCGGAGCCGAGCAGTCGAATGTCATTGGCGATCTTCATCGCCGAGACCGCGACCGTGTTGAGCGCGCCCGAAAGCTCGACCAGCGCATCGTGCGCTGCGAGCGCCTCGAACTTGTTGGGCGCGGTGACGAAGGCGTGGCCCGTCGCTGCGGCGACCTGCTCGGCGAACTTGTCGGCGAAACCGGCCTTGGAATTGATCCCGGTGCCCACGGCCGTGCCGCCCTGCGCCAATTCGAGCACGCGCGGCAGCGCGCCCTCGAGCCGGGCGATGCCGTATTCGATCTGCTTCGCGTAGCCGGAAAATTCCTGCCCGAGCGTGAGCGGGGTCGCATCCTGCAAGTGCGTGCGGCCGATCTTGACGATATCGGCAAACGCACGCGCCTTGGCGTCAAGCGCGGCGTGAAGCTGGCCGAGCGCGGGGATGAGCTGCTCGATCGTCTCGCTCGCCGCGGCGATATGCATGGCTGTCGGGAAGGTGTCGTTCGAGCTTTGGCCCATGTTGCAGTGATCGTTGGGGTGGACCGGATCCTTGCCGCCCAGCGAGCCGGTGAGGATCTGGTTCGCGCGGCTCGCGATCACCTCGTTCGCGTTCATGTTCGATTGGGTGCCCGAGCCCGTCTGCCACACGCTTAAGGGGAACTGGTCCGCGAGCGTTCCATCGATCACCTCGCCCGCTGCCGCGACGATCGCGTTGCCGAGGCGCTCCTCGAGCACGCCGAGCTCCATATTGGCCTTGGCCGCGCTCTGCTTCTGGATGCCGAGCGCCTTGATGAGGGGGGCGGGCATGGTTTCGGTGCCGATCGCGAAATTGGCGAGGCTGCGCTGGGTCTGCGCGCCCCAGTGGACATCGTGGGGACACGCGACCTCGCCGAGCGAATCGCTTTCGAGCCGCACCTGACCGGTCGCGCCGAAAATCTGCCCATCATTCATAACGGTCGTTTGCGTGTCACTCATCGAGCCATCCCTTCTCCCGGTCGATCCATGGCTCCCGTTGCCATCGCCGATCCGCCACGTCAAAGGCCTTGGCGGCGATAGCGCCATTGTCTAGGGCCTCGGGCTGGCAGCCGAGGGCTGCATCCATGGCCAATCACTTGAGGGCTTGACGCACTGTATTACGCCAGCAATACAGTATCCACAGTTTCAGAGAACGAGATCATGCGCGAAACCATCGCTGCTTCGACAGCGCCTGACACGGCACCCGCCCGCAAGGCCATGGTGGACAGCCAGCTGCGCACCAGCGGCGTCAACGAGGAATACGTGCTGGCAAGGATGCTGGCGGTCCCGCGCGAGAATTTCGTGCCGGCGGACAAGGCGCCGCTCGCCTATATTGATCGCACCCTGGCGCTCGGCAATGGCGCGGTCCTCGCGCCCCCGCTGTTCTATGGCAAAGTGCTGGTCGAGGCCGCACCGCGGCGGGATGATCGCGTGCTCGTGATCAGCGCGGGCACCGCCTATCTCGCTGAGCTCGTGCGCCCGCTGGTCCGAAGCGTCGATCAGATCCCCGCCGAGGAGGCCGCCGTCAACGCTCCCGCCGCGGGCGAGAGCTATTCGCTCATCCTGGTGGACGGCGCGATCGAGGAGCTGCGCGACAGCGTTTCCGCGCGCCTCGAGGAGGGCGGGCGGCTCGTCGGCGGGATGGTGCTGCGCCAGGTGACGCGGCTCGCCTCGGGGCGCAAGATCGCCGGACGCGTCTCGCTCCTGCCGATCGAGGACATCGGCATTCCCGTGCTCGCCGCCTTCGCCGCGCCGAGGAAGTGGTCGTTCACGTGAGGCTGACCCGAATCGCTCTTGCGAGCTGCGTCGCAACCGTGGCGCTCGTCGGTCCCCTGCCGGCGCGCGCCGATACGCTGCGCGAGGCGCTGGCGAGCGCCTACAACACCAACCCGACGCTCGCAGGTGCGCGCGCCGACACCCGTGCAGCGGACGAGGACGTGCCGATCCAGCGCGCACAGGGCCTCCCTTCGGTCAACGTCACGGCGACGCATATCGAGTTCCTGCGGCCGTCGGCCAACCAGTTCACCGCGCCCGAGCGCAATCTTGGCGTCAATGCCCAGCTCCAGGTGCCGATCTACCAGGGGGGCGGCATTCGCAATGCGACCGCAGCCGCGCAGGAGCGCGCCTCTGCCAGCCGCGCGGCGTTGAGAGGCACCGAGAGCCAGATTTTCAGCCAGACGGTCGCCGCCTATATGGACGTGCTGCGCACCGAGGCGCTGGCGACGCTCGCCTCGAACCAGGTCGACGTGCTTCAGATCACGCTCGAGGCGACCAGCGACCGCTTCGAGATTGGCGATCTCACGCGGACCGATGTCGCGCAGGCGCAATCGCGCCTCGCGGTCGCCGAAGGCAATCTGCGCATCGCGCTCTCCAACCTTATTGCCGCGCGCGAGACCTATCTGCGGCTGGTCGGCGAGGCGCCGACCAATCTCGAGGCGCCACCGCCGCTGCCGAACCTGCCCGACACGGTGGGCATCGCGGTCGTCACCGCGCTAGAGAACAATCCCGACCTGATCGCCGCCAAGGAGCGTGCCCAGGCGGCAGGCTTCGACACCGAGGCCGCCGGGTCAGGCCGATTGCCGACGCTCGCCGCGTTCAGCAATGCCGATTACAGTGACTTCTTCGGCACGCTCGGCGGTCCGATCTCGGCCGAGTTCCTCCAGCGCGAGACCACCGCGAACGCGGGCCTCAGGCTCACCATCCCGATCTTTCAGGGCGGCCTTGTTGCCGCGCGCCAGCGGCAGGCGGGGGCTCGCGAGACAAGCGCGCTTGAAAACGTGATCGCGGTCGAGCGCAGCGTGATCGAGCAGGTGCGCGCCGCCTATGCCAGCTGGCAGGCCGCCAATGCGGTGATCGAAAGCTCGATCACCGCGGTCGAATCCGCCGAGGTCGGCCTCGAGGGCGTGCGCGCGGAGAACTCGATCGGCAACCGCCAGATCCTCGACGTGCTGAACGCAGAGCAGGAATTGCTCCAGGCCCGCGCCGATCTCGTGACCGCGCGGCGCAATGCCTATGTCGCCGGCTTCACCCTGCTAGCCGCAATGGGCAAGGCCGAGGCGCGTGACCTCAATCTCGACACCGGTGGCCCGCTCTACGATCCAATGGTCAATTACGACCGCGTGAGGGATCGCATCTGGGACTGGGACCGCGACCCCGAGCCGGCGGCGCAATCGACACGAACCGTTGACATTCCTGCCCCTGACGCGACATTCGGCCCGGTCTTGCTGCCGGGCGAGGAGCCGTAGGTCCCGATTCGGGACGATACCATGCTCCGCTCGCGCCCCGCAGCAACAGGAAAGGCGCGAGGCACACACAGATGGCGCGAAATCAGGAACCCTCGGTCGACGAGATCCTCGAATCGATCAAGAAGGTGATCGAACGGGACAACAGCGATGCGGCACAAGCCGCCCGCCGTCGCAGGCAGCTTGTGACCAACGAGCCTGACGATGAACGCGCCGAGCAGGTGCTCGATCTTGGCGAGATGGATCTTGCCGACGAGCAACCGCCGCAGGACGATGAGCACGAAGCGCAGGACAATGATGCCGATGCACCCCTGATCGCCGAGGAGGTGCGCGGCGCGATGCAGGAAAATCTCGCCGCGCTCGCCATGCTCGCACAGCCCGGCGCCAAGCCTCAGATCGTGCGCTCGGGCGAGACTTCGCTCGAGGGGCTGACCCGCGAATTGCTGCGCCCGATGCTGGCCAAGTGGCTCGACGAGAACCTCCCCGGCATGGTGGAGAAGCTGGTCCAGGCCGAGATTGCTCGGATTGCCGGCAAGCGCGGCTGAGGCAGCGCGGTAGAAGGGTCTGGAAAGTCGCTCTCGCGCGGTCTAACGCTGCGCGCCATGAACCCTCCTCATTCGGGCCTGCTCACGCAGGCAATCGCCCTCGCTCTCGCTCTCGGCCCCTGCTTTCCGGCCACCGCCGGGGAGAGCGCATCGCCGATCGAGGGGCTCGAAAAGCCCGCCATGACCGCCGCCGATCTCGTTACCATGCCGCGGCTCGGCGGGCCGGTCGTCTCGCCGTTCGGACGCACGGCGGTGTTCTCGGTCACTCGCACCGATCCCGAAACTCTCGAGCGCCGCGCCGAGCATTACACGCTCGACCTCATCCGGCCGGGAGCCGAACCCAAACCGCTGATGCTCGAGTTTGACGCCTCGGCGCTCGCCTTCGGGCCGGGTGGGCGGCTCTATTTTCTGAGCGATCATGCCAATGATGACGCCGAGGAGGGGAATATTCGGCTCTGGCGGATCGGCTTTGAAGCCGGCGCGGTTCGCGGGGAGCCCGAATTGGTCGCCGGTTTTGCCGGCACGGACATCACAGGGTTCGAACTCGCCCCCGACGAAAGCAAGGTTGCGCTGATGGCCACGCTCGATCGGACCTGCACCAGCCTTGCTTGTAAGACGCAGGCGGCCAGGATCGGCTCGGGCCGGCTCTACGATGGCAAGGACGGCTTTTATCGCCATTGGGACAGCTGGGTGAAGCCCGGCATATACAATCGCGTTTTCGTCTATGACCTCGAAGATGGCGTGGTCTCGGGCGAGGGCGTCCCGCTCGACGGCGTTGACCCCGCGTCCGGGCTCACCGGCAACACGCCCACCATGCCCTTCGGCGGCAACGAAGACGTCGCCTGGGCGCCGGACAGCTCGGGCGTCTTTTTCGTCGCCCGCGAGACGGGCCGCGACGAACCCACCTCGACCGATCTCGACATCTATTTCTCCGATCTTGCCGGAGGCCCGCCGCAGATCCTGACCGGTGCCAACGCGGCGCATGACAGCACGCCTGTGCCCTCGCCCGACGGGCGCAGGCTCGCTTATCTTGCGATGGAGCGGCCCGGTTACGAATCCGATCGCATGATCGTCCATATGCGCGACCTTTCGACCGGCGAGACCCGCGCGCTCACCGCCGACACCGATCTCTCCTTCGGCAGCCTCGCCTGGAGCAATCGCGGCGACTATCTGCTGGCGACCGCACAGAGCGTGCTCGACACACCGCTCTACCGGATCGACGCCGCCACGGGCGAAGTGACCGAGCTCGATCTGATCGCGGGACAGGAAGCGCATATCGCCAATGTCACCGTGCTCCCCGGCGAGCGGCTGCTGTTCACCCGCGATTCTGTCGGCGTGCCAGCCGAGCTCTATCTCGCGCGCGGGCTCGCCAATGCCCGCCCGCTGACCGACATCGCCACCACCCGCACCGGCGAGCTCGCCTCGACGATCACCACGCGCTTCAGCTTCGAAGGCGCCAATGGCGACACCGTCTGGGGCCAGATCACCAGGCTGGAGAATCAGGAGGGGCCGATCCCGGCGCTGCTGTTCATCCATGGCGGCCCGCAGGGCTCGTTCAACGATGCTTGGTCGAGCCGCTGGAATCCGCGCGTCTTTGCAAGCCAGGGCTATGCGGTCATCTCGATCGATTTCCACGGCAGCTCGGGATACGGGCAGGATTTCATGGATGCGATCAACCAGGATTGGGGCGGCAAGCCGCTGGTCGATCTTCAGAAGGGCCTTGTGGCCGCGCTCGCACTCGATCCGCAGATCGACGGGACGCGGACCTGCGCTCTGGGCGCGAGCTATGGTGGCTACATGATCAACTGGATCGCGGGCAACTGGCCCGATCGGTTCGATTGCCTCGTCCAGCATGACGGCCTGTTCGACATGCGCAGCTTCTATTATTCGACCGAGGAATTGTGGTTCCCGCGCTGGGACTTCGGAGGCTCCTATGCCCAGAACGCCGAGGTTTACGAGAAGTGGAATCCGGCGAACCATGTCGACAAGTGGCAGACGCCGATGCTGGTGATCACCGGCCAGAAGGACTTCCGCGTGCCCTACACGCAAGGTCTCCAGAGCTTCACCGCGCTGCAGGAGCGCGGGATCCCCTCGCAGCTGCTGGTTTTCCCAGATGAAAACCACTGGGTGCTGGGCGCGGCCAATTCGCTGCAATGGCACGAGACTGTGTTCGCCTGGCTCGATCGCTGGCTGTCCGAAAAGCCCGACGAATGAGCGGCGAGGTTGAGCGAGCGCTCGCCTCGGCGCGCTATTCGCTGGGGCGCAAATATGGCGATGCCGCGCACGGCGACGGGATCGAGCGCCACATCTTTCTGTGCGCGATCTCGGAGAAGCAGAAATGCTGCTCACGCGAGGCGGGCGAGGAGGCGTGGCAGTTCCTCAAGGAGGAGCTCAAGGCGCGCGGGCTGGTGGGGCCGCAGCGCACTGCCGATCACCCGCGCGGGGCGGGTGGCGGTGTTCAGCGGAGCAAGGCCGATTGCCTGCAGATCTGCGATGCGGGGCCAATCGCCGTCGTGTGGCCGGACAATGTCTGGTATCACTCATGCACCCCTGCCGTGCTTGAGCGGATCATCGAGGAGCATCTCGTCGCCGGTCAGCCGGTTGAGGAATTTCGCCTTCGCCCGCTCGAGGGGCAATCGCGGGCCGACTGAGTCGCGCCGCGAAAAGCGGCCTCACTCCTCGTCGCGCCAGCGCGACTTCTTGGAGGCGCCTGGCAGGGTGTTGTCCACCGCATCGTCATGACCCGTACCGTGGCTGAGAAATACGAGGCCCATCAGCCCGCCCCCCAGCAGCATCGTCAGCACGATGCCCAGCGCCACCGCGATGAACAGGTGAATCTGAGCATCGGGGAAGAAGACGAACAAGATGGCCATGAAAATCAGCAGGGTGAGCGCGGTCACCCCTGCAAGAATGCGCATCAGCACACGGAACCGGCGCCAGGCGAAAGCTGCGTTTTCCGGTTCGTCGAGCGGGGATTTCCTGACCATCAGGGGCGAGATGAGACCCCGCCGGTCGCATTGCAAGCGATGAAACCGTGAAAGCGGATTCGCCTTTGCCGGGCAAAGGTGGCATTTTGCATGTCGGAGAGAGGAGCAAAGCCCATGACCATTGCCTCAATCATCGCCGACCGCGCACCGGGAGACGTCGTCAGCTGCGAGGTCACGACGCGGGTGTGCGATGTCATCGCCATCCTTGCCAACCGCCGGATCGGCGCCATGCCGGTGCTGCGCGATGGCGTGGTGGCGGGGATCGTCAGCGAGCGTGACGTGATCTATCACTTGGCCAGCGATGGCGGCGGATGCCTCGAGCAGCCGGTCGAGACCATAATGACCTCGCCCGCGATCACTGTCGAGCCTTCGACTTCGGTCGACGATGCGCTCGCGCTGATGACACGGCGGCGGTTTCGCCACTTCCCGGTGGTCGAAGAGGGGCGGCTGCGGGGCTTCATCTCGATCGGCGACCTCGTGAAGACCAAGATCGACGAGGTGCTGCACGAGGCCGAAGCGATGCGCAGCTATATCCAGACTGTATGAGGCGGGGCTTGAGCATCGAACGAGCTGAGCTTACATCACGCACATGACCGGAACCCTTTCCCTCACACAGGCTGCGGCCGAGCGCGTCGCGTGGATTGCGAGCAAGCAGGCGAAGCCTGCCGTGCTGCGCCTCTCGGTGGAAGGCGGCGGCTGTTCGGGCTTTCAATACAAGTTCGAGATGGCCGATGGCCCCGAGGGTGACGATTTGGTGAGCGAAACCGATGGCGTGCGGCTGGTGGTCGATCCGATCAGCCTCGATCTCGTCAATGGCAGCACGATCGATTACGTTGAATCGCTGGGCGGCGCGGCGTTCCGGGTCGAGAACCCCAATGCAGCGGCCGGGTGCGGCTGCGGATCGAGCTTCGGCATCTGAACCCGCGATAGACGCCGCCATGGACTGAGGGCAGCTTTGCCGCCATGGTGCGCGCGATGAAACTCGCGACCTTCAACATCAACGGGATCAAGGCACGCCTGCCGCGCCTCAAGGAATGGCTCGCCGAAACGCGGCCCGCCGCGGCGTGCCTGCAGGAGATCAAGAGCCAAGACGAAGGCTTCCCGGCGGGCGAGATCGAGGCACTCGGCTACAGCGTCATCTGGCACGGCCAGAAGGCATTCAATGGGGTCGCGATCTGCGCCGATCGTGAAGCGGGCTATGCGCTCGAGGAAGTCCAGCGCGGGCTCGGGATCGACGGGCCTAATGAGGGCGAGGGCGAGCAGGCGCGCTATCTCGAGGCTGATCTGCTGCGCGAGGGCGAGCGCGCGCTGCGCCTCGTCAACATCTACCTGCCCAATGGCAATCCCCAGCCCGGCCCCAAGTTCGACTACAAGCTCGCCTGGATGGAGCGCCTGCGCGCGCGCATGAAGGCGATCTGGGCCGAGGAAGCGCCTGCGGCGGTGCTGGGCGATTACAACGTCATCCCGCATGACGATGACACCTATTCGGTCAGGGCCATGGCCAAGGACGCGCTGATTCAGCCCGAGAGCCGCGCAGCCTATGCGCGCCTCCTTGCCGATGGGTGGTGCGATGCGGTGCGCACGCTCAATCCGCGCGGCGGGGTATGGACCTACTGGGATTACCAGGCGGGCGCCTGGCAGCGCGATCACGGCTTCCGGATCGACCATCTGCTGCTCTCGCCCGAACTCGCCGACCGGCTGCGCGCCGTTGGCGTCGATCGCGAGCATCGCGGGCGCGAGAAAGCGAGCGATCATGCGCCGGTCTGGGCCAGCTTCGCCTGAAATCGGGGGTTAGGCCCAACGAAAAACCCCCGCTCGACGGCGGGGGCTCTCGGATCAGGGCTGGCGTTGAGCTCAGCGGTAGAAGATGTGCGTATCGATCTGCGCGGTGCGCGTCTTGCGATGGCTCCACGAGGGCCGGACATAATTTGCGTGGAAGAAGACCGCATCGGCCGCTTCGGATTCCCACATCCCCTCATGCGCGATCCGCGCGATCGCCTTGGCGCGCTGCCACGCGGCCGAACTCGTGCGGACCTGCGGCATCCGGCCATTCTTGATGAAAGAGAACTGCGCGCGCTGATGGACAACGCCACAATAGCTCGCGGGAAAGCGTCCGTCCTCGGTGCGGTTGATGATCACCTGGGCAACCGCCAACTGGCCAGAGAGCGGCTCGCCGCGCGCCTCGAAATAGACCGCGCTGGCAAGGCACTGGAGCTGTTCGCTCATCTCGCCCGGCGCAACCGTGCTGACGAGCTCGTGCAGCGAACGGGCGTTGACGGGCTCGGGCTTGGCCGACGGCTCGGGAAGCGGCTGGACCACTTCGCGGCTCACGAATGCAGGTCGGGCGGCGACCGGATCGGCCTTAACCGGCAGGGGCACGGTCTCGAAAGCGTCCTGATCGATGGCGGGAGCAGCGATCGCAACATCGCTTGTATCCGCCTGCGCGAGGGCCTCGGCCCCGTCCGCGCTCGAAAAACTCAAACCGGCGGTCGCGACAACAGCCACCGCGCTCAAAGAGTACGTCTTACGACTCATCTATCCTGGAAAACCTGTGCGGTGAGCAAGCTCTGTCGCGGGCGTGGAACCATCGGCGCGTTGCTGCGCTCTATAAGTGGTTCGCTTGTGTGACGACCGCCGGCTGCTCCCCGTCTACGTGCAAGTCGCGTGGCCGGATTGCCGCGCTGCTTGCCTGCGTGAACTAAGCTCGGCGCCAAATAGGGGGGTGCCCCCCAAGATCAAGTTAAACCGGCAGATCTGCGATGAACCGTGCCGGGTCGTCGACATCCACCTCCAAAACCCACAAATCGGGGTCCTGGCTCGCGCGGCGCGTCAAGTATTCGAAAAACTCTTGTGGTTTTTCAGGGTCTTGGGTTTTTGTTTGTACGAAACGTCGCGTCCCGTCGAGTTGTGGCATTCTTTCGTAAAGCCTTGCATCGCTCCCGCGATACATGGTTGCCAGAAGAACCGTTCCCGCATCGCGCTCGCCCTTGGCGAGGACAGTGGCGTTGCCGCCACGCGATTCGACGAGACGGATAAGGCTCGCGATCTCGAGGTGAGCGGGCAGGCGCATGGCACCACTCATTCAACGCAATAACCCGCCAGGCCCGAAAGCGCGATGCGCGAGCGCATGAAGGTGCCGGTGCCGCGCCCGATCTCGTCGCCCTCGGCATCGACGAGGCGCGATTCGGCCACGAACACCCGCCGCCGCCCGCTCACCCAGCGTCCTTCGGCCACCACCGGCCCCGCGCGCACCGGCTTGGTGAAATGAAGGTTGAAGCTGGTGGTGAGGAGGAAGCGGTCGGTCACCATCGTGTTGGCCGCATAGAACGCCGCATCGTCGAGCATCTTGAAATAGATCGTGCCATGCGCAGCGCCGGCCGCGTGATAGACGTTTTCGCTCACCTCGAAGTGGAGGCGTGACGTGCCCTCTCCGGTGATCTCGAGGCGCGAGGCGAAGGCCGCGTTGATCGGCGCCGAGGCGTAAAGCCGTTCGAGCGCGCGGTAATGTTGCGATGCGCCTGCGCGATCAGGCGGCATCGCGCAGGAATTGATTGGTCAGCAGCGCGAACAGCGCCTCGGGTTCCTCGGCATCGCTCAACGCCTGGAGCATGACCTCGGCGCGCGAGAGGCGCGAGATTGCCGCGAGCGCATGGAGATGCGCCGCACCGGCATTCTCTGGCGAAACCAGCCCGAACACGAGATTGACGGGCACGGCGTCAGCCGCGCCGAATTCGCACGGGCTTTCAAGCCGGATGAGCGCGGCGGTGGGCCGGTGGACCTGGCCGATCCGGCAATGCGGGATCGCGACCCCGCGGCCAAAGCCGGTGCTGCCGAGCGCCTCGCGCTCGCCGAGCCCTTCAAGCACGGCTTCACGATCGAGCGCATAGGCTTCCTGGAAAATATCGGCGACCGCCTCGAGCACGCGCGGCTTGGAATCGAGATCGGCGATGCGCACCGCGTCGGATTGCATCAGAATGTTGATATCCATGATAAAGCGAGATCCCGGTAATCAGATTTCACAGGGGCCGGGCTGTTCCGCAGGGGCGTTGCTGCCCGATGCGTCCTGCCTCCCCGAAAGCGAGCGCTCCGGCCACCCCCAGCGGCCCACGGCGCTTACTAGCGTGGCTCGACCCAGCCGATCGAACCATCCGCGCGGCGATAGACCATATTGTGCCGCCCGGTGCCAGCATTTTTGAAAAAGAGCGCGTTGGTGTCGCGCAGGTCGAGCATCATAACCGCATCCGCGACCGAAGCCTCGGGGATGTCTATCCGAGTCTCGGCGATCACCGGCGGCGCATCGGAGAACTCGGCGTCCTCCTCCTCCTCCGGGGGAACCTCGACCGCGAAGATGGTGTAGGCGGCTTCCTCCTCGGCGCGTGCCTGCACCGCGCGCTCGTGGTGGTCCTTCAGTCGGCGCTTGTAGCGCCGCAGCTGCTTCTCGATCTTGCCCGCGGCATCGTCGAGCGCGAGGTGCGCGTCCTGCGCCTCGCCCTGGGCCCTGAGGATGGTGCCCTGCGAGACATGGGTGACGATGTCGCAGCGAAACGCACCGGCGGGAGCCTTGCCGAGCGTGACATGCGAGGAGAGCGCGCGTTCGAAATACTTCTCGACAATGTCAGAGAGCCGTTGCGAGGCGTGCTCCTGCAGCGCCGCGCCGGTTTCGACCTGATGGCCCGATACCCTGATGTCCATACACGCTTCCTCCACTGCTTCAGCCCCCCAGCGGCGATGAAGCTCGCGCGGTGGAAGGCTGGCCAAATCCTAGCGAGTCCAGATCGCCTGCTTGATCGTGGCGACGAACGCCTCGTGCCGGGCGAGCTCCTCGGGGCTCGCCGCGTGCGGGCGCGGCGGGCGCACCGCGCGCGCTGTGAGGCTGGTCCGGTGCACGGCAATCACGTTGTGCGCAGAGCTGGCGGGCGTTTCGCACTCGGCAGCCAGCGCCAGGCCGATCTGGCGCCCCCCGGTGAGCTCGACATAGACCTGCGCGAGCAGTTCGGCATCGAGCAGCGCGCCGTGCTTGACCCGGTGCGAGCGGTCAATCCCGTAGCGGGTGCACAGCGCATCGAGCGAATTCTTGGCGCCCGGATGCTTCTTGCGCGCGAGCACCACAGTGTCGACCATCCGCTCCAGCCCGATGGGGGCAAGCCCGATCCGTTCAAGCTCGGCGTTGAGAAAGCCGAAATCGAACCCGGCATTGTGCGCAACGAGCGGGGCATCGCCCACAAAGTCCAGCAGCTCGCGCGCGCTCTCGGCGAAACGCGGCTTGTTCGCGAGGAAAGCGGAGGAGAGCCCGTGCACCGCCTCGGCCTCGGGCGGCATATCCCGCTCGGGGTTGTAATAAGCGTGGAATACCGCTCCGGTCGCAACCCGATCAACCATTTCGACGCATCCGATTTCCACCATGCGATCGCCGTTCCTGGGATCAAGGCCGGTGGTTTCGGTATCGAAAACGATCTCGCGCATTTGGGCCACTATCCGCCAGTTCGGTCGGGAGCGCAAGAGGGGGAGAGCGCGACGATGAGCCGGCGGACCTGTTCGCGCGTTTCGGCGAGGGAGACGCCGGTGTCGATCACGTGATCCGCCCGCGCGCGCTTATCGGCATCGGGGGTTTGTAGCCCCAGAATGTGCTCGAACTTTTCCACGGTCATCCCAGGGCGGGCGAGCACCCGTGCGCGCTGCGCCTCGGGCGGAGCTGAGACAACGATCACGGCATCGACCGCTTCTTGCCCGCCGCGCTCGAAGAGGAGGGGAATGTCGAACAGCACCATCGGCGCATCTTCGTGTTCCTCGAGAAACGCGGCGCGCTTGGCGGCGACGGCGGGGTGGACGATGGCCTCGAGCCGGGCGAGCTCGGCGGGATCGGCGAAGACCAGCTTGCCCAAAGCATCGCGCTCCACCCCCATTGCGCCGGTCGATCCCGGAAACGCCGCCTCGATCGCCGGGAGGAGTTCACCCCCCGGTCCCTGCATGGCGCGCACCTGCGCATCCGCATCGAACACCGGCACGCCCGCATCGGCGAACATCGCGGCGACGCTCGACTTGCCCATGCCGATCGAGCCGGTGAGACCGAGGATGAGCGGGCGCTCGGTCATCGGGTGAGGAGCCCCTCGAGTTCGCGATCGTGTTCGCGCGGGGGCGGCTGGCCGTAGAACTTCTCGAAGGCGTGCGCCGCCTGGCCGATCAGCATGGCAAGTCCGTTGATCGTGCGAAAACCGGCGGCCCGGGCGCGCTTGAGGAAGTCGGTCTCCACCGGGTCGGTGACGATGTCGTACACCACGCTGCGCGGTGGGGCGTGGCTGAAGTCGAAGGCGAGCGGGGGCTGGCCGCGCATCCCGAGCGGCGAGGCGTTGACGATGAGATCAAGGCAGCCCTCGCGGTCGTCGAAAGCGAAATCGGTGGGCGCGGCGAAGTGTTCGAGCGCGACCGCGTGGTGCTCGCCGCCAGGGGCGAGTTCATCGAGCATGGCGCGCGCCTTGGCGGGATCGCGCCCGGCGAGGACCAGCGTGAAGCCTTCATCCGCCAGCGCCACCACGATCGCGCGCGCCGCCCCGCCGGTGCCGAGAATGCGCGCCATGCGGAAGAAGTGCGTTTGCGCAAGATCGCCGCGCAGAGGTTCGAGAAAGCCGGGTGCATCGGTGTTGCAAGCGACCAGCGCGTCGCCCTCGCGCACAAGCGTGTTAGCTGCGCCGATCCGCGCCGCGACCGGATCGGCGCGGGTCGCGGCGGCGAGGGCGGCGTGCTTGTGCGGCATGGTGACGTTGCAACCGCGCCATGCCGGATCCGCCAGTGCCGCATCGAGAAAAGCGGGGACTTGGCCGGTAAGGACGCGGTGCGCGCGGTAATCGCCGGCAAGGCCGAGCTTCTCGAGCCAGAAGCGATGGATGCGCGGAGATTTCGATTGCGCGATCGGATCGCCGATCACTTCGGCCAGCGGCGCCTCGCTCATGCCGAAATCGCGCCTTCTTCGCGCAGCGCGCCCAGCAGCGGGAGGAGCGGCATGCCCAGGATCGTGAAGTGATCGCCCTCGATCCGTTCGAACAGCTGCACCCCCATCGCCTCGATCCGGAACACGCCCACTGTTTCGCCAACATGCGGCCATTCGCGCTCGAGATAATGCTCGATGAATTCGTCCGACAGCGCGCGCACATGCAGCAAGGCCCGGCTCGCATCGGCCCACAGGCAGGCATCGCCGCGCACGATCGCCGCCGCACTGTGCAACTCGAGCGCCTTGCCCGAGAAGAACCGCAAATGCTCCGCCGCATTCTCGCGTGAGGTCGGCTTGTCGAACCGGCGGTCCTCGGCCACCACCAGCGAATCGCTCCCGATTACCAGCCGGCCAGGATGCAACGCGCTCACTGCGGCCGCCTTGGCGACGCTCAGCGCCTCGGCAACTTGCGGCGGCGAAACATCGCCCAGCGCCTGTTCGATCGCGCGCTCGTCCACTTGTGCCGGGTACGCCTCGTAGGTGATGCCCGCCGCATCGAGCATCGCCCGGCGTGAAGCGGAGCGTGATGCAAGGATGATCGGCGCGTTCATAAAGGGCCTCCGACCGTCTCGACCTTGCCCCTGCGCCGCCGCTCCTGCACGAGGCGGATGATCGCGGCGGCGGTTTCCTCGATCGAGCGGCGGGTGACATCAATCACCGGCCAGCCATTGTCGGCGAACATCCGCCGCGCGAAATGCAGCTCGGCCTTCACCCGCTCGCTGTCGACATAGGAGGTCTCGGTCCCCTCATTGAGCGACAGCAATCGGTTGCGCCGCACTTGCACCAGCCGTTCAGGGGCAGTGGTGAGCCCGACGATGAGCGGGTTCCTGAGGCCGAACAGGCTCCCCGGAGGCGGGCTCTCGACCACCAGCGGGATGTTGGCAACCTTATAGCCGCGATTGGCAAGATAGATGCTCGTCGGCGTCTTGGAGCTGCGCGAGACGCCGACCAGGACGATGTCGGCCTCTTCCCATTCCTCGTGTCCCACGCCGTCATCATGCGCGATCGTGTATTGGATTGCATCGACGCGCTTGAAATAGGCATCGTCCATCGAGTGCTGGCGGCCGGGCCGCCCATGCGCTTCCTGCCCGAGCTGCGCCTCGAGCGCGGACGTCACCTGATCGAGCACCGGCACGGCGGGGAGGCCGAGATGGCGGCAATGCTCCTCCAGCCGGTTGCGCGTCTCGGGATTGACGAGAGTGTAGAGCACCAGTCCCGGATTGTCCGCAAGGTCGGCCACAATCCGGTCAAGATGCGCACGCGAGCGGACCATCGGCCAGAAATAGCGGCTCACCTGCGGATCTTCGAACTGCGCGAGCGCGGCCTTGGCGATCATCTCGAGTGTCTCGCCGGTCGAATCGGAGACAAGATGGAGGTTGAGCCGATTCATGACAGGAGCATGCGGTGCCTTCTGCGCGCTTGTGGAAACAAGGCGGCATAAACCATGGGACGGGGCGGCTAACAAGCGGGGGAGAGATTTTGTTGCCCGCTGCGCTCGCTTTCGCAAGCCTGCTTGTCGACACGGGACCGGCCTTGTGCACAAGCCGGGGCCAGCGGGGACATCTTTCGATTGACGCGAGGCGGGACAAGGAGTCGCGCTGGCAGGCGAAAGGCTGGAAAGCCGTGGGAAAATCGGGCACAGGCGCGTCATGCCCACTATCCACAGGGCCAACAGACTCCATCAATCCCTTTATATAATTCCTTTATTTGTTTTAAGGAGAGCGCATGCCCGGTCCGTTGCTCGATACCCTCAAAGGCGCCAAGCCCGAAATCGCGCCTGTCTGGCTGATGCGCCAGGCGGGGCGGTATCTGCCCGAATATCGCGAATTGCGGGCCGAGAAGGGTGGTTTTCTCGAGCTGGTCTATGACAGCGAGGCGGCGGCCGAGATCACGGTGCAGCCGATCCGGCGCTTCGGCTTCGACGGGGCGATCCTGTTCTCCGATATCCTGATCGTGCCACATGCGATGGGGCAGGGATTGCGCTTCGCGGCCGGCGAAGGGCCGCAATTGTCGCCCACCCTGATGGAGACCGAGCTCGAGAGCTTCAGCAGCGCCTATGAGCGGTTTGATCCGATCTACGAGACCGTGCGCCGCACCCGCACGATGATCGCGCCCGAGGTGACGATGCTCGGCTTTGCGGGTTCGCCATGGACGGTCGCGACCTACATGATCGCGGGCGAGGGCTCGAAGGATCAGGGCCCTGCGCGGCTTCTCGCCTATCGCGATCCGGCGCGGATGCAGGCGATTCTCGATGCAATCGGCGAGGTCAGCATCACCTATCTGCGCGGCCAGATCGATGCGGGGGCAGAGGCGGTGCAATTGTTCGACAGCTGGGCCGGCAGCCTTGCGCCCGACGAGTTCGAGCGCTGGGTGATCGCGCCCAATGCCAAGATCGCGGCGGCGCTCAAGCAAAGCCATCCCGATGTGCCCGTAATCGGTTTTCCCAAGGGCGCGGGCGCCAAGCTGCCGGCCTATGCGCGCGAGACCGGGGTGGATGCGGTGGGCCTCGACGAGACGCTCGATCCGGCCTGGGCGCATGCGAGCCTGCCCGAGGGGATGCCGGTGCAGGGCAATCTCGATCCGTTGCTGGTCGAGGCCGGGGGCGATCACCTCGCGCGCCGCGTCAGGACAATTCTCGAGGCGTTCCGCGAGCGTCCGCATGTCTTCAATCTCGGGCACGGCATCGGCCAGCACACCCCGATCGCGCATGTCGAGCAATTGCTCGCCGCCGTGCGCGGGCAGGGTTAGGGGGCAATCATGCAGGAAACGGTTCTCGCAATCTACCCATGGCTGACAGCGGGCCATGTCATCTTCATGGTGTTCTGGCTTGCCGGGCTGTTCATGCTGCCGCGCCAGTGCATCTACATGCTGGATGCCGCCCCCGGCTCGGCCGAAGAGGCCAAGTGGGCACACCGCATGGGCCTGTTGCGCAAGATCATCCTCACGCCGAGCCTGATCGTGGTGTGGGTGCTGGGGCTGCTCCAGGCCTGGGCGATGGGCTATTTCAGCGAGGGCTGGCTCCACGCCAAGATCACGCTGGTCGTGCTGCTGAGCGGCTATCACGGCTGGCTGGTGGCGCAGACGAGGAAGATGGCGCGCGGTGAGCGGCCGCTTGCGGAAAAGCGCATCCGGCTGATCGGAGAGGTGCCGGGATTGCTGCTGGTGCTGATCGTGGCGCTGGTTTACATCCGTCCGTTCTGAAGCCTCGGGCCGCGATGCAAGCATAATCCCGATTGACCACGGCCCCCGCGCGCATTACTTCGCTGCCACACCCTGATCGTTGGCCATGCGCGGTTCACGCGCATTGTTCGTTTACGCTTTCTCCAAGCCCCACGCTCTGCCTCGTCCAACAGGCAGCGCAACCTTGCCCCGGCAAGGCTTCGGTCAGACGACATGCCTTCAGCGCCGCTCGCCCGAGAGGCGCCCCAAATCCTCCTATACCCCCTGAAAGATCATGCATCTCAAAGACCTGAAAGAAAAAACCCCGGCGGACCTCGTGCAGATGGCCGAAGAACTCGGCGTCGAGGGCGCATCCACCATGCGCCGACAGGATCTCCTGTTCAGCATCCTGCGCGAGCTCGCCGAGGATGAGGAATATGAAGAGAAGATCATGGGCATCGGCACCATCGAGGTGCTTCAGGACGGCTTCGGCTTCCTGCGCTCGCCCGAGGCGAACTATCTGGCCGGGCCGGACGACATCTATGTCTCGCCCAACCAGGTCCGCCGCTGGGGCCTGCGCACTGGCGATACTGTGGAGGGCGAGATCCGCGCGCCGCGCGACGGCGAGCGCTATTTCGCGCTGACCAGCCTCAGCAAGGTCAATTTCGAGGATCCTGAAGCGGTGCGCATGCGCACGAACTTCGACAATCTCACGCCGCTCTATCCGGACAAGAAACTCAACCTCGATACGCTCGATCCCACCGTCAAGGACAAGAGCGCGCGGGTGATTGACATCATCGCACCCCAGGGCAAGGGCCAGCGCGCGCTGATTGTCGCCCCGCCGCGCACCGGCAAGACCGTCCTTTTGCAGAACATCGCCAAGGCGATTACCGATAATCACCCCGAGGTGTTCCTGCTGGTCCTGCTCGTCGATGAGCGGCCCGAGGAAGTGACCGACATGCAGCGTTCGGTGAAGGGCGAGGTGATCTCCTCGACCTTTGACGAGCCGGCCAACCGCCACGTGCAAGTTGCTGAAATGGTGATTGAAAAGGCCAAGCGCCTGGTCGAGCACAAGCACGACGTGGTGATTCTGCTCGATTCGATCACGCGCCTGGGCCGTGCCTACAACACCGTTGTTCCCTCGTCGGGCAAGGTGCTGACCGGCGGCGTGGATGCGAACGCGCTCCAGCGCCCCAAGCGGTTCTTCGGTGCTGCGCGCAACATCGAGGAAGGCGGCTCGCTTTCGATCATCGCCACCGCTCTGATCGACACGGGCAGTCGCATGGACGAAGTGATCTTTGAAGAGTTCAAGGGCACGGGCAATTCCGAAATCGTGCTTGATCGCAAGGTTTCCGACAAGCGCATCTTCCCGGCGCTTGATGTCGGCAAATCCGGCACCCGCAAGGAAGAGCTGCTGGTCGAGAAGGACCACCTTTCCAAGATGTGGGTCCTGCGCCGCATCCTGATGCAGATGGGGACCGTAGACGCTATGGAATTCCTCCTCGACAAGATGAAGGATTCCAAGACCAACGAAGACTTCTTCGCCACGATGAACCAGTGATCAGCCAGTATCTCTACATCAGCACAGCCCCCGATCTCTCACGCGAGGATGTCGCCGCCATCCTCGAGTCGAGCACGCGCAACAATCCGCAAGCGGACATCACCGGCCTGCTCCTCTACAACGGACGAAATTTCATCCAGTTGATCGAGGGGGAGGAGGCGAGCCTCGCTGCGCTCATGAAGCGTATCAGTGCCGATCCGCGCCACAATGGTGTTTCAATGCTCGACTGCGCGCAGGCCAGCGAGCGCGCCTGCCCCGGTTGGGCGATGAAGCGCATTGCGATTGCGCAGAACGTCGACGAGCGGCGCGCGGAACTCGACCGGCAATTGCCCCCAGGGCTCAATCCCGAGCACCGCAAGATTTTGATGAATTTCGCGGTGCTGAACTGAAGCCGCCGCGGGGTTTTTCCCGCGTCGGCCTCATGGATCAATAGGCTTCGGGCGGCTTCACGCCGAGATGCCTGGCGAAGAATGCCGATGTTCGCCCATCGGCGATGTTCGCCGCCTCTTCGTCGCGACGCTCGCCGATCTCGGTCGCGAAGCCGTGGTCGAGCCCCTCGTAATCGTGCAGTGTGACGCGCGGGTGATCATCGAGGCCTTCGTGCATGGCCTGCTGCGTTGCCTTGTCGACGAAACCATCCTCGGTCGGAATGTGGAGCATGAGCGGGTTGGAGATTGCTTCCTTCTCGCGAAGAAGGCCGTCGATTCCCACGCCGTAATAGCCAACCGAGGCGTCGATGTCGGTCCGCGCGGAAGTCATGTAGGCGAGGCGCCCGCCGAGGCAATAGCCGACGCAGCCGACCTTCTCGATGCCTTCGTGGTGGCGGATGTGATTGATGGTCGCCTGGATGTCTTTGATCCCGGCATCCTGGTCGAACTTGCCCATCCATTCGAGCGCCTGCTGGAATTGGGGTTCGATATCCGGATCGAGCTCGATATGGGGTTGCAGCCGCCAGAACAGGTCGGGCGCGAGGGCAAGGTAGCCCTCGGCGGCGAGCTTGTCGCATTTCTGGCGAATGCCCGAATTGACCCCGAAGATCTCCTGGATGACGATGATCGCCGCCTTGGGCTCGGTCGCGGGGCGCGCGATATATGCGGAGAAGCTTTCGTCTTGGTGGAGGGCGGCGATAGTCGCGGTCTTGGTCATGATGCTGGTTTCCTCGGTTTGGCGGTCCGGTTTCACCGCCCTCCATTGCACAAATCGCGCGCCAGTCCCAAATGGCAATTGGTGCCCCGAGCGCTATGCGTGGCAGACGGAGCGGGGCAGACGGAGGCATGGCCCATGAAAGTTAATATCGAGATCGATTGCACGCCGGAGGAGGCGAGGAGCTTCATGGGGTTGCCCGATGTGAGCAAGGCCAATTCGGTCTACATGGATTCGGTCGTCAAGGCGATGCAGGGGGCGAGCAATCCCGACCAGCTGCGCGAATATGCCGAGACGCTGGCGCCGATGGGGCAGATGGGGCTGCGCATGTTCCAGAGCTTCATGGAGGCCGGATTGCGCGGAGCCGGCGGGGCGGGGCGCGAGGAGAGCAAGTAGATTGCCCGGCTCACCCGCGATGTTTCACGTGAAACACGCATGACGGTTGAACAAACCATCTTTGCCCTGTCCAGCGGTGCCGGGCCTGCTGCCATCGGGGTCATCCGCGTGAGCGGCGCCGATGCGCGGCAGGCGCTGATCGCGCTGGCAGGTATATTGCCGGAACCGCGCCGGGTGTCGCTGCGCACGCTGCGCGATGCGAACGGCGCGGTGCTGGATAAAGCATTGGTGCTGTGGCTCCCCGGCCCAAACACCCCGACCGGCGAGGATTGTGCCGAATTTCATTGCCATGGAGGGCGCGCAGTTCTGCGGTCGGTCGAACAGGCCCTTGGGGCGCTCGCGGGTCTGCGCCCGGCCGAGCCGGGCGAATTCACCCGGCGCGCTTTTGCAAATGGCCGGATCGATCTCGCGCAGGCGGAGGGTCTTGCCGATCTGCTCTCCGCCGAGACCGAACTCCAGCGCGCCGCCGCGCTCGCTTATGTGGAGGGTTCGGTGTCGGCTCGGTTCGAGCACTGGCGCGAGGTGGTGCTGCAGGTTTCAGCCAAGGTCGAGGCTGTGCTTGATTTCGGCGACGAGGATGACGTGGGGGGAGAGGAACAGGGGCTTTCGTCCACGGCGCGCACCGTGCTGAGCGAGCTCGAGGGCGAGCTGCGTGAGTGGCTCGCGCGCCCATATGCCGAGAAACTGGGCCAGGGCTTCCGGATCGTTCTGGCCGGCCCGCCCAATTCGGGCAAATCGACGCTTTTCAACGCCCTCGTCCAAGCCGAGGCAGCGATCACCTCGCCCATTGCAGGGACAACGCGCGACGTGATCGAGCGCAGCGTTGGCATGAGCGGCATTCCGATGACTTTCGTCGACACCGCCGGAATCCGGCCGATAGGCTCGGATGCGGTTGAAGCGATCGGAATCGAGCGCGCGCAGGCGCAATTCGCGCAGGCGGATCTGGTCCTGTGGCTGGGGCCTGAGGGAGAAGGGCCGGCGGGGGCTTGGGAAATCGCGGCGCGCGAGGATGCGGCGGATTTCGTCGCGAAGCGCGGGTCGCTGTTCACCGTTTCAGCGCAGACCGGTGCGCGGATGGAAGAATTGCGTGCGGCGCTTCTTGAAACGGCGCGAGCGGCCATGCCCAAGCCGGGCGAGGCGGCGCTCAACGCCCGCCAGCGCGAGCATGTCGGCGAGGTGGCAAGAGCGCTTGCGGCGGCGGCCGAGCTGGCGGATCCGTTGCTGCTCGCCGAGGAATTGCGGCGCGCCCGTCTCGCGCTCGATCGGTTGATCGGACGCGCCACCACCGAGGATATGCTCGATGCGTTGTTCGGACGGTTCTGTATCGGGAAATAGGGGGCTCGCGACGCGGTGTTTCACGTGAAACAGCTTTGACGTTTCCCATGCCCCCTCTTATCTGGCGACCATGCGCGATTTTGATGTTCTGGTGATCGGTGGTGGACACGCCGGGGTCGAAGCGGCTTGTGCCGCTGCACGCATGGGCGCGCGCGCTGGCCTTGTCAGCTTCGATCTCGCCGCGATCGGCGCGATGAGCTGCAATCCTGCGATCGGCGGGCTCGGCAAGGGCCACCTGGTGCGCGAGGTCGATGCGCTTGACGGCGTGATCGGGCGCGCGGCCGATGCAGGCGCGATCCATTACCGCATGCTCAACCGTTCCAAGGGGAGCGCGGTGTGGGGTCCGCGCGTGCAGGCGGACCGCCGGCTCTTCAAGGCGGAAGTGCAGCGAATCGTGCGCGCAGAGTCCAGGCTGACCCTGATCGAAGGCGAGGCGGCGAGCCTTGTCCTTGCCGGTGGCGCGGTGGCCGGGCTCGCTTTGGCGGACGGCACCATTCTCCATGCGCGGCGCGTTATCCTGTGCACCGGGACTTTTTTAGGCGGCATACTCTATCGCGGCGAAGAGCGCTTGGAAGGCGGCCGCATCCGCGAAAACGCCGCCACTCGCCTCGCGGAGCAATTGCGCGGCGCCAATCTCCCGATGGCGAGGCTAAAAACTGGCACCCCGCCGCGCATCGACGGGCGCACGATCGATTGGGCCGTGCTCGAGGAGCAGGCCTCCGACGCTGATCAATGGACCATGTCGGCGATGAACACGCACCGAGCCAATCCTCAGGTGTTCTGCGCGATCACCCGCACCAATGAGCGCGCGCATGACGCGATCCGCGCCAATCTCCACCGCTCGCCGCTGTTCTCGGGCGCGATCGGGGCAGCGGGGCCACGCTATTGCCCCTCGATCGAGGACAAGATTCATCGCTTCGGCGATCGCGACGGGCACCAGGTTTTCCTCGAGCCAGAGGGGCTGACGACGCATCTGGTTTATCCCAACGGCATCAGCACCTCGCTTCCCGTCGATGTCCAGCTCGCCATGGTGCGCGCGATGAAGGGGCTCGAGACCGCCGAGATCGTGGAGCCGGGCTATGCGGTTGAATACGATCACATCGATCCGCGCGCTCTGACAGGCGAGCTCGAAATTCGAGCTATTCCGGGGCTTTACTGTGCCGGCCAGATCAACGGCACCACCGGCTACGAGGAAGCGGCGGCGCAGGGCCTTGTCGCCGGCCTTGCAGCGGCGGGCGCCGAACTTGGCCGCGAGCCTCCGCGGCTCGACCGGGCCAATTCGTATATTGCGGTGATGGTCGACGATCTGACCTTGCAGGGCGTGAGCGAGCCTTACCGGATGTTGACCGCGCGCGCCGAATATCGCCTTCGCCTGCGCGCGAACAATGCCTCGACGCGGCTGACGCAGCTCGGGATCGGGGCGGGCTGCGTGGGCGCGGAGCGGCGCGCATGGTTTGAGCGGCGGCAGGAGCAGCGCGGCTGCATTGAGCAGGCTTGGGGCCGCCGCATCCCGGCGCGCGAGCTCGCCGAGCATGGCCTGAGTGTCCGGCGCGATGCGGGCGAAAAGTCGCTCGGCGATTGGCTCCGACACGGGATTGAGCTGGCGGCGCTTGAGCCCTGGCTTAGCGATCCTCTGGTCGCGGATGCGGGGCTGGCCCAGGAAATGGCTGAGGATGCGCTCTACGAGCCTTACCTCGCGCGGCAGGATGCCGAGCTGCGCGATCTGCGCGCGAGCGAAGCGCTGCCGCTGGCCCCCGACTTCCCCTATTCAGATATTCCGGGCCTTTCCAACGAGATGGTCGAACGCCTCACCGCCGCTGCGCCCGCATCGCTCGCGGCAGCGGGCCGTGTTCCCGGTGTCACGCCGGCGGCAATGGCGGCGCTCCTGGTCCATGCCCGTCGGCGCGCAGAACAGCGCGCCGCGTGATCCAGCAGCCGAGCGAATCACGCACGCAGCTTCTCACCGAGCAGGATGCGCGCGATTATGTCGCAAGCCTGGCGGATGGGCTGGCAATGGAGCGGCTCGAGCGGTTCGCGGGGCTGCTGATCGAGGAGAATCGGCGCCAGAACCTCATCGCACGGGCCACCGAAGGCAGTTTGTGGCTCAGGCATTTTGCGGACAGCGCGCAATTGCTTCGGCATGTTCCACGTGAAACAATGGCCAGCGGCGAACCCTGGCTCGATCTGGGCACCGGTGCTGGCTTTCCGGGCATCGTCATCGCCATCCTCCGTCCCGACTGGCCGATACGCCTCGTCGAATCGCGCGCGCGCCGGGTCGAGTTTCTTGAGCGGGCCCGCGACCTTATAGCGCTTCCGGAATGCAGCATCCTTGGCCAGCGAATGGAGACAATCGCGCCATTTCCCTCGGCTGTCCTCTCGGCCCGCGCATTTGCACCGTTGGACAAGCTCCTGCGCTTATCCGCACCCTTCTCCACAAAGCGCACTGTCTACCTCTTGCCCAAGGGCCGTTCGGCGGCGCACGAACTGAGCGGACAGCGCAAGGCGATTCGTGCTATGTTTCACGTGGAACACTCGCTGACCGACCCCAGCGCGGGGATCATCGTCAGTCACACGGGCAGTTGATGCGCCGGGACGACACACAGGGCCCAGAGCCGAGAAAGGGACCAGCATGCTGACCATTGCCATAGCCAACCAGAAAGGCGGCGTCGGCAAGACCACGACCGCGATCAACGTCGCGACGGCGATGGCGGCGACTGGCTGGCGTACGCTGCTGATCGACCTCGATCCGCAGGGCAACGCTTCCACCGGGTTGGGTGTGGGGTCGTCCGAGCGCACGCTCAGCAGCTATGATCTCCTCGTCGATGAGCTGCCCATCGCCGAAGCCGCGATGCACACCACGATCCCCGGGCTCGACATCGTTCCCGCGACGGTCGATCTCACCGGAGCGGAGGTGGAGCTCGTCTCTGCCGACGAGCGCACTGCACGCCTTTCCCGTGCGCTCGCGCGGCACAGGGGGCACGATATCTGCTTTATCGATTGTCCGCCCTCGCTCGGTCTCCTCACGCTCAACGCCCTGTGCGCCGCAGACAGCATTCTGGTCCCGCTGCAATGCGAATTCTTCGCGCTCGAGGGACTGAGCCAGCTCCTGCAGACGGTTGAGCTCGTCCAGCAGCGCTTCAATCCCTCGCTCGGCATCATCGGTGTGGCGCTGACGATGTATGATCGGCGCAATCGCCTGACCGATCAGGTCTCCGACGATGTGCGCGAATGCCTCGGAAAGCTTGTCTTCGAGACGGTGATCCCGCGCAATGTGCGCCTCTCCGAAGCGCCGAGCCACGGGCTCCCGGCGCTGGTCTATGACCATTCCTGCGTTGGCAGCCGCGCCTATATCGCGCTCGCCCGCGAGCTGATCGGTCGATTTCCCCCCGAAAGGCAGGCCGCATGAGCCATGATCCGTCCGACCCGATCCGCTTCTCCGTCCCGCATCGGCCGGCGGCGGACCGCAAGGCGCGCAAGCTCGGCAAGGGGCTTGGCGCGCTCATGGGCGAGGTCAAGCGCGAGGAGCCGCTGGTGCGCGGTGAAGGGGAAGGTGAGGCGGAAGGGCTAGACAATGCCGCGCGCGTCGATTCGCCGCTCAAGAACCTCGCCGTTTCCTCAATCGACCCACTGCCCGGCAATCCGCGCAAGCATTTCGACGAGGACGCGCTTGACGAGCTCGCCGCTTCGATCGCTACCCGCGGGGTGATCCAGCCGATCATCGTGCGTCCGATGGAAAGTGGGCGATATCAACTGGTTGCGGGCGAGCGTCGATGGCGCGCGGCGCAGAAGGCGCGGCTGCACGAGATCCCCGCGCTGGTGCGCGATCTCGACGAGCGCGAGGTTATGGCGCTGGCGCTGATCGAGAACCTCCAGCGCGAGGACTTGAATCCGGTCGAGGAAGCGCGCGCCTATCACCGGCTTGCCGAGGAAGAGGGCATGACCCAGGCCGAGATCGCCCGGATGGTCGAGAAATCGCGCAGCCATGTCGCCAACATCCAGCGCCTGCTCGCGCTGCCCGGTGCGGTGCTCGATCTGGTCGAGAACGGCCGACTTTCGATGGGGCACGCGCGCGCGCTGATCGGGCAAGACGACGCCGAGGGCCTCGCACGGCGCGCGGTGAACGACAATCTCTCGGTGCGCGATGTCGAGAAGCTCGTGCGCAAGACCGCGCCGGGCACCGCATCGGCGCGGCAGGGCGGCACGAGGGAGCGTCCGGAGCCCGATGCGGATATCTTGGCCGTCCAGAAGCATCTTGAGGAATTCCTTGGGATGCCGGTCGAGATCAAGGCCGATCGCGATCCCTCGGTTGGCACGGTGGTGATCCGCTACAAGACGCTCGATCAGCTCGATCTGGTGTGTCAGCGCCTCACCGGGGGCGATATCTAGACTTTTCGGTTAAGTGCCCAAGGGCGCTTTCCCCCGGCGTTTAGCGACGTTTATCCGGGGGATTCCATGGTCTTCGCGCGAAATCCTACCCTCGCGTTAACCATACCAACAAACGAAACCTGAACTCAGTGGTTCTACGCATGTCTGCGAACGGAGACCTATTTCCGCTCATTCGCCATGCTCGAGACGCTCTCGTTGGAAGTGTGGCTGCTTGATTTCAGACCACACATCAAGAGGACCATCTATGACCAAGATCATCCGCTCGGGCGTTGCCGGGATCGCCCTTATGGCAGCGATGGGCATGAGCAGTGCGGCACACGCCGACACCGCGATTGCCGATGCCACCGCCGAAGTACTCCAGCCGCTCAATCTCGAACTCGACAATGGCGCGCTCGATTTCGGTTCGATCGTCGTCGACGGCGCGGATACGCTCACGCTGACGCCGGACAACACCATGGACTGCGCCGACAAGAACGTCGTGTGCGTCGGCACGACCTCGGTCCCGGTTTTCTCGCTGTCCGGCACGGCCAACAAGGATATCACGATCCTGCTGCCGACCACCGATGTCAATCTGGTCGTCGAGGGGGGCAGCTCCGCAGTTGCGCGGCAAGTGCTCACGCTCAACAATTTCACCACCAGCACCCAGGTCAACAATGCTCCGGGCGTTACGCTCGATGGCGCGGGCGAAGCGACCTTCAGCGTCGGCGGCACGCTCAATATCGGTGCCGATCAGGAGCCTGGCATCTACGAGGGCTCGTTCACCGTGGAAGTCGAATACCAGTAACCATACTGACAACGCCGACAGCGCGCATTGACGCGCTGTCCAGCCCTGGAAAAGTCCGCTCCTTCCCGCCGTCCCCCGCGGAAGGAGCGGGCTTTTTCGTTTCGAGCCACGCCCCGTGAAGTGCCGGCGCTTTAGTCAAATTTAACCATCGCTCTTTACCAGCCTGCGTAACCTTACGGACATGCCCCGCCTTTGCGCGCGGACATGCCATTCTACAGGAGTTGGTAATCCGATGCTGCTTGCCCGATCCCCCCGCACCGCCCGCCACCCAGAACGCCCGGTCATCGGCCATGCAGCCCGGCTGCTCGCCGCATGGGGCCTCGCGCTGGTCTCGCTGGCCGCCCCGGCGCCTTCGGTCGCGCAGGGCGATCTGCTCATCGCCCCGACCCGCGTCATCCTGGATGCACGGCGCGGCACGCAGGTGATCCTGAGCAATATCGGCTCGGAGGAAGCGACCTACCGGATTGAGCTCGAATTGCGCAGGATGCTCGAAAACGGGCGTCTCGTTCCGGTTGAGACGACCGAGGCAAGCGCCGATGAGACGGCCGCGATGGAGATGATCCGTTACGCGCCGCGCCGCATCACACTGCCTCCCGGCCAGCCGCAGGCGGTGCGCCTCGCCGCGCGACCGTCGGCGGATCTGCCGGATGGCGAATATCGCGTCCACATGTCGTTCAAGGCCATTCCCAAGCCGCGCGACGCGACGCAGACCTCCAGCGAGGCGGACGGAGTTCAGATCAAGCTCATCCCAATCTACGGAGTCACCATCCCGATCATCGTGCGCCACGGCAAGGTCGAGGCGCAGGTCGCGATCGATCAGCCCCGCGTCGTCGCGGGCGAGCACGGGCCTGAACTTGCGTTGACGCTTTCGCGCTCCGGCGACAGCTCGACCTATGGCGAGTTGCGCGTCATGCGCCCGGGCAGCGAGGAGCCGCTCGTGGTCAGCCGGGGCCTTGCGATCTACACCGACATCACTGCGCGCGAGGTGCGTATCCCGCTCACCGCCGAGCAGGTGCAAGGTCTCACCGGGCAGCTGCGCTTCGAATATCGCGAGATGCCCGAGGACGGCGGCGCGCTCATTGCGTCAGTGGACTCGGTCCTGGGCTGAACGGCAAGCGCTGCCGCCAAAGGGCAGGGCTGAAGCGCCGCTTCGGGACCGTATCGAACAGCAGTGTTGCCCTTCAAACCCTCGCTCAAGCGCCTGGCCGCTGCATTGGCCGCCTCGCTGGCGCTGATCGCGCCACTGGGCAAAACGCTCGCGCAGCCGGCGGTGATGGACGCGGGCGCTCCCCAATCGGCAAGCTGGCAGGCGAGCGAAGACGACTTTCTCTTCCTCCAGCTGGTCATCAAGCAATACAAACTCACCTATGACGTGCGCGGCTATCGCACCGATCGGGGCGTTTGCCTCGATCTGGCCGACGTTATCCAGTCGCTCGACCTCCCGATCCGGATTGACAAGAAGTCGCGCCGCGCAACCGGCTGGCTGTTTGCCGAGGACCAGTCCTTCACGCTCGATCGCGACATGGGTTCGGTGCAGATCACCAATTCGGATGCCGGCACACGTCGCGCCCCGCTATCGGGAGACATCCACGATACTCCCGAAGGCTGGTGTGTCGACACAGGCGCGCTTTCGCGCTGGTTCGGGGTAAGCTTCAAACCCGATCTCTACAACGCCATCGTGCGGCTCGAATCCGACCGCGATATGCCCTTCATGCAGGCGATCGAGCGCCGCAATCGCGCTGCGCGCCTCACGAAAACGGCCAAGAGCTTCGATCTCAGCCAGTTTCCCAAACTCGATATGGAATACCGGCCCTGGCGCACCCCCTCGGTCGATGTCGTATCGCGCACCGGCGTGCGGATCGGCGGCGGAACGGACCGGGTGGATTCGCGGCTTGAGCTCTATGCGGTCGGGGAAGCGCTCGGGGCGAGCTATTTCGCGCGGCTCGGGACGAACGAGGGGCTCGAGCCCCAATCGGTCCGCGTGAGGGCCTATCGCAACGACCCGGAGGGTGGACTCCTCGGACCGCTCGGCGCGACCGAAGTGGCAGCGGGCGATGTCGAGACGATCGCCGGGCGGCTGACCGGCCAGACCGCAGTCGGCCGCGGTGCCTTCATCACCAACCGTCCGATGGGGCAGACATCCCGCTTCGCTGCGACCACCTTGCGCGGCGTTCTCCCCGCCGGCTGGGACGCCGAGCTTTATCGCAACGGCCAGCTTATCGCATTCCAGAACGATCGCGGCGACGGGCGCTATGAATTCATCGAGATCGATCTGTTCTTCGGTCGCAACGATCTTGAGGTCGTGCTCTACGGGCCGCAGGGTCAGATCCGTCGCGAGCGCTCTTCGATCCCTGTTGGGCTCAATCAGATCGAGCCGGGGCAGACCTATTACTGGGCCGGCGCCCTGCAGAACGATCGAGATCTGTTCGAGATCGCCGATCCGCTGTCGGCGACGCCCCAGAAATGGCGCTGGGGGGTTGGGGTCGAGCGCGGTCTCGACAAGCGAACAAGCGCCGCGCTCGGCGCCCAATCGATCTTCTTCCTCGACCGGCGGCGGACCTACATCGAAGGGGCGCTTGCCCGCACGTTCGGCCCGATGCAGCTCGAGCTGGCCGGGGCGCATGAATTCGGCGCGGGCAGCGTGGCCGAACTGAACGCGCTCGGGCGGATCGGGACGATCAATTTCGGAGCCAACGCACTTGCAACTTTCGGCCATTTCACCAGCGAGTTCGTCCGCCCCGAGATCGATTACCGCGCCGGGGTCACATTCGACACCTCGCTTCGGCTGGGCAAGTTCACCCTGCCGATTCAGGGCAATTACAACCTGTTGCGCCAGAAGGACGGCACCAGCCTCAGCGAATTCCTGTTCACCACCTCCGCCACGGCCGGACGGGTGGCGATCTCGGCGCAGCTCGCGCGGGAGGAAGAGCTGCCCGGCGAGAGCCCGGCGCAGGAGGCAAGCCAGAACCGGGCCTCGCGCAGCAACACCCGGCTGCGCCTGCTCGCCAACACCCGCATGGGCACCCTGCGTCTGCGCGGCAACGCGACCTTCCTGCTGGCGGGCGAACAGGCCGGCTTTGAAACTGCGATCGTGCGCGCCGATAAGGCGATCGGTGAGCGGACCGAGCTTCAGGGCCAGGTCGAATACACCGCGCCCACCGACGAGTTCCGCGTGACGGCCGGCTATACCCGGCGGTTTGACCGTTTCTCGCTGCGCAGCGATGCCTTTTTCACAACGCGCGGTGGATTGGGCGCCAATGTGCAGGTCGCCTTTAGCATTGGCCCGGATCCCATCGGCGGTGGCCTGCGCATCACCGAGGCCAAGCTCGCGCGCAATGGCCAGGCCGCGATCACCGTGTTCCGCGATGACAATGGCAACGGCCTGCACGATCCCGGTGAGGGCCCGATCAAGGATGTCGCGATCGACACCGGCCTCAGGACCAGTGAACGGCTGACCAACGAACACGGCCAGATCATCGTCGATGATCTCCAGCCGTTCCGCCGCGTGCTGGTCGGCGTGGACGAGAGCTCGCTGGCCGATCCGTTTCTCGCGCCTGCCGGCAAGGGCATCGTGATAACGCCGCGGCCGGGTGTGATGGCCGAACTCAAGCTACCCGTGACTCCAACGGGCGAAGTCGAGGGTATGCTGGTGGGGGCCAACGGGATCGACATGCCGGGCGTCGTGCTCCAGCTGGTCGATCAAAGAGGCAATGAGGTCGCTCGCACGATCAGCGAGTTCGACGGGTTCTTCCTGTTCGAGCGCATCCCCTATGGACGATATCGACTGGTGGTCGAGCCCGGAGTGGCGCGAAAGCTTTCGATCAATCCCGATCTCATCGGCAAGGGCGCCGCTATCGAGATCAACCGGGGGCAGGACGTGGTCCGGCTGGGACCGATCAAGCTCGAGGATCTTGAAGAGCAAGACAAAGCCAAGGCCATCGCCGCCGCGTCCATACTGGAACCGGCGGCGAAAGCCCTCCCGAACTGATCCGACAGTCGCCTTTAGTACTTGATCATCCGCGGCTCACCGCCCTTGACAGGGATCGGCTCGCGCACCGGAACAGGATCTGCCGCCGGGCGCGGGATCGAGCGCACGGCGGGCACCATCTCCTCGCGCACCGTCTCGCGCACAAGAACGCGTTGCGGCTGCATCGTCTGGATCGGCACAAGGACGGGCTGCTGCGGGGCATAGCCATAATCATAGCCGCCATAAGCAGGAGCAAATCCATAGGAATAGCCATATTGCGCCGGGGCATAGCCCTGATAGGCATAGCCGGGCGCCGGGATTGTGCGCGATGCGATCCGCGGGGCACCGGCATAGATCACGCTCGGCTGCGCGAGATAGCTCTCGAGCACATCCGCGCAGTCGTAATCCTCGCGGTCGCGACGGTCGTCAATCGCATCGCCCGCAAGCGCGCCGGCCGCTGCGCCGACCCCCGCGCCAAGCAGCGTGCCACCGAGGCGACTGCCGTCACCGGCAACCGAATTGCCGATCAATCCCCCACCGAGCGCTCCGAGCAGACTGCCGATGATTCGCCCGCGATCCCTGCGGCCGAGGCCCTCGGTGCGGCGGCGGCATTCGGCGAGCCACTGCGAACGATCAAACACCACGGGCGCCGGGGCATAAGCGTAAGGGGCATAGCCATAAGCTGCCTCTCCGGTCTGTTGCGTCTGCGCCTGCCGATATTGCACGGACCCGGGCATCGGTGCTGTCTCGGTGATGCGGCGCGTGCGCGTGACGGTCTCGATCCCATCCTCGCCTACAGTGGTCGTGGTGGTCTCGCTGACGGTGGGAAGATCGCGATATTCGGGCGGAAGCGTCTCGATCTCGGCCTGCGACATGGGCGCGGGGCTCATCGGCGCTTCGCCGACGGAAGGCAAGGCGGGCAGCTCGGGCAGGGGCTCGTCCTGCGCGGCGACGGGAGCCGCGCCCAGCGCGCCGCAGGCCAGCGTGGTGGCGGCAAGGCCGAGCGTCAACGGGCGTGTGAGCGTGGGTATGCGGAAGCGCTGCATGTCGATATCCCCCGGTTTGCCGGGCGGGCGCACGGCTGGTAAGAATCTGTTAGCTATACACTTACCACCGCCGCAGCGTCTCCTCCAAGCCGCCTCGGGGCGGCTGTCTCGTTTCGGGGCGCTGCCGGGGTCGATCCCTTACACTGCGCGCTCAGACCCGCGTTGCGAGCAGCTCCGCCAACGCCTCGATCCCTCGAGCATCCGCCTCGTTGAATCGCGAAGGCGAGGGGCTGTCGAGATCGATCACCGCGATCACCCTGCTATCGCGCACGATCGGCACGACCAGCTCCGAGCGGCTCGCGGCATCGCAGGCGATATGTCCGGGGAATGCGTGCACGTCCTTCACCAGCTTGGTCTCCCCGCTGCTCGCCGCCGCCCCGCACACGCCCTGGCCGAAGGGAATGCGGATGCAGGCAGGGCGACCGACGAACGGCCCCAGGACGAGCTCTTCCGGCCCGCCTGTCTTGGCGGGACCGACCCGGTAGAACCCCGCCCAGTTGAGATCGGACACGAATTCCCAAAGGAGCGCCGCGACATTCGCCATGTTGGCGACCGCATCAGGCTCGTCGGCAGTGAGCGCATCGGCGGCAGCGCACAGCTGACGGTAAAGCTCTTGCGGATCGGTCCCCGCTTCCGGCCTGAAATCGAACATCGCTGATCCTTCCCGGCGCGCCGCTCGCGAGGCCTGTCTTGCCGCAGGCGGGGCGCTCTTCTATCGGGAGCTTTATGGGTATCCTTCGCAAGCTCGCAATTGCCGTTCTCGTTTTTCTGGTGATCGCCGGTGGCGCGCTGTTCTTCCTCACACGCGGGGACGAGGCCGATCTTGCGGTCGCCGAAGTCGCCGGGACCGAGCCCACGCTGGTCGAGCCCGATCCGCAATCGATCCCGACCGTGCAGATCGCAACGCCGGTGGGCTGGGACGAGGGCGAGGCGCCCGATGCCGCCGAGGGGCTAGACGTGAACCGTTTCGCCGCCGGGCTCGATCACCCGCGCACGCTCCATGGCCTTCCCAATGGCGACATCCTTGTGGCGCTCACCCGCGCGCCGCCCAAGCCCGAAGATCGCGAGGTAGGCTTCTTCGCCAAGATCCGCGGCTGGGTCGAGGATATGCTGATGAGTTCGGCGGGCGCGAAGGGCGCCTCCGCCAACCAGATCGTGCTGCTGCGCGACACCGATGGCGATGGCGTTGCCGAGACGCGCAAGGTGCTGCTCTCCGAGGGGCTCGATTCGCCGAGCGGAATGGGTTGGCACGACGGGACGCTGTTCATCGCCAATCACGACGAGGTGCTCGCCTTCGATTACGAGCTCGGCAGCGATGCCGTCACCTCCACTGCGCGCAAGCTGATGGACCTGCCGCCCGGCGGCGGGCACTGGATGCGCAATCTCGAAGTCCACCCCGATGGCGACCGGTTTTACGTCGCTGTCGGCTCGGTCAGCAATATCGGCGATCAGGGCATGGAGATCGAGGCGGGCCGTGCGATGATCTGGGAATACGATCTCGTGGCCGGCCGCCAGCGCCAATTCGCCGCGGGGCTGCGCAACCCCAACGGGCTCGATTTCAGCCCCTGGACCGGCGAACTCTGGACCACCGTCAACGAGCGCGACATGCTCGGCTCGGATCTCGTCCCCGATTACCTCACCAACGTCCCCGTCGGCGCGCAATACGGCTGGCCGTGGCTCTACTTCAAGGACAACATCGACCGCCGGGTGAAGGCGCCGATGCCAGCCTACATCATGGAATACACCCGCCGCCCGGAATATGCGCTGGGGCCGCACGTGGCGGCGCTCGGCTTTGTCTTCAGCGAAGGTGGGCACCGGATGGGCGAGCGCTTCGGCAGCGGTGCCTTCGTCGCGCGGCACGGCTCGTGGAACCGCAAGCCGCCCTCGGGCTACGATGTGGTCTATGTCGAATTCGACGAGCGCGGCAATCCGACGGGCAAGCCCGTCCCCGTGCTCACCGGGTTTCTCCAGGATGACGGCACCACGCGCGGCCGGCCGACATGGGTCGAATGGGCCGATGATGGCTCGCTGCTCGTCTCGGACGACACCGCCGGGATCATCTGGCGGGTGGTCGCACCGGGGGCCGAGCCCGCGCCCGCAATCGAGCGGCTGACGAGCGCGCGCCTGCCCCCGCAGCGCGAGCTGCGCGATCCGCGAGCGACCTTCGAGGAGGATTACCTGCGCCGCCAGGGCGGTCAGGCGATCGAATAGGCCTAGAGCGCCAGCCCCGCGCGCCCGGCGAGCTCGACCGCGAACTGATACGCCGTGCGACCCGAGCGATTGCCCCGAGCGATGGCGAAGCCGAGCGCCTCCTCCTCGTCAAAGCCGAGCCCATGCGGCTCGGTGTAGCCGCGCAGGATGGCGAGATAATCCTCGCGGTCGCACGGGTGGAAGCCGAGCGTGAGCCCGAACCGGTCCGCCAGCGCCAGGGCATCGTCGCGCGCGTCGCGCTCGTGCAGCGCGGCGCTTTCGCTCCCGGCCTCGCGCGCCAAGATCGAGCGCTGATTGGCGGTGACGGCGAAGCGGACGTTGACGGGGCGCGCCAGCAGCCCCCCGTCGAGCATACTGCGCAGCGCGAGCATGTCGCCGCGCTCGCGCTCGCCGAAGCCGAGATCGTCGATGTAGAGGATAAACCCGCGCTTTTCGCGCGCGAGCCCTGCAAAGAGGGTCGCAACGCTTGCGAGCGCGCCGGGCATGATCTGGATCACCGCGAGGCGGCCCGGGCAGTCCGCCAGAATTGATGTCGCCGCCGAGCGGATCAGCGCCGATTTGCCCATGCCGCGCGTGCCCCACAGCAGCATGTCGTGCGCAGCCGCCCCGCTCGCGAGCCGCTCCAGATTAGCGAGGACCGCTGCCTTCTGCGCGTCGATCCCGCGCAGCCGGTCGAGCGGCTGCGCGTCGATCGCCTCGAGCGCGACCACGCCGCGCCCGTCCCATACGAAACCGGCAGCCTCGCTCCAGTCGATATCCTCGGGCGGCGGGGGTGCAAGCCTTTCGAGCGCGGCGGCGATCCGCTCGAACACCGCGTCCCGCCGGTCCATGTTCGGGATCAGCCCGCGAGCTTTTCGGTCGGCAGCGCGTAGAGCAGGTCCGCGCCCGCCACCGCGCCCGCCTTGAGCCCGAGCGCCTCGGTCACGATCCGATCGAGGAAGAAGCGCACCGTCACTGGCTTCGCTTCCGCAAGCGCCGGAGCAGCACCTTCGGCAATCGCCTCGGCCTGCTTCATGAGCTGCCACCCGGCGACCGCGACTGCGGCCATGGTGCAGAAGGCCGTGCTCCCCGCGAGGCGATCATCGAGGCTCGCCTCGTCCCGCATCCAGCGTGAGATCCCTGCGCATTCCTGCGCCAGCGCCGCGAGGCTCGCCTCGCCCTCAGCCTCGCGAGCGATCGTCTCGAACAGCCCGACCATCGCCTCGCCGCCCTCAAGCCCAAGCTTGCGGGTGACGAGATCGGCCGCCTGGATGCCGTTGGTGCCCTCGTAGATCGGGGCGATGCGCGAATCGCGCCAGTGCTGCGCTGCGCCCGTCTCTTCGACGAAGCCCATCCCGCCATGCACCTGGATGCCGATTCCCGCGACCTCGACGCCGACATCGGTGCCCCACGCCTTGATCAGCGGAACGCAGATCTCGGCCCGTGCTTTGGCCGCCGCATCGCCGATCGTTCCGCGATCGACCTGCCCGGCGGTGTAATAGAGCAGCGCGCGCACGCCCTCGGTCAGCGCCTTCATCCGCACGATCATGCGCCGCACATCGGGGTGTTCGATGATCGCCACCGGCGTGCGATCCGGCGCGCCCGCGCGCGCGGACTGCACCCGGTCCTTGGCGTAGGCGATCGCCTGCTGGGTCGCGCGCTCGGCGATCTGGACGCCCTGATTGCCGACATTGATCCGCGCGTTGTTCATCATGGTGAACATCGCCGCCAGCCCGCGATTTTCCTCGCCGATCAGCTCGCCGATGCACTCGCCATTGTCGCCATAGGACATGACGCAGGTGGGCGAGGCGTTGATCCCGAGCTTGTGCTCGAGGCTGACGCATCTGAGGTCGTTGCGCGGCCCAAGCGAGCCATCCTCCTTCACGTGATATTTGGGCACGAGGAACAGCGAGATCCCGCGCGAGCCTTCGGGCGCGCCGGGCAGCCGCGCGAGCACGAGGTGGATGATGTTTTCCGCCAAATCATGTTCGCCCCAGGTGATGTAGATCTTCTGGCCTGCGATGCGATATTTGCCCGTGTGCTCGCCATCGGTGATCGGCTCGGCAGTCGATCGCAGCGCGCCGACATCGCTTCCCGCTGCGGGCTCGGTGAGGTTCATCGTTCCCGACCACTTGCCGCTGACGAGATCGGGCAGGTATTTTGCCTGCTGATCCTTGCTGCCGTGATGCTCGATTGCCTCGATCGCGCCGACCGAGAGCATCGGCAGCAGGGTGAATGCCATGTTGGCCGCGCCGAGATTTTCCAGCACATTGCACGCCAGCGTGAAAGGCAGGCCCTGCCCCCCGTGCGCCGCGGGCGAGGCGATCGCGTTCCACCCTTGCTCGACATAGGCTTCGTAGGCGCTCGCAAACCCATCGGGCAGGCGCACCACCCCATTCTCGAGCCGCGCTCCTTCGGTGTCGCCCACCCGGTTGAGCGGCGCGAACTCTCCGGCCGCGAACTGGCCCACACCCTCGACGACCGCCTCGACGAGGTCGGCCTCGGCATGAGCGAAGCGTTCCGAGCGCGCGAGCTCCTCGATGCCGGCATTGATCCTGATGGCGAGGAGCTGGTCCTGCGTTGGCGGCGTAAAGACGTTCACTTCGGTCAATCCCTTGAAAAGCGGCGATGGGTGGGGCTGGCCGAGCCTTGAGGGCTGGCGGCGCAGGCTTGGCATTGCGCATCGTCACCTATACCGCACACACCATGCGCGACAAGGTCCATACCCGGGTGAGGCTTGCAGATCCGGCAGGGCTCGATGAGGCGGCTGCGATCCTCGAGCGCGGCGGGCTCGTCGCGGTGCCGACCGAGACGGTCTATGGCCTTGCCGCGCGCGCCGACAGCGCCGCCGCCGTTGCGCGGATATTCGAGGCCAAGGGGCGGCCCTCATTCAACCCGCTGATCGTCCATGTAAAGAGCCTCGCGCGCGCGCGCGAGCTGGCGCGCTTTCCGCCTTTTGCGCTCCATCTCGCCGAGCGGCACTGGCCCGGCCCGCTGACACTGGTGCTTGAGCGAGGGGAGAGCGCGCCGCTCGCCCCGGCGGTGAGCGCGGGTCTGCCGAGCGTGGCGCTGCGGCAACCGGCGCATCCGGCGATGGCGGCGCTGCTGGGGCGCATCCCGTTCGAGCTTGCCGCGCCCTCGGCCAATCGCAGCGGCTTCATCAGCCCCACCAGCGCGGCGCACGTGCTCGCCTCGCTTGATGGGCGGATCGACCTGGTGCTCGATGCCGGCGCGCCGTGCGAAAGCGGGATCGAATCGACCATCCTCGCGGTGCGCCCCGACGACAGCTGGGAGGAGCTGCGCCCCGGTCCGCTCGATCCGGCGGCGCTCTTGGCGAACTATGCGGCTGCGCGACAGGCGGGCGGGGGATCGCGCGGGATCGAGGCTCCGGGGCAGCTCGCCAGCCACTACGCGCCGGGCAAGCCGGTGCGGCTGGAGGCGCAGACGGCGCGGGCAGACGAATTCCACATCGGCTTCGGCGGCATCGCAGGCGATTGCAATCTATCGGCAAGCGGCGATCTCGCCGAGGCGGCGGCGGGCCTCTACGCGGCGCTCCACGCAGCGGCGGCCGATCCGCGCCCCGCGATCGCGGTCGCGCCGATCCCGCAGAGCGGGATCGGGCGAGCGATCAACGATCGCCTGCGCCGCGCCGCGACTGCGCCAGAATAGCGGCCACGATCAGCTTTCAGGCTCAACCGGGATTGTCGGGATGAGCTGCTGCATCTCGTTATAGGTCTCCTGCGCGCGCCGGCACTCGCGCCGATCGCCCTCGCGGCAGTTCTTGAGCTCCTTGGCGTAGCGCCGCTCGAGCTTGGCGAGCTGTTCCTCGCGCTTGCGGATTTCGCGACCGCGTTTCTCGTCGGCTTCGGACTGGCTGGTAGTCGCAAGATCGACGCCCTTGCTCACCACCTTGATCGGCGCGGTAACGATCGCCGCCGCCGTGCGCGCGACGCAGCCCGAAATCGCTGGGCTGGCGAGCGAAACGACAAGACCGAGGAGCAGGGAGCGACGCATCGCAACCTTTTCCCCGGTCCCGGATGGCTTGGCAACCGCTTTGCGGCGAGTGGCGCTGTCCTATTCCTCTTCCGCCATCGCCGGGGCCGAAGGCGCGGTGGCCGGGTTGCAGTGGAGCTTGCCCGAGCCCACTGAGGAGAGGGTGCACTTGGCATTGCCTGTCACGGTCACATCGCCCGAGCCCGCGATCGAGGCTTCGACGGTGCCATCCGAGGCGAGCTCGACATCGCCTGACCCTGCGATAGACACTTCCACCCTCTCGGCGGACAATCCTGCGAGCCGGACATCGCCCGATCCCGCGACACTCACCTCGAGCCTGCTCGCCTTGCCCGCAGCGGTCGCAGTGCCCGAGCCGCCGATATTCACTTCCAGCCGCTCTGCATCCAGGCTCGCGACCTCGATCGAGCCCGAACCGGCAATATCGAGCTCGGCCTGCCGCGCCATGGCCGGTGCGGTGATGCTGCCGCTCCCGGCGACCGCGATTTCGCCGGGCGGCGGCATGGTCACGCGGATGGTGGCCTTGGCATCCGAATCGGCCTTGCCGTTCTCGCGACCGATCTTGAGCTCATCGTCCTCGAGCTTGAAACGCACCTTCTCGATCGCCGCCTGATCGCCCTCGACCGTGATGTCCAGCGTTTCGCCCTCGGTCAGGATCACTGTGTCGGGCCCGGCGAGCGCAATCGAGGTGGGTGCGCTGCCGCTCATGTCGAGCTCGGCCAGCGGCACGCCCCCGGTCATCCCGCCCGCATCGAAATCGACGAACGCGCAGGCGCTGAGCAGCGCAGCCCCGGCAAAGGCCATGATGGTGGCCGCGATGTGCCGCAAGGGGCGATGCAAGGACTTGGCAAGCATGAGGAGGCTCTCCCTGACTGGAATTAGTGTATTGGCGTTATAATACAGCAAAAGAGATGATGCAAGCCGGAGCATGCAGGCAAGACGCCTTGCCAAAGAGAATGCCAAAGAAAAAAGGCCGCCGCCTTCCCGGTGGAAGGCAGCGGCCCTTATCCTGTGTCGGCTAAGCGAGCCTGGCTGGTTCAGCCTTCCTCGACCCCGTCATAATATTGCGGCGCGTGCTCGCGCAGGACCGAGAGGATCTTCTGGAGCGCAGTCGGCTCGTCGGTCTCCTCCATCGCGGCGAGTTCGCGTGCAAGGCGCGAGGAGGCGGCCTCGAAGATCTGCCGCTCGGAATAGCTCTGCTCGGGCTGGTCTTCGGGGCGGAACAGGTCGCGCGTCACTTCCGCGATCGAGACGAGATCGCCCGAATTGATCTTTGCCTCGTATTCCTGCGCGCGGCGCGACCACATGGTGCGCTTGACGCGCGGCTTGCCCTTGAGGGTCTCCATCGCTTCCTTGAGCGTCTTGTCCGAGGAGAGCTTGCGCATCCCGTTCGATTCGACCTTGTTGAACGGCACCCGCAGCGTCATGCGCTCCTTCTCGAAGCGGAGCACGTAGAGATCGAGCGGCATCCCGGCGATCTCGTCCTTCTGGACCTCGATCACCCGGCCCACGCCGTGCTTGGGATAGACAACATAATCGCCGACCGTGAAGGCATTTGCGCTCGAAGCCATTCGAATTCCTTTCATTCTTTTACCGGAACAGGCAAAGCGAGGGATGCGATCGCCGCCTCTCCCGAAAAGCGGAAGAGCGGATCTGCCGGAGAGGCTGGCTGCTGCGCGCCACATCGCGCGATGCACAATGAAGCGAGGCTCGCGCCAAACCCATGCTTTGTCGCTGCTGGTAAGTGGCCTTTCTGTGTGCATTTCATCCGAACACCGGGACCAACCGGCGGGACGGACCCATTATATAACACGTTCGCAACAAAATTGCGAGTCAGTTATGTTGCAATGCGCCACTCATTGTCATCGCGGATCAATATCCACACGATCGCGCTCGGCGATGGTCGCGGCAAGGTGAGCGCCCATCAACAGAAGGTAGGCGCTGAGATAAAGCCAGGTCAGGAAGACGACGATCGCGCCAAGCGAGCCGTAGGTGGCATCGTAGTTCGCGAAATTGGCGGCGTAAAAGCCAAGCCCAGCGCTCGCGAGCATCCAGCCGATCGCGAAGAGCAGGCCGCCGCCAAGGCTGGCCCGCCCGCCCACGTCATCGACGTTGGGAACGACGCGGTAGCCCGCCGCCGCTCCGCCTGCGCCGACCAGGCCGACGAGGAGAAACACCGCGATGCTCCCGGCCGCTCCCTCGAAGGCTCCTGCGGCGAACGCGCTTGCCGCGCCGACCGCGCCGATCCCGATCACGGCACCAAGGGTGATGAGGAGGGCAACGAGGTTGGCCTTGACCAAGCCGCGGCTCTCGCGAGCATCGAAGGCGATGTTGAACGCCGTGATGACGGCCCCCGCTGCCACGCGAGCGCCGAACAGGGCGAGCGCCAAAGCGATGACGAAGCCGATCGCGGTTTCCTCGTCGCGATCCTCGACGAGCCGTTCGAGCTGACCGACAACAAGCTCGGAGGCCGCGGCGGGCAGCGTCTCGGCGATCCGGCGACCGTGTTCCGCCACGGTCGCCTGGTCGAAGATGAGCCCATAGCTCAGCACGATCGCGCCGATCAGTGGCACCACGGCAAGGAAGGCATAATGCGCAACGCCCGCCGCGAGGAGACCGATGCTGTTCGCGCTGGCCTTGGCCCAGGCCGCCTTGAGATGGGACATTGCGCTTGGCACACCCTGTCAACAGGGGTGGCGGGCGCGGGTTCCAAGAAGCGCTCTGGAGACGAGCGGCAGGCTCAGTCGCCCTCGCCGGGCTCCGGGCTGAAATACTTCTCGAACTTGCCCTTCTGGCCCTTGAACTCGTCGGCATCCTCGGGCGGGGTCTTCTGGCTCGTGATGTTGGGCCATTGCGCCGAGAACTTGGTGTTGAGTTCGAGCCACTTTTCCAGCCCGTCCTCGGTGTCGGGCAGGATCGCCTCGGCCGGGCATTCCGGCTCGCACACGCCGCAATCGATGCATTCGCTGGGATTGATCACCAGCATGTTCTCGCCTTCGTAGAAACAATCGACCGGGCACACCTCGACACAATCGGTGTACTTGCACTTGATGCAATCATCGGTGACGACGTAAGTCATGTATCAGCTTTCATCCAAGGTGTAAGTGCAGCCTGACACGAAGCGGCGCGGCGCTGCTATGGCAAACTGGCAACACGGGTCAAGCTAATGCCGCGCCAGCTCGCGATAAAACGTCCGTGCCATGGACGGCGAGGCTCGCCGCACAGGGATCGAGACGATCTCGAGCACCCGCACGTCATTCCCCACCATGATCGTGAGGACATCGCCGATAGCCACATTCTCGCTCACACGCTGCACATGTTTTCTATTGCGGCGCAAAGCGTGGGCCTCGACCATTTCGCGCGCAATCGAGCGGGTGCGGGCGAAGCGCAGATAGACAAGCAGGCGATCAATCCGGATGCTCTCGCCCGGTATCTCGCTCATTTGCGCAGGAGATCCGCCAGCACGTCAAACGCGCCGCCGCTGCGTGCGGGGCCGGTGTCGGAATGGGGGCGCGGCTTGCCCGGAGGCTTGCCGTGCGGCTTGGCGCGGGGCTTACCGCCGGATTGAGCGAAACCGCGCTTGTCCTCGCGCGGCGGCTTGCCGCCCTTGCGCTCCTGCGGTGGCACTGCCTGCTTGCGCTCCTTTGCCCCCGGACGGTCAGCCTGCGCCCTCATTGCGCCGCGTTGCGGCGGCCTTGCCGGGCGGTCCCCTTGTCGCATCCGGCCTCGCTCGTCAGCGCGGCGCGGGCGCCATGTCCAGCTGTCGGGCACCGCTGGGCCGAATGCGCCCTCGGCGAGCGCACGCCCCCGGTGAAGCCGGAAACCCGCGCTTCCGAGCAGCCGCCGCGCGTTCTCCTCTTCGAGCCCGATCGAGACCGCGAGCGCAAGATCGAGCCGGAAGCGCGCATTGCGATCGCGCGGTTGCCTGGTTTTGGCTTGTGCCTTGCGTGACAGTCTCGGCTTGGGAGCAGCCTTCGGCTGCGGTTGCAGCTGGGTTTCAGGCTCGGCCACTGAAACGGCTTCGCCCGGAGTTTCGGGCGGGGTTTCTGGCGTGGCTTCCAAGGTCGCTTGCGGCGGGGCGGGCATCGCCGTCTCCGCTGCATCCAGGGACGGCGCCCCCTCGGCGCTCTGCCCGGTCGCGGGCGGCGCCGCCGCTTCTTCACTCGCCACCACCGGCTGAGGCGCGCGCGGCGGCTTGGTCGCGGCTTTCGCCCGCGTGTCAAACGCGGCGCGTAGAATCTTCTCGGCCAGATCGACGCGGATCAACTGCTCGCCCGCCGGTCGATAGCCCGCCGGCAAGCGGCCTTCCTGCGGTATCACCGAGCGCATGGCCGGCTCGAGCGGGCGCGGATCGAGCCCCAGCGCATGAAGCAGGCGGCGCGGCGCGGGCTTCAGGAGCGCGGGCGCGAAGATGTCGAGCGCGCCGAACGTCACGCCGAGCTTGCGCAGGAATGGGCGCATCTCCTTGGGCAGATGCTCGAGCCCCGCATTCTCGCGGCTGACCACGCCGCGCGCCTCGATCAGCGTGATCAGCAGCGCGCGCGCCTGGCTCCCCGCCTCGGGATCGCGCGCCGCGGCTGCGAGCTTGCGCAAGGGGGCGAGCGGTTCAAGTTGGCGCTCCAGCCATGCGCCAAGGCCCTGTTCGAGCGCACCGCGCGCCGCCTCGGGCAGCATGGCGATCTCGCGCGCCATCGTCAGGCGCGGCTTCGCGAAATCGTCGGGCAGGGTGATCTCGGCGAGCGCACGGCCCTGCCATTGGATCGCACCGTTCGCGATCTCGAGCTCGCCCAGCCCCTCGGCCACCAGCCATTCGGCGCGCTGCGCCAGCAGGCCCGGCAGCGCCTTCTCACCCGCCGCGAGCAGCATCTTGCGATCGGCCACGCCCGCATCGGGATCGACCACGAAGCGGAAGCCCTCGAGCCGCCCGATCACCTCGCCCTCGACCGTCAGGCGCTGATCGGGCTCGAGCGTAACCGGCAGCGCGCTGGCATCGGCTCCGAGCGATTTCATCAAGATGGTTGTCCTCCGATTAACAAACCGCTCGGTCAGCCGCGCGTGCAGCGCATCCGAGAGTTTCGCCTCGACAGCGCGCGCGCGCGCCGCCATCTCATCCCGCGCGAGCACCCAATCGGGCCGCTGGCAGATATAGGCCCATGAACGGATCGCGGCGATCCGGCCTTGCAGCGTATCGATGTCGCCGATCGTGCGGTCAAGCTCGGCAATGCGCGCGGCGACGAAATCCGCGCCGAGATAACCGTTTTTCAGGTCGTCCCACAAACGCGCCACGAAGCGGGCGTGCGGATCGAGCCCGAGCTGGCGGAAATCAGGGAGCGAGCACACCTCCCAGAATCGCCGCACCGCGCCCGCCCCCCTGATGCCCTGCGCGAAAGGCTCGTCGGCGAGCCGCTTGAGCACGGCGAGGTCGATCGCCTCAGGCGCGGCCCTGAGCACTTCGTGGCGCGGCGGCTCCTCGAGATCGGCGATCAGCGTCGCGATGCTGTCGAAGCGCGGCTCTGCTTCGCGCCAGTAGAGCTTGGTCAACGGCGCGAACTTGTGTTCCTCGATCGCGAAGATTTCCTCTTCGGTGAATTCGAGCGGAGCCCCCGTCCGCGAACCGCCGCCAGTCAGCGTGCCGAATGAGCCATCACGGTGATGCCGCCCGGCGCGCCCGGCGATCTGCGCCATCTCGGATGGGGTCAGCCGCCGCTTGCGCTTGCCGTCGAATTTGCTGAGCGCAGCAAAGGCGACGTGGTTGAGATCGAGATTGAGGCCCATCCCGATCGCATCGGTCGCGACGATGTAATCGACATCGCCGTTCTGGAAGAGTTCGACCTGCTTGTTGCGCGTCTCGGGCGAGAGCGCGCCCATCACCACCGCCGCCCCGCCGCGAAAGCGCCTGAGCGCCTCGGCCATGGCGTAAACCTGCTCGACCGAGAAGGCGACGACAGCGCTGCGCGGCATCAGGCGCGAGAGCTTGGCGGTGCCAGCGTGCGAGAGGGTCGAGAAGCGCGGGCGCTCGATCAGCTCTGCGCCGGGGATCAGCGCCTCGACCATCGGCCGCAGGGTCGCCGAGCCCAGGATCATCGTCTCGTCGCGCCCGCGCGCATGGAGCAGACGATCGGTGAAGATGTGGCCGCGTTCGGGGTCGGCGCCGATCTGCGCCTCGTCCAATGCGACGAAGGCGTGCGGCCCGTTCGCCCCTGCGCCGAGCCGGTCCATCGCCTCGGCGGTGCAGCAGAAATAGCGCGCATCGGGCGGCTCGATCCGCTGCTCGCCGGTGATCAGCGCCACCGCATCGTCGCCCTTGATCGCGCGCACCCGATCATACACCTCGCGCGCGAGGAGGCGCAGCGGGAAGCCCATCATCCCGCTCGAATGCGCGCACATCCGCTCGATCGCGAGATGGGTCTTGCCGGTGTTGGTTGGCCCGAGCACCGCCTTCACGCGCCCGTTCGACCCGCGCTGATCGCGCGCCCTTGCGGGGATGTTGCCGGAGGGAGGTGTCACGCCTCGCCTTGTGTCAGTCTTGCCGTGCCGGAGCAACCCACGGGCCTTGCCGAAACCGCTCCTGCCGCCCGCCACATGCGACGGGCGGTTCCCGTGCGGCTTGACCGCGCTACGCATAAATCCCTAGTCATGCCGAGTGAAGCGAGGATCGTCCTTAAGCGCGTCTTTACCATAAGGCCGGATAAGGGGGCTTTGATGGCGATTGACCTGCAGCCCAGCGCCAGCCTGTCGGATGGAACATGAAACCCTTCCTGAACATGAGTGCCGCACTGAGCGCGCGCGACATCGACGAGGCCGAGCTGCCCCGGCCGTCTGACCGCGCTGACCCTGCGGCGATGGCCCTCGTGTTTCGCAACGCGCGAACCCATGCCCCGCCGAGCCCCGCCGCGCGCCGCCGCCGCAAGGTTCTCGGCCGGGTCGAGGGCTGGTCGGCGCGCTATGACGAATGGAAACTCGCGGCGGGAACCTGGTTTGATCGGCTCGATCTCGCGCCCGATCTTGCCGAGGGGATCGGCAGCCGCCGCTGGTTTCGCGGGCTTGCCACGATGTTTGGCCTTGGCGCGGTGGCGCTGATGTTCTGGCCGGACCTTACCCCGCTCGAAGCGCGCCCGGCCATGCCGCAGGGTCCTGAGATCCTCGACGAGTTTCGCAGCCAGGCGATCATGCCGCTCGCGCTGGGGGCCGATACCGGCCGCCGGATGGCGCCGAGCGATGCGGTTATCCCGCTCGCCAACGCGCCAGAGCGCCCCCGGATCGAGCTCGTCTCCACCCTCGCCTCCGGCGACAGCTTCACCAGCATGTTGCGCCGAGCCGGGGTTTCCGCTTCGGATATCAGCCGCGCGAGCGAGCTCGTTGCGCAGGCCATGCCGCTGGGCGAGATCGCTCCGGGCACGCAGGTGGACATTGTGCTGGGGCGCCGCCCCGCGCCGGGAGCCGCCCGCCCGCTCGATGCGCTCGCATTCCGCGCGCGGTTCGATCTTGCGCTCGAGATCGGCCGCGAGGGCCTCGATGATCTCGGCAATCCTGTCGGTGGGCTCGCGCTCACGCGCAAGGTCATCGAGGTGGACGATACGCCGCTGCGTGTGCGCGGACGGGTGGGCGCGGGGCTCTACCGCTCGATGCGCCAGGCGGGCGTCCCCGCGAGCGCGGTGCAGGACTATCTCAAGGCAATCGACGATCACGTCGACCTCGACCGCGAAGTGCGTTCGACCGACGAATTCGACATCATCGTGGCCTATCGCCGCGCCGCGACCGGCGAACGGCAGGCGGGGCAATTGCTCTATGCCGGGATAGATCGCGGGGGAGAGCCCAAGACCCAGCTGATGCGCTGGGGCAGCGACGGCCGCTTCTACGAGGCCTCGGGCGTGGGTGAGCAGCGCGGTGGCCTCATGGCGCCGGTGCCAGGGCCGATGTCCTCGGGCTACGGGATGCGTCGTCACCCGATCCTGGGTTATCGCCGGATGCACGCCGGGCTCGACTTTCGCGCGCGCCATGGCACGCCGATCGTCGCCGTCACCGATGGCCGAGTGACCTCGGCCGGCCGCGCGGGCGGCTGCGGCATCGCGGTGCGCTTGCAGCACGATGGCGGCCTCTCGACGCGCTATTGCCATATGAGCCGGATGGCGGTGAGCAGCGGGCAGAGCGTGCGCCGGGGGCAGGTGATCGGCTATGTCGGCTCGACGGGCCTTTCGACCGGGCCGCATCTGCATTACGAGATGTATCGCAATGGCCGCTCGATCAATCCGGCCTCGGTCCAATATGTCAGCCGCGCGCAGCTCACTGGCACCGAACTGCTCGATTTCCGCCGCCAGCTGATCGAGCTGCGCATGGTCGAGCCGGGCGCGGCGCTCAAGGAGATGACGCCCTCGGTGCCGCTGCCTGAAGAGCCCGAACGCGAGATCGAGAAGATCGCGACGACGCGCGTCAACCTGTAGGATCAATTTGCAGGCGATCGATCGCTTCCGGTGGCGCCCTTTCGCCGGCGCTTGCATCGCGCGGTGTTCTGACACACACGCTTGCACATGATCACAGGAAGCTATCCCAGGACGCGCCTTCGCCGCAGCCGTGCCACCGCGTGGAGCCGCGCGCTCCACCGCGAGACCCTGCTCACGCCCGCCGATCTCATCTGGCCGCTCTTCGTCACCGAAGGCAGCGGCATCGAAGAGCCGATCGCCAGCCTGCCGGGCGTCTCGCGCTGGTCGGTCGACGGGATCGTGGCGCGGGCGAAGGAAGCCGCCAGCCTCGGCGTGCCGGTGGTCGCCCTGTTCCCGAACACGCAAGGCGATCGCCGCTCGGACGATGGCAAGGAAGCGCTCAATCCCGACAACCTCATGTGCCGCGCGATCCGCGCGATCAAGGATGCGTGCGGGAACGATATCGGCGTGCTCACCGATGTCGCGCTCGATCCCTACACCGCGCACGGGCAGGATGGCCTACTCGACGAAGCTGGCTACGTCACCAACGATCACACCGTCGCCGTGCTGGTCGATCAGTCGCTCAACCAGGCCGAGGCCGGGGCCGACATCATTGCCCCCTCCGATATGATGGACGGCCGCATCGGCGCGATCCGCATGGCGCTCGAGATGGCCGGGCACCACAATATCCAGATCATGAGCTACGCGGCCAAATATGCGAGCGCCTTTTACGGCCCGTTCCGCGATGCGGTCGGCTCGGGCGGGCTGCTGAAGGGCGACAAGAAGAGCTACCAGATGGACCCGGGCAATGGCGACGAGGCGCTGCGCGAAGTCGCGCTCGACATCGCCGAGGGGGCCGACAGCGTGATGGTGAAGCCAGGCCTCGCCTATCTCGACATAATCTACCGGGTCCGCCAGGAGTTCGGCGTCCCCGTCTTCGCCTATCAGGTGAGCGGCGAATACGCGATGATCGAGGCGGCGCAGAGCGTCGGCGCAGGGGATCGCGATGCGCTGCTGATGGAGAAGCTCGTCGCCTTCAAGCGCGCAGGGTGCAGCGGCATCCTGACCTATCACGCGCCCGTCGCCGCGCGCCTTCTCAATGGCTGAATTCCGGCTCGAGACCGAGCGGCTGACCTTGCGCGACTGGCGTGAGGCAGACTGGGCGGAGTTCTTTGCTGGCACCAATACGCCTGAAGTGATGCGCTGGCTCGGCGGGGTGGCGGATGCGGCGACGATGGCGGCTGCGCGCGCCCGGGTCGAAGGGTACAGGGCCGAGTTCGGCCACACCTTCTGGGTGGTCGAGCGGCGCGAGGACGGCGCAGTGCTCGGCTTCTGCGGCCTCAAGCGCTGCACCGACGAGAACGGCCCGTTCGGCATGATGGAAGTGGGCTGGCGGCTCGCCGAGGCTGCGTGGGGCAAGGGCTATGCCAGAGAGGCCGCCGCAGCCTCGCTCGAGGTGGGGTTCACCCGGTTCGGCGCCGAGGAGATCGTCGCGCTCACGGTCGAGGGCAATTCGCCAAGCTGGGGCCTGATGCGACGGCTCGGCATGGAGCGGCGGCCCGAGCTCGATTTCGAGGAGACCGCCTGGAACACCGGGCTCGGCCCCGTGATCGTTCACGCAATCACCCGCGAGGCGTGGGAGCGACGCGGTGAGTGAGATCGTGCTGCGGACAGAGCGGCTGATCCTGCGAAGGCTCCAGCCCGGCGATGCCGCGCTCCAGCACCGCGTGCTCAACACGCCCGCCACGATGGCGCATCTCGGCGGCATCAAGACGCTCGAGGAGATCGAGGCCAAGCACGCCAAGACCCGGGCTCTGACGCAGCGCGACGGGTTCGGCTTCATGATGCTGATCGAGCGGGAGAGCGGCGAACTCGTCGGCCATGCCGGGATGAAGCGGGTCGACAATCCGCTCGCGCCCAATCAGGGCGATTGCGAGATCGGCTGGCTGGTGCGCGAGGATCGCTGGCGCCGGGGCTATGCGCAAGAGGCGATGCGCGCGGTGGTCGACTGGGCGTTCACCCGCCACGATGCCCCGCACCTCGTCGCGCTGACCTCCCGTGCCAACCTGCCAAGCTGGAAACTGATGGAGAAACTCGGCATGGAGCGGCGCGAGGATCTCGATTTCTCCGATCCGGCCTATCCGCCCGAGGAAAATCCGACGATCCAGTATTCGCTCACGCAGCCGCAATGGGAGCAAACCCGATGAGCCGCCACGCCAGCAATCATCCCGGCGCCAAGATCATCCCGATCCACGGCAAGACCCCGCAGATCCACGAGACCGCCTTTATCGCCCCCGGCACCACGATCGTCGGCGACGTCACGATCGGGGCGGGCTCCTCGATCTGGTACAATTGCGTGCTGCGCGCCGATGTCTCGCGGATCGTTATCGGCGAGCGCACCAATGTGCAGGATGGCAGCGTGCTCCATTGCGACGGGCCGACGCCGGCCGATCCGGAGGGCTGCCCGCTCCTCATCGGCGATGATGTGCTGATCGGGCACATGGCGATGGTCCACGGCTGCACGATCGAGAGCCGTGGCTTTGTCGGCCTCGGCGCGATCGTCATGAATAAGGCGGTGATCCGCGCCGACGCGATGCTCGCGGCCGGCGCGATGCTGACCGAGCGCAAGGTGATGGAAAGCGGCGAATTGTGGGCGGGCCGCCCGGCCAAGAAGCTCAAAGACCTTTCCGACGCCGCGATCGCGGGGATGCGCATGGGCGCAGCGCACTATGCCCAGAACGCCAGACACCACGCCGATGCAGTAAGGGACGCGCTCGGCTGAACACGTCCCTTTCCGGCTTGAGGGTGCCGGATCATCCTTGGTTATCGTTTCGGATCAGTAGACCCAGATCTGGAACTCGGTGTCCATCGGGTCGGAGACCGTCCAGTAGTCGCCGCGCTGGTCATAGCGCACGCGCGAGGCGGGGACGAGGCGATTGTCGTTGCCGAACAGGCTTTCGTCATCCATTTCGACGACGAAATACTGGATCTGGCCGCTTTGCGGATCGAACAGCACGTCATCCACGCCGCGCATCTCACCGCCCGAGAAGCGGACCTCGCCATCGAGGATGTCGTCCACCAGTCGGCCCTGCGCCTGCGAGCGCGTCAGCTCGAGCTGGTCCTTGCGGAAATCGTAGGCCTCGTCATCGATCCGAACATCGACATTCATGTCACTGCCGCGCTCGATGGCGACATTGTCGAAACGCACGAACCCATCGTCATCGCCATAGAGCGAATAGAAATAGGGCACGTCATAAAGCACGTATTCGAGCCGGCTCGAAGTCGGATCGAGAATGAGGTTGCGCACGTCACCGAGCATGTTGAAGTTGTTGTTGACGTCGCCCGACATCAGTTCCTGCGCGCTGACGGTCGCGTTCCTGACCTGCTCCCAACGCTCCTTCGAGGCCTGCATGTCGTTCTGCCAGTTGTCCTGCGCCTGCACTGCCGGGGCGCCGAGAAGTCCGGCCGCGATCGCGATGCTCAATTGGGTCTTGAGTGTCATGGGATGATCTCCTTCTTTTCTTTCGCTGTGTTGCTACTCAATCAATGGAGAACACCGGTCAGTTGTTTCGATTCCTCGCTGAGCCGTGGCTCCAGCACGCTAAAATGTTCTTGAATTTCCGCACTTTAACCTATGTGAACGGTCCCGCGCGGCGTGGCGGGCCGCGTGCCCGGGCGCGCTTCGGCCCTGCGAGCGTGAAGCCAGGCCCCTACAGGAAGAGAGCAAGGGGAAAACCAGCCCCGGCAGAAACCGGCCTATCGATGAGGCAAACACCCTGCCGCCGCCGCCGCACCGCCGCCGCCGCGCTCAGCTAGAGCGCAAGAGGTTTGCGGTGGGGATCGTCGCGATGCAAACAGGAGCGGACTGATCGGCCGCGCCGCTCAGCGCTTCGCGGTCGGCACGCTTTCCCATTCCTCCCACGGCATGTCGCGTCCGGGAAAAGCGGGATTGGCAAAGGGCCACTCGCTCGCCACCCAGCCGCGCACGGCAGCCTCCAGCGCCCGGTCTGCCGGATCGCCTTGCGCGCTCTCGCGTGCCCAGAGATACACTTCGGCATCATATCCGATCTTGCGCGTGGGATCGATGTAGACACAGCCGACAACCCTCGCCTCATCGAGCGAGACGACGGTGTAAGCAAACGAATCGCGACGGGTGAATTCGCGCTGATGCCAGCCGAGATCGATCAGATTATCCTCAAGCGTGAGGCCCTCGGGCCATCCCCCCCAGCCCGGAAAGAGCTTCAGCAATCGCGGCTTGCTGGCGGTGACTGCTTCGAAATCCTTCACGACGTCGTGAACCGTGAGCATCCGCAGCTTGAATTCAGGGGTGACAAGTTCCTCGGGGACCTCGAATTCCTTGTTCAAGAAGGGATAGGCCGACTGCGCGCGCGCCGCGTCAGCTCCAGCGAGGAAGACCGGAGCCATCACACCCAAAATCGCCGCACGAAACATGGTTTTGCCCCCAATTGCCCGCTCTGATTGCGCCGCTTCCCCGCAGCCTCCAGGAACCGGCATGCTTGCGTGTGACACGTTGCAGGGCCTGCAGTCTAGTCCATTATCAACGAGCGAAGGCTCTCAATCCGGTCGGCCTCGTGCACCGGCTTGTCCCAGCGGATGCGGTGGATGCGGGGAAAGCGCATGGCGAGGCCGGACTTGTGGCGCTTGGAGGCGTGCACGCTGTCGAACGCCACCTCGAACACCAGCGTGCGCTCGACCTCGCGCACCGGGCCGAAGCGATTGAGCGTGGTCTGCCGCACCAGTCGGTCGAGCTGCTTAAGCTCGGCATCGGTGAAGCCTGAATAGGCCTTGCCCACCGGGAGAAGCTCCGCGCCCTCATCAGGGTCGCCGTCCCAGCACCCGAAGGTGTAATCGCTGTAAAAGCTCGAGCGCTTCCCGCTGCCGCGCTGGGCATACATCAGCACGCAATCGATGAGCAGGGGATCACGCTTCCATTTGTACCACAGACCGACCTTGCGCCCGGCACGATAGGGGCTGTCGCGGCGCTTGAGCATCAGCCCCTCGATCGCCTCGTCGCGCGCGCCCTCGCGGATCTCGCCCAGATGCGCAAAATCGCGTGCCTCGACGATCGCGGAAAGATCGAAATGCGAGGCGGGCAGGCGCTCCATCAGCGCCTCGAGCGCGGCGCGGCGCTCGCTCCAGGGATGCTCGCGCCAGTCCTTCCCCTCGATGATCAACGCATCGTAGAGCCGCACGAAGGCGGGCGCCTCGGCCAGCATCTTCTTCGAAACGGTCTTGCGCCCCAGGCGCTGTTGCAGCGCGTTGAAGCTTGCCGCGCCCCCGCCCTTGCCGCCCTGCACAGTGCCGCGCACCAGCAACTCGCCATCGAGCACCGCATCAAGCGGCAAGATGTCGAGCAATTCGGGAAAGGTCGCTGAAATATCATCGCCCGAGCGCGAATAGAGCCGCGTTTCGCCCGCTACCCGCACGAGCTGCACCCGGATCCCGTCCCATTTCCACTCCGCCGCGTAATCGGCAAGGTCGACCGTCGTTTCCTCGAGCGGATGGGCGAGCATGAACGGGCGGAAGCGCGGCGTGTTCGAGACATCGGGCGGATCGCCGCCGTCCGCTCCCCATGCGAACAGGCTCGCATAGGGGGGGCTGAGCGCGTGCCAATATTCCTCGACCTCCTCCACCGGCACCTCGAAGGCTTGCGCGAAAGCGGTCTTGGCGAGCCGCGCCGAGACCCCGATCCGCATGCCCCCCGTGGCAAGCTTGATCAGCGCGAAGCGGCCATTGGCATCGAGCCGATCGAGCAGGCCGGGCAATTCACGCGGCGCGGTGCTCCGGTTAAGCCCGGAGAGGAAGGCGACCACCTCGGACAGGCCCGGCGGCTCATCCTCGCCGCCCTCGGCACCGGCGCGCTCAGGCCACAGCAAGCTCGCAGTCTCGGCGGTGTCGCCCACGAAGTCCCGGCTCAGCGTCCAGAGCACCGGGTCGATCCGCTCCATCATCAGATTGCGGATGGTCGAGCTCTTGACCGCGGGAAAATCGAGCTCCCCCGTCAGCGCCGCCAAGGCCCAGCCGCGATCGGGATCGGGCGTCTCGCGCAGGTAATCCGCGATCAGCGCGAGCTTGCGGTTGCGGCTGGTGGTGTAGACCAGCGTGTCGAGGAGGGTGGCGAACCGCTTCACCGCGCGGCTCCATTTGCCGCTTCATCCTGCGGACATCTGCGCGCTATAGGGGGGCGCTGACCTCCGGATGCCGGAAGTTGCCCCAGGTTTTTGACGAAGGAAGATTGTCGATGAAGAAGACTGCTTTTGCCGCGACCGTGCTGGTTGCAGGCGCGTTCGGTTTTGCCGTCCAGCCGGTGCTGGCGCAGGAAGAAGAGGCGACCACGGCACAAGTTGCCACCGCCGCGCTCACGATCGATTCGCCGATCGAGGCGCTGATGGCCAACGAAGCTGCCGCCGCGATCCTCGAGAAGCACTTCCCCGGCATCGGCGCGCATCCCGCCTACGACCAATTCAAGGCCATGAGCCTCGTTCAGCTTCAGCCGTTCTCGCAAGGCATGATCACCGAGGAAAGCATCGCCACGGTCAAGACCGAGCTCGAGGCGATCGCCAAGGCGTAAGCCGCTCCCGACATGGCAATGAGCGGGGGTGGGATCGCTCATCCCCCTCATTCGTCCCCCTCACTCATCTTCATCCTCGCGGCCCACCAGCGCGAGCGCGCGGGCGCGGCGCTGGGTCAGCTCGCACCAGCGCAGCAGCGCTTCCTCGCGGCCATGGGTGATCCAGGTCTCGGCCGGGTTCACCTCCTCGATCGTGCGCGTCAGTTCATGCCAGTCGGCATGGTCCGAGATCACCAGCGGCAGCTCGACCCCGCGCTGGCGGGCGCGCTGGCGCACCCTCATCCACCCCGAGGCCATCGCGGTGATCGGATCGGGCAGCCGGCGCGACCAGCGATCATTGAGCGCTGAAGGCGGCGCGATCACGATGCTGCCGCGCATCTCTTCCTTGGTGTGGTCGCTCACGAGCCGCAGCTCGCCCAGCGCAACACCGTGCTCCTCATAAAGGTGACACATCTTTTCCATCGCGCCGTGGAGATAGATCGGCGCATCGTGGCCCGCCCGCCGCAGCTCGGCGATCACCCGCTGCGCCTTGCCCAGAGCATAGGCGCCCACCAGCACGCATTGCTCTGGCGAAGCCGCAAGCGCGCCTGTCAGCTTGGCGATCTCCTCCTCAATCGGAGGATGCTTGAAGAGCGGCAGCCCGAAGGTCGCCTCGGTGATGAAGATGTCGCATGGCGTCACCTCGAAGGGGGCGCAGGTTGGATCGGGGCGGCGCTTGTAATCGCCGGTGATGACAACGCGCTCGCCCGCATGTTCGAGCAGGATCTGCGCCGAGCCGAGCACGTGGCCTGCGGGAATAAAGGTCGCCTCGACGCCGCCCTCCAGCCGGATCGTCTCGCCATGCTCGACTGGCACCGCCTTGTGCGGGATCGCTCCGCCCTCGCCTTGCGCCCCGGTGCGATAGCGCAGCTCCATGATCGCGAGCGTCGCGGGCGTGGCGACCGTCTCCCCGTGCCCGCCGCGCGCGTGATCGGCATGGCCATGCGTCACCAGCGCGCGCTCGACCGCCCTGCCCGGATCGATCCAGCAATCCGCAGGCACGACATGCACGCCCCACGGTTCGGGCCGGATCCAGGAAAAGGGCGCGCTCACGAGGGGTTAAACCCTTGTGAGCGCGCCCCCGTTCCCGAATGCGGCGCTTCCCTCAGTCCGGCTACTTGCAGCCCTCGCAATATTTGTCGAACCACGCGATCACCGCGTCGGTCTTGGCGGCGAGCTGGCTCGGGGACATGGTGGTGTCGCCGTGGCTCGAGCCCGGCGTCACCAGCAGCGCGGTGTCGACGCCCAGCAATTGCAGCGCGCCGTAGAACTGCTCGGCCTCGCTGCGCGGGGTGCGATAATCTTCCTCGCCCACCAGCACCAGCGTCGGCGTCTTGATGTTGGCGGCGGCCGCCAAAGGCGAGCGCGCCCAGTAGCCTTCCGGGTTCTCCCAGGGCGGGCCCTTCATCCAGTAACGCGAGAAGAAGGCATAGCCATCGGCCATCAGAGCCATCGTCGTCCAGTTGATTACCGGCTTGTTGGACGCGGCCGCGGCAAAGCGATCGGTCTTGCCCACCATCCAAGCGGTGAGGATGCCTCCCCCTGAGCCGCCGGTGATGAAGAGGTTCTCAGGATCCGCGAAGCCTTGCGCGACTGCCGCATCGACCGCCGCCATAAGCTCGGCATCGTTGGGCACCGGATAGGTGCCGTCGATCCCGTAGGCGAAATCCTTGCCGTAGCCGGTCGAGCCGGTGGGGTTGGTGAACAGCACCGCATAGCCCGCGCTCGCATAGAGCTGGTAGTCCGAGGCGAAGTGCGGCCCGTAGGCGGCGAAAGGTCCGCCGTGGATCTCGAGGATCGTCGGCACGCGCGTCCCCTCGACATAGCCGGGCGGCAGAGTGATCCAGCTCGGGATGCGCTTGCCATCGGGCATGGTGACGGTGATTGCGCGGGTTTGCCCCAGCACCTTGCCCGAGAGCTTCAGGTCGTTAAGGGTGGTGAGCTGGCGCGCGCGGCCCGAACGCAGCACCGAGATATCGGCGGGGCGCGTCGGGCTGCCGCTGGTGAAGGCGATCGCGCCGGTGTTCGAGACGCTCCACTCGCCCCCCGCATAGGGCCGGGTGTAGCCGGGCGAGACAATGCGCGCATCGAGCTCCTCGACCTGGCCGCTCGGCGAGACCTTCGCGACCCGATAGACGCCTTCATCCTCATAGCCTGCAAAGAGCCCCGCCGGGGTCCATTCGAGGCTGTCGAAGGCGCGGTCGAAGCCGGTCGCGATGCGGCGCTGGTTCGATCCGTTGGCGTCCATCAGGTAGAGCTCGGCCTGGGTGTAATCGCGCTCCATATCGTCGAAGCCGAGATAGGCGATGGTGCGGCCATCGGGGCTGATCTGCGGCGATCCGTCAGGCCCGTCGCGGGTGGTGAGCTCGGTGATCGCGCCCGAGGCGAGGTCAATCGAATAGATCTCGGTGTCGAGCCCGGCGCGCTCCCAATCCTCGTCGCGGTTGCCGCTGATGAGGATGCGCTGCCCGTCGGGTGCCCATTCGAGCGCGCCGGCGTGGTTGCGGTTCCCGAAGGTGAGCTGGCGCGGCGCGCCGCCGGTGGCCGAGACCATGAAGACCTGGGTGTAGCCGGGCTTCACATAGCCCGCGCCGTCGCGGCGATAGGTGACGCGGTCGATGATCGTAGGCGGTGCCTTCCACTCGGCGCCCTCGGGCTTGGCCGGGGCCTTGCCGAGCTTGAGCGATTCGCCGGGCACGCGCGCGGTGTAGGCGATGCGCGTGCCGTCGGGCGACCAGGCGATACCGCGAGGGCTCTCGGCGAGCGCGGTGATGTTGGCGCTCTGCCCGGTCGCCATCCAGCGCACATGCAGCTCGGGGCCGCCGCCGCTCTGGGTCGAGATATAGGCGAGCCGATCGCCATTGGGGGACCAGCGCGGCGAATAATGCGCGCCCGCACCGCTCACCAGCGGGGTTTGCGCGCCGGTCGCGACGTCGATCAGCCAGATCGAGCGGACCTCGCTGTCGGTCATCACGTCGTTGGTGGCGCGGACATAGGCGATCTTGCTGCCATCCGGGCTGATCTGCGGGTCGGAGGCGACGCTGAGGCCGAACAGGTCTGCGCCGGTGAAGTGGCGCTCTGGGCCGGCCTGTTCGGTGGAGGCGGCGGCGTCCGTCGGAACGGGCGCCATTTCCTGCGCGGCGAGCGGGCTCGCGAGGATCAGGGCGGCGGTGGCAAGATAGATTGTTTTCATGATCGGTCCCGGTTGTTCAACTCCCGGGACCGATCAATCACATTTTCCCGTCGATGACCAGCCTCACTTCGGCTGGCTCGTGGCTTCGCACGATGCCTGTGGCAATCCGGCCCGCTCAGGCGTAACCCGCTGGATTAAGCGGATTACCCGGCTCGCCTCAGCCCTCCGCGTCGCTGCCCGAGGCCTCGGGCTTGGCATCGCCCGCATCGGTCTGTGGCGGCACCTTCTTGGGCGGCATCCTCTTGCGCGGCTTGGGCTTGGGCTTCGCACCCTTCTGCGCCTTGGGCGGGGCGGGCGTCATCTCGAAGACGGGCTTGTTGTCCTTGATGCTGACATGCACCTCGCCGCCATCGGCAAGCTTGCCGAACAGCAGCTCCTCGGCGAGCGGCTGCTTGATCCGGTCCTGGATCAGACGGCCCATCGGGCGCGCGCCATAGAGCTTGTCATAGCCCTTGTCCGCCAGCCACGAGCGCGCATCGGTGTCGAACTGGATGTGGACGTTCTGCTCGGCGAGCTGGAGTTCCAACTCGAGGATGAACTTGTCCACCACCCGCGCCACGGTCGACTTGCCGAGATAGGCGAAGGGCACGATCGCATCGAGGCGGTTGCGGAACTCCGGCGTGAACATCTTGTTCACCGCCTCGGTGCCCGCATCCTCCTTCGAGACATCGCCAAAGCCGATGCCGCTGCGCGCCATGTCGGAGGCGCCCGCATTGGTCGTCATGATGAGGACGACATTGCGGAAATCGACCGTCTTGCCGTGGTGGTCGGTGAGCCGGCCATTGTCCATCACCTGCAACAGGATGTTGAACAGGTCCGGGTGCGCCTTCTCGATCTCGTCCAAGAGCAGCACGCAATGCGGGTTCTGGTCGATCGCATCGGTGAGCAGGCCACCCTGATCATAACCGACATAGCCCGGAGGCGCGCCGATCAGGCGGCTGACCGAGTGCCGCTCCATATATTCCGACATGTCGAAGCGCTTGAGTTCGATCCCCATGATCGAGGCGAGCTGGCGCGCGACCTCGGTCTTGCCGACGCCGGTGGGGCCGGAGAACAGGAACGAGCCGATCGGCTTGTCCGGATCGCGCAGGCCAGCGCGGCTGAGCTTCATCGCGGTCGACAGGCGCTGGATCGCCTCGTCCTGCCCGAACACGACGTGCTTGAGATCACGCTCGAGGTTTTCGAGCGCCTTCTTGTCGTCGCTCGAGACGGACTTCGGCGGGATGCGCGCCATCGTCGCGATCACCGCTTCGATCTCCTTGGCGGTGATCTTCTTCTTGCGGCGGCTGGGCGGCACCAGCATCTGCATCGCGCCGACCTCGTCGATCACGTCGATCGCCTTGTCGGGCAGCTTGCGGTCGTTGATGTAGCGCGCCGAGAGCTCGACCGCGGTCTTGATCGCATCGGGCGTGTATTTCACCTTGTGGTGATCCTCGAACGCGCTGCGCAGGCCTTTGAGGATCTTGACCGTGTCCTCGATCGTCGGCTCGTTGACGTCGATCTTCTGGAACCGGCGCAGCAGCGCGCGGTCCTTCTCGAAGTGATTGCGGAATTCCTTGTAGGTGGTCGAACCGATGCAGCGGATCGTGCCGCCCGACAGAGCCGGCTTCAAGAGGTTGGAGGCGTCCATCGCCCCGCCGCTGGTGGCGCCCGCGCCGATCACGGTGTGGATCTCGTCGATGAAGAGCACCGCGTGCGGCATCCCTTCGAGCTCGGCGACGACCTGCTTCAGCCGCTCCTCGAAATCGCCGCGATAGCGCGTGCCAGCGAGCAGCGCGCCCATATCGAGCGAATAGATCACCTCATCGGCGAGCACTTCGGGGACCTCGCCCTCGACGATCTTGCGCGCAAGGCCTTCCGCGATCGCGGTCTTGCCCACGCCCGGATCGCCGACATAAAGCGGGTTGTTCTTCGAGCGGCGGCACAGAATCTGGATCGTGCGATCGACCTCAGGCCCGCGCCCGATCAGCGGATCGATGCGGCCGGCTTCCGCCTTGGCGTTGAGGTTGACCGTGAACTGATCGAGCGCGGTCTCCTTCTTGTTCGCATCCTTGGTCTTCTCGCTCGCTTCTTCGGAAGGATCCTCGGCCCCTTGAGGCGTCTTGCTCTCGATCTGCCGACCGCCCTTGCCGATGCCGTGGCTGATATAGCTCACCGCATCCAGCCGGCTCATGTCCTGCTGCTGGAGGAAATAGACCGCGTAAGAGTCCCGCTCGGAAAACAGCGCAACGAGCACGTTGGCGCCCGTTACCGTGTCCTTGCCCGAGGACTGGACATGCAGGATCGCGCGCTGGATCACCCGCTGGAACCCGGCGGTCGGCTGCGGATCGGCGTTATCCTCGGTCTTGAGGGACTGGTATTCGTGATCGAGATATTGCTTCACCACGTCGCCCAGCTCGGCGAGATCGACCCCGCATGCCGCCATCACCTGCGCTGCATCCTCATCGTCGATCAGCGCGAGCAGCAGGTGCTCGAGCGTCGCATATTCGTGACGCCGCTCGGAGGCGTTGCCGAGCGCATTGTGGAGGGTCCGTTCAAGGTTCTGGGCAAAACTGGGCATGGGATTGGCCTGTTCGGGAGGGTCAGAAAATCGCCCGGGGAGAGGGCGCGGGTCGGGAGGGTTCAGCCTTATGTAGGTCGCGAGCGAACAATTGCGAATCCACTTGTCGCAGGTGCGCATCCGGAGTGGCGGGGGCAATCATCTTGGCCCTGCGCCGAACAGCGCATCGGCGGCGGCGCGGCTCGCGCTCGCCTGATCGCGATGCGCCTTCACCCGCGCGATCTCCGCCTCGAGCAACGCGATGCGCGCAGCCAGTTCATCCTGCGAGTAAGGCCCGAGATCCTCGCTCGCAAGCGCCTGGGCGGCATCGCTGACCGGACTCGGGCTCGGATCGTCATCCATCGGATCAGAGCATCTCGCGCAGGTCGCTTGCTGTCAATGGACGAGATGGCTATTCGCACATGCCAAATGCTTAACCATAAGTAACGCTACGGGGAAATTCGGGGCCGATGAGCGAGAGCGAAGTTCCAGCAAGGATGAAGGCTATCGGCATGAGTGCGCCGGGAGGGCCGGAGGTGCTCGCGCTCGAGGAGGTGGAGACGCCCGCGCCCGGACCGGATGATGTGCTGATCCGGGTCGCTTATGCAGGGGTCAACCGGCCCGATTGCATCCAGCGCGCCGGGCACTATCCTGCCCCGCCCGGAGCCTCCCCGATCCTCGGGCTCGAGGTTGCGGGCGAGGTGGTCGCGGTCGGCAACGATGTGCCCGCCGTCATGCTCGGGCGCCGCGTGGCCGCGCTGACGCCGGGCGGGGGCTATGCACAATATTGCGCCGCGCCGTGGAAGCACTGCCTCGACGTGCCTGACGAGATGGATCTCAAACAGGCCGCCGCGCTGCCTGAAACGCTGTTCACCGTGTGGCACAACGTGTTCGAGCGCGGCATGGCGCGCGAGGGCGATACGCTGCTCGTTCATGGTGGCACCAGCGGGATCGGCACGATGGCGATCATGCTCGCCAAGGCGTTCGACATGCGGGTCGTCACCACCTGCGGCGATGATGCCAAGTGCGAGGCGGCGCGCGCGCTCGGCGCGGACCTTGCCATCAACTACCGCGAGGAGGATTTCGTCGATGCGGTCCACGCCTTCACGCAGGGCGAGGGCGTCGACATCGTGCTCGACATGGTCTCAGGGGATTACGTGCCGCGCAATCTCAAATGCCTCGCCGAGGATGGACGGCATGTCACCATCGCCGTGCTGGGCGGGGCCAAGGCCGAATTTTTCATGCCGATGGTGATGATGCGCCGGCTGACACTGACGGGTTCGACCCTGCGCCCGCGCTCGGACGCCTTCAAGGCCGCCCTCGCCGACGAGATCGCCGCCAATGCCTGGCCGCTCTTCACCGACGGCAAGCTCGCCCCCGTGATGGATCAGACCGTTCCGCTCGCCGAAGCTGCCGCCGCCCACGCACGGATGGAAGCGGGCGAGCATATCGGCAAGATCGTGCTCGAGGTGGCGGGCGGGGCCTGATGCGTCCCCTCCCGCCCCCCGGCGCGGGCTTCAGACCTCGACGCCTTCCTCGATCAAACGCAGCTTGTGGCGCGCCATCGCGAGGTTCGCCTTGTTCTTGTCGAGCGCGAGATAGATGAACAGGCCCTTCCCGCTGTCCGAGGTCAGCGGGCGGATCAGGTGGAAATGCTTGCCCAGCGTGATGAGGATATCCTCGATGTGATCGTCGAGCTTGAGGCTCTTCATCGTCTCGAGCTTGGCCCTGACCACATTGGTGTTGCCGGCCGCAGCCAGATCGAGATCGAGCCCCTTGGCGCTGCCCTGGTCCTTGGCGAGGGTCATGCCCGTCGCAAGATCGACCAGCGCGACGGCGAGTGCGCCTTCGATCTCCATGCATTCTGCGAGTTTCTCTTTGTAGCTCATGATGAGTTCCCTTCTTTCGTCTGAGTCTTCGGCTTCTTCGGTGAATTCGGCGATCGCTTCGCCGGGCTTGGGGTCTGTCGGGATGGTTGGAACGGCTGGATCGCTGCCCGCCTTGCGGCCGAAACCCTTGGGATCGGTCCGCTTCGGGCTTTTCACCGGGCCCTTCAGCGGCTCGATTTCGCCTGACGGGGCAAGCGATGCTTCCGCAGGCGGGTCTTCCGAGCGGATCTTATAGCTGATCACGCCCAGAACGATGTCGACGTGAATGCCATCTTCTGCACAGGGCATTGCGATCGCGCGATAGGAAACCTCTTGCCCGTGCTCGTCCACGAATTCGGCCTCAAAGCCGACCGGCGTTCGGTTGGCGATGGGCTCGAGCACATGATCGGTCAGGCGCGAGAGGAGCGAGCGGCCGGGAACCTCGGCGAGCGGCAACGGGAGACGCATGCCGGGTGCGGCGAGGGCGGAGCCCAGGGCGATGATGCGGCCGGCGCAGCTCGGGTCGATCTCGATCACCACGACATGGTCGGCGAAAGAAAAGGCGGGATGCGCCAGGATTTCGGAGGCATCGGGCAAGGCGCCGCTGCGATTGAGTTCGCTCCAGATCTGATAGGCCTTGAGATGCGTGCGCCGCTCGGCCGTCAGAGCATGATCGTCAGGTTGCCCTGCTGTTGCCGCACCGGCTGCTGAAACGGATTGGCGGATCATGGAAGGAGGATTGCCCGGGCTGCTTGACCTGTTGCGCGAGGCCTCGCAGGCGAGGGTTTCCGATGGGTTAAACAAACCGGGAGCGGACCAACTTTTGTTGATTTCGATCAAAAAAGCGCTGAAATTGCGTTGAATGTTGCCGGGATCTTAGCCCGCATCCCAGAGCTACTACTTAGAAGCTGGCACGTTCACGATGGGGTGCGGCGGACGCCGCCACCCTTCTCCCCCAGCGCACCCGCCGGGTTTTTTGCGCCCGCCATCCGAATTTTCCTACTCCGCGCGCCAATGGTATTGCGCGAATTGATGACCGAGCGGACCACCCTTTGTCTCGCTTTGCCCGCCGGGCGTGGGGCTGAGTGGCGGCTGCGGGAAGTTTTTGCCCCTGGACTGTGTAACAGGCGGTTCAGGCGTTCTCCACGAGCGGCAGGCGGAAGCGCGGTTCGGTTCGCTCTCACGCTGCCGCTTCGTGGGCTCCATCGTTTGCCCGCGCCGCGAACTCGTCGCGCAGCTCGCGCTTGTACAGCTTGCCGTTGGCCTCGCGCGGGAGCTCGGGGCGGAAGTCGAACTCGCGGGGGAGCTTGAGGCGCGCAAGGCTGGGCGCGAGGAAGGCGAGAAGCTCTTCGGCGAGCGCGGGGCCGGCCTCGGCCATGTCGATCGGCTGGACCACCGCGACGACGCGCTCGCCCAGGTCCTCGTCGGGCGCGCCGATGACGGCGGCATCCATCACCTTGTCGTGCGTGACAAGGAGGTTCTCGATCTCCTGCGGGTAGATGTTGACGCCCCCGCTGATGATCATGTGGCTCTTGCGGTCAGTGAGGAAGAGGAAGCCCTCCTCGTTGAGGTGGCCGATATCGCCCAGCGTCATCCAGCCCTTGGGATGCATCGCCTCGGCGGTCTTGGCGGGGTCGTTGTGGTAGGTGGGAAGGAGCGCGTTCTCGAAGTAGACGAGCCCGTCCTCGCCTGCCGGCAGCTCCTCGCCATCCGGGCCGCAGACGTGGAGCGTGCCGTAGATCGCCTTGCCGACCGTGCCGGGATGCGCGAGCCACGCCTCGCTGGTGGCGAAGGTCATGCCGATGCTCTCGGAGCCCGCGTAGTACTCGTTGACGATCGGCCCCCACCACTCGATCATCGCCTGCTTGATCGGCACCGGGCAGGGCGCAGCGGCGTGGAGCGCGCGCTGGTGGCTCGAGAGGTCATAGCGTTGGCGGACCTCCGGATCGAGCTTGAGGAAGCGCACGAAGTGCGTGGGCACCCACTGGCTGTCTGTCACGCGGTAGCGCTCGATCGCGGCGAGCGCTTCTTCGGGCTCGAACTTCTCCATCACCACCACGGTCCCGCCCAGGCGGTGTACCGTCAGCGTCCAGCCGAGTGGGGCGGCGTGATAAAGCGGCGCGGGCGAGAGATAGACCATCGAGCCATCGGACGGCATTCCTGCGCCCATCGTGGCAAGGCCCACCAGCGGAACGATCGCCTGCGGGTCAGGATCGGCGGGGGCTGCGGGCTTGACGCCCTTGGGCCGCCCGGTCGTGCCCGAGGAATAGAGCATGATGAGCCCCGCATGCTGCTTCTCGGGCAGCGCATCGCTGTGTCGGGCGAGCTCGGCGGCGAAATCGTGTTCGCCGCCCTCGTCCATGACGAGCACCTCGAGCCCGGGGCACTGCGCCCGCACCGCCTCGAGCACCTGCGCGAACTTCACCGAGGTGACGAGCAGCTTCGCCTCGCTGTCCTTGAGGATGTAGACGATCTCGGGTGCGGTCAGCCTGGTGGAGATCGGCACCAGCATCGTGCCTACGCGCTGCGAGCCCCAGTTGAGCGTGTAGATCTCGGGCCGGTTCTCGAGCAGCATGGCGAAAGGATCGCCGCCCGCATCATTGGGCCCGAGCCCGCGCGCGTGCAGCAGGTGCGCGAAGCGGTTGGCGCGCCTTTCCATCTCGGCATAGGTCACGTGCTCGCCGCTGCCAGCCATGATGATCGCGGGATGATCGGGACGCTTCGCGGCATGCGCGATCGGATGCAGGCTCATGGTTCTCTCCCTTGCGGCGCCGCCGGCGGCGCTTCTCCACTGTTTTCGGGTGCGAAACCTAGCGCGCAGGCCCCGGCACTCAAGCGAAAATCGCGAGGCTGGCGGGCGACGCGCACTGGCTGGTCGCACGCGCAAAAAAAGGCGGTGGGGATAGCCCCACCGCCCATGCTCGGACACCCTCTCCAATGTCCGTCCCGCTTTTGCGGGCAACCGAATTCCTATTGGCGCTTGAAGCGGTCAGCGACCGCCCTGGCCGCCGCCGGGCCGCACGCGCCCATCGATCCCTGCGCTCGCATCGCTGATGCGGCTCTCGCCATCAAGACCGGCGAACCGCACCTCTGGAACCGCCCCCTTCATATAGGGATCCGGATCGACTGCAACCCCGTCTACGCGGACCTCATAATGCAGGTGAGGCCCGGTCGAGCGCCCGGTCGAACCGACGAAGCCGATGAGGTCGCCCTTCTTGACGCGCTGACCGTCGCGCACGTTGAGGCCGGAGAGATGCGCATAGCGCGTCTGCAGATCCGAGCCGTGGTCAAGATAGATCACGTTGCCGTACGAGCCCGAATAGTTCGCCCGCTCGACCATGCCATCCGCGGTGGCGTAGACCGGAGTGCCCTCGGGCGCGGCGATGTCGATGCCATGGTGACGGCGGCGCCCACCCAGAACGGGGTGCCTGCGCCAGCCGAAATCGCTCGAGACATAGCCCGCGTTCACCGGCTGGCGCGAAGGGACCGAGATGACAGGCTGCTGAAGGAGTTGCTCGGGGCTGGTTCTGCCAAGGCTTTCGATCGGATCGACGACCACGTCGTCAAGCGCGGTCCAGCTGGCGAAGAGTTCGCGAAAGCGCACATCTGTTGCAGGGTTCGCGGTGCCGGGGGTTGCGGCGGCGGAGGCGGCGGGGGTGCCCCGCTCGGCCCGGCCGATCTCCTTGGAAACCTTGGTGCTGGCGTCGATCACCGCGACCATCTCGTTGATCTGAGTGTCTGCCAGGGCAGGCGTAGTCCCTGCGAGCGATGCGCCCGTGAGCGATGCGATGGCGGCCAGCGGCCAGTGCTTTGCGGAGCCCCGTGGATTCATGCGTTTCGACCCGATCTTTCGTTGCGCAGTGCCATCTTTGGCTTCGCTGTTTGCGGTGCGAGCGGGACGCGATCGCCTCAACAAATGTTATGGCGGGAACCCGTTCGCGGCTTTCGAATTAAGGATGTCCGGTATCATCGATCAAAGTGCAACGTCTGCGTAAAACTCTCGCGACAAACCGGCTGCAAGACGCGCCGAGTCGTTAAACGGCGGCTTAACCGCGCCGCGAAAGTGCTTTCGGACAAGGGATTTCCACAGATTCTCGGGTGACTTACCTCCACCTTGTGCAAGCGCGACAAAGTGCTTGGTGCCAAAGCGCACATGGCGAATCTCGTCGTCAAGTATGCGTGCAAGAATCCTCGCTCCATGCTCGTCGCCGACCGCCTTGACCCGCTCGAGCGTTGCCGGCGTCACGTCGAGCCCGCGCGCCTCGAGCACCATCGGCACGATCGCGAGCCTTGCCGCGACATCAGCCCTCGTCTCGTGCGCCGCCTGCCACAGCCCCCCATGCGCGGGCAGCGCGCCGTAATGGCTGCCGAGCGATTCGAGCTTCCGGGCCAGCAGCGCGAAGTGCATCGCCTCGTCGGCGGCGACGCCAAGGAAATCGCCGACGAACTCCTCGCCCATCTGCCCGCCAAATCGCCCTGCCATGTCGAGCGCGAGATCGATCGCGACGAACTCGATATGCGCGAGGCTGTGCCACAGCGCGATCCGCGCCCGCTCCGAGCCGCCGCGCCCGCGTTTGGGCATCTTGGCGGGCGCAAGCAACTCGGGGCGATCGGGCCGCGCCGGCTGATCGGGCATGGCGACGTCGAACTCGAAAGCGAGCTCGCCGCGCCGCCAGCGCCGTGCCACGTCGCGCGTGGCAAAGCACTTGGCGCGAGGGTCTGGCGTCAGCAGCGCTGTGCGGATCGCGCCCGCAACGCTTTCGCCGGTCAAAGCGCCCCCCTCACAGCGCTTTGGCCGCCGCGAGCACCTCCTCGGCGTGGCCCTTGACCTTCACCTTTGGCCAGACCTGCGCGATTTTGCCTTCCGCATCGACGAGATAGGTCGCGCGCACCATGCCCATATAGGTCTTGCCGTACATCTGCTTCTCGGCCCACACGCCGAGCGCATCGGAGAGGCCGCCCTCCTCGGCATCGCTCGCGAGCGGCGCCTTGAGATCGTGCTTGGCGATGAACTTCTGGTGCTTCTTGGCCGGATCCTTGCTCACTCCGAGCAGCGCCACGCCCGCCGCGTCGAACTCCTCCTTGAGCGCGGAGAAGTCCTTGTTCTCGGTGGTGCAACCGGGGGTGTCATCCTTGGGGTAGAAGAAGATCACGAGCTTTTGCCCCGTGAAGTCGCTCGGCTTGACGGCGCCGCCCTCGGGCGTCTCCATCGCGATATCGGGGATCGCATCGCCGACTGTCGGAAAATCGCTCATCCTTGGTGCTCCGTGGCTTGCTCGGCGTTTCCCTCGCCGAGAGTGGTGTTCCAGACTGCGCGAACCCTTTGCCGCGCTTTGGCGAAGGCTTGCAAGAGGCCATCGTAATCCTCGTGGCGACAGGCGCGTGCGAGCGCGATGGCGGCGCAGGCGGGGGGCTCGCCCTCGCCCGGATTGAGCAGCCGTCCGGCGACCAGGATCCGGCTCATGAGATCGTAGTCCTTGAGGAAATGCACGGGGAGCAGACCCGCGGCCGCCAGCGCCGGGATCGCGGCGGCGAGATCGGGCGCGTAGGCATGGGGGTGGGTCGCGCTGAGCGGCGAACCATCCGCCGCGGTGCCGCGCAGCTGGAGGAAGTGGACGAGGAATTCGCAATCGACCAGCCCGCCGCGCATCCGCTTGACATCGAGCGGCCCGGCAGGCGCCTTGTGCCGCGCCATTTGCGCGCGCATGCCCGTCACCTCCTTGCGAACGGTTTCGGGCTCGCGCACGCGGTGGAGCACGGTGTGGAAGATGCCTTCGAGCTCTGCGCGCGCCGTGTTCGATCCCTCGAGCACCCGCGCGCGGGCGAGCGCCATGTGCTCCCACGTCCACGCCGCCTCGCTCTGATACTTCTCGAACGCGGCAAGGCTGACCGCGAGCGGCCCTTGCGCGCCCTGTGGCCGCAGCCGCGTGTCGACTTCGTAGAGCGTGCCCTGCGCGGTCGGCACGCTGAGTGCGGCGCTCACCCGGCTGGCGAGCCGGTTGAAATAGCGCGTCGCGCCGAGCGGACGGGGGCCGTCCGAGGTGCCGGTGTGATCGCCGGTGAAGAGGAACACGATATCGAGGTCCGAGGCATGGGTGAGCGCGCCGCCCCCCAGCCGGCCGAGGCCGACAACCACGAGCTCGCTGCCCGCGATCCGGCCGTGGGTCTTGGCGAATTCGGCCTCGGCTCCGCGCACCGCGCAGCGCAGCGCCCCTTCCGCCACCCGCGAGAGCGCCGCGCCGATCGCGAGCGGATCGGCCAGCCCCTCGATCAGCTGCACGCCGAGCGCGAAGCGCAATTCGCCCGTCACCCGCCGGATCGCATCGAGCAGTGCCTCGTAATCCTCGCGCGCCGCGCTGCGCTCGATGTGATCGGCGATGGCGTCGGGCGAGCCGGGGAGCGCCAGCGCATCGGCATCGAGCATGATGTCCATCAGGCCCGGATGCCGCGCGAGCTCGTCTGACAGCATAGGCGCAAGGGTCAGCGTGGCGACGAGTCGGTCGAGCAGGTCCGGGCGCCGGTTGAGCAGGCGGAACAGCGTGATCGCCGAGGAGCTGCGCTCGAGGATCGTCTCCCACCGGGCGAGCGCCCGCGAGGGATCATCGCTCCTCGCGATGGCGGCGAACAGCTGCGGCGCCAGCGCATCGAACGCGGCGAGCGCCGCCGCGCTGCGCAGCGCCTGGTAGCGCCCGTCACGCCAGCCCGCCAGACGGGTGCACAGCCGCTGCGGCTCGGCAAAGCCCAGCTCCTCGAGGAAGGCGGCGAAGGGCTCTTCGCCGCCTTTTGGGGGTGTGGGTGCGGCCGCGGTTGGATTAGCGGGCGGCTCGCCGATCAGCTCCTCGTAGATTGCCGCGGTGCTGGCGGTGATCGGCCCGAGATCGGCGATCAGCGCCGCGCCGTCGGCCAGCCCGTCGAGCCGCGCCACCGCGTCGAGCGCCTCGCCGTCCGGGAGGGAGTGGGTCTGGCGATCTCCCACCATCTGCAGGCGGTGTTCGACCACGCGCAGCCGGTCGTAGTTCGCGCCCAGCGTCGCGGCGTGTTCTTGCGGGATCCGCCCCGCCGCAGCGAGCGCATCGAGCGCCTCGCGCGTGCCGCGCACCCTGAGCGAGGGATCGCGCCCGCCATGGATCAGCTGGTGGGTCTGGGCGTAGAACTCGACCTCGCGGATGCCGCCTCGCCCGCGCTTGACGTCGAAGCCGGGGCCGGGCGCGGTGGGGCCGCTTTGCGATTCGCGGATGCGCCGAGTGAGCTGGCGGATCTCGTCGATCGCGCCGAAATCGAGCGTCTGCCGCCAGACGAACGGCCGGATCGCGGCGAGAAAAGCCTCGCCGGCTCCAATGTCGCCCGCCGCCGCCCGCGCGCGGGTGAAGGCGGCGCGTTCCCATGCGAGCGCGAGGCTCTGGTAATGCGCCAGCGCCGCGTCCTTCGCGACCGCGAGCGGGCTGATCTCGCTCGCCGGGCGTAGGCGCAGATCGACCCTCAGGACGTAGCCCTCGGCGGTGGTCTCCGAGAGCAGCTTGACGATCCGCCGCGTGTAACGCTGCGCCGCCTCGCCCGGATCGTCGCCCGCGCGGCAGGGCAGGCGGGCGGGATCGTAGAGCAGGATCGGGTCGATGTCGGAGGAATAGTTGAGCTCGCCCGCGCCCTGCTTGCCGAGCGCGAGCGCGATGAAGCCGGCCGTGCTGTTTTCCCCAGTGCGCTCGGCGATGGCGGCGCGGATGGCCGCGTCGAGCGCGCGGTCAGCAAAGGCGGTGAGTTCGGCAACGACGCGCGCCAGGGGGAAGGCTCCGGCAAGGTCGCCGATCGCGATGGCGGTCGCGAGGGCGAGCCGTTCGCGCCGCAGCGCCGTGCCGACATCCCCCGCGCCTGCTCCCGCGCCCTGCGCGAAGGCGAGCGCCGCCTCGCCCTGCCCTGCGGCCAGCAGCTCGGCGAGTTCGCTCTGCCGATCGAGCGCGCGGGCGAGAAACGGCGCGTGAGCCCGCGCGCGTTCAACGGCGTTCGTCCAGGCGGCGTGATCGACCATGCGGGCGCCAGCCTTGGCGGCGCCGAACGCTTGTCGCAAGGGGCAAGACCTGCCACAGGCGCGCGCATGAGCGCATTGATGCCGCCCGAATGGGCCCCGCAGGACTGGCTGTGGATCGGCTTTCCGCACCTCGCCGAGGAATGGCCCGGCTGGCTGGAGCCCGCGCAGCATCAAATCGCCGCCTTCGCCAACGCGGTTGCCGAAAGCGGGCAGTCGGTGCGGCTGATGGTGCGCGATGCGGCGAACGAGGCCCGCGCGCACGAACTGGTGAGCGCGGCGGTCACGCTCGAGCGGCGGGTGTTCGGCGATATCTGGCTGCGCGACACCGGGCCGCTGGTGGTGCGCGAAGGCGCCTCGCGCACGGCGCGGATCTTCGCGTTCAATGGCTGGGGCGGCAAATACGAGATGCCGGGCGATCAGACCATCGGCGCACAGCTCGCGCGCGATGCGGGGCTCGCCGCGCGCACGAACGCGATGATCCTCGAGGGCGGCGCGATCGACGGCGATGGCACCGGCACCGCGATCACCACCGAACAGTGCCTCCTCAATCCCAACCGCAATCCCCACCTCGACCGCGCCGCAATCGAGCGCGAGCTGGCGAGCGAGCTCGGCTTTGGCCGCGTGGTCTGGCTCGGCGAGGGGCTGGTGAACGACCACACCGACGGCCATGTCGACAATCTCGCCCGGTTCGTCGGCGAGGGGCGCGTGGTGCTCCCGCAGGCGACAGGCGCAAACGATCCGAATGCCGCGATCTACGAGGATGCCGTGCGCCGTCTCGAGGCCGCGGGGCTCGACGTGGCGCGGATCCCCTCGCCCGGCCTGATTGAGCGCGACGGCGCGATCGAGCCTGCCAGCTACGTCAACTTCGCGATCACCACGCACCTCGTGGCCGTGCCCACCTTCGGCTCGCCGCAGGACGCAGCGGGGGTGGAGGCGATCGCGGCGCTGTTTCCCGATCGGCGGACGGTGGGCCTCAGGGCCGATGCGGTGCTCGCGGGCGGAGGCGGGTTTCACTGCGCGAGCCAGCAGATGCCCGCGCTGGTTTAACGATCCCTTAGGATTTTTGCGCGACACCTGCGGGTGTGAATAGAGCCAAAGCCATTGCCCGCGCCGCGCTGATCGCCCGACAAAAGCAGGCCGAAATCGCCGGCAGCGCAATCGTGCTCGGCTGCGCTGCGGCCCTTATCCTCGCCGGCCTGCCGCTCCCGCTCTGAGCTAGAGCAGGCGCCACAGCGCCGCCGCCGCCGCTCCGCCCAAGACCACGCCGACGCACGCCCGCCACACCGGATCGCTGATCGCGCCGGATGAACGCGCGCCCAGCCAATTGCCCAGCATCACCGCCGGAAACAGCAGCAGCGAGAGCAGCGCGAGCCGCCACGCCATGACCCCCATCGCCGTGCCCGAGGCGAGCCCCGCGCCCGCCGCGATCGTGAAGATCAGCATCATCGAGGCCTTGGCCGTTTCGCGCGGCAGATTGCGCCCGACATAATAGGGCACGACCGGCGGCCCCGGCATCCCGGCATAGCCCGTCATCAGCCCGCTCACGAGCCCCACGCCGCCTGTCGTCAGCGGTCCCGGCGTCTTGATCCGGCGCGGCAGCAGCACCGCGACGAAGGCGCTGAAAGCGATGAGCGCGATGATCAGCCGGGCGATATCGGCCCCCGTCGCCGCCAGCGCCAACAGTCCCAGCGGGGTCGCGAGCACGCAGACCGCGCTGACGGTGAAGGCCGAGCGCTCCGCCCCGCGCACCAGGCGGCGGATCTCGACCAGCCCGATCAGCAAGGAAAGCCCGTTGCCCACCAGCACCGCCTCGATCGGGGGCAGCGCGAGCGCGAGGATCGGCACCAGCAGGATCGCCATGCCGAACCCGGTGAGCCCGCGCACAAAGGCCGCGCCAATCGCCGCGCCCAATGCCACTGCAAGCTGGACCGGATCGTATCCGGCGAGAAGCTCCATGCTGGCCGGCGGCTAAGCGGAGCGCAGATCGGGCGAGGTCGCCGCCCGCGTGAGCAGCGCGATCGCCTCCTCGAGGGGCAGGACGTGCTGCTCCTTCTCGCCGAGGATGCGCATGGCGACGGTGCCTTCCTCGGCCTCGCGCTTTCCGACCACCAGCAGGTGCGGCACCTTGGCAAGGCTGTGTTCGCGCACCTTGTAGTTGATCTTCTCGTTCCTGAGATCGCTTTCGACCCGGATGCCCGCCGCCTCGAGCTTCGCCACCGTCGCCCTGGCGTATTCGTCCGCGTCCGAAACGATGGTCGCGACCACCGCCTGCACCGGCGCGAGCCAGACCGGCAGGCGGCCTGCGAAATGCTCGATCAGGATGCCGATGAAGCGCTCGTAACTGCCGAAGATCGCGCGGTGGAGCATCACCGGGCGGTGCTTCTCGCCGTCCTCGCCGATATAGGTCGCATCGAGCCTTTCGGGCAGCACGCGGTCCGACTGGATCGTGCCGACCTGCCAGGTCCGCCCGATCGCATCGGTGAGGTGCCATTCGAGCTTGGGGGCGTAGAAAGCGCCCTCGCCGGGCAATTCCTCCCATTCGAGCCCGTTCGCGGTCAGCGCATCGCGCAATTCCTGCTCGGCCTTGTCCCAATCGGCATCCGAGCCGAACCGCTGCTCCGGGCGCAGCGCCAGCTTGATGTCGTAGGTGAAGCCGAAATCCTTGTAGACGCTGTCAGCCAGGCTGAGGAAGCGCTGGACCTCCTCGACCACCTGCGCTTCGGTGCAGAAGATGTGCGCATCGTCCTGCGTGAACTGGCGCACGCGCATGAGGCCGTGAAGCGCGCCGTGCGGCTCGTTGCGGTGGCAGCAACCCATCTCGCCCAAGCGGATCGGCAGATCGCGGTAGCTGGTGATGCCCTGCTTGAAGACAAGCACATGCGCCGGGCAGTTCATCGGCTTCAAGGCCATCCAGTCGGCGTCCTTGGAGATCAGCTCCGCGCCTTCCTCGACATTGGGCACCTCGTCGGGGATGACGAACATGTTCTCGCGATACTTGCCCCAGTGGCCCGACTGCTCCCACTGGCGCGCATCCATGACCTGCGGCGTCTTGATCTCGCGGTAGCCGCCACCATCCATCCTGCGGCGCATATAGGCTTCGAGCTCGCGCCAGATGCGAAAGCCCTTGGGGTGCCAGAAAACGCTGCCATGTGCCTCTTCCTGCAGGTGGAAGAGGTCCATTTCGCGGCCCAGCTTGCGGTGATCGCGCTTGGCGGCTTCTTCCAGACGCGTGAGGTGGGCTTGCAACTGCTTCTTGTTGAGCCACCCCGTGCCGTAGATGCGCGTCAGTTGCGCGTTTTTCTGGTCGCCGCGCCAATAGGCGCCCGCCGTGCGCATCAGCTTGAACGCATCGGGATCGAGCTTGCCCGTCGAGGCCAGATGCGGGCCGCGGCACATGTCGAGCCATGCGCCTTGCGAGCCGGGTTCGCCCGACCAGTAGACCGTCAGGTCCTCGCCCTCGGGCAACTCCTTCGCCCATTCGGCCTTGAAGGCCTCGCCCTCGGCCTCCCACTTGGCGATCAGCTGGTCGCGGGTCCACACCTCGCGCACCAGCGGCTTATCCGCGCGGATGATCTCGCGCATCTTCTCCTCGATCGCGGGGAGATCCTCGAGACCGAACGGCTCGCGGCTCGCGGGCGCCATCACGTCATAGTAAAAGCCGTCTTCGGTCGCAGGGCCGAAGGTGATCTGCGTGCCGGGCCACAGCGCCTGCACCGCCTCGGCGAGCACGTGGGCGTAGTCGTGGCGCACCAGCTCGAGCGCATCGGCCTCGTCGCGCGCGGTGATAAGTGCGAGTTCGGCATCGCCTTCGAACGGGCGGCAAAGATCGCGCACCTCGCCGTTCACCCGCGCCGCAAGCGCCGCCTTGGCGAGGCCCGGCCCGATCGCAGCGGCAACGTCAGCCGGGGTCGCACCGGGCTCGAGCTCGCGCACGGAGCCATCGGGCAGGCTGATCTTGAGCAGTTCCGTCATCGTGTCCGTTCCGTATTCCCTTGGCGGTGCGCCCTGCCACAAAGGGCTGCGCACCGGAAGAGCGGTGTTGCGGGTTTGCCGATTTCGGGAAGACACCGCGCCACCCGAAACCGGGTGGCGGCTGTGCGCTGGCCTAGCCCAGCACCGACCGCCCCCGGAAAGCCGAGGTTGTGGTGGTGGTAGTCGTGGTCAAAGCGCGTGCCATGAAAACAAGATAACGAGGAAGGATCGGATTGTCACCAGTGCGATGCAGCACCTCCCTATGGAAAGCCTGCTTGACATTCGCGCGGGCTAATGACAAGGTCGCTTTCCATAATAGAAAGGAGCCATGACACATGAGCCGCACCCTCCTTGCCCTCCTCTGGGCAGCAATCATCCTCGCCTCGGCGCTTATGGCGGTGGCCTTGAAGCTGCCCCAACCCTCCGTCGCGATCCTGCTCTCGACCCTTTCGTTCGCGGCAGTCGCTTCCATCCTCCGGACGCGCAATTCGTCCTGCAAGAGAGGCTGAACCTTGGGGAATTGCGCCAGTCCTGCCACCCGGCGATACGTCATGCGGGTCGCCACGCTCATGGCCGTCTATATCGTCGTGCTGTTCGCCTCGAAACGGGCCTTCGAGGCGCTCGAGCCGCAAGGCCCGATTGCCTGGGCGCTTGCTATCGCACCTGCGCTGCCCCTGATCGGGGTGTTCTGGGCGGTCATGCGATTGCTCGTCGAGGAAACCGACGAATACATCCGGATGCTGTTCGTGCGGCAATGCCTGTTTGCGACCGGATTTTGCCTCACGATCGTGACGGTGTGGCAATGGCTGCAGAACTTCGATCTTGTGCCGCCCGGAAATGGCGGCTTCGGCGCGGCGTTCTTCTGGTTCGTCGGACTGGGGGTCGGAGCGCTCTACAATCGGGTGACTGTAGGCGACTGGGGCCATCTCTGGTGAAGAACCGCTTGAAGGTGCTGCGCGCCGAGCGGGACTGGAGCCAGCAGGATCTTGCCGACCGGCTCGGCGTCAGCCGCCAGAGCGTCAATGCGATCGAGAAGGGCCGCTACGATCCCTCGCTGCCGCTTGCCTTCCGCATCGCCGAGGTTTTCGGCCTCGCGATCGAACAGATTTTCGAGCGCGATAGGTGAGCGGGCCTCATGCCACCAGTGACTTGCCTCCGGGTGCGACGCTGTAGCGCTTGGTCGCGGCGAGCTGCGTCGAGCGCTGCTTGATGCCCTCGAGGAAGCGCCATTCGGTGGTGGCGCGCGCCGGGGTCAGCTCGACCGTCATGTAGCCGCGCTGCGACGTATCGGCCCAGAGCAGCTCTGCGTTCTCTTCGACCGTGATCCGCGCTAGATCGGCCGGGGGGATCATCGCGAGATAGCTCTCGAAACCGGGCGAACTCACCGAGGATACGCCAAACTCGACGCCGACCTTTGCCCCGTCCTGAGCGAGATCGAAAGCCCAGGCATTGTGCGTGTCACCCGCCAGCACCACAAGGTTTGCATCGGCCTCGAGCGCGGCGTTGAACAGCCGTTCGCGCGCGGCGGGATAGCCGTCCCACGCATCCATGTTGAGCGGGAGGCCGGCCTCGCTTGCGAGCGAAGCAGCCATCAGGCGCTGCTTGATGAAATCGGGCAGCCCTTCGCCAAGCAGGCCGAGCATGGCCCTGGGTGAGGAGACCTTGCCGATCAGCACCTGCTGGGCGAGCACCTGCCACGTCGCCCCGCGCGCCTTCGAGCCGGCGATCGCCTCGAACAGCCAGCGCTCCTGCGCCGCGCCGAGAAGCTGTCGCTCGGGATCGGACCACGCGCCATCGCGGAACGCGGCAAGCGCCTGCAAGATCGCCTCGGGGCTGGTCTTGCCCTCGAGCACCTTCTCGAGGCTGAACTGCTGCTCGCGCCCCTCGAGCCGGGTGTCGAGCCGGAACAGGGTGGCAAGATCGCCGATGTCGTAGGCGGCGTAGGGCCGGTCGGAGACCGGCATCCACTCGCGATAGGCGCGCTTTGCCGCCGCCTTGCGCACGGCCCATTCGCCTTCGCTCTCGCTCTGGTGGTTCTCCGCGCCGTTCTCCCAAGAATCGTTGGCGCTCTCGTGATCGTCCCACACCGCGATCATCGGCAGCACCTGGTGGAGCCGCTGGAGATCGGGATCGGCGCGGTAGGTCGCATAGCGCAGGCGATAATCGGCAAGCGCGACGATCTCGCTTTCGGGCGCGAGCTCGCGCGCCGGGTGCTTTTGCGCCAGCGAGGGGTAAGTCCCCGCCCCGTATTCGTAGATATAGTCGCCGAGATGGACCGCGAGGTCGCAATCGTTCGCCTGAGCGGCGTGGGCATAGGCGTTGAACCAGCCGAAGCCGAAATTCGAGCAGGAGAACACGGCCATGCGAAACTTGGCGGTCGCCCCTTGCGGCAATGTGCGCGTGCGGCCGACAGGCGACATCGTGCCATCGGGCGCGATGAAGCGGAAGAAATACCACCGATCGGGCGCAAGGCCGGTCGCGGTCGCCTTGGCGCACCAGTCGCGCTCGGGACTGGCCGACACGCTGCCTTCCGCGATCGGGCGGGTGAAATCCTCGCTTTGCGAGATCTGCCATTGAAGCCGCGCTGCGGCATCGCCGACATAGCGCGTCCACAACAGGATCGTATCCGCGCCCGGCTCGCCGCTGGCGACATTGTGGGTGAAGCCCGAGCCGAAGCTGCGCGCGATCGCGGGGCTGGCGGCGAGCGCGGCGGAGGCGCCAGCTATGCCGAACAGGCCACGGCGCGACATGTTGGCGAGGGAAGGGGCGGGCTGAGGGGCGCTGTCGGTTTTGAACATGGTGGCGGCGTTATAGCGCGTGCGTTGCGCAACCGTGACAAAAACTTGCGCCGCGCCCCACCTTGCAGGCACAATGGCGCAAATGAACAAGCCCCTCTTCCACGCCATGCCCGATGGCCGCCGGATCGCTTATCGCCAGACCAGCGGCGCGGGGCCCACGCTCGTCTTCCTGCCAGGCTACATGTCGGACATGGCGGGCAGCAAGGCGAGCGCGCTGTTCGAGATTGCCGCGCGCGAGGAACGCGCTTGTCTGCTGCTCGATTATTCGGGCTGCGGGGAGAGCTCGGGCGAGTTCGCCGATGGCACGCTCTCGCGCTGGAGCGATGAGGTCTGCGCGCTGATCGAGGCTCAGGTGGAAGGGCCCGTGGTGCTGGCCGGCTCCTCGATGGGCGGGTGGCTGATGCTGCTGGTGGCCGCGCGGCTGCGCGAAAGGCTCCACGGCCTGATCGGAATCGCCGCCGCGCCCGATTTCACCCGCTGGGGCTATTCCGAGGAACAGCGCGCGGCGCTCGGACGAGGCGAGACGGTGTTCGAGGAGAACCCTTACGGCCCCGAGCCCACGCCGACCCATCCCGGCTTCTTCGCCGATGCCCAACGGCATTTGTGCCTCGATGCCCCCATCGCGATTGGCTGCCCGGTCGACTTGCTCCATGGTCAGCTTGATGCGGACGTGCCGTTCGAGATAAGTCTCAGGCTTGCAGCTGCGCTCGAGACAGACCACGTAAAGGTAACGCTCCTTAAGGATGGCGATCACCGCCTCTCGCGCCCCGACGACATCGCGCTCCTTGCGCGCATAGCGCACACCCACTGGACCCGAAGCTACGCCCCATGATCCTCCTCGACGCGCTCCTTCCCCTCGCCCTCATGCAGGTCGGCCTCAATCCCAACGCGCCCGACACGCTCGCCATTCCCGAGGAGCTGTTGAACCGCCCGCCGCGCCGCGATGGGCAGACCTCCGAGATCGCCAACCCGACTTCGGCTTGGCTTGCGCAATGCCTCGAACTGATCGAGACCGACCCGGCGCGCGCGCATGCACAGGCGCAGATCCGTGTGACCGAGACGCTCGGGCCGGAACGGGTGATCGCGCAACACTGCCTCGGGCTTGCCGCAACGCAGCTTGGCCTGTGGAGCGACGCGCAAAGCGCCTTCATCGCCGCACGCGAGGGGACGCCCGAGGTAGAGACGCGTGCGCGGGCGCGCTTCTCGGCGATGGCTGGCAATGCCGCGCTGGCGGGCGGTGATCCGGCGCGCGCGCTCGAATTGCTGGGGCTCGCCCGCAGCGAGGCCGCCGCTGCCGCCTCGGCCGATCTCGAGGCGGTCGCCGCGATCGATGCGGCGCGCGCGCTGGTCGCGCTCGACCGGCCGGATGAGGCGCTGGCCCAGCTCGAAGACGCGACCCGGCTGGTCCCCGAAGCGAGCGAGAGCTGGCTTCTCAAGGCAACCTTGCTGCGCCGGATGGATCGCCTCGGCGAAGCGCAGACCGCGATCGAGACCGCCGCCGGGCTCGCCCCGCTCGATCTCGCGATCGGGCTCGAGGCGGGTGTGATCGCGGTGTTCTCCGGGCGCGAGGAGGCGGCGCGCGCGAGCTGGCAGTCGGTGATCGACACACAGCCCGATAGCCTCGCCGCACAGACCGCGCGCGAATACATGGCCCAGCTTTCGCCTGATCCCGCGGCAGGGGAGAGCTGAGCGATGACGGCGTTTTCGGTGCTCGATCTGATACCCGTGCGCGAGGGCGCGAGCCTTGCCGAGGCCTTCGCCGCCTCTGCCGCATTGGCGCAGGCCGCCGAACGGCTCGGAGCCAAGCGCTTCTGGGTCGCCGAGCATCACGCGATGAGCGGGATCGCCGGCGGTGCGACCTCGGTGGTGCTTGCGCATATCGGCAACGCGACGCGCCGCATCCGCATCGGTGCAGGCGGGATCATGCTGCCCAATCACACACCGTTTCAGATCGCCGAGCAGTTCGGGACGCTCGATGCCCTGTTCCCCGGCCGGGTCGATCTCGGCCTCGGCCGTGCGCCGGGCGCCGGCCCCGAGCTCCAGCGCGCGCTCAGGAAAGACCTAGCAGCCGCTTCGCAATATTTCCCCCAGGATGTGGTCGAATTGCGCGCGCTGCTTACCGGCGATGTCGACCTGCCGATCACCGCCACACCCGGCCTCGGCGCGAAGGTGCAGCTCTGGATGCTGGGTTCCAGCCTGTTCGGGGCGCAGCTCGCCGCGCGGCTCGGCTTGCCTTACGCCTTTGCCGCACATTTCGCGCCCGATCATCTTGACGAGGCGCTCCAGATCTATCGCCGCCAGTTTGAACCGAGTGCGGCGCTGGCGCAGCCGCATGTGATGGTGGCGATGAACGTCTTTGCTGCGCAGGACGATGCGGAGGCGGCTTTCATCGCCTCCAGTCAGCAACAGGCCTTTGTGGCGCTGCGCACTGGCAATCCTGGCCAGTTGCAGCCGCCGATCCGCGACTATGAAGCGAGCCTGCCCGCGCAGGCCCGCGCAATGCTCGCGCATGTCGGGCAGGCGAGCGCGACGGGAAGCGCCGCCACCGTGCGACAGCAACTCTCCGCCTTCATCGCCCGCACGCAAGCCGATGAAATACTACTGTGCGGTTCGACCTACGATCCCGAGGCGCGGATCCGCTCGCTCGAGCTCACTTTCGAGGCGGCGGGCGCACTCCTTCCCGCCTGACCGACAGCCCGAAACGTCCTGAACCGATTGCGCTTGCACTGGCCTCGCGCTTGGCTGTAGTCAGGGACTGATAAGTTCACACACTGGACATATTGTTGCACCGCCCCTGTAATGGCCCTCTGCAGCGCCCGGGAGAGCTCCGCTTGTCGACCAAAGCCCCGTTCGTTTCCGATCCCAGCGCCCTGCAAAGCGCCCTGCGCCCGCACCTCCTCAACGCTCTGCTCCCCGGCGAGCCCCAGCTCGATGAGGAAACCCTTGCCGAGGCCGCCGATTTCCTCGTCGAGACCGCCGCACAGCGTGAGCCCGGAAACAGCGCGCTACGGCTTGAATCCTCGACCACCGGTCGCCGCCGTCTGCGCCTTGCAATCATCAACGACGACATGCCGTTTCTCGTTGATTCGGTCTGCGCGACGATCGCCGCAGCCGGCCTCAGCATCGACCGGCTGATCCATCCGGTTGTCCCGGTGCGCCGCAACGCAGCCGGCGCGCTCGATGCGATCGCGCCTATGGGCGGTGGCGATGATCATTCCCCCGAGTCGATGATCTACATCGAAACGCCCCGCGTCGACGCCCGCCAGCGGCGCGAGCTCGTTGGGCAGCTCGAGGTGACGCTGGGCGACGTGCGCGCGGCCGTTGCCGACTGGCCGCAGCTCCAGGCTGCAATGGCGCGCGATGCGGCGATCCTCAAAGAGAGCGGCGCGCACGAAAACGCGGCCCTGATGGAATGGCTCAATGCCGGGATGCTGACCCAGCTTGGTCATGTCACCCGCACCCGTGCGGGCGAATACCGCGCTGCGCTGGGCGTCTGCCGGGAGAGCTTGGCAGAAGTGCTCGCGCCTGCCTCGTTCGACCGGGCGTTCGAGTGGTTCGAGCAGCCCGGCCCCGAGGGAGCCCCGCGCTCGCTTCTCATCATCAAGGCCAACCACCTTTCCAACGTCCATCGCCGCGCCGCGCTCGATCTTTTCATCGTCCCCCACCACGAAGATGGCGCCATCGTCGCGCTCAGCATCCATGCCGGACTGTGGACCAGCGCTGCTCTCGCGAGCGCCCCTGCCGATGTTCCGATCCTGCGCGCCAGGGTGGAGAAGCTCGCGCGGCAATTTGGCTTCAGCGCCAAGGGCCATGCGGGCAAGGCGCTGATCCACGCCTTCACCACGCTGCCGCACGACCTGCTGGTCGCCTTTAGCGAGGACGACGTCTGCACGCTGGCGACCGCGCTGATGAGCCTCGTCGACCGTCCACGCACGCGGCTGGTGCTGGTCGGCTCGCCGCTCCAGCGCCATGTCTACGCCTTTGTATGGCTCGCACGCGACATGCTCTCGACCGGGGTGCGCCTTTCGGTGCGCGATCTGCTGCTCGAGATCGAGGGCAGCGCGCTGCTCGACTGGAGCATCGAGGTCGAGGGCAGCTCGCTGGCGCTGATGCAGTTCCTGATCGATACGCGTGCCTCGCCGCAGATCCCGGATGCCAAGCTGTTCGAACAGCGGCTCGAGGATCTTTTGCGTGGCTGGGGCGAGGCGGTCGAACGCGCGCTCGCGCAGGGCGAGGAGAGCAGCCGCGCCGCTGCGATCGCGCAGCGCTATGCCGATGCCTTTCCGCAAGTCTATCGCAGCCAATACGGCCCCGCCGAAGCTGCGATCGACATCACCCGCCTGCGCACGCTCGCCGCCGAGCATGGCCGCAGCGATCATGCCTGCGATGCTCGGCTTTACCGGATGGAGGGCGACGAACCGCGCGCGCTCAGGCTCAAGATCTATCACCATGCGGGCCAGATGCCGCTCTCCGACACCGTGCCCGGATTGGAGAATTTCGGCTTCCGGGTGATCGGCGAGATGACCACGCGGCTCGCCGATGGCGCGCTCGGCACGGTCCACGATTTCCGCCTCGAAGTCCCCGCGCTCGCCGATCTCGACGATCTGCTTGCCCGTGCGGGTGCGATCGAAACCGCGATCGCCGAGGTAATCAATGCGCACGCCGAGGACGATGCCTTCAACCGGCTGGTGATCGACACCCGCCTGACCTCGCAGGAGACCGAATGGCTGCGCGCGATCTATCGTTATCTGCGGCAGACCGGCCTGGCTTACACGATCTACACGGTAGTCGATGCGCTCGCGCGTGCGCCGCAGGTAACGGCGGCGATGATCGCACTGTTCCGGGCGCGCCACGATCCCGCTTTCGAGGGCGACCGCAGCGCCGCAGCGATTCGCGCCGAAGCGCTCTACAATGAGGGCCTCGCGCAGGTCTCGGCGATCAACGATGATCGGCTGCTGCGGCAATATCGCGCGGTGATCGATGCGTGCCTGCGCACCAATGCCTTCGCGCCCGCCGGCAAGCTTGCGCTCGCTTTCAAGATCGAATCCGCCAAGATGCCGGGCCTGCCCAGCCCAGTGCCGTGGCGCGAAGTGTTCGTCTACAGCGCCCGCGTCGAGGGCATTCACCTGCGCTCCGGGCCGGTGGCGCGCGGGGGCCTTCGGTGGTCCGACCGGCGAGACGATTTCCGCACCGAGATCCTCGGCCTGATGAAGGCGCAGCGGGTCAAGAATGCCGTGATCGTGCCGAGCGGGGCCAAGGGCGGCTTCTACCCCAAGCAATTGCCCGATCCCGGCACCGATCGGGATGGCTGGGCCGCCGAGGGGCAGGCAAGCTACGAAATCTTCATCGCCACCCTCCTCTCTATCACCGACAACATCGTCGATGGCCGTGTCATCCACCCCGAAGGCGTGCGCATCCTCGATGGCGAGGATCCCTACTTCGTGGTGGCCGCCGACAAGGGCACCGCGCGCTTCTCCGACATCGCCAACGGCATCGCGATAGAGCGCGACTTCTGGCTCGGCGATGCCTTCGCCAGCGGTGGCTCGAACGGCTACGATCACAAGGCGATGGGCATCACCGCCAAGGGCGCCTGGGTCAGCGTCCAGCGGCACTTCCGCGAGATGGGCATCGACGTCCAGAACGAGAGCGTGCGCGTTGCGGGCTGCGGCGATATGTCGGGCGACGTGTTCGGCAACGGCATGCTCCTCTCCAAGGCGATCAAGCTCGTCGCAGCGTTCGATCATCGCCACATCTTCCTCGATCCAGATCCCGATCCGGCGGCAAGCTGGGCCGAGCGGAAACGGATGTTCGACCTGCCACGCTCGAGCTGGGAGGATTACGATGCCGCGCTGCTCTCGAAGGGCGGCGGCATCTATGCCCGAAGCCTCAAGCGCATCACCGTCTCCGAGGAAGCGCGCGCCATGCTCGGCCTCGCCGCCTGCGAGATCGAGCCCGACGCGCTGATCTCGGCGATCCTCAAGGCCGAGGTCGACCTGTTGTGGTTCGGCGGCATTGGAACCTACATCAAGGCGGCGCACGAGAGCCATGGCGATGTCGGCGATCCCGCCAATGACAGCTTGCGGGTGAACGCTTCCGAGGTGCGCGCGCGGGTGATCGGCGAAGGCGCCAATCTCGGCGTCACGCAGGCCGGGCGCATCGCCTTCGCGCTCTATGGCGCTGGCGGGGAAGGCGGGCGGATCAATACCGATTTCATCGACAATTCGGCCGGCGTCGATTGCTCGGACAATGAGGTCAACATCAAGATCGCGCTGGCAGCGGCGCGGCGGGCGGGCGATCTCGACGAGGAAGCGCGCAACGCCCTGCTCGAGGGGATGACCGACGAAGTCGCCGCGATCGTGCTCGAGGACAATCGCCTGCAGGCGCTAGCGCTGTCGATCGCCGAGACGGCGGGCGCGGCCGCAACGCCCAGTTTCGTGCGGCTGATCGAACGGCTCGAGGAAACAGGCGATCTCGACCGTGTGACCGAGGGGCTCGCGCCGAGCGATGCGCTGCTGCGCCGCGCGGGCGAGGGCGCGGGGCTGACCCGCCCCGAGCTCGCCGTGCTGCTCTCCTCGGCCAAGCTCGTCTTGCAAGGCGCGATCGAGGCGAGCGCGCTGCCCGACGATCCGCTGCTCGAGGAGGATCTCGCCCAGATGTTCCCCTCGGCCATGCGTGAGGCCTTCCGGCCGCAGATCGAGCAACACCGCCTGCGCCGCGAGCTCATCGCGACCGACCTTGCCAATCGCATCGTCAATCGCCTCGGCCTGTTCCACGCCTTCGAGCTTGCCGAGGAAGAGGGCATGACCCTCGCCGAGGTCGCCTCGGCCTTCGTCGTGACCGAACGCCTGTTCGATATCCCCGCGCTGTGGGAGGCGCTCGACACGCAGGCGATGCACGAGGAAGCACGGCTTGCGCTGTTTGATCGGCTGAGCGCGGCGCAGGGCAACCTCATGTCCGACGCGCTGCGCACCGGCGCGGGCCAGGTCGCCGCCTCGCAGCTGATCGACGCACTCAGCCCCGGCATCCGCCGCCTGATCGCGGAGCGGGGCGATCTCATCTCGCACGAGACCCGCACCCGCACCACGCAGCTCTCCGAGAGCTTCGTTGCGCTCGGCGCGCCGCTTGATCTTGCGCAGCAGGTCGCCTGGCTGTTCGATCTCGACGGATCGATCGGTCTTGCCGACCTCGCCCGAGACACCGGCCTCGCGCCCGAGCGGGTGACGCAGGCCTTCACCGATATCGGCACGCGGATCGGGCTCGATTGGGCGCAGGGGACCGCCGCGCACATGTCGCCCTCCGACATCTGGGAGCGGCTGCTGGTGAGCGGGCTCGCGCGCGATTTCCAGCAGATGCGGCTCGAATTCCTGCGCCGCCAGGTGCGCGCCGCCGAGAGCGATGCAGTGCTGCCGAGCGATCCGGTCGACGCGGTCGCCCGCTGGGCCGAACAGCATTCGGCTGCAATCGAGCAGTTCGGCCGGATGATCGCGCGCGCCCAGAGCCACCAGTCGATCGCACCCGCCATGCTCGCCCAGATCGCGGGCCAGGCGCGCAACCTGCTCGAGCGCTGATGAGCAAGACCATGGATCAAACCGACATCGCGATCGTGGGCACCGGCCATGCCGGTGCCCAGGCGGCGATCGCGCTGCGTCAGGCGGGGCACGAAGAGCGCATCGTGCTGATCGGCCGCGAGGAGATCGCCCCCTATGAGCGCCCGCCGCTCTCGAAGGAATATCTCAGCGGTGAAAAGCCGTTCGAGCGCATCATGATCCGCCCGGAGACATTCTGGAAGGACAAGCGCGTCGACCTGATGCTCGGCCGCGTGGTGACCGCGATCGATCCGGCGGCGCACACGCTAACGCTGAGTGATGGCGCGGTGCTGAGTTATCGCAAGCTGATTTGGGCAGCGGGCGGCGATCCACGCCGCCTCTCCTGCCCCGGCGCAGCCTTGCGCGGCGTGTTTTATGTTCGCGACCGTGCCGATGCGGATGCGATGCGTGCAGCGCTCGATGCGGGCGCGCGGCGCGCTCTGGTGATTGGCGGGGGCTATATCGGGCTCGAGGCCGCAGCGGTGCTGCGCAAGCTCGATTGCGCGGTGACCCTCGTCGAGATGCAGCCGCGCCTGCTCGCGCGCGTGGCGGGCGAGGACCTTGCGCGCTTCTTCCTCGAGGAACACCGCGCGCACGGCGTCGACGTGCGGCTCGAATGCGGGGTGAGCGAGATACTCGGCGAAGGCGGCACGGTCAGTGGCGCGCGGCTCGAGACGGGCGAAGAGATCGCGTGCGACATGGTGATCGCCGGGATCGGCATCGTGCCCGCCGTCGCCCCGCTGATCGCGGCCGGAGCGGCCGGGTCGAACGGGGTCGATGTCGACTTCTGCTGCCGCACCTCGCTCGAGGACATATACGCGATCGGCGATTGCGCCGCGCACGCTAATATCCATGCAAACCGCTCCGTCATCCGTCTCGAATCGGTCCAGAACGCGAACGACATGGCCACCACCGCCGCGCGCGCGATCATGGGCGAGGAGGTGCCCTACGAGGCGCTGCCATGGTTCTGGTCGAACCAGTATGATCTCAAGCTCCAGACCGCCGGGCTCAATCTCGGTTTCGATCAGACGATCGTGCGCGGCGATCCCGCGAGCCGCAAGTTTTCGGTTGTGTATCTGAGGGATGGCCGCCCGATCGCATTCGATTGCATCAACGCGATGAAGGACTACGTGCAGGGCCGCAAGCTGCTCGAAAGCGGCGTCGGCAAGGTCGATCCGGCGCTGCTGGGCGATCCGGAGGTTCCGCTCAAGGATCTGCTGTAAGCCGGCCCTGCGCCCAGCGCGCCGCTTCCGCCACCACCGGGTCGGCATCCGCCAGCAGCGCCCGCACCGCCGGGAGCAGCCCGGCATCGCCGCTGTTGCCCGCAGCATAAAGGCAGTTCCTCACGAACCGGTCGCGCCCAATCCGCTTGATCGGCGAACCCGAGAACAGCGCCCGGAAGCCCGCATCATCGAGGGTCAGCAAGTCGGCGAGGCGCGGCGCGGCAAGCTCTGCGCGCGGCAGGAACTGGCGCTGCGCCTGCGCTGCTGCCGCAAACTTGTTCCACGGGCACACCGCGAGGCAATCGTCGCACCCATAGATCCGGTTGCCGAGCCCCTCGCGCAGCTCTTCGGGCACCGGCCCTTTGTGCTCGATCGTGAGGTAGGAGATGCAGCGGCGCGCATCGAGCCGGTAGGGCGCGGGAAAGGCATCGGTCGGGCAGATGTCGAGGCAGGCGCGGCACGAGCCGCACTGGTCGCGATGCGGTGCATCGAGCGGCAGGTCGAGTGTCGTCATGATCGCGCCGAGGAACAGCCACGAGCCATGCGCGGCGCTGACGAGATTGGTGTGCTTGCCCTGCCAGCCGATCCCCGCCGCCTCGCCCAGCGGCTTTTCCATGACGGGCGCGGTATCGACGAAAACCTTGACCTGTGCCTCGGGTCGCTCAGCCACAAGCCACCGGGCGAGCGCCTTCAGCCGCTTTTTGACGACGTCGTGATAATCCTGCCCTTGCGCATAGACCGAGACGCGCGCCCGCGAAGGCGCGGCCTCGAGCGCCATCGGATCGCTCGCGGGCGCATAGCTCATGCCGAGCGCGATCACGCTCCTTGCCTCGCTCCACAGCCCCTGCGGCGAGCGCCGGTGATGCGCGCGCGCTTCCATCCATTCCATCGAACCGTGGTGCCCCTCGCCGAGCCACTGCTCTAGCCGTGCGCTGCGCAAGGGATCCTCGGCCGCGGTCGCGAAGCCGCAGGACGCGAAGCCGAGCCGCTGCGCCTCATCCCGGATGGCGCGGACGAGCGATTGCTGTTCCTCTTTGGTCAACGGCGCGTTAACCATGCTTGGGGTTACTCCCGTTTAGTCTCGCCCGTTAACCCTTGCGCGCATGAACATGGCACTAGGCGACCTTCGCCCCTCCGGCAATTCGGCCACCCCTTTCACCCTGCGTGAAGCGGTCAGCGATCCGCGCCCGCTGGCGATCGAGGCGCGCGGCCTTGTCAAGAGCTTCGACGGCACGCGTGCGGTGGACGGCGTCGACCTCAGCGTGCCCGAGGGCGCGATCTACGGGGTACTCGGACCGAACGGCGCGGGCAAGACCACCACCTTGCGGATGCTGCTCGGCATCATCGACCCCGACGAAGGCGTGCGGCGCGTGTTCGGGCATGATCGCCCGCACGAAATCGGGCGGCTGATCGGCTATCTTCCCGAGGAACGCGGCCTTTATCCCGCGATGAAGGCGATCGAGGCGATCGCGTTCATGGGCGCGCTGCGCGGCCTTCCGCTCGCTGAGGGGCGCAAGCGCGGGATGGCGCTGCTCGAGCGCCACGATCTCGGCCATGCGGCCACGCGCACGATCCGCCAGCTGTCCAAGGGCATGGCGCAGACCGTCCAGCTGCTCGGCACGCTGGTCCACCGACCGCGGCTTGTGGTGCTCGACGAGCCCTTTTCGGGGCTCGATGCGATCAACCAGGGCAAGCTTGAGCGGATGATCCGCAGCCTTGCCGAAGACGGCGTCACGGTCATCTTCTCGACCCACGTCATTCACCATGCCGAACGCCTGTGCGAGGGCGTTGCGATCATTGCCGGGGGCCGCGTGCCATATGCCGGCAGCGTCGAAACCGCGCGCGACCGCATCCCGGCGCAAGTCCGCCTCGAGACCCGCGCACGCGAAGGCGGCTGGACCGCCGCGCTCCCGGAGGGCACCAGGCGCGAGGGCGATTTCTTCTACTTTCCGCTGCCCGAGACAGGGGTCGAGCCGCTGCTGCGCACACTGATCGAGGGCGATGCGGGCATCCTCTCGCTCTCGATCGAGCGCGCAGGCCTGCACGATGCCTTCGTGGCGATCGCGGGCGAGGCCGCCGCTCGCCAGCTCGAGGCCGATGCGAAGGGAGGCAAGTGATGCACACCCACGACCAGGCCGCAATCGATGCGCGCCCCCGCCTGACCCGGATCGAGGCCGCCTGGGTGATCGCCCGGCGCGATTTCGTCGCGGTGCTGTTCAGCCGCGCTTTCCTGTTCTTCCTCATCGGGCCGCTATTCCCGGTGCTTGTGGGAGGGCTGGCAGGCTCGATCGGCCAACAGGTCTCGCAGCAGGCGGTGAGCATTGAGATCGGGATCGCGATGAGCGCCGCCGACAATGCTGCGATGATCGAGGCGGCCAAGACGCTGCGTCCACAGCTTGGTGGCGCCATCCCCTCCCTGACCGAAGTTGCCGCCGCCGAGGCCGATCCTGCCTTCGATGCCAGAGCCTTACTCGATGCGCGGCGCGGCAATTATGCCGTGATCCTGACGGGCTCGCTCGCTTCGCCGCAATTGGTCGGCACGCAAGGCCAAATCGATCGCTGGCGCGGTCCGATTGAAGTGATTGCTGCCACCGCTGCCGCCACCTCGCCCAGCGCCTTCCCGCAAAGCGTGGCGCAAGCCGTCGCCAGCTCGGGCGCATCCGAGCGCGCCAATCGGGTGCGCACCGCGCAAGCGGCGCAGATGGTGCTGTTCCTCTTGACGATGCTGCTCGCGGGCATGGTGCTCTCCAACCTCGCCGAGGAAAAGGGCAACAAGATCATCGAGATCCTCGCCGCCGCCGTCCCGATGGACGCGGTCTTCATGGGCAAGCTCTTCGCCATGCTCGGCGTGTCTTTCGTCGGCATCGCTGTGTGGGGAACGCTCGGTTGGGGCTTCTGGGCGATCGCGGAGGACGCCATCGTCACGGTCACCCAGACCAACTTCCGGGAGCTGCCCGGCCCGGCGGTGGGCTGGCCGCTTTTCCTGGTGCTCGGCGTCCTCTACTTCTCGATGGCCTATCTGCTCCTCGGCGCGCTGTTCCTGACGATTGGCGCAATGGCGAGCACGGTGCGCGAGGTGCAGACGCTATCGATGCCCATCACCATGCTCCAGCTGATGGTGTTTTTCCTTTCGGCCGCCAATATCGGCCAGACGGGTACTTCGCTCGAACTCGCCTCGGTCGCCTTCCCGCTGTCCTCGCCCTTCGCGATGCTCGCGCGCGCAGCGCTTGAGGAGACGCTGTGGGTCCATGCCGCCGCGCTGGTCTGGCAGGGCTTCGCGGTGGTGCTGCTCGTCAAGGGGGGCTCGATGCTGTTCCGCAAGCGGGTGATGAAATCGGGCGGAGCAGGGCGTGAGCGCAGGCCGCTCTTTGCCCGGGCTGCCAAGCCCATGCGTGGTACGGCCCATTCCAGACCGGTCGCCGAACCGGCGGAATGAGTGGCTGAACGAAACTGACTATTGACAGGCCTGTCAGTTAGGGCAGGATGTCTTTTGCGGATGGGATCACAGGACACGCCGGCACTCGAACGCTGCGTGCGGCCTCTTCCGCGAGGAGAGAGAACCGATGGCCACGATTGCTCCCGAAAGCCCGCCCGCGTCCCCGCAATGGCGCACCTCGCCCACCGCGCACCAGGCCTTGCAGGACCATTTCGCGGCACACCCCGAGGCGAAGCCGCAGCATACTCACAAGTGGGACGTGAGCCGTTCGGACATCTACTACAACGACACCTGGCAGCCGATCTTCGCCGAGATGCAGGCCGCAGGCCCGCTGCATTACATCGACCAGAGCCCGTTTGGCCCCTATTGGGCCGTGGTGGGACACAAGGCGATCCAGCACATCGAGGCTTTGCCCGAGGTGTTTTCCTCGAGCTGGGAATATGGCGGGATCACGATCCTCGAGACCCCTGAGGAGGAGCTTGCCAAGCCGCCTGAAGAGCGTTTCGAACTGCCGATGTTCATCGCCATGGACCGGCCCAAGCACACTGGCCAGCGCCGCACCGTCGCGCCCAAGTTCACGCCCTCTGCAATGGCCGCAATGGAGCCCGAAATCCGCCAGCGCACCGGCGAAGTGCTCGACCGCCTGCCGCGCGGGGAGGTTTTCGACTGGGTCGACACGGTCTCGATCGAGCTGACGACCGGAATGCTCGCGCTGCTGTTCGACTTCCCGTGGGAGGATCGTCGGCTGCTCACATTCTGGTCCGATTGGTCGGGCGACACCGAGCTTGCGACTGTGCGCGAGCTCGATGAGTTTCGCCGCGGGATCCTCTATGAGATGGCTGCCTATTTCCAGCAGCTCTGGGTGAAGAAAACGCAAGAGGAGCCGGGCAGCGATCTCATCAGCATGATGATCCATTCGGATGCCATGAACCAGATGAGCCCGCAGGAATTCATGGGCAATCTCATCCTCCTGATCGTCGGCGGCAACGACACGACGCGCAACACGATGAGCGGGATCGTCCATTCGCTCGACAAGTTCCCGGATCAACGGAAAGCTTTCGAGGAGAACCCTGCGCTCATCCCCAATGCGGTGCAGGAATGCCTGCGCTACCAGACCCCGCTCGCTCATATGCGCCGGACCTGCACCGAGGACACCGAGGTGTTCGGGCAGACGATCCGCAAGGGCGAGAAGGTCGTGCTGTGGTATCTTGGCGCCAATCGCGAGGAGAGCGTGTTCCCCGATCCGCACAAGCTCGACATCACCCGCGAGAACGCTAAGCGCCACATCGCCTTCGGCTACGGCATCCATCGCTGCGTGGGCGCGCGTTTGGCCGAGTTGCAATTGCGCGTGCTGCTCGAGGAGATGCACAAGCGGCGGATGCGGGTGCATGTCGCAGGCGATGTCGAACGGGTGCGCGCCAATTTCGTGCACGGCTTCCGCAAGCTCGAGGTCGAGATCACGCAATTCTAGACCGATGCAACTTTTGCACGGCTCGCTGCGTATGAGTATACATGACACATGATCTGACCAATGGATCGCGCCGCCGCTTCATCGGCCTCGGCGCGGCGCTCGGCCTTCTCCCGCTGCTCGGCTCTTGCGGCTCGGGCACGGCGCAGGCCAAGGGCTCGTTCAAGGTGACGCGCAGCGAGGCCGAATGGCGCCGCCGCCTCACCAAGATGGAATATTATGTCCTGCGCGAGGAGGGCACCGAACGGGCCTTCACTTCGCCGCTCGACAAGGAGAAGCGCAAGGGCACCTTCAAGTGCGCGGGCTGCGGCAACCCGGTCTATTCCTCCGCCCACAAATATGACAGCGGCACGGGCTGGCCGAGCTTCTACCAGGCGATCGACAAGGGCGCGGTCGGCACCTCGACCGATTACAAGATCGGCTATCCCCGCACCGAGGTGCATTGCGCCGATTGCGGCGGACATCTCGGGCACATCTTCGGCGACGGCCCCGCGCCAACCGGCAAGCGCCACTGCATCAACGGCGCCGCGCTCGATTTCACTCCGGCTTGAGCTGCGGTCTGACGCGCCACACCTTGAAGGTTTCCGGAGCATCGACGGAAATCGGTTCGAGCCACGCGGGTGCGTTTGCGTCAACCAGCTGCGCGGCAAGGCTCTCAGGTCCGCCCTTGAGCTGATAATTGGCAGGTTCGAACAGGTCAGAGCACAAAACGAGGTAATCCGCGCCATTGTCGGCGATGATTGCCCGGGCCTGGTCTTCGGGAGCGAGGAAAGCGGCGATCACGTCACGCATCGCAGCTTCTGCTCGATGATGTCCTGTCGCGACGACGGTGTGATCCGAATTCAATAGGATAGCCGGGCCGATGTCCAGCGGTGCGAAGATCGTTCCGGCTGGAAGAAGCGCGAGTTGGTCGACACTCGTCTGGAGCTCGCATGACGACTTTTCAAGCTGGCTCGAGGCGTTTTGCGCTGACTCGCTCGGCATCACCGTCTGCGCCAGCGCGACCGGCGCGGTAGGCAGCAGAACGGCGATCGCTGCAACACCGATTCCAATTTTGCGGGACAAGCCGGTGGCGATCCGCAAACGCTGCAGGATCTGGTCGATCAGCCAGCCGAGCGGCAGCGTCGCAAGAAGCGAGGCAAAGGCCAGCGAGCGGGTGACGAGCAGCCCCAAAGCGAAGGAACCAGCAAAGAGCATCACAAATTCCAGCCACCAGCCACGTTGGTCCGAGGGAGCCTTCGCGAGCAGATGGACACTGATGCCAAGCGCCAAGCTCAATTGAAGGAGGATCGGGATGATGACGAGCCGCTGCTCCCAGACCGGCCGACCCTCGCTCACCGCCATGTACCACATATCGTGCACCAGCGGGTCAAGCGAGCCAAAGGGGGTGCCGAGGCATTGCGGCGCGGCCCAGCCGAACAGGGCAAGACCGGCCATACCGCTTGCGCCCAGCCCGAGGGTGAGCGCGATCGCAGAGGAGGGGCCAAGCATGCGCAGGCCCGTCGCTCCCAGAGCCACGGTGGCAAAAAAGCCGAGATGCGCCGGCGTTATGACGTCGCAATAGGCAAGCGAGCCCGCCAGCGGCCTGGTGGCGAAAAACAATGCGATGAGCATGACCGCGAGCGCCTGCAGGTAAGCGGCCAGGCCCTCGCCGCGAGCAGGATCGCGCAGCCACCGCAGCGCAAGAATTGCTCCCACGAGCGCCGCCAGCGGAAGCATCTCGATCGAGATGATAAGCCCGATCCCCATCGCCATTCCAGAAAGAGCGGGCTTCGACCGGGCGATTCCCCAGGCGCAGCCAGCAAAGCAGGCAATCTGCCAGCCGTGGTGATCGACGCGCAAGGGGCCGAACTGATAGAGCAACAAAGGCAGCAGCCCAGCCGCGAGCACGGTCCAGCCGGCGATCTCACGATCGAATCGTTGGCTCGCGATATGCCCGATGAACAGCACAGCCACGAGCAGAGTCAGCAGCGGGACCATGATCAACGCCACCATTTCCGCGCCCGCCGCGCCTAGCAGCGGCCTGAACGCGAGGATGATGGCCGCAAGTGGCAGATCGACCAACCGGCTCCAGTGCATCGGCTCGTTACCTATGGGATCGATGCGATATTGCTGCAGATCGTACCATGCTTGGCCATTCAGCAAGTCGCGGACCTGTATGAGCCGCAGGACGTCGTCCGGATCGGGGAACTGCTTTAGGAGGATGGTATCAAGCGATGTCGCAAGCGCCAGCACCACGAGGATCAACCACATCTTCACGAGATGGCCTCCGTCGGTCACACGCTCCTGGCCGACAGGCTCATCCCCTGCATCAGGCATTGCAAGGTCAATCGACGACACGAAAGACGATCCTTTTGCGCAGCAACCAGGTCGCGGTGAAGGCGACGACGATCGCCGCGACCTTGGCGAGCCGGGGATCGCCCCCGGCCCAATCGCTCGCTCCGACAATGGCCATCGTGATCCCGAGGCCAACCAGCGCGGACATGACGAACAGCGCCTTCTGCCGAGTGCGGGCAAGGCCCCGCTCCGCCACGGTATCCTGGAACACCGCTCGGCTCGACATCAGCCAGTGCGCTCCGATGCCGAGGGAATATCCGATCGCGGACGCCGCAGCGCCGCCGATCCCCGCTGCAAGCAGCGCGAGAAACGAGCCGACATCAACCGCGAGGGCGCCCACGCTTGCAAGAACGTAGCGCATCAGGCGTGCATCGGTGAGCTTGCTTGCCAGCAGCCCCAGCCCGCCAACCGATCTTCCCGTCATGCCTCCACCTCTTGCTCCGTGAACACAATCATCAGCCGCACCAGCCACACGCTGGTAAAGGCGGCGCACATCGCGGCAAATTTGGCCGCGCCCGGCGCCAGCCCCGTATGAACGCCGAGTGTCACGATCAGCGTGGTCAGGGCAAGACCGAGCACCGCCGAGGCGGCGAACAGCCCCTGTTGCCGCGCGCGCCCGGCGCCCCGCTCGCGGGTGCGATCGGGGAAGACCATGCGGCTCGAGACCTGCCAGTGCCACAAGGTGCCCATGGCATAACCGGTCGCCGCCGCGATCGAGGCCGGGGCAGCGCCCCAGACGAGGAGAGCAAAGGCGGTGAGATCAATCGCCGTCCCGCTCGCGCTCGCGAAGGCGTAGCGCACGAAGCGCCCCGCCGGCGTGTCGGGTGCGAACATCCGCCCAGCCAGCCTCGATGAGCGCGCCGTCTCGAGCATCAGGCGCGCTTCCGCACATCCTGCTCGGCGGGCTCCTCGCGCTTGATCCGCTCGGGCACGCCGCGCAGGCTCGTCAGCGCCGCGACCTGGTCCTCGCTCAGCGGCAGCGCATCGCTTCCGACCGCGAGTTCGCGCGCGGCGATCCGCTCCTGCTCGCCCTCGTCGCCCGCTTCGTGATATTCGGCGTCCTCGTTGACGCACCACGTGTCGTAGACGCGCTTGCCGGCGAGGATGTTCTCAACCGTCAGCATCGCGGTCATCATCGCGTGGTCCTGGTTGTTGTAGCGGTGCATCCCGTTGCGCCCCACGAGGTGGAGCGTCGGGTGCTTCTCCTCGAGCTCGCTGCGCATCGCCTGCACGTTGGTCTCGTAGTCGTCGTCATAGACCGGATAGGCCTTTTCCTGCCGCACGACCGCGCCCTTCACCACCTTGGCCGGATCGCACAGGCCGAGGATCTCCATCTCGCGCGTCGCCTGCGCGACCAGTTCGTCGTCGGTGGAGGACCAAAGCCCGTCGCCCTCGAAGCAGAAATATTCGAGACCGACGCAGGCCATGTCCTCCTCCGGCACCATTTCGGGCGACCAGCTGCGGAAATTCTGCACCCGGCCGACCTGAACGCGCTCGTCGTGGATGTAGATCCAGTTGTCGGGGAAGAGGTCTTCCGACTTGACCATCAGCGCGACGGTCAGGAAGTCACGATAGCGCAGCTTGCTCGCCTCGAGGCTCGATTGTGGCAGCGGGTGGATGCGCCGCGAAAGCTCGCGCATGGGCGCCGAGCTGATCGCGTGGCGGGCGCGGATCTGGACCGTGCCCTCCTTGCCCTTGGCGGTCATCGACCAGTTGAAGCCTTCATCGTTGGGGCCGATCGCGGCCAGCTGTTCAAGCGCGTGGCCCATCAGCACCTCGCCGCGGCCGGTTGCGATGATCTTGTCGCGCGCGGCATCCCACATCATTCCGGGGCCGAGGCGGGGATAACGGAAGGTTTCGAGCAGCGTCTTGGCGGCCATCCCGTCATTGGGCTTCTTGTTGAGCCCCAGGCTGCGCTTGAGGCCATCGGTGACGGCGCCCCACAGCGAGAGCCCCTTGATGCGCTGCGCCGCCCAGTCGGCGCTCATCTCGTTGCAGGGCATGCCCCACACCTTCTCGGTGTAGGTCTTGAAGAAGATCGAATAGAGCTTGTGGCCGAACTGGTTGGTGGTCCAGTCCTCGAAGCTGCGGACATCGCGGATCGGAAAGGCCTTGTACCAGAAGTAGCTCGCCATGCAGGCGGTCGAACGCAGGATGCCCAGGTTGCCCAGCGCCTCGAAGGCGCGCAGCGGGTAGGAATAGAACTTGCCCTCGTAATAGATGCGGCTCATGCGCGGGCGCTGAATGAAGTCGTCGGGCAGGATCTCGTTCCACAGGTCGACCACCTGCTGACTTTTCGAGAAGAAGCGGTGGCCCCCGATATCGAAGCGGTAGCCTTCATGCTCCACCGTGCGGCTGATGCCGCCGACGTAAACTTCGTCCTTCTCGATGATCGCGACCGATTTGCCCGCCTTGGTCAGAAGATATCCGGCGGTGAGGCCGGCCGGGCCGGCTCCGATGATCGCGACGTCGACATCGCGGATTCCGTTGAAAGCGGCTGCGTTCGAAGGAGTAAGAGTGTCTGTCATCTGGGCCCCCGTAAATCCTGCAAATGGATTGCCCGGCACGTGGATCATGCGCCGCTGCATCGAGGGTGGGAGTGAAGGAAATTGGTTAGCGACCGGTAAACAGCCTGAGTGAAAGTCAAACAATTCATCAAAACTCGCCAAGCGAGGCTTGCACGAGCGAGGGGCTCTTCAGCCAGCGAGCAATCCCGGAGCCTGGAGCCGCGCGGCGAGCCTGGCGAAATTGCCCAGCGAGAAGGTGTCGTCGAACACCACGCCATATTCGCTGCCGCGCCGCCAGCGGATCTTGGCGCGCACCTCGTCGAATTCAGCGAGGGACACGCTCGGCGCGATGCGCAGCGATTGTTCGATAGCGAACATGCAGTCGCTTTCGAAACGGCCACCCTGCTGGGAAAGGTTGACGATGACCGCCTCGCAAGTCTTGGTCAGCGTGCGCAATTCCACCGGGAAACAAAGGTCAAGCCGGAGGCCGCGCTTGGGATATTCGCCTGCCTCGTTGATCAGGCGTGCGACATCGACCGGAGCAGCGAACCGCAGGCCGGCTTCATTGTCGCGCTGCCAGATCGGTTCGACCTCGTAGGCCGTCCCGCTGGGAAGCTGGATTTCGAGCGGCGCCCCGGTTGGCATGGCATGGAACAGACGCAGGCTGACCCCGGTTTCCGAGACATCGCGGATGACGCAGACGAACTCGCCCTGGGGCGAGACGAGCTTGGCGGCGCGGATCAGCAGCGTGAAGCGGGGCGCGCGGCGCTGCTCATCCGCCAATTCATGATCGGACTGACCGATGGCGGTATCGCTATGGCTTGCCATCGCTTCTGCGCCGGCCTCGTGCGGATGCCCGCCGCTCGCAGGATCGCTCTCGCTTCCGGCAAATTGTGGCAATGCATCCTGGTTCATGCGTTTCTGCCTCGCCAGATTGGCCGCTTTCAGTGGAGCGCGCGCCTGGCATGGATGGACCCCTTGTTTCAGCTCTGGCGTAGCGAACGACGGGTTAAAGCGGAGATAACAGCCAACTAGGCGTCCCGCCTCCGAGAGCGGGACGAGGCCTCGCGCCTCGATAGCTGGTGCGGGTGGCGGGACTCGAACCCGCACGATCAAGGATCAGGGGATTTTAAGTCCCCGGCGTCTACCATTCCGCCACACCCGCCTTCTGGGCCGCAGCGTTAGACCCCTCGCGGCACGCCCGCAATCCATCAGGACCGAGCCGCCATGGCGTGGCCGCGCGCAAGGCCGGCGGGCTTGCAACCGCTGACCGCAAGGCGCATCTGTCCTTCCGCGCCGACGCGCAGGATGACAGGCGCACAATCGCAGGGGCGGCAGAAGCAGCAGCAGGGGCACGCGCGAATATGGCAGCCGACAGCGTTCATGATGCCCATTCGGTGGTCGCGACGATCCAGCCCGCAATCATGCTGCTCGGGCTCGGCATCGGCGCGGCGCTCATCTCTCGCGCCTGTCGGCTCAATCCGATCGTCGGCTATCTCGGGCTCGGGCTCGGGCTCGCCGCGCTCGGCTTCGCGGAGGACTTTGACACGCCGGTGGTCGACGCGATGGCCGAAGCGGGCGTCATGTTCTTGCTCTTCAACCTCGGGCTCCACTTCTCGCTCGGGCGCATCAGGGCGGAGGCCGCCAACATCTTCGGCTTCGGCAGCTTGCAGATGCTGGTTGCGGGCGGAGCTTATGCGGCGCTTTTCGCGGTGGTCGGCCTGCCGCTGGCCTTTGCGGTGATCGGGGGGTTCGCGATGGGCCTCTCTTCGACCGCGGTCGTGATCGGGCTGGTACGCGAGCGGCATCAAGAGGATTGCCCGGTCGGCCGCGCGGCGCAGTCGATCCTGATCTTTCAGGATATCGCCGCGATCCTGCTGCTGGTCGCTGCGGGAGCCATCGCGAGCGGCGGGGCGATCGCGCCCGCCCTGGGGATCGCGGGCATCAAGGCCCTTGCAGCGTTCGGCGTGGCAGTGCTGTTTTCGCGCTACCTGACGCGTCCGCTGTTCCGCCTGATTGCACGTGCGGGCTCGAGCGAGGTCTACACCGCCACCGCCCTGTTCATCGCGCTTGCCGCTGGCTGGGCGACCGGCGTGATCGGGCTTTCCCTCACGCTCGGCGCATTTTTGGGGGGAATGGCAGTGGCCGATTCGCGCTACCGGATAATGGTTCAGACCGAGATCGACGCCTTCCGCGGGCTGTTCCTGAGCTTCTTCTTCATGACCGTCGGGCTCAGCATCGACCCTGCGCTGCTGGCGCAGAACTGGATGCTGGTGGTGGTTGCGGCTGCAGGTCTCATCGTCCTCAAATGCGCCCTCAATGTGCTCGCCGGGCTCGCCAATCGCTGGTCTGTCCCGGGTTCGATCCAGCTTGGCTTCCTGCTCGGGCAAGGCAGCGAATTCGCGCTGGTGCTGTTCGCTCTTCCAGCAGTGGCCGGGCTCGTCGAACCGCGCCTCATTTCGATCCTCGTCACCGCGATCGCGATCAGCCTCGCGGTAACGCCGCTCGTCTCCAATGCGGGCCGCAGGCTGGCTGGCAAGCTGCGGCGCGGCCCCGCAGATGAAAGGCTCGCCGGCGACGATGCGCCGGTCGTCGTCATCGGCCTGACCGAAGCGGGCCGGGCGCTCGCTGACGCGCTGCGATTCAACGGAATCGCCTATCTCGGAATCGAGAGCGATCTAGCGCGGTTCGAGCGCGCGCTGGCCGATGGATACCAGGTCTACAAGGCCAACCCTGCCGATCCGCGCAGCTGGGATCCGATCGGGATGGCGGGCCGCCGGGTGGTGGTGATCGCCACGGGCGATGTCGAGGCGACGCGCGAACTGAGCCCGCTGGTTGACGAGCGCCTGCCCGCGATCACCCGCGTGCTCGCCGTGCCCGATGCCGCCTTGATCGCAGAATTCGCCAATCTGGGAGTATTGCCGGTAGACATGTCGCAGAAGGGCGGCACCGAGAGGCTTATCGATGCGGTGTTCCAGGCACTCGATCTTGAGCGGCGTCTGCCCGTGCCGAGCCTCGCGAGCGAGGAGGACCGCGCGCTCGAATACGCCTGACGGATCCGGGGAATCGGATTCAGTGCCCGTTGAGGCGCTGGCGGATTTCCTTGCCGGCCTTGAAATAGGGCACGCGCTTGGCCGGCACCTCGACCGATTCGCCCGTGCGCGGATTGCGCCCGATGCGCGGCTCGCGCTCGCGGGTAGAGAAGGCACCGAAGCCGCGCAATTCGACCCGGCCACCTTCGGCAAGGCGGCGCGCGATCTCCTCGAAGAAGATATCGACCACTTGCTCGATCTCCTCGGCGCGCAGCTCCGGGTTGGCCTTGTGCAATTCGCTCAGCAATTCAGACCGTATCATGGCGCTCTCCCCCAGCCTGTTCCTCACGCGCCGAGCCGGTGGATCGATGCGCATGTGCAAGGATTATCTCGCCGCATCCCCCACAGCGAGGGTCGAACTTGCCAGAGGGAGCGATTTTGAGCAAGCGAGTCGACCGAGGCGCGTCCTGTCGCGGGGCGAAAGGTGTGGCACGAAGGCTCAGCTGTGTTCCAGCAGGTCGACCGGATCGAGCCCTAGCCGCGCAATTCGCTGCTTAATCTCGGGCCATTCGGTCGTGATGAAATGCTCGCGTTCGCGCGCGCGCAGGATCTCGGCCGCGCCCCTTACGACATACATGCCCACCCCGCGCTGCACCTCGACCAGGCCATCGTTCTGGAATTGCTGGTAAGCCTTGGCGACCGTTAACGGATTGGCGCCCTGCTCGGCAGCGAGCGCACGCACCGAGGGCAGCATCTCGCCTTCGCGATACGTCCCCTCGATGATCGCGGCCGAAATCTGGTCGCGCAGCTTGAGATAAACCGGTCTTGATTGCGTCACTTCGTGATGATCCCTTCGCTCAAGGTGCATCAGTGCCATAATACAGCCATGCGCGTCAAGCTCGGGGATGGCGGAAAACCGCGCCGTTCAGCGCGGCGCAAGGGCGTGCAGGTTGTAATGAAGGCTTCACATGGGCGAAATGACCGTTAGGGTGCGCCGCATGGGACAAGCCGCCCGCTGGGCGCAGACTGGGATAATTCAGCAAATGACACCGCAAGCACTTCCGCATGGCGACAGCGCGGGGACCTTCCTTGGTCACCCCAAGGGCCTGTTCGTCCTGTTCTTCGCCGAAATGTGGGAGCGCTTCTCCTATTATGGCATGCGCGCGCTGCTGATCTTCTACCTGACCAAGCACTGGCTCTTTTCCGACAGCCAGTCGGGCATCATTTACGGCGCCTATACCGCGCTCGTCTACATCACCCCCGTCATCGGCGGTTATCTCGCCGACCGCTATCTCGGCCAGCGCAAGGCGGTTTTGTTCGGGGCCGTCCTGCTCACACTCGGGCACTTCTTCATGGCGTTCGAGGGTGAGCCCATGGCCGGCAACGCCGACAACCCCATCATTTACGTCTTCTGGCTGGCGCTCGCGCTCATCATCGTGGGCTCGGGCTTTCTCAAGGCGAACATCTCGGTGATCGTCGGCCAGCTCTATCCGCGCACCGATGTGCGCCGCGACCCGGCCTACACGATCTTTTACATGGGCATCAATGTGGGCGCAGCGGCGGGCTCGCTGCTGTGCGGCTATATTGGCGAGACCTATGGCTGGGCGTACGGCTTCGGCCTTGCCGGGATCGGGATGCTCGCGGGGCTCGTGGTCTTCATCTGGGGCACCCCGCTCCTGCTGGGCCGCGGCGAGCCGCCGCGCCCGCTCGCCAAATCGACCGAGTGGACGATGTATGGCGCGGGGATCGCGATGGTCGGCCTGTGCTGGCTCGCGATTCAGTTCCAGGCGCTGGTCGGCTACGTTCTCGGCGGCTTCGGCGGCGCGCTCGTTCTATATGTGCTGTTCACGGCCGTCGCAAAGCTTGCCCCCGAAGAGCGCGATCGCATCTTTGCCGCCATGTTCCTGATCCTCACCTCGATCGTGTTCTGGGCGCTGTTCGAACAGGCCGGCTCTTCGCTCAACCTGTTTACCGATCGCCACGTCGATCGCGGCGGCGTGCCCGCCTCCACTTTCCAGTCGATCAACGCGATCTACATCATCCTGCTTGCACCCGTCTTCGCGATCGCTTGGCAGTTCCTCGGTCAGCGCGGGATGGAGCCCTCGACCCCGCTGAAGTTCGGACTTGGGGTGGTGCAGGTGGGCCTCGGCTTCCTCGTGCTCGTCTGGGGTGCGAACAGCGTGGGGCCTGAAGTGGGCGTGCCCGTCCTCTTCATCTTCCTCATCTATCTCCTGCATACGACCGGCGAGCTGTGCCTCTCGCCCGTCGGCCTCTCGGCGATGAACCGGCTTGCACCCGCGCACATGGCGAGCCTCATCATGGGCACGTGGTTCTTCGCCTCAGCCACCGGTAATTTCGCCGCTGGTCTGATCGCTGCGGCCACCGGTGCCGAGGGCGTCGGCGAGGAGGCGGGCCGCGATGTCGTGCTCGGGGTCTACACCAATGTCGGCTGGTTCGCGATCGCGATCGGCGTGGGCGTGGTGGTGGTAAGCCCGCTGATCAAGAAGCTGATGCATCTCGACACGCTGCGGGACGACAATGTGGGAGACGATCTGGCCGGCCAGAGCGAAGCCGGGATCGAGCCGCAACAGGCGGGCTTCCATCCCGAAACCCGCCCCGCCGAATAGGCTCTGAGCGCAAGGACGCCCTTTCGATGAAGCATCGCTTTTTCGGCCTGCTGGCTCTGCTGGCCGCGGCCCCTACGGTCGCACAGCCCGCTCCTCCGGCAGACACCAGCCAGGATCTCGCCTGGATGAGCGCGCAGCAGGCCTACCCTGCCGGCCTCTCTGCGAGCGATGGCTGGTACATGCTCGAGGGGGGTCTGCGCTGGCGCTATCTCGACTACACCGCGAACGACAACCGCCCGACCGTAGCCGACACCGTCACGGTGCATTACGAGGGCAAGCTGATCGACGGGACGGTGTTCGACAGTTCTTACGAGCGCGGTGAACCGGCGCAATTCCCGCTAGGACGGCTGATCAAGGCATGGCAGCTCGCGATCCCGCAGATGGGCGTGGGCGACGTGATCGAGCTCGTCGCGCCCGCCGATCTCGCCTACGGCCCGGTCGGCAAGGGGCCGATCCCGGGCGGGGCGACGCTGATCTTCAAGGTCGAGCTGGTCGGGATCGCCGGACGCTAGTCCGGCTGGCGCCAGCGCCCGCGCTTCTCTCCTTCGCCGAAGAGGTTTGCCGAACTCCATTCGGCGAGCTCGCGATAGAGCGGGCGCAGATCCTTCCCGCTCTGCGTGAGGAGATAGCGTGCGCGTTTGCCCTCGGGCGGTTCGCGCCGCATCAGCCCCGCCTCCTGCAAGATCGCCAGCCTCGAGGTGAGCGCCGCGCGATTGATCGCGAGCCGCTCGATGAACTCCTCGAACCGCTCAGCGCCGAGGAAAGTCTCGCGCAGGATCAGCAGCACCCAGCGGTCCCCCAGCACGCGCGCGGCGCGGCCGATCGGGCAGGGCGAGCGGGAGGGGCGGTACGACTTCATGCATCTCGATATCAGACTTGTGCGCCCACGTGGCAAGAGGCATAAAGTCTGCGAATCAGACATTACGGAGACACCGTGTGACCCAATCCCGGTTTGACAGCCCAGAAGCATCGCTCGCCTACATGAAGGAGGTCGCCGTCAAGGGCTCGGGCTTCACCCGCTGGCTGGGCGTGGAGCCGATCAGGGTCTGGCAGGGCGAAGCCGAGCTCGAGCTGGCCTTGCGCCGCGAGATGACCCAGCATCACGGTTTCGCCCATGGCGCGATCGTGGGGCTGATGGCCGACAACGCCTGCGCCTGGGCGGGCGCATCGGTGATCGGGGACGTGGTGACGGGAGGCTACACCATCAACTTCCTGCGCCCCGCGATCGGTGACAAGTTGCGCGCGCGCGGAACGGTGATCAAGCCTGGCAAGAGGCAGGTGGTGGTGCGCGGCGATGTCTGGGCCGAGAGTCCGGGCTCCGAGCCGCTCCATATCGCGACAGCGCAGGCAACGATTATTCCCACTGGCCGGTAGTGGTGGTAAATGACCTCTCATGGAGGGGGCGCTTCTCAATCTGATCGCGGCGAATGTGGCCTTTGTGGGCACGCATTTCGCAATGTCGCATCCTCTGCGCGCGCCGATGGTGGGTCGGCTCGGCGCGACCGGCTTCCAGATCGTCTATTCGCTCGTCAGTCTGGCGACGCTTGCATGGGTCTATTTCGCCTATGGCGCGGCGCCGCCCGCCGACCTGCCCGGCAGCGGCGATGCCGGCTGGATCATCGCCACCGCGCTGACGCTTCCCGCAACCGTGCTCCTTGCCGGCTCCTTCATCGGCAATCCCGCGCTGCCCACGCCCATGGCCGAGGCACAGGCGCGCGCCCAGCCGCGCGGGGTCTTCACCATCACCCGCCACCCGATGATGTGGGCCTTCGGCCTGTGGGCGCTCTCGCATGTCGTTCTGTGGTGGAGTTGGCGCAGCGTCATCACCGCTGTCGCGATCGGCTTTCTCGCGCTGGTGGGCGCGGCCTTGCAGGATCGCAAGAAAGAGCGGCTGATGGGCGAGGCATGGGTGCAGTGGGAGCGCGGCACGAGCTACTGGCCGCGCCTCGCCGGGTTCGCGCGGGCGGGCGCGATCGCATGGATCGGCGGCTTCGCGCTGTTCGTTGGTCTAAGCTGGCTGCACATCCGCGCCGGCGGCATTGCGGCGGGCATTTGGCGCTGGCTTTGAAACCGGCAGGCCATCAGGTCAGCCATTGCACAAGTGCGATAACGACGACGGCGAAGATCACGAAGAAGACCCCATCCATGATCTCGCGCTTGTCCGAGAACATGCGCTGCGCAGGCCTCGGGGGCGGCTTCGATTTGGATCGGCGCGCGGGCGAAGGCGGGGGCTGGCGTTTTTCGAACCATCGATCAAGCGCACGGGGCAGGTCCTTGAGCGGGCCGCGCAGGGGTTCATCGGCGAAAGCGTAGCGCTTCGTCTCCGCATCGCCGAGCACCCTGACGCTGAGCCCGGGATAGCAGCTGTGGCACACGACGAGGCTGAACGTCGCCGCCCCGCTCCATTCGATCCGCACACTCTGGCGAATTTCGAAGCGAACCAGCACGCTGCCGTGGCGGCAATCCTCGATGTATGGGCAGGGCAGCCACTGGTTGTTGAGCATTTCGATCTCGCTCAAAACGAGACGATATCTCCCGCCGGGGGAGGGGATGGATTCCTCCGCCTCCTCCCCCCGGTCCACGGCTCATTCGCCCCTGAATTGCGGCTCGCGCTTCTCGATCAGCGCGGCAACCCCTTCGGCATGATCGCTCGTGGTGTGCATCATCGCCTGGGTGTTTGCCGCCAGTTCGAGAGCGGTGTCATATCCGATCTGCTGCCCTTGGCGAAGCAGCATCTTGGCCTGCCGCAAGGCGTGCGGCGGCTGCGCGCTGATCCTGTGTGCCAACGCGCTCGCCTGATCGAGCAGCTCGTCGTGGGTCGTCACCCGGCTAACGAGGCCCCATTCGAGCGCGGTGGCCGCATCGATCACGTCGCCGGTGTAGAACAGCTCCGCCGCGCGCGCTTGCCCGATGATCCGCGGTAAAATCCAAGTGCCGCCATCGCCCGGGATGATGCCGAGCTTGAGGAAGGTGACGCCGAACTTCGCGCGCTCGCTCGCGATCCGGATATCCGCGAGGCATGCTACATCGCAGCCGAGCCCGATCGCCGGGCCGTTGACCGCGGCAATCACCGGCACGCGCACATTGTAGAGTGCGCGCAGCATCTTGTGGATGTTGTCGCGATAGCCATCGGCGATTTCGGGCACGCTCCCGCCAAAGGTGCCGGTCTTGTCGCGCATCGCCTTGATATCGCCGCCGGCGCTGAAGGCCTTGCCCTCGCCTGTCAGGATCACGCAGCGGATCGAAGCATCGCGATTGATCGCCTCGATCGTGGCGGCGAATGAGTCTCCATCGCCCGGAGCGCCGAGCGGGTTCATCGAGGAGCCACGGTCGAACCGTAAAGTCGTGACGTGGCCATCACGCTCTTGGGCAATAAACGACATGCAGCCTTGGTAGAACGATGAGTGGCGGTTGCAACCGGCAAGTCTTCGCACGATTATGGAAGGCAAGCTGCGGGGGCGATCGCAGGAGTGGACGATGGCGAATCTCTGCCTGAACGCGCTGACACTGCCGTTCCTTCTGGGCGGGATTCCTCAGATGGCGAGCGATGAGGCTGCCGTGCTCCCAGTGGCATGGTCGCTCGCGCAGCTTCCCGTCGCGGCGCAGGAGGGCCAGCCCGAGCCATCGCCGAACGACGAAGCTGACCAGCCTGCCAACGAGATCATCGTCGAGGGTGAACACGGCCCGCCCGAAGGCGACCCCATCGCAGCGGTGAACGAGGCAAGCTACCGCATCACCCAGCAGCTCGACAATGCCTTCGTGGAGCCGATCGCCTATGCCTATCGCGATGGTCTGCCCGGCCCGATCCGCGACGGCCTCGGCAATGTCGTGCGCAATATCGGGGAGCCCAATAACGCGCTCAACTTCCTCCTGCAGGGGAAGATCGGCAAGACATTCGAGACCCTCGGCCGCTTGCTCGTCAACACGACAATCGGCGTAGGCGGACTGTTCGACATCGCCGGACGACCGGGGATCGGCCTACCCTATCGCCGCAATGGCTGGGGCAACACCATGGGATTTTACGGGGTCGGGCCCGGTCCCTATCTGTATCTCCCCCTGACCGGCGCGACGAGCGTGCGCGATGTGACGGGAAGCGGGCTTGATCAGCTCTTCCTGCCCATCGCGGTGGGCGAGCCGTTCAACAGCGTGGCATTCGCGCTGCCTTATTTCACCATCAACTCGCTCGATGCGCGGCTGGAAGTGGACGAGGAGCTGAAGCGGATCGATCAGACGATCGACCCCTATGCTGCGCGGCGGGACTCCTATCTCTATCGCAGGGCCAAGGCGATCGCCGAGCTCAGGGGCGAGGAACCACCCCCACCGCCCGCGATCCTCGCGGAAGTCGAGGGGACGGGCGAGTTCGCCGATCCGGGCACGCCAGGCGAGCCGCCGCCCACGAGCGAGCAGGAACCCGGCAGGCCGATTTCCGCTATCGAACCGGCCAACCCGCTGGCGATCACCCGCCCGCGCTGATCGCGCCAGGGCCGCCATGCGAATGGCTCATCGGTCGGGGCGGTTTTCCTCGATATAGGTCTTCACATCGGCGATCGTGCCGCGCAGGAATTGCGCTTCGGCCTCGCAATCCGGACCCTTGGCGTAATGCGTGGTCGTCTCTCGATCCCACTTTTCGACCTTGTCGAACGTGAGCAGAAGCGTGTCGATATTGTCGCGCGACCACAGCCTTATCGGACCGCCGACCTCATTGAGCCGGTCGTTCATGCGCTTGATTTCTTCGAACGGGAAAGGCTCGGTACACGCGGCGAGCGTCTTCCACCGCAAATCGCCCACATAGTACCAGAACACGCCCTCTTCCTTGCCCTCCGGGGTCGCGAACAAGGCTTCGGCCAGATCGAGCATTTCGGACGGGTGACGCGCCTCGATACCCTCACGAGAGGGAATCTGCGCTGCGGGCGCATCCTGAGCGGCGGCGGCCGCGAGAGGAGCGGGGGCGGCGAGGGCCGCGAGCAGCAGCCCGATGCGCATCACGCCCGCGCTTCCTCCACTCCACCGGATGCTTCCACGCCAGTCGAATTATGCTTGAGCGCGCCCAACACCTTTTCGACGATGGCGGCGGCATCAAGGCCCGCTTGCGCGTATTGCTTGTCGGGTGAATCGTGATCGATGAAGATATCGGGGAGGCGCATGGTGCGCACCTTCACGCCCTCGTCGGTCAGGCCCTCGTCGCTCGCATAGGTCAGCACGTGCGCGCCGAGCCCGCCAATGGCGCCTTCCTCGATCGTGATGACGACTTCGTGCGTCCGCATCAGTCGCTCGATCAGCCGGGTGTCGAGCGGCTTGGCAAACCGCATGTCGGCGACGCTGGTCGAAAGGCCGCGCGCCTCTAGCTGGTCGGCGGCCTTCTTTGCCTCTTCGAGCCGCGCACCAAGCGAGAGGATCGCGACCTTGCTGCCTTCGCGCACCATCCGGCCCTTGCCGATCTCGAGCTTCTGCGGGATCTCGGGCAGCGGCACGCCGGTGCCGGCACCGCGCGGATAGCGAAACGCGATCGGGCCCTCGTCATGTTCGGCCGCGGTGTAGGTCATGTGGACGAGCTCGGCCTCGTCGGCCGCCGCCATCACGACCATGTTGGGCAGCGTTGCCAGATAGGTCACATCGAACGAGCCCGCATGCGTGCAGCCATCGGCGCCGACCAACCCCGCCCGGTCGATCGCGAAGCGGACCGGAAGGTTCTGGATGGCGACATCGTGCACCACCTGATCGTAGGCGCGCTGCAGGAAGGTCGAATAGATCGCCGCGAACGGCCGCATTCCCTCTGCCGCAAGGCCCGCCGCAAATGTGACGCCATGCTGTTCGGCGATGCCGACGTCGAAGCTGCGCTCGGGATGCGCCTTGGCAAAGCGATCGACACCTGTGCCCGAGGGCATCGCCGCGGTGATCGCGCAGATGCGGCTGTCGGTCTCGGCGAGCTTGGAAAGCGTATCGCCGAAGACATTCTGGTAATTGGGCGGGCCCGCCTTGCCCTTGGCCTTCTCGCCCGTGATGACGTTGAACTTGGGAACACCGTGATACTTGTCCGCGCTGTTTTCGGCCGGGGCATAGCCCTTGCCCTTCTCGGTGACGACGTGGATCAACACCGGGCCTTCGGAGGTATCGCGCACGTTCTCGAGCACCGGGATGAGATGATCGAGATTGTGCCCGTCGATCGGGCCGACATAATAGAAGCCCAGTTCCTCAAACAGCGTGCCCCCGGTCACCATGCCGCGGGTGTATTCCTCGGCGCGGCGGATGCCTTCGTGCATGCGGCGGCTCATCTTCTTGACCGCACGGCTCGCGAGGCTGCGCAGGCCGAGATATTCGCTCGAGGAAACCATGCGCGCAAGATAGGCGGACAGCCCGCCAACGGGCGGCGCGATCGACATGTCATTGTCGTTGAGAATGACCACGAGCCGGTTGCCGGCCTGGGTGGCGTTGTTCATCGCCTCGTAGGCCATACCGGCGCTCATCGCCCCATCGCCGATGACCGCGATGCCGCGGCCGGGGCGGTTCTGCAGCTTGTTGGCGATCGCAAAGCCGAGCGCTGCCGAGATCGAGGTCGAGGAGTGCGCCGCACCGAAGGGATCATATTCGCTCTCGGCACGCTTGGTGAAACCCGATAGCCCGCCGCCCTGGCGGATCGTGCGGATCCGGTCACGCCGGCCCGTGATGATCTTGTGAGGATAGCACTGATGGCCCACGTCCCAGATCAGCCGATCCTCGGGGGTATTGAAAACATAGTGGATCGCGACCGTCAGCTCGACCACACCCAGCCCGGAGCCGAGATGCCCGCCCGAGACGCTGACGGCATCGATCATTTCGGCGCGCAATTCGTCGGAGAGCTGGCGTAGCTGCTCGGGCTTCAACCTGCGGAGCTCGTCCGGCGTAGGCACCTGATCAAGCAGCGGAGTTTGCAATTTGTGATTCATATGCTGCAGCCTTACACGCTCGATGGGCGGGTGTCGATGAACGCCTCATTCAAGCAAAAAAAGCTGCCCATCTCCCAACTGTAAGGTATGGGTGACAGCCTGGCGGGTCAAGAAAATTGACAGCGCTTGCCCTCGAAGGCCGGGAAGCGTCAGCTACCGTCGCGCAGGAACTGCGCGCGGTAGTCGCGCGGAAACATCTCCTTGAGCGCGGCGACCTTGGGCTCATCGTAGGTCACGATATATCGGCTGTTTGGATTTTTTGCCATGTAGTCCTGGTGATACTCTTCCGCAGGGTAGAACCCGCGATGGGACTCGATCTTCGTGACGATCGGCTTGCCCCAGACGTTCGACGCCTCGAGCTGCGCGAGATAAGCCTTGGCGACAGCGCTCTGTTCCTTGCTAAGCGGCACCAGCGCCGAGCGATAATGCGCGCCGACGTCCGGCCCCTGTCGGTTGAACTGGGTCGGATCAGTGGCGACGGAAAAGAAGATCCGCAGCAATTCATCATAGCGCACGACATAGGGATCGTAGGTGATCCTGACCGCTTCGGCATGGTTGGTGACGCCGGTGACGACCGTGCCGTAGTTCGCCGTCCCCGCCGAGCCGCCGTGGAAGCCCGAAACAGCGGATTTGACGCCCTCGACATGGCTGAAGACGCCCTCGATACCCCAGAAGCAGCCACCCGCGAAGATCGCGGTCTTGATCCCTGCCCCTTCCTTGGCGATCCGCTTTGCGACGGGCGCATTGACGATCCGCTCGGCCTGGGCGGGGACGCCTGCGGTGAGAATGCCGATGCCGACAAGGGCGGCGAGGAGCGGAGTGGCGATGCGCTTCATTTATGGAGCCTCCTTCGAGGGGGCTTCCCCGATCAGGAACTCGGGCGCGGGCGGCACCAGATCGTGCCCAGCGCGCAGGTTCGATGCGGCCTGTGCGGGCGGCGCGATCTCGCCCGCCCAGGTTTCGGCATTGGCGGCCACCACCAGCGCGGTGCCGATCACAAAGCCGATCGCCAGCCGGCGGTAAAGATCGGGATTGAAAAATTTCATGTTCGCCTCGCAAGCTTCGATTCGGAGCGTTATGCTCGCCGCGCTTTTGCCTGGCCCGCCTATGCTGCGCTGTGACTTGCATCACAATGAACAGCCGTGCGACCCCGAGCAGCGAAAGACAATTCGCGACATTATTGCGCTTAGTTACGCATTGCGGCGGCGAAAGATGAGGGGCGTGCGACCAAGAAAGACTTGGAGCCGACCAACCAGCGATGCCTTGAACCAAGTCTCGCCGGTCAATGGCGGAAATGGCGCATCCCGGTAAACACCATGGCAAGGCCAACCTCGTCGGCAGCGGCGATCACCTCGTCGTCGCGAATCGAGCCGCCGGGCTGGATCACTGCTGTGGCGCCCGCTTGGGCTGCGGCAATGAGGCCGTCCGCAAAGGGGAAGAAGGCATCCGAAGCCACCGCGCTGCCGATCGTGCGCGCCTCGCCCCAGCCGTGCGCCTCAGCCGCTTCGCGCGCCTTGATCGCAGCGATCCGCGCCGAGTCCCGGCGGTTCATCTGGCCAGCTCCGATACCCGCCGTCGCGCCGTCCTTGGCATAGACGATCGCGTTCGATTTGACATGACGGGCGACCGTCCAGGCGAAGCGGCAATCGGCGAGTTCCCGGGCCGTAGGCTGGCGCTTGGTGACGACCTTGAGATCGTCCGCCGCAATCGCCCCCGAATCGCGCGTCTGGATGAGCAGCCCGCCCGCAATGGTCTTGATCGCAAACCCCCCGCGGCGCGGATCGGGCAGGGCGGTGCATTCGAGCAGGCGCAGGTTTTTCTTCTTAGCGAACACGGCGCGCGCCTCTTCGCTGACCCTGGGCGCGATCACGACCTCGGTGAAGATTTCGGCGATCGCCTCGGCGGTCGCGCCATCGAGCTCGGTGTTGACCGCGACGATCCCGCCGAACGCGGACACGCTATCGCATGCAAGCGCAGCCTGCCACGCCTCGCTCAGCGTTCCCGCCTGCGCGACCCCGCAAGGATTGGCATGTTTGACGATCACCACCGCCGGATCGCCTCCGGCAAATTCCGCGGCCAGCTCAAGCGCGGCATCGGCGTCGTTGAGGTTGTTGTAGCTGAGCTCCTTGCCCTGCAATTGCGTGGCCTGCGGCACGCCGTGCGTGCCCGTCGCCTGCGGCAGGTAGACCGCGGCGGCCTGGTGCGGGTTTTCGCCATAGCGCAGCTCGGCCTGGCGCTTGAAGGCGAGCGGCATGGTCTGGGTGAAGGGTGTCGCCTGCAATGCCTCTGCTCCCAGCGGGTGCGTGAAGGCATCGCCGAAGGCGAACCAGTTGGCGATCGCAGCGTCATAGGCTGCCGTCCGGGCATAGGCCTTGCCCGCCATCCGGATGCGAAACGCCTCGCTCGTTGCCCCGTCATGCGCCTCGAGTTCGGCGAGCAGCGCGGGGAAGTCGGCCGGATCGGTGATGATGGTCACGAAGGCATGGTTCTTGGCGGCCGAGCGCACCATGCTGGGGCCGCCGATGTCGATGTTCTCGATGATCTCGGGGCGCTCGGCATCCTTCGCAACCGTGGCCTCGAACGGATAGAGATTGACGATCACAAGGTCGATTGCCCCGATCGCATGCTCCTCCATCGCAGCGACGTGTTCTTCGTTGTCGCGCAGCGCAAGCAGGCCGCCATGGACCTTCGGGTGCAGTGTCTTGACCCGCCCGTCCATCATCTCGGGAAAGCCGGTCAGCTCGGCGACGTCGCGCACCTCGAGCCCCGCCTCGCGCAGCGCACGGGCCGTGCCGCCCGTGCTCACCAGCTCGATTCCGCGCCCGGCCAGTGCGATGCCGAGTTCGGCCAGCCCGGATTTGTCGGACACTGAAAGAAGCGCCCGCCTGATTGCCTTGTCCGCCATGTGCGCCCCCGATGAAGCTGGTGTGCTAGCCCGATTTCCTCAGCAGCCAGGAGAATTGGCCGCCGCCGCGCGAAGTCATGCCCTCGATCACGAGTTGCTCGGTTGCATGAGGCCTGCCCTGTCCGTCAACCCACAGGCTGTCTTCCTTAGCGAGTTTCACCTCGCCCGAGCTGGCCGCATCGCTGCTGCCGAGGCGAAACTGCCACAGGCCGCCATCGGGCAGGAGCAGGCTTGCGCCGCGCCCGTCCTCGCTCAGCTGCGCCTCGACCCCGCGCCCGAGGTGAAACCGGATCGCAAAGCCGATCTTCCCGCGATTGCCTTTGCGGCTCGCTGGCACGAGGATGTCTTCGCCCGCCAGCTCCCTGCCGTCGCCCCCGAACGAGAGGATGCGCTTGTGAATCAGGCCGAAGCGCGCCGCATAGCCGTCGTGGCTTGCCTCGATCCTTGTCCCGTTGCGGCTGATAGCGCGCCGGTCGAATTCCACTGTCTCGGCGCCCTTGCCCAGCTTGCCGTGGAGCAGCACTGCGGTCGAGTTCGCATTGTCAAGCACCAGCGTCGAATGGGCTGCGCTGGCCCTCAGCCCTTGCGCGATGTGGGCGGGCACTTGTCCGCCCGCCAGTGCGGCCCCCCCGCAATTCACGATAACGCGGCTTGCGCCATCCGATAGCTCGAAGGCCAGCGTCGAGGCGCAGCCGGTGCGCACGTGGCGCGTGCGGGGCGGGGGTGCAGCATCGAATTGGACAATCGTCTTGCCGGCCTTGATCCGCTGGTAGCCCCAACCGTGGGGTTCATTGAGCGGCCGCGCACGCACTCCGCTGGAGGCAATGAGAGCGCTCACACGATCCGCCGCAATCGCCCCCTGGCCTTGCCAGGATCCCAGCGCCCCGTCGCCGTGGCGCAGAGCGAGGAGCGGCGGAACCAGAAGCTCACGCATCAGGAACAGCGCCTCGGGCGCAATGATCTCGACCGCTTCGTAGCACGCGATAAGATCCGTCAGCGTGGCAATCGCCTGCATCTGCGCCTCGGGACAGCGTGCGAGAACCCCGCCATCCTCGCCTACGAGATCGCCCAGCGCCCGGATCAGACCCGCCTCGCCGTAAAGTCTGCGCGGGCGGCCCTCGGGCAGGAGCAGCCCTGCTGCCGTCACTCCGGCCCAGCCGAGAACCTGGCCCAGCCCGGCGCCGCATTTGGCGCTCGCCCGATCGAGCCAGCTCGCCGTCTCCGCCATGCTTGAGAGCAGCTCACGGCGCAGCTGCGCATCGCCGCCGCCCATCACCAGCGGGGCATGGACCAACCAGGCGATCAATCGCAGCGCGGCATGCTCGACCTCCCAAGCGCCGAAGCGCGCAGCGCCGCGTGGCGGGCGAGGGTTGGCCTCGAGCCAGCCGCGCGCGAGCCGCTCGGCGATGGCGGCGCTCTCGGGCCGCGCTCCGCACGCAGCCAGGTCGGCAAGCCAGCTGAAGGTGTGGAGCGTGTGCTCAAGACCGGGAGACTGGCGCGACTGGCCCGTGAAGTCGACTTCGCTGATCGGCGTCTTGGCTCCGTGAACGAGGAAGTGCCCGGCCCGCAAAGCCATCCCCTTGGCCCGCTCGCCCGGCGCCGCGCCCTTGACCACGGCCATCACCCGCGGCGCGCTCGCCCGGCGAAGCGGCGCCGCGAGCGCATGACCCGGAACCCCGAGGCGATAGGCCAGTCGGATCAGCGCCTCGCCCGGGCCGACGCTGGGAGCGATCACATCGCTGAGAACCAGCGCACGACTGGCAGGCTCGGCCAATCCGTCAGTCGGGGCCTCGTCCTTAGTGCGCTCGGCCAGCGGCTCTTCGTTCGGGCCGAGCGGGAGCGCGCGCGCCGCGCTCTCCCGGGCTTCCTGCTCGTCGCGAAAAAGCGTATCCATCAGCGCTTCTTTCCCGCGGCCTTGAGCGCGGCGATGTTCTCGGCATAATGGTCGGCGCCGCCCTTGAACGTCGCCGAGCCCGCAACCAGCACATCGGCGCCCGCCGCGATGCACTGCCGCGCGGTTTCGGGATTGACGCCGCCATCGACCTCGAGATGGATCGCGCGCCCCGAGGCCTCGATCATCGCGCGGGTCGCTGCGATCTTGCCCAGCTGGGAGGCGATGAAGCTTTGCCCGCCGAAGCCGGGATTGACGCTCATCACGAGGATGAGGTCGGCCAGATCCATGAGGTTCTCGAGGGCGGCCACCGGCGTTCCGGGATTGAGCACCACGCCCGCCTTCTTGCCCAGCGCGCGGATCGACTGGAGCGTGCGGTGCACATGCGGGCCCGCCTCGGGATGGACCGTGATGATGTCGGCGCCGGCTTCGGCAAAAGCCTCGATGTAAGGATCGGCTGGCGCGATCATCAGGTGGACATCGAACGGCTTGTCCGTGTGCGGGCGCAGCGCCTTGACCACATCAGGGCCGATCGTGAGATTGGGCACGAAATGTCCATCCATCACGTCGATGTGGATCCAGTCCGCCCCGGCCGCATCGATCGCGCGCACTTCCTCTCCCAGCCGCGCGAAATCGGCTGATAGAATGGAAGGCGAGATGAGAGGCGTCGGGCTGGTCAAGGGCAGCGGGCTCTTTTTGCGTCTACCTGTAATTAAATTACCCACGATCGCCTCTCAACCGAACAGCGGTTGTTTTCCACCGTGTTCACGCGGGATTTCGGCGAGTTGAGGCGCATGGAGGCCGAAGGAGGCGCGGCATGTCGCCCATACCGGCGCGACCGCCGCTATTGATCGCGCGGCAAGCGGATATATTTCCGCAGTACCGCGTTGCCCCGGCCTGATCACGAGAACCACCTCCGATGAAGATTTCCACGGCAGCCCTGTTTTCAGCCTTGGCATGTGCGCCTGCCGCCCTCCTGCTGCCCGGCGCCGCTGCTCCGGCGCAGGCGCAATACGGCGCAATCATCGCCAATTCCATGCGCGCATGTTCCCCCGGCAACGGCCCGGCGGTGCGGGTGACGATCCGCGGCATCAAGAGCTCGACCGGCAAGATCCGGCTGCAGAGCTACCATGCCAGGGAAGAGGACTGGCTCGAGAAGAACCGCTGGATCAATCGGATCAAAGTGCCCGCGAGGAAGGGCAGCATGACCTTCTGCGTTCCCCTGCCAAAGCCCGGTGCCTATGCGATTGCCGCGCGTCATGATGCCAATGACAACAACGAGACCGATATCAGCGCGGACGGCGGTGCGATGTCGAACAACCCTTCGATCAACATCTTCAATCTCGGCCGGCCCGGCATCGAGAAAACCCGTTTCTCGGTTGGCAGGGAAGTCAAGTCCATGTCCATCACGATGCTCTATTTCGGGTGAGGCCGGCACTTGGCCGCGTGCCGCCATTGACAAGTTTCGCGAATTCGCAAGGCTCGGTGATCATAAGTGGTGAGCGCGCGATTTGACGCACCGGGCTGGGGCGCTGGATTTGAGCTGGGGTAAGGCAACGATCGAGGATGTGGCGAGGGCCGCAGGGGTTTCGCGCCAGACGGTGTCGCGCGTGATCAACCGGCGGCCCAACGTGCGCGAGGCGGTGCGCGCGCGGGTCGAGCAGGCGATCGAGGCGCTTGGCTATGTACCCAACACGGCAGCGCGCCGGATGGGTGGGGCGCGCAGCTACCTCCTCTTTGCAGTGATCGAACAAGGCGCGGCAGCCGCCGGGGTGGGCGAACGGACGGGTCGCCTGCCGCTCGATGGGATGTTGCTCGCCGGGCTCGAGGTGGCGGCCCGCGCGGGATATCATGTCCTGTTCGAACAAATCGAACGCGATCCGGTCGCCGGGCTTGCGCGCTTCATCCGCGCACTGACCGCTCTCAGTCCCGATGGCGTGATCCTTACCCCACCGCTCGATGATCGCCTCGATCTGCGCGAAGCGCTGGCTGCGCGCGGGATCGCGACCGAATTTCTCGGTCATGGGCAGGAATTCGGTGCGCTTGCGCTGGGCATCGATGAGAGCGCGCTGGGCGAGGCGGCGGCGCGCTATCTGCTGAAGCTTGGCCACAAGCAGATCGGCTTCGTCTCGGGCTCTGCCGATCCGCAACGCTCGCACCGCCGGGTGGCGGGCTATCGCCGCGTGATGGCTGCCGCGGGCAGCCGGGCGCAGCGCCATTTCGTCGCGGACGAACGGCTCGGCTTTTCCGAGGCGCTGCCGCTGGCGAAGAGCTGGCTGGTCCCGACCATCCGCCCGACCGCGATCATCGCCGAAACCGAGGAAGTGGCGCTCGCCATCCTCGAGGTCGCGAACGAGCTGGCGATCGCCGTTCCGGAGGAGCTATCTCTGCTGAGCCTCGAGAACCGCGCCAGCCTGACGCGCTCCAAGCCGCCGATCTCGGCCCTGTTCCGTCCTTATGTCAAGTTGTTCGCCGAAGCCTGCGAGCGACTCGTGGTGGCCTGCGATGGGGAGGCGGCCCCAGCGCCGGGCGACGATGAGCCCTTTGCCCTCATCGAACGCGAAAGCGTCGCCAAGGCACCGCGTGCTGTTTGATCGCCTGCGGAGCTAGGCCGCCCAGTTCCCGTGAAAGGTCAGCGGCAAGGCAATCTCGCTGCGCCAGGAAACCAGCGGTCCGTCTGACACCCGCCGCGCATCGAAGATGTGCAGCTCGCTCGCTCTCGCGGCGAGGTTGAGCGTGGTTCCAACGAGCCAGCGCCCGGCCTGCACGAATTCCTCCACAAGCTGCCGTTCACCGAAATTGAAACTGTCGGCCGTGCCGCTGCCCCAGTCCCAGATGCCGAGAGTGCGGGCAAACGGGCGCTCGCTGGCGTAACCGCCGAGATGGATCGTGCGATGACCGGCCAGCCCGGCACTATCGGCCATGCTGCGCGGAAACTCGGCGGTAAAGCCTGCACGGGCCAGGTGCGCGCGTCCGTTGGGCCGCAAGGTCACCAGCGTCAGCTCGGGGCGCTCATGATCCTCATTGCGCCCTTCGACCAGCGCCGGGGCGCCGGACATGGCGAAGCGGGGGTCTTCATGAAAACAGCCGTCGAACCGGATCGTGCCGTCCGCCTCCTCGATCGCTTCGCCGAGATGGAAGAAGAACAACGGCGGCAAGTCGTATTCGCGGATTCGGGAGAGATCGTCCTTGTCTATCACCAGCACGCGTGTCCCGCGTTCAGGGCGCCAGGCAAATCGGCTCAGAAAAGGCAGGTCCGAGCTTTCCGCGATCCAGGGCTGACACACGATGACAAGATGGCGAGCCGTCGCGGTGAAATCGTGAATGTAGCTCGCCATCGGCAAGCGCACCATCTCGCCGGCCTCGAAAGATGCGTCCGCTGCAAGGCGCCATATGAAGGCCGCCGCGCCGGATGTGCCCAGATTCCAGATGCGCCCCGTCGCATCCAAGCGCGGATGGGCCAGGAAAGGCATCCCGGCGAGATCGGGCCGGAACGTGACGGGCCCTTGCGTGGCAAGGGTTTCCGGGTCGAGCGCGAAGGCGGAGCCGCCTTCCCACAGCGCCAGCAGCCGATCTCCCACAGCGATGACATTGGTATTGGCGGCGTTCACATCATCGGGCCCGGCCACCACATTGCCGTGGCCGGCCATCGTTCCGAAGCCGGGTTGCACGATCCGCCCGAGCGCCTCTTCCAGCCGCCGCTTGGGCGTGTCGACGAACCGCGCGGCAAGGCTCGCCGTGCCTTCCCGGATCCGCCACGCGCGCACGAGGCCATCCCCGTCAAACCAGTGGCCGACCGCGCTCGCGCCGCGCCGGAAGCGGGCGGGTCCGTTGCGATATAGCGTGCCTGTGAGCGGCGGCGCGGCGCCGTGCAGCCGGGTGAGGGTCTGAGGCGCGATGTCGTCTGCGATGTCGGCGAGGCCGAGCATCCAGTCCGGCGAGCGGGGCGCAGCAAGGAGCGGGGAAGCGCCTGCGGCCATGCCTGCCAAGGTCGTCTGGGTGAGGAAGTTTCGGCGGGTGAGCATGAGCGATCCGTCCCTTACCTGAAGGTGATCGTGATCGAGTTCGCGCCCGGGCCAACGACGAAGCTGGTGGCCTCCCAAAGGGCGGGGCCACCCTGCGGCATGGCATCGTTCGAGAAGGCGAATGGCTCGATCGGCAGGCCGAACGGATTGGTGTCGAACTCGCCGTCGCCATCGACATCCTGGAATGCGCGCACCGCATAGTGCCCCGCCGCCAGCCCGGAAAGGCGCGCCACCGCTTCCTCGCCCTCGATCGCGACACGCGCTGAAAGAACTGGCTCCCCGCCCTGATCGTGCGCGGCTTCATCTGCGAACAGGCTGAGCATGACCGCCCCGCGCGGTGTCTTGATGCCGATGAACCGGATCTCCAGACTTGCCTCAGCGCTTTTCGCGGGGCGATCGTTGACTGCGGGCGGCGAAGGGGCGACTGCGAGCAGCAGACACAGCAAATGGGTGAGCTTAGGCATGGCTGGTTTCTCCAATCCTCCTCGGTGCCAGGCGGTTGTCGATTTCATCGTGGCGGGGCTATTATCCCGCGACCATGCCTCCATTCGGCAATCGCTTTCCCATTTCGTGAGATGACTGCGCCCTCCGTTCACGCTTCGCCAAATGCCGAGCCGCTGCGCCGCAAGATCCTGCGCGGGCTCGCGCTCGGGCTGGCGGCGGCCTTCTTGCTGGCCTTTGTGGGGGCGCTTGGCACCGGGCCTGCGCCCTTCGCCGTGCGCATGCTCTACTGGGCCACGGTGATCTTGCCGGGTTCGGCGCTCGGCCTGCTGATCGCGGTGCAGATGCGCGCCTGGGGTGGCCTTGCCCATCGCCCGGCGGCCCAGATCGCGCTGACTGCGGCGGCGCTCTCGGTGCCGCACACCTTTCTCGTGATCGTCGCTAGCGCGCTGTTCTTCGATGTGGAGGAGATCACGCCCGGGCTGGTGCTCAATTTCTGGCTCGCGGTGTTCATCGTCGCCCTGGCGCTGGCTGCGCTCAATGTCTTGGCGCGAGAGGCCGCCGCGCCCGCCCTGTCCGAGCCCCCGCCGTCACGCGCCCCCGGTCTGCCGCCCATGCCCGCCCAGCTGGGCGGGCTGCCGCCCATGCCCGCCCTGCTGGCAGAGCAGCTCCCCGCGCGTTTGCGCACCGCTCGCCTGATCGCGATCGCGTCCGAGGATCATTACCTCAGGGTTCACACCGAAGGCGGCGATGGCCTCGTGCTGATGCGCATGCGCGATGCTGCAGCGCTGCTGCCCGAAGAGGTTGGCGCGCGCGTGCATCGCAGCTGGTGGGTCGCGCGCGCTGCCGTGACCTCGCGCTCCGTGCGGGGAGGGCGGATGGAGCTGGTGCTGGAGGGCGGTCTGCGCGCGCCCGTGAGCCGCGCGATGCAAAAACGCATCAGGGCCGAGAACTGGGGCTGAAGCGGCGTCAAGGCGTCATCGCCATGCCTCCTACGCGCTCAGCCCGTTTGCTTGCTCACCCGCTTGCGGGCTGAGGAGAGCGCGCGCACGTCGTCGAAAGCGGTGAGGGCCTCGTCGAAGATTTCGGTCTGGTGACGGCCGGCGGCCTTGGCGGCATAAAGCGCCTTGTCAGCGCAGGTGATGAGGGTGCGCAGGTCGTTGATCGCTCCCGCCATCGCCACGCCTGCCGAGAAGCTGAGCGAGGGCAGGCGCTGACCGGCATGGATGATCGGTGCGCGCGAGACCTTCTCTCTGACCTTGTCGACCAGCGCAACCGCCTCCTCGAGCGTGGTGTTGGCGCAGATAATCGCGAATTCCTCTCCGCCGAAGCGCGCGGGATAGACCCCGTCGCGATCGATGTCGCCAAGATGCGCGCTCAGCACCTTGAGCGCAGTGTCGCCCGCATCGTGGCCGTGCTCGTCGTTGAAGCGCTTGAAGTGATCGACATCGAGCATGACCATCGCGAGCGGCTTGTTCGACTTGTTCGCGCGCCGCAGCTCGGTCGCTGCCATGTCGAGAAACCAGCGGCGGTTCCAAAGGCCCGTGAGCGCGTCCTTGACCGATTGGTGGCGCAGCTCGGTCTGCAGGCGCACGATCGCGGTCGCGAGGCTGATCTGCTCGACGCAGATCTGCGCAAGCTCGAGCTTTCGCTCGAGCCGCAGCTTCTCGGCCTCGTTGAGACCGCGCGCGGGCAGGCGGTATAAGTCGAAATGGAGCAGGCCGATCATGTTGCCATGGGCAACGATCGGGATACAGGCATAGGCATTGCGCGCATCATCGACATGATGACATGAGATCGCAATCTCCTGTGCGCCATAGGTGTAGCTGCGCCCGCGCCTCAGGGCCCAGCAATCGTCCGGCTTGAACTGGTGATCCGGATCCTTTGGCGCGCCCCAGCCGCCGGCATATTCGAGGCAATCGCGCGAGTTGGAATAGAGATAGAGCGTGCCGTTCGCATGAGGGAAGATCTGCCCCATCGATTCGCCGATGATCGTGACAAGCTCATCCATCGACTGCGCGGAGAACAGCCAGCCGGACATCTGGCCGACCAGCTTGAGATTGCCGTTCTGGAGCTTTTCCTTTTCCGAGGCCGAGGCGGCCTGGTCGATCAGTTCGCGATAGCGGGTGATGTCGCGCTCGATCGAGAGGAAATTCACGAGCTTGCCCTTGGCGTCGAACAGCGGGGTGATCGTGAGCTGGATCCAGTAGGGCGTGCCCTGCTTGCGATAGTTGAGGATCTCGGTGGTGATCTCCTCCTGATGTGCGAGCGCCTCGCGAATTTCCGCAACCGTCTGCGGATCGGTTTCCGGCCCTTGCAGAACGGAGCCCGGGGTCTTTCCGATGACCTCCTCGAGCGTGTATCCGGACATCCGCGTGAATTGGCCATTCACCCACACCGTGCGACCCTCGGCATCGCTGCACACGACCGAATCGGTCGCGTGCTTCACGATCTGCAGCATCAGTTCAGGCGGACATAATTCCATCGCCGCAGATTCCATCGCCAAAGTTTCCTCGCTGACCCGTTAGGCGCGAGGGCTAGACGCAAGCGTGTTCAATCATCGTGGAAGCGTCAGCCGTGAAATTGCCTAACCGGCGTTTAAGCTAACGTTGAGAAACGAGGCCGCTCCGCAGGGCACGAACGCACCGCTCCGGAGATGGGCGCCTTGCAGAGATCGAGAATTCGGGGGAGAATGGTGCTGCTGGGGAGGATTGAACTCCCGACCTCACCCTTACCAAGGGTGCGCTCTACCACTGAGCTACAGCAGCGCCGGGTTGGAGCGCGCGCCTATCCATGCGCCAAGGCGCAATGTCAAGCGGCGCTTGCGAGCGGCTTGATCGGGCGCAGGCATAAGGGCAAGGGATTTCCGGTGAGTGAAAGCGAGAGCAAGAATATGTCGCGCGAGGAGCGCCTCGCGGCCAGGCTGCGCGAGAATCTGCGCCGCCGCAAGGCACAGAGCCGTGCCATGAGAAGCGATTCGCCGGACAAACCGCTTCCCAAGGGCGAGGCGGAAAGCTAACGAGACGCGCTCCTAGGATAGACCGGAGCCGCAATGCCCAAGCTCATTCTCGTCCGACACGGCCAGAGCCAGTGGAACCTCGAAAACCGCTTCACCGGGTGGTGGGATGTCGACCTGACCGAGAAGGGTGTCGAAGAGGCCAAGGCCGCGGGCGCGCTGATGCGCGAGAAGGGCACCTTCCCGACGATCTGTTTCACCAGCTTCCAGACCCGCGCGATCAAGACGCTTCACCTTGCGCTCGAGGAAATGGACCGGCTGTGGTTGCCGGTGATCAAGGACTGGCGCCTCAACGAGCGGCATTACGGCGGGCTTACCGGGCTCGACAAGCAGGAAACCCGCGAAAAGCACGGCGATGAGCAGGTGCATATATGGCGCCGCAGCTTCGATGTGCCGCCCCCGCCGCTGGAGCCCGGCAGCCCCTACGATCTCTCGGGCGATCCGCGCTACGCGGGCGTGGCAGTGCCGCACGCCGAAAGCCTCAAGCTAACGATCGAGCGCGTTCTGCCCTATTGGGAAAGCGCCATCATGCCGGTGCTCGAGCGTGGCGAGAGCGTGATGATCTCCGCTCACGGCAATTCGCTGCGCGCGCTCGTCAAGCACCTCAGCGCCATTTCGGACGAGGACATCACCGGGCTCGAAATACCCACCGGACAGCCGATCGTTTACGACCTTGATGATAAGGGCGGCTGGTCGCAGCGATATTATCTCAAGGACTCGTGAAGGTGGCGCCACAGACACAGCAGGGGACGGGGAGGGTCGCGATCGTGATGGGGAGCCAGTCCGACTGGCCCACGATGAAGCACGCAGCCGACCTGCTCGAAGAACTGGGGATCGCGCACGAGGCGCGCATCGTTTCGGCCCACCGCACGCCCGATCGGCTGGTGGAGTTTTCCAAGGGCGCTGCCGATGCAGGCTTTCACGTCATTATCGCGGGCGCTGGCGGGGCGGCGCACCTGCCGGGGATGATCGCGAGCATGACCGCGCTTCCGGTGCTCGGCGTTCCGGTTCGTTCCAAGGCGCTGTCGGGGCTCGATAGCCTCCTCTCGATTGTGCAGATGCCTGCCGGTGTCCCGGTGGGGACGCTCGCGATCGGCGAGGCTGGTGCGAAGAATGCGGGGCTGATGGCCGCGGCGATCCTCGCCTTGCAGGACAAGTCGCTGGCACAGCGCCTCGCCAACTGGCGCGCGGCGCGATCGGCCGCCGTGGGAGAGAGCCCGCTCGATGAGGGCGCGGCGCCAAGCGCGCCTTCCGGCCCGGAGGCCGAGGAAATCGAGCGCATCGTCAACGAGGCGTTCGGCAGCTACGAGGTGCTGTTCGATGCGCATGGCTGGCCCGAGCGGGGCTCCGCGATGGTGCCCGTGGTGCAGGCGCGCATCAAGGAAGCCTACGGCAGCCTGGAGGCGTTCTTTCAGGATTATCCCGCGAAGGCCTCATGACTGCCCGCGCGCCCCTTCCCCCCGGCTCGACGATCGGCATCCTCGGCGGCGGACAGCTCGGCCGGATGCTGGCGATGAGCGCAGCCCAGCTCGGCTACCGCACGGTCGGCTTCGCCCCAAGCGGCGACAATGTCGCGAGCGATGTGTGCGCCGGGTTCTCCACGGCTGACTGGAACGATGTCGAGGCGCTCGCTGATTTCACCCGCCAGTGTGACATCTTCAGCTGGGAGTTCGAGAACGTCCCTCTCGAGACGGTTCGCCAGCTGCCGCAGGATCGGTTGTTCCCGGGCGCGATCGCGCTCGAGGTGGCGCAGGATAGACTGAGCGAGAAGCGCTTCGTCGAGGATCTCGGTGCTCGGGTGACGCGCCATGCGCGCATTGACGGCGAGGACGATCTGGCCCGTGCGCTCGAATCGATCGGAACGCCCGGCATTCTCAAAACCGCGCGTGAGGGCTATGACGGCAAGGGCCAATGGCGCATCGCGAGCGCACACGACGCCGCCGGTGTGCGTGTGCCCCAGCGCACCTGCATCTATGAGGCCGAGGTCACCTTCGAGGCGGAATTCTCCGTGATCCTTGTGCGTTCCATGGACGGCGAGATCCGCTTCTGGGATTCGCCCGCGAACGAGCATCATGGCGGAATGCTGGCATCTTCCGTCCTCCCCGCCGGCCCGCTGATCGAAAGCCAGGTGGGGGCCGCGCGCGCGATCGCCGCCGAGACCGCCGAGGCGCTCGGCTATGTCGGTGTGCTGTGCCTCGAATTCTTCGCGAGCGCTGATGGGCCGGTGTTCAACGAGATGGCCCCGCGGGTCCACAATTCGGGACACTGGACGATCGAGGGCGCGGCGACGAGCCAGTTCGAGAACCATATCAGGGCGATTTGCGGCCTGCCGCTGGGCGGCACCGAGACCCGCTTCGCCCGCGTCGAGATGGCCAACATCGTGGGCGAGGGCGCGCTCAGCGCCCACATGATCCTCGCCGAGCCGGGCGAGCCGCACCTCCACCTCTACGGCAAGCGCGAGGCGCGCGAGGGGCGCAAGATGGGCCACGTGACGCGGGTGGCCAACACCGCTACGTAAGGCCCGATGGCACAACCAAAAATCGTTCTCATTTATGCGCGCGCCGCCAACGGCGCGATTGGCTTCGAGGGTCGCCTGCCCTGGCACCTGCCCGCCGACCTCCGGCGCTTCAAGGCGCTCACCATGGGCAAACCCATGATCATGGGTCGCAAGACCTTCGAGAGCCTGCCCGGTCTCCTGCCGGGGCGGCGCCACATCGTGCTCACCCAGCGCGAGGAATGGGAGCGCGTCGGCGCCGAGCATGTCCGCACGCGCGAGGAGGCGCTCGCCGCGGCCCGCGAGGGCAACGAGACAGGTGAGATCGCGGTGGTCGGCGGGGCGGCTATCTACGACCTGTTCCGCCCGCTTGCCGATCGCATTGAAGTTACCGAAATCGACGCGGATTATCCCGGCGATGTCTTCATGAAGCCGCTTGGCCCAGAGTGGGTCGCGACCTGCCGCGAGGATCATCCTGCGAGCGGCGATGACCCGGCCTTTTCATTTGTCACCTACGTGCGCGCTGATAAGGATTGAGCGACCATGCGCTGGCTCGATCACCGTGAAACGCCTCCTGCCCCTTTGCGCGGTGCGATCATTGCGCTCGGCAATTTTGACGGGTTCCACAAGGGCCACCAGGCGGTTGCGGGCGAGGCGATCCGCTGGGCGCATGACGAGGGCCGCCCCTCGATCATCGCCACCTTCGATCCGCACCCGGTGCGCTTCTTCCGCCCCGAAGTGCCGCCCTTCCGGCTGACCACGCTGGAGCAGCGCCAGGAGCTCTATCTCGCTGCGGGCGCTACCGCGATGCTGGTGTTCCATTTCGATGCCGAGCTCGCGGGCACCCCGGCGGAGAACTTCATCAGCGACATCCTCGTCTCGCGCTTCGGCGCGCATGGTGTCGTCACCGGTGAGGATTTCAGCTTCGGCAGGGGCGCCAAGGGCAATGTCGCGCTGCTCAGGGAGCATGGCGCCGCGCTCGGGCTGCACTCGCGCGTGGTCGAGGTGGTCGAGGCATCGGGGGAGGAGGGCGCGGGCGTCGTATCCTCTAGCCGCATCCGCGAGGCGCTGCGCGAAGGCAAGCCCGAGCTCGCCGCCGCGCTCCTCACCCGGCCCTTCGCGATTCGCGGCATCGTCGAGCACGGCGACAAGAACGGGCGCAAGCTGGGCTATCCCACCGCCAATCTCGCGATCGAGACCTATCTGCGCCCCAAATACGGCGTCTACGCGGTGACAGGCACCATCCTTGCAACCGGCGAGCGGCACAAGGGCGCGGCCAATATCGGCATCCGCCCGCAATTCGAGCCGCCCAAGGAGCTGCTCGAGCCCTATTTCTTCGATTTCTCGGGCGACCTGTATGGCCAGGAAATCGAGGTCGCGTTTCATCATTTCCTGCGCGGCGAGGCGCGGTTCGACAGCCTCGAGGCGCTCAAGGACCAGATGGCAAGGGATTGCGACGAGGCGCGAAGGCTTCTAAGCGCGCTCCCCTGATGAGCGAGCACAGCAAACGCGATTACAAGGATACCGTCTTCCTGCCGAAGACGGATTTCCCTATGAAAGCCGGCCTTCCGCAGAAGGAGCCGGGCATTGCCGCGCGCTGGCAGGCAATCGACCTTTACGCCAAGCTGCGCGAGGCGCGCGCGGGCCGCGAGAAGTTCATCCTCCACGATGGCCCCCCTTACGCCAATGGCGATATCCATGTGGGCCATGCGCTCAATCACATCCTGAAAGACATGGTCTGCCGCACGCAGAACCTGCTGGGCCGCGATGCGCCTTACGTCCCCGGATGGGATTGCCACGGCCTGCCGATCGAGTGGAAGGTTGAGGAGGCTTATCGCAAGGAGAAGAAGGAAAAGCCCGTCCTCACCGGGGCTGGCCGCGACGAGGCGGCGGTCAAGGCCTTCCGCAACGAGTGCCGCGCCTATGCGCAGCATTGGGTCGATGTGCAGCGCGAACAATTGAAGCGCCTTGGCATCATGGGCGACTGGGATCGCCCTTATCTCACCATGCAGAAGGAGAGCGAGGCGGTGATCGTCGCCGAGCTCTTGAAGCTGGCCGAGGCGGGGAACCTCTATCGCGGCTCGAAGCCGGTGATGTGGTCCCCGGTCGAACAGACCGCGCTGGCCGAAGCGGAGGTCGAATACGAGGATCTGACGGATTCGCCGCAGATCGACGTGGCGTTCGAGATCGTCGAGAGCCCGAACGTGCCCGAGCTGGTCGGCGCGCACGCGGTGATCTGGACCACGACGCCGTGGACGATCCCGGTCAATCAGGCTTTGGCTTATGGGCCGGAGGTTGAGTATGTGGCGCTCGCTGAAGGTGAAAGGACTTACGTTCTCGCCCGAGACCTAATCGGAGCCAGCCAATTCCGAGCAAGTAACAAGTGGCTTGACACGACCAATCTCAAGATCGTCTGGTCGGGCAAAGGCACCGAACTCGCCGGCACCCTCGCTCGCCACCCGATGCACCATCTCGGCGGGTTTTACGCGACCCCGCGCCCGCTGCTCCCCGGCGACTTTGTCACCACCGACAGCGGCACCGGTCTCGTCCACATGGCGCCCGATCATGGCGAGGATGATTTCCTGCTGTGCCGCGAACATGGCATCGAGCCGGTCTTCGCGGTCATGGACGATGGCCGTTACCGCGACGACTGGCTCTGGCTCGGCGCGTCCGACCTCGATGCCGAGGGCAAGGAGCGCCGCCGCTCGGTCATCAACAAGCCCTTCAACGCGCCCGGCGGGCCGATCTGCAACGACCTGCGCGAAGCCGGCGCGCTGCTCAGCGCCTCGGCCGACTACGCGCACTCCTACCCGCATTCATGGCGCTCCAAGGCCAAGGTCATTTTCCGAGCGACGCCGCAATGGTTCGTCCCGATGGACAAGCGCTTCGAGAGCGGCGGAACCTTGCGCGATACGGCCCTCGCCGAGATCGCCCGCGCCGAGTTCATCCCCGCCAAGGGCCGCAACCGGATCGGTGCGATGGTGGAAGGGCGGCCCGACTGGGTGCTCAGCCGCCAGCGTGCCTGGGGTGTGCCGATCACGCTGTTCGTGCGCCCTGACGGCTCGTATCTGCAAGACGCAGCGGTCAACGCCCGCATCGTCGCCGCGGTGAACGCGGAAGGGATGGACGCCTGGAACAGCGCCAACAAGGCGGCCTTCCTCGGCCCCGACCACGATCCCGATACTTACGAGATGGTGACCGACATTCTCGATGTCTGGTTCGATTCGGGCTGCACCCACGCCTTCACGCTCGAATCCGGCCGCTGGCCCGAGCTGCGCTGGCCCGCCGATCTCTATCTCGAGGGCTCGGACCAGCATCGCGGCTGGTTCCAGTCCTCGTTGCTGCAATCCTGCGCCACGAGGGGCCGCGCACCCTATGATCAGGTGCTCACCCACGGCTTCACGATGGATGCCAAGGGCAAGAAGATGTCGAAATCGCTCGGCAACACGATCGACCCTCTGAAGGTGATGGAGACTTACGGCGCGGACATCATCCGCCTGTGGGCGCTCAGCGTCGATTTCACCGAGGACCACCGGATCGGCGATGAGATCCTGAACGGCGTGGGCGATCAGTATCGCCGCCTCAGGAACACCTTCCGCTATCTGCTCGGCGCGCTTGATGGCTGGGTCGGTGACATGGGCGATCTGGGCGAAATCCCCGAGCTTGAGCGTTATGTGCTCGCGCTGCTGTCCGAGCTTGACGGCAAGCTGCGTCGCGCCGCCGAAACTTACGACTTCAACGCCTACACCCGCCTGCTGGTCGATTTCTGCAACGAGGATCTCTCGGCCTTCTTCTTCGATATCCGAAAGGATGCGCTCTATTGCGACGGGCCGGAGAGCGACCGGCGCAACGCCTATCGCACCGTGCTCGACCTCCTGTTCCATGCGCTGGTGCGCTATGCTGCGCCCGTGCTGGTGTTCACCGCCGAGGAGGTGTGGAAGAGCCGCTATCCCGAGGATGACGAACAGGGCGGCAGTGTCCATCTGCTCGAATGGCCGAGCGTGCCCGCCGTCTCAGCGGATCGCGCCAAGTGGGAACGCTTGCGGACCTTGCGCGAACGCGTGACCGAGGCGATCGAGCCGCTGCGCCGCGAGAAGCTGATCCGCTCGAGCAACGAGGCCTCAGTCACCGTTCCCGCCGCCGCCGTCCCCGAGGGCGTGAGCGACGAGGAGCTTGCCGAGCTGTTCATCACCGGGACAGTGACGCGCGGCGATGGCGACGAGGTGATCGTCGCCAAATCCACCGACCGTAAGTGCGGGCGCTGCTGGCGGCTCCTGCCCGATGTCGCCGAAGACGGCGCGCTGTGCGGTCGCTGCGAAGGCGCGGTCGCGCAGCTGGAGACGGCATGAAGGGCCTCATCACCCGCAACCGCCTGATCGGCCTCGCGCTCGCGGCGTTCGTCGCGGTGATCGACCAGGTCGTGAAGTGGTACGTGATCGAGCGGCTCGACCTGCGGGTCGTGCGCCATATCGACCTGCTCCCGTTCTTCGATCTCACCTACACCGAGAATTACGGCATCTCGCTCGGCCTGCTCGAGGCGACCAGCATGGAGATGCGCTGGCTGCTCGTGCTTCTCACTGCCGGAATCGCGACGGTGGTGTTCGTGTGGATGCTGCGCGAGCGGCTGCTGGGCGACATCCTTGCGCTGGCTTTGATCCTCGGCGGGGCGATCGGCAATATCATGGACCGCTATTCATTGGGCTTCGTCATCGACTATGCCGACTTCCATATCGGCGGCTTTCGCCCGTTTCTCATCTTCAACATTGCCGATGCGGCAATCACGATCGGCGTTGTAATCATCCTTGCCCGTTCGCTCTTCGTGCGCGAAACTGATCTTCTGGACGACAGGCAAGAGGATACGGCCGTCGCGGGCCAGCGCGCCGAACCCATTGCGGAGAAATAACGATGAATATCAGCCAATCAGCGCTCGTTCTGGGCATCAGCGCCGCCTTCCTTGCGGGATGCGGCGGCACCGGCCTGTTCAATCGCGACCGGCCCGACGAATTCGCCGTGCAGCGCCAGGCGCCACTGGTGGTGCCGCCCGATTTCTCGCTGACGCCGCCCGATCCCGGCGCTCCGCGTCCGAGCGAAGGCACTGCGTCGGAACAGGCCCTCGAGGCGCTGTTCGGGCCGCCGGCCGCGCGCAGCGAGATCGAGCGCAGCACGATCGACCGGGCGGGCGCCTCCGATCCCGGCATCCGCAGCCAGGCGGGCGACGAGCGGACCAACACCGTTGCCAAGGGTCGCATCACGCGCGACATCATCGCCGCTCCCGAAGGCGACGGGCAGAATGCGAGCACGTTGATACCTTCCTGATGTTGCCCGCCCATCCGGGCGAGCGTCGTTGGTGCTTCTCCCTCCGCTATGCTTCGGGGCACCTGCGGGCCCGCGTCCGCGCTTGCCCTCGCCATGCGAGCGTTGCAAATCGTAGATCGAAGGCTAGCTCTCCAGCGCGGCTTCCGTGAGTTTGGAAACCAGGATCTTGTCGATCCGGCGATTGTCCATGTCGACAATCTCGAACTGCCAGCCTTGATCTGTGAAGGTCTCGCCTTCGGTCGGCAGGCGCTTGAGCACCGAGAGGGCATAGCCCGCCGCAGTGCCGAATTCGCGATCCTCCCCGTATTCGATGCCCAACCTGTCGGCGAGCCCGTCGGCCGAGAGCGAGCCCGAGACGAGCAGCGAGCCATCCGCACGCTCAACGATTTGCGGCGCATCGCCCTGGTCCTTGTCGCTCGCGAAATTGCCTGCGATCGCGGTGAGCAGGTCGACCGGCGTGACGATGCCCTCGAAATGGCCATATTCGTCATGGACCACCGCCATCGCGATATCGGCCGATTGCAGCACGCGCAGGGCATCCATCGCATCGAGCTGATCGGGGACGACCTCGGCCTTCACCATCATTTCGCGGATCGAGACCGGCTGCTTGGCGACCATGCGCGCGAGCAGCTCGCGCACCTTGACGATTCCGAGGATCGCGTCGGGCGAGCCTTGTGCCACCGGCAGCAGCGAGTGCGGGCTCTCGCCGATCGTCTTGCGGATCTGCGCCGGGGTCGCATCGGCCTCGATCCAATCGACCTCGGTGCGTGGCGTCATCACCTCGCGCACCGGCCGCTCGGCGAGGCGCACCACGCCGGTCAGGATCTGGTGCTGATCCTGTTCGATCACGCCCGAGCGGGTCGCCTCGGCGAAGATCATCTGGAGCTCCTCGGCGGTCACGGTCGCCTGCCCCTTGGCGCGTATTCCGAACAGCGCGATGATCACCGCTGAGCTCTTGTCGAGAGTCCAGACGAGCGGCGCGGCAATCGTGGCGAGCGTCGCCATCGGACGCGCCATCACGAGGCTGATCGGAACCGCGCTGCGCAGTGCGAGCTGTTTGGGCACCAGCTCGCCGACGACGACGCTGAGATAGGTCGTCATCGCGATCACCAGAATGAAGGCCGTCTGCCGCGCCACCTCATCTTCCAGCCCGAGCAGTTCGAGTCGCTCGCCCACTGGCCCCTCGAGGCTCGCGCCTGAAAACGCGCCGGTGATGATCGCGATCAGCGTGATCCCGATCTGCACGGTCGAGAGGAACTTGCCCGGCTCGGAGGCGAGGTCCATTGCGATGCGCGCTGATTCAGACCCGCTCTCGGCACGCGCGTTCAGCCGAGAAGTCTTGGCGGAGACGATCGCGAGCTCGGACATGGAAAACACGCCATTGAGCAGGATCAACCCGGCGATGATGATGAGATCAGGCCACGGAAACGGTGTCACGGCGTCGCGCTACCATACTTTGCATCGAATGCGAGAGCCAAGTGCGCAAGAGTGATGCTCCCGTATTCCGCGAACATGGGTCTGGCATGTCGATTTTCCGCTTCAGGCGGGCAAACCAAGGTTAATCCGGGAACATGCATGAGGCGCAACGCTTCTTTGTGTAGCCCCGAATTGGAGGAGGACCATTTCAATGCAAGTATCCCGGATCCTGGTTTCATCGACTGCCGCGCTCGCGCTCTTCACCACGAGCGCCTGCGTGACCGACCCTAACACCGGCGAGCAGAAAGCCTCGCGCACTGCGATCGGCGCGGCGCTCGGCGGCACGCTGGGTTATCTGCTCGGCGGAGCGATCGGTGGCGATGCTGCGCGAATCATCGGCGCGGGCCTCGGCGGTTCTGCGGGCGCCGTCCTTGGCAAGCAATATGACGACCAGATCCGCGAGCTTGACGAGCTGACCGAAGGCACCGGCGTCGAGGTCGAGGAAGTCGGCGATCAGGAAGCGATCCTCGTGCGCCTGCCCGATGGCGTCACCTTCGCGAGCGGCTCGGCCTCGATCAATCCCGGCTTCTATCCCACGCTCGATGCAGTCGCTGAAAGCCTCATCAAGTATCCCAACAGCCTCATCGACGTCTACGGCTTTACCGACACGACCGGGAGCGATTCGCTCAATCAACGCCTTTCCGAGCAGCGCGCACAGGCGGTCGCCGACTATCTCGCGGCGCGCGGCGTCGCGCGCAGCCGGTTCGCGACGCGCGGTTTCGGCGAGAGCTACGACCAGCTTCGCATCAAGACTGCCGATGGCGTCAACGAGCCGCTCAATCGCCGGGTCGAGATCAAGATCATCCCGATCAGCGAGGATGACGTGGCTGCCGCGCGCGCTGAGTGATCCCTGGGCAGCGCGCGCGGGGGGCTACCTCGCGCCGCCTCCCGCGCGCTTCAGCGGCGCGCGCCGAGCGCCTCGGCGCGCTCCTCGAGCCGCGCCACTGCGGCAGCATGAATACCCGGCGCGCTGACCAGCACGCCGAAATCGCGCGGATCGTGCTTGTTGTAGGCGAGCGGGCGGCCGAACGCATCGGAGACCTCGGCTCCAGCCTCGCGCGCGATCAGGGTTGCAGCGGCAATGTCCCATTCGAAACCCCAGCGCACCGTCGCCACCAGATCGGCGCGGTCATCGGCCACCATCGCGATTCTGAGCGCAATCGAATTAGGCTGCTCGACCGCGACAAGATCGGCGTCGGCCTTGGGCAATTGATCGACCGGCACGCGGGCCCCCGCAAAGCTCGTGCGCTGGCTGGCCCGCAGCGGGCGTTCGTTGAGGGTCGCTCCCTGACCCGCCACCGCGCACCACTCCTCCCCGCGCGCCGGCGCCGCGAGGATACCGATCAGCGGCTTGCCCGAACTGACCAGCGCGACCGAAACCGCCCATCCTGGTCGCCCCCTCACGAAATCGCGCGTGCCGTCGATGGGATCGACCAGCCAGACAAGACCGCTCCTCGTGCGCCCCTTGTCATCTGCGGTCTCCTCCGACAGCCACGCAGCAGAAGGCAGCAGCGCGAGAAGCTCGCGGCGCAAAAAGCGATCGACCTCCAGATCCGCCTCGCTCACCGGGTTGCCCGGCGTCTTGTCCCAGCTTTTCAGTGCATGGCCCCCGCCCGGCCAGCGATCATGCGCGATCCGCCCGGCTTCGCGCACGATCCCAATAAGGCGGTTTCGATCGATCATATCAGCCAATAGTCGTGGCCTTGCCACAAGCACTTTTCAAGCGCTGCCAGACATGCTTAGGCACGCCCGAGCCAACCTCTCCCCAGTTCGATGCGAGCGCCAGGGGGCGCCCATCGCCTGCGACCAACAGCAAAGGGATCATGCTGCCATGAACGTCCACGAATATCAGGCCAAGGAACTGCTGAAAGCCCACGGCATCGCGGTGCCCGATGGCTATGCGGCGATGACCGTCGAGGAAGCGGTGGAGGGCGCCGAGAAGCTGCCCGGGCCACTTTATGTGGTGAAGGCGCAGATCCATGCCGGAGGACGCGGCAAGGGCAAGTTCAAGGAGCTGGGGCCGGATGCCAAAGGCGGCGTGCGCCTCGCCTTCTCGCTCGACGAGGTCGAGAGCCACGCCAGGGACATGCTCGGCAACACGCTCGTCACGGTGCAGACAGGCGAGGCGGGCAAGCAGGTCAATCGCCTCTATGTGACCGACGGCGTCGACATCGAGCGCGAATACTATCTTGCCATGCTGGTCGATCGTGCCACCGGCCGCGTGGCCATGGTCGCCTCGACCGAGGGCGGGATGGATATCGAGGAAGTCGCGCACAACACGCCCGAAAAGATCGTCACCATCACGATCAATCCCGCGCAGGGCTTCATGCCGCATCACGGCCGCGCCGTCGCCTTCGCGCTCGGGCTCGAGGGCGATCTCAACAAGGCCTGCCAGAAGCTCGCCAAGCAGCTTTACGAAGCCTTCATCGCCAATGATTGCGACATGCTCGAGATCAACCCGCTGGTCGAGACCAAGCCCGATGCCGACGGCAAGGCCAGCCTGCTGGTGCTCGACACCAAGATGAGCTTCGATGGCAATGCGCTCTATCGCCATCCAGCGATCGAGGCGATGCGCGACGAGACCGAGGAAGACCCGGCCGAAGTCGAGGCAAGCGAATACGATCTCGCCTACATCAAATTGGACGGGAATATTGGCTGCATGGTCAACGGCGCAGGCCTCGCGATGGCGACGATGGACATCATCAAATTGAATGGTGCCTTCCCCGCCAACTTTCTCGATGTCGGTGGCGGCGCCTCGACCGAGAAGGTGACTGCAGCGTTCAAGATCATTCTCAAGGATCCGGCGGTCGAGGGCATCCTCGTCAACATCTTCGGCGGCATCATGAAGTGCGATATCATCGCCAATGGCGTGGTGCAGGCAGCCAAGGACGTGAACCTGCAAGTGCCGCTGGTGGTGCGCCTCGAGGGCACAAATGTCGAGCAGGGCAAGGAAATCCTCGCCAATTCGGGTCTCGCGATCGTCCCGGCGGACGATCTGGGCGATGCAGCGCGCAAGATCGTTGCCGAGGTCAAGAAGGCGGCCTGAGCGGCCTCTCTTCGCGAACAAGCGAAAGGCGGGGCTCAGGCTCCGCCTTTTTCGTTGGCGCGGGCGTAGCGGAAGACGAGTTCGGTCGGCCGGCCGCTGTCGTCCACCCCCGCCCGCACGGCGACCACCAGCCCTTCGCCGGGGCGCGCGCGATCGGCGCAGCGGATCGTCAGCCCCGCGAAGAAGGCAGCGCAGGGCTCGAGCGCGACGAGCGGATAGCGCTCGACCTCGAACTGTGTCTCCCACCCGGTCATATCACTGTTGAAATGCTTGAGCAGGAGCTCGAGCGAGGCGCCTGCGGGGCGAATATACATGAGCTCGGTGAAGCGGATCGAACCGTCCGCCTTCTGCTGGATGAAGGTGCCCACCATCGTGCCGCCCAGTGGCTGCGTCCAGCTTTCCTGCGCGGGAGCGCCGCCGATGCCCGTGCCTTCCCACACACCAACCAGCCAGTCGAGGCCCGTGATGTCGGCAGCGGGCGGAGCAAGGCCCTCAACGCCAAGGCGCGTTTCCTGTGCAGCCACCGGTGCGGCCAGGATCGCCAGACCCGCACCAAGGCACATAAAAAGACGTCGCATGAGCATTTCCTTCCCGCATAGCCAGTAGCGCGATCGCCTCATTTGGCATAGCACATCCGGCAAAGCGCGGCGTGCAAGCCGGGTTGCAACAATTCGCAAGGCACCCCGCTTGACGTTTACGTAAACGCGAGTTAGGCCGCAGCCACAATTCGTGAAATGGAGCGACCGGAACGCCGCTCGGCACAAAAGCGTTCGTATGGGCAAAGGGAAAGGAACCGGATCCATGAAAATCCTCGTCCCCGTCAAGCGGGTGATCGATTACAACGTCAAGCCGCGCGTCAAGCCCGATGGCTCGGGTGTGGACCTTGCCAACGTCAAGATGAGCATGAACCCGTTCGATGAAATCGCGGTCGAGGAAGCGATCCGATTGAAGGAAGCGGGCAAGGCAGAGGAGATCATCGCGGTCTCCATCGGCCCGGCCAAGGCGCAGGAAACGCTGCGCACCGCGCTCGCCATGGGCGCTGATCGCGCGATCCTTGTTGAGACCGATGAGGACGTCGAGCCGCTTGGCGTCGCCAAGATCCTCAAGGCGATCGCTGAGGAAGAGCAGCCTGGCCTCGTCATGCTCGGCAAGCAATCGATCAGCGATGATTCGAACCAGACGGGGCAGATGCTCGCCGCCCTGATGGGCCGTCCGCAGGGCACTTTCGCCAACACGGTCGAGATCGATGGCGAGGCTGTCGTCGTCAAGCGCGAGATCGATGGCGGGCTCGAGACGGTCAAGCTGACCATGCCCGCGATCGTCACCACCGACCTTCGCTTGAACGAGCCGCGTTATGCCTCGCTGCCCAATATCATGAAGGCCAAGAAGAAGCCGCTCGATACCAAGAGCCCGGCCGATTACGGCGTCGACATCGCGCCGCGCCTCACCACCACCAATGTGAGCGAGCCGCCGGTGCGCAAGGCCGGCGAAAAGGTCGAGGATGTCGCCGCGCTCGTCGCCAAGATCAAGGAAATGGGGATCGCGTAAGCCCCGCGGCCCATTCACGAAAGGGACAGGACAGATGAACACTCTCATTCTCGTCGAACACGACAATTCGCGGCTCAACGAGGCTACCCTCGCGGTCGTCACAGCTGCCGGCAAACTCGGCGAAGTGCACGCGCTGGTCGCGGGCAAGGATTGCGGCGCGGTGGCCGATGCGGCCGCCCAGATCGAGGGCGTCGCCAAGGTGCTGAAAGCCGACGATGCCGCCTACGAGCACGCGCTTGCCGAGAACGTCGCCCCGCTCGTCGCCAAGCTGATGGAGGGCTACGACGCCTTCCTTACGCCCGCGACCACCTCGGGCAAGAACATCGCCCCGCGCGTTGCGGCAATGCTCGATGTGATGCAGATATCGGACATTCTCTCGGTCGAGGGCGACAAGACCTTCACCCGCCCGATTTATGCCGGCAACGCGATCGCGACCGTACAGTCGAGCGATCCCAAGCTCGTCATCACCGTGCGCGGCACCTCGTTCGAGAAGGCGGCCAATGTTGGCGGTTCGGCAGCGATTGAGGATGTGTCCGGGCCGGGCGATGCAGGGATTTCGAGCTTCGTCAGCCGCGAGATTGCCAAGAGCGAGCGGCCCGAACTCGCCAGCGCCAAGGTGATCGTCTCGGGCGGCCGCGCGCTCAAGGATTCCGACACCTTCAACGAGATCATCAACCCGCTGGCCGACAAGCTCGGCGCCGCGATCGGCGCGAGCCGCGCGGCGGTCGATGCGGGTTATGTGCCCAACGACTATCAGGTCGGCCAGACCGGCAAGATCGTGGCGCCGGAAGTCTATATCGCGATCGGCATCTCGGGCGCTATCCAGCACTTGGCCGGCATGAAGGATTCCAAGGTCATCATCGCGATCAACAAGGACGAGGACGCGCCGATCTTCCAGGTTGCCGATATCGGCCTCGTCGCAGATCTTTATAAGGCCGTGCCGGAGCTCACCGGCGCGCTGGACTGAGCCTCGCGTCAGCCAGGACGAATTGCATCAAGCCTCCGCTGCTCTATTGCTCGCAGCGGAGGCTTTTTCATGCGAATCAGAATGTTAGTTGCAGCGGGGGCGATCGTCTCCGCCATGCTCGCCCCCAGCGTGAGCGCCAAGCGTGTCGATCTCGAACCGAGCGGCAAGTGGAACGTCGATTTCGGCATCGAGAAATGCCGCCTCGCGCGCTATTTCGGCGAAGGCGATGATCGCCACCTCCTGATGTTCGACCAGTATGGGCCGAGCGAAGGCTTCGGCATGACCGCAAGCGGCCCGGCCTTCGAGCGCTTTCAGTCGCGCAAGCGCACCTCGCTCTCTTTCGCAGCAGACGGCGAAGCGATGCGCACCGAACCCTATGCCGGCTCGGTCGACGGGGTGGGCGGCGCCGTCATCTATTCCTATCTGAGCCTCGCATCCGGCACCGAGGAGCTCGACAATCCGGCAGCCCAGCTGCCCCAGCTCGATCCGGAGCTGGGCGATGAGGTAGCCTATGTCCGTCTCACGCAGGGCGGGCGCGATATCCTGCTCAACACCGGGCCACTGGGCGAGGCTTTCAAGATCCTCAACCTGTGCACGCAGCAATTGGTCAAGGACTGGGGCCTTGATCCCGACAAGCACCTCACTGCGCAGCGCCAAGTGCGCTGGCTCAACCAGGAGGACGTCGTCCGACGCATCCAGAGCGATTATCCGCGCGCGGCGCTGTTCAAAGGCGAGCAGGGCATCATGCGCATGCGGGTGATGGTCGATGAGACCGGAGCGGTAACCGATTGCGCGATCCTCGAGGCGACGCGGGTCGAATCGCTCGAATCGCCCGCCTGCCGGGAGATGAAGCGGGCCGAGTTCGCCCCCGCGCTCGATGAGAAAGGCGATCCCTTCCCATCCTATTACGCGACCTCGATCGTCTACCGAATCGGAAGCTAGCAATGACAGCCGCGCCGGCGTAATCTCGGGTCCATGGCAACCGTCAGCAACGAGGCTCCCATAAACGATGCAGGCGATTGCCGCGTCCTGATCGCGCAGGCATTGGCCGAAGGCCTGGACGATCGCGGCATCCGCGATCACCTCACGGCACGCGGGGTGTCCGCAGAGCGGGCCGATCGCGAAGTGGAGCTCGCGCGCGCCGACCCGTTGTTCATCGCCGCCCGCCAGCTCGGCCACCGGCTCACCAACCGAATCCAGAAGCGCAACTGGACGCTCGGCATCTATGCCCGCCTCGCCGCGGCAAACCCCGAAGCACTCTCGATCCCGACCATCGACGCGATCGACCCCGAGCGCTTCTACCGCGAATTCTATTTCGCCAATCGCCCGGTCAAGCTGCGCGGCCTCGTCGATCACTGGCCAGCGCTTCACAAATGGACGCTCGATTACCTCGAAGCGGAGCTCGGCGACGCTATGATAGAAGTGCAGGGCCAGCGAACGGGCGCGAAAAGTTATGAGACGAACAAGGATCCCCATAAGCGGCAGGTGCCGCTGCGCGGTGTGATCGCTCTTCTGCGTCGCAACCAGCCCTCGAACGATTATTACATCACCGCCTACAACGACACTGTCAACAAGACCGCGCTGGCGCCGCTCTGGGCCGATCTCGGGCCGGTCTCGCTGCTGCGCGCATCCGGCGAGCGCGACGGATTCTTCTGGCTAGGCCCGGCCGGAACGCTGACACCATTCCACCATGATCTGACCAATAATCTCCTGGTTCAGGTCGAGGGTCGCAAGCACGTGCGCATGGTGCCGAGCTGGGAGGTTGCGCGGATGCGCAACGCGCTCCACTGCTTCAGCCAGCGAGAGCCCGAGGATTTCGAGCGCGCAGGCGAGGATCTGCCCCCGATGCTCCAATGCGTCATCGACAAGGGCGAGGCGATCTTCCTGCCGATCGGATGGTGGCATCATGTCACCGCGCTCGATCGATCGATCAGCATGAGCTTCACGAATTTCAACGCTGACAACAACTTCACCGCAGGCTACCCTGCCAACGCGCATTTCTGATCTGGCGATGCTTGCCTAAATTAAGCTCGTGATGAAATGCAGGGTCATCCCGACAAGGCCGCCCACCAGCGTCCCGTTTATGCGGATGAACTGGAGATCGCGCCCGACCGCGTTCTCGATCCGCCCGGTGATCGTGACAGCGTCCCAGCGCTTGACTGTCTCGGACACGAGCGTGACGATCTCCGAGCCGTAGCGCGTCGCAATGCCGACCGCGGTGCGCCGGGCGAAGCGGTTGATCTGGATCTGCAGGCGCTCGTCGTCTTTCAGGGCGTGCCCGAGATCGGCGAGGCTGCTGCGCATCTCCTCCCCGAGACCGCTATCGGCCGAACGTGCGCGGCGGATCAGCGAGTGGCGTATCCGTTCCCACACACCCATCCACCATTCCGCGACCGCCGGATTCTCGATCAGCTCGCGCTTCATCGTCTCGACCCGCTCGCGCATTTCGGGATCGTGCTGGAGGTCCTGTGCCAGCGTCTCGAGCCCCTCCTCGATCTTGGCGCGCAGCGGGTGATCGGGATCGACCAGCACTTCTGCCAGTAGCTTGTAGAGCCCGTCGAGCACGCCTGCGGAGATGCGCTCGTCAAGGCCCGTCCAGCGCAGCACTGCATTGGCGCGCTTGGAAATGATGTCTTTCACCGTCTCCTCGTTGTCCTCGAGCGTTAGGCCGGCCCACCGGATGAACCCATTGATCAGCGGCTGATGACGCTTGTCGCTCATCATGCTCTCCAGCATCCGGCCGGCGAGCGGAGAGATCTCGAGCTTCGTGAGCGAGGTGGCGAGCCCCGCGCGGACCTGGTTGCCGAGCCGATCCGGATCAAGCGATTCGAGCATCTCCGCTGCCAGACCCGCCGCACCGCTGGTGATCCGCGAGCGTGCATCGAACCCGCCCCGCTCGGGGCTGGCGACGAGGAAATCGCCGAGCGCGCGCGCGACGTTCATCCCCGCCATGCGCCGCGCGACCACCGCGGGAGTGAGGAAATTGGTCCGCAGGAACTCGGCCATCGTGTCCGCGATCCGGTCCTTGTTTTCCGGGATGATCGCAGTGTGAGGGATGGGCAGGCCCAGCGGGTGGCGGAAGAGCGCGGTGACGGCAAACCAGTCTGCGAGCCCGCCCACCATCGCAGCTTCGGCAAAGGCGTTGACGTAGCCCCAGGCCGGGTGCTCGCCGAGCAGGCCGTGCGTCGTGAAGAAAAGCGCCGCCATCGCCACCAGCAGGCCGGTCGCGGTCCACCGCATGCGCCGCGCCTTGTCGGCATCGAGCGGTTCGCCGCCGAACGGGAGCGGGCGGCGCGCCGGGGAGCCGGGTCTTGCGCCCGGTTGAGCAGGGTGCGGCGTGTGCATCGCTTTGGCAGTCTAGCCGCAAAAGGGGCGCCGCGTCACGCCCCGTGGCCAGACCGCCCGATCATTCAGCGGGTTCGGTGCCTGGTGGGAGCTGCCCACCCGATTGCGGAGCGTGCCCACCGGGTGCGCCAGCGCCATGCGGCCGGGTGGCATCGCCAGGCTTGTAGGTCAGCAGTCGCTCGCGCAGCCAAGGGCCAACGCGCTTCTCGAATCCGTCGGCAAGGCTGAAGCCCGCCGGCACGATCAGCAGCGTGAGCAGCGTCGACATGATCAGCCCGCCGATCACCACGATCCCCATCGGCTGACGCCACGCACCATCTCCGGTGAGCGAGATCGCGGTCGGGATCATGCCCGCCGTCATCGCGACCGTGGTCATCACGATCGGCTGCGCGCGCTTGTGCCCGGCTTCCATGATCGCCTCGAGCTTGTCGGTCCCCCGCGCCATTTCCTCGATTGCGAAGTCGATCAGCAGGATCGAGTTCTTGGAGACGATGCCGAGCAAAAGCAGGATACCGATATAGACCGGCATGGATTGCGGTTGCCCGAGCAGCCAGATCAGCGCGATCCCGCCCAGCGGGGCGAGCGCGAGGCTGGTCATGTTGACGAGCGGGCTCATCAGGCGCTTGTAGAGAAGCACGAGGCAGGCGAAGACGAGCAGCACGCCTGCAATGATCGCGACGATAAGGCTCTGCACGAGCTCCTGCTGCCACTGGTCTTCACCCACCACATCGCGGATCACGCCGGTCGGCAGATCCTTGAGGATCGGCAGCGCGTCGATCTGCGCCTGCGCCTCGCCCTTGAGCACGCCGTCCGCAAGGTCCGCCCCGATCAGCACGCGGCGGTTCTGGTTGTAGCGCTGGATGATGGTCGGCCCGGCACCAAACTCGATCTCGGCGACCCGTGACAAGGGCACAGACCCGCCCGAGAGCGTCGGCACCGGCAGATTCTCGATCGTGGTCAGATCGGTGCGCGCATCTTCGCTGAGCTTGACCCGGATCGGGATCTGCCGGTCGGACAGCGAGAATTGCGCCGCGTTCTGATCGATCTCGCCGAGCGTCGCGATGCGGATCGTCTGGCTCAGCGCGATCGTGCTGACGCCGAGCTCGGCGGCGATCTTCTCGTTGGGCGTGATGATGATCTCGGGACGGTTGACATCGCCGCTGATGCGCGGCGCGACGATGGTGGAGAGCCCCCGCATCTGCTCGATCAGCGTGGTTGCCGCCTCGTTGAGCTTTTCAGGATCCGAGCCCGCGAGCATGACGGTGATGTCGCGGCCCGTGCCGAACCCGCCGCCCTGCGATTGGAAACGCACGCGCGCATCAGCGATCTGGTTGAGCTGCGGAGTGAGCTGGGTCTCGAATTCCTGCAGCGTGCGCTCACGGTCTTCGCGAAGAGTGATGTAGATCGAGGCATCGCCCACCCGGTTGCGCTGGATCGCGTAGTCGAACTCCTGCTGGGCCTCGAGAATCTCCATCACCTCGTCAACCACCGCGCGGGTCGTCTCGAGCGTCGTGCCTGGCACCATTTCGACCTGAATGGTCGAATTCTTGTCATCGACATCGGGCTGGAATTGGGCCGGGATCTGGCCGAACAGCAGGACCGTGACGAGCAGCGAAAACCAGCCCATCCCCAGCATCCACACGCGGTGATCGTAGAACCGCGCGGTCAGCCAGCGCACGCTCTGCGAAAACCGCGCGCCGCGCCCTGCGAACAGCTCGATCCCCTTGAACACAAGCAGGCCCACCGCAAAGGCGAGCAGGGTGGAAGCCACCAGCACCACGATCTCGAACAGCTTGCTGACGAGGAAATAGAGCGTCGAATTGGTGTCGCTCGAGACCGCCTTGCCCGCAGTGGTGGCGATATCGAGCCCGGCAAGCCCACCCGAGCCGCTGAATGCGCCGCTGTAGATCTCGAACAACGCGATCGCCGTGATGGCGAGGAGCAGCAGCGAGACCAGCAGCAGGCTGGGGATATAGAGCCAGCGCAGGCGCGGCCCCGGCAGGCCATCGCGCAGGCGCCGCAGCTTGCCGGTATCGAGCGTCCAGGAGAGCACTCGGAGATAGCGGTCCATCATCGGGCCTTCGCCATGCGTGGCGTGGCCCTTCGACTCAAGAAAATAGGCCGCCATCAGCGGGGTGATCATCCGCGCGACCGCAAGGCTCATCAACACCGCGACCACGACCGTCAGGCCGAAATTCTTGAAGAACTGCCCCGAGATGCCCGGCATCAGGCCCACGGGGAGGAACACGGCGACGATGCAGAAGCTGGTCGCGACCACCGGCAAGCCGATCTCGTCGGCCGCATCGATCGAGGCCTGGTAGGCTGTCTTGCCCATGCGCATGTGGCGCACGATGTTTTCGATCTCGACGATCGCATCGTCAACCAGCACCCCTGCGACAAGCCCCAGGGCGAGCAGCGAGAGGAAATTGAGGTTGAAGCCCAAGAGATCCATGAACCAGAAGGTCGGGATCGCGGAGAGCGGGATGGCGACGGCGGAAATGAAGGTTGCGCGCCAATCGCGCAGGAACAGGAAGACAACGACGATTGCCAGCACCGCCCCCTCGACCAGTGCCGACATCGAGCTGAGATATTGCCCGCGCGTGTAATCGGTGCTGGTGCCGAGCGGGATGAACTCGACACCCTCGTTCTCCGCCTCGATCTCTTCCATCACCTCGAGCGCTTCCTCGTAAACCGCAAGGTCCGAGGCGCCGCGTGCGCGGTTCATGTAGAAATTGACGACTTCCTTGTCGCCGACCTCGCTGATCGAATCGCGCTCGGCATAGCCGTCGCGCACCCGCGCGACTTCGGCGAGCTTGACGGTGCGCCCGTCGCCGAGCTGGATCTGGCGCTGCGACAGCTCGAAGGCGGTCTCGGCATTGCCGAGCACGCGCAGCGACTGGCGCGTGCCGCCGATCTCGGTGAGACCGCCTGCCGCGTTGACGTTCTGCTGGCGCAACACATTGTTGATCTGCGCCGCGGTGACACCGAGCGCCTGCATCTTCGCCGGATCGACGATGACCTCGATCTCGCGATCGACCCCGCCGAACCGGCCGACCTCGGCCATCCCCTCGATGTTCAGCAGCCGCTTGATCACCACATCGTCGATGAAATAGCTGAGTTCGCCGATCGTCATGTCGTTGGCCTCGACCGCGAAATAGCCGATCGCCTCGCCTACGACGTTGACCTTGGCGATCTGCGGCTCAAGGATCCCGTCGGGCAGGTTGCCGCGCACGCCGTCGATCGCGGTGGTGACCTCGCTCAGCGCCTCGGTGATGTCGGTGCCGATCTCGAATTCGACGAAGGTCGAGGAGGCACCCTCGCTGGCGGAGCTCTGGATCGAGTTGACCCCGTTGATCGAGCGCACCGCCGCTTCGACACGCTGGGTGATCTGGTTCTCGATTTCGGTCGGTGCGGCGCCGGGCTGCGCGATCGTCACCCGCACGCCCGGAAATTCGACGTCCGGATTGTTGGTGACGTCCATGCGCGAGAAGCTGACCAGCCCTGCCAGGAGCAGCCCGGTGAACAGGACGAGAGGGATCACCGGGTTGCGGATCGACCAGGCGGAGAGTTGATTGATGTTCATGACTTCGATCTCGCTGTTGCCGGGGGACCCGCGCAGCCCCTTATGTTACGCAGGCAGCCTCGCCTCGGATGCCGTTTCGGCACTCGGGAAGGAGGGCGCTCTTCATCCCTTGGCGTTGCCCGTTGCACGCTGCGGGTTGACCGTCTCGCCCGGATTGAGGAACCCGCCGGCGCGCAGCACGACAAGTTCGTTGCCGCTCAGGCCCTCGGTGATCGCAATCCCCTGCTCGGTGACGACGCCGGTCTGGACCCGCTGGACCACCGCCTTGTTCTCGTCGTCGACGATGTAGACGAACGCGCCCTCGTCATCCGCGAGCACGGCGCTCTCGGGCAGCACAGTCGCGGTGAACGTGCCGCCATTGATGCGCGCGGTGGCAAAGCCGCCGGGGCGCAACGCCGGCGCAAAGGGCAGCGCGATGCGCGCGATGCCCTGGCGGGTGTTCTCGTCGATCGTCGGCGAAAGCTGCCAGACCTGGCCCTTGAAGGTCTTGTCCGAGCCCGCCAGCACCACCTCGGCGTTGACCCCCTGCGAAAGCCTGGCGAGTTGGTTTTCGTTGACCTGCGCGAGCAGTTCCATCTGGCCGCCCTGGGCTATGGTGAAGAGCGCGGCGGTGCCGGGACCGACCGTCTGCCCGGGTTCCACATTGCGGCTGAGCACGTAGCCAGCGGCAGGCGCGACGACATTGAGCCGGGCGTTGCGCGCGCGCAGCTCGGCGAGCTGCGCTTCGGCCACGCGGACGCGGGCATTGGCGCTATCGCGCTCGGCGGTCAGGCGATCGATATCGGCGGTCGAAATGAAGCCGCGCTCGACCAGCTTCAGCGCACGCTCGAGATTGGCCTGCGCAAGCCGCGCATCGGCGCGCGCGACCTCGATCTGCGCGGCCTGCGCTGCAGCTTGCTGGGTCTGCACCGAACGGTCAATCACCGCGAGCACCTGGCCCGCGCTCACCCATTCGCCAGCGTCGACCGGGACCGAGATCACGCGGCCGCCTTCGCCCTCGACGCCCACCGGCATCGCCCGGCGCGCGGCCAGCGTTCCGGGAGCCTCGATCACGCCGTCGATCGTGGTCTGCCCCGGTGCGACCACCGTCACCACCGGCGCCTGCGATTCGTCGTCGCCCGCAGCGATCGGCTCGCCCCCGGCGAGTGCGAAATAGGCCGCGATCGCGAGCAGGAGGCCGAACAGCATCGCCCCGCCGATCAGCACCTTCCGGCCGAGCCCGCGGCGGCTCTCGGCCTGCGCGCCCTGGGCATCGATGGTGACCGGCTCGGCGGCCTCGGCCCTGATCGTTGTTGAATAGTTCATGGACATTCCCTTAAGGGCTTCGGCGGACTGTATTACTTGACTAAGGCACCATGCGCAAGGCTGTTCCACCCCGCGAGGGGCAGACACGCGAAAGCGCGCGGGCGCAAGGCGGCGTTCGACTGAGCGTCTGCCCAGCTAGACGAAGGACACGCACAGGGCACCGATCGGCGCTCGCACTGGCTCACAACAAAAGGCGGCGCAAGCCCCAATAGCCCGCGCCGCCCCTAGATATGGGTGCGAAAATCGCTTTTGGAACTCAGCCCGTCACGCGGCCGCGCTGGATCAGGTTGACGATGCCCAGCAGCACCACTGCGCCGATGAAGGCGGCGATGATCCCCGAGATGTCGGGCGGCCAGGCGCCGATCGATCCCCCGCCGAACAGGAAGGCGAACAGCGAGTTGCCGATGAACGAACCGATGATGCCGACCACGATGTTCCAGAAATAGCCCATCTGAGCATCGCGCTTCATGACGAGGCTCGCGAGCCAGCCGATGATGCCGCCCATGATGATGAACCAGATGAATCCCAGCATTTTATCCTCCATATGTTCCCTTGACGCGAAACCTACGTGCAGGGTGGAGGTGGGTTCCCGGAAGCGGCGGGCGCAGCAGTCCCTGGGCGGGCTCCCATGCAGGGCCCATCAGTGCGCGATCAATATTTGAGCTGGCGTTCGTAGAGGTCGCGATAGTGCTGGATGCGGGTTACGCGCAGGCCCTGCATGCCCGAGCGATCGACCGCGCGCTGCCACGAGGCGAACTCCTCAAGCGTGAGATTGTAGCGCTCGAGCACCTCGTCGATCGTCAACAGGCCGCCGTTCACCGCCGCCACGACTTCGGCCTTGCGCCGGATGACCCAGCGCTTGGTCTTGGGCGAGGGCAGATCCTCAAGCGTCAGCGGTTCGCCGAGCGGGCCGATCACCTGGGCGGGGCGGATGTCCTGGTTCTCAATCATTCTTTTCTCTCGCAACGCCTCTCGCGACGTGTCTCGCTGCGTCTTTGTCCATGTGCGAAACGATGCCGCCGGAGCCTTTAGAGCCCTCTAAAGCATCGAGGTTAACAGGGGGTTCGTCATCCCCGATCGATCGGAAATAGCGTTCCGCCGCATCGCCGAAGCTCGCGCCGGACGAGCCTGCACACAGGATCGATTCGCTCCTCAACTCGCGTCTCAGATCGCGTGCCGCGTTGAGCCTGGCGGTCAGCTCGTGCCACTCGATCGCGCGCATCGCCTCGCCCGAGCGCAAGGCGATTGCCGAGGTTTCGGGTGCCTCGTCCATGGCGCCGACCAGCGGATCGCGATGCGATCCCGCCTTCGCGCGCCCGCGCGCAGCCGATCGCTCCATCATCCGGTCAAAGGGTTTGTTTTCCTCGAACATGCCCTCGTCTTACCCGGCGGTGGTCAAGATGTGGTAAAACCCCGATTCACTAGGAATTAGGATTAACGCTGCGCCGAAGCGAAACCTTGAGCCGGCGCCGCATGGCCCTATATCGCGCCCATCGCCGCCATGAATCGCACCGCCGCCCTTGATCCTGCCACAAGGCCCTCCCTCGACGCCGAAGCGTTGTTCGACCTGCCGCGTGCGGCGGGCGAGTGCCGCATCGTCGTCGCGATGAGCGGCGGGGTCGATTCGTCCGTGGTCGCAGCCCTCGCCGCCGAGACCGGGGCCGAAGTGATCGGCATCACGCTCCAGCTCTACGATTACGGCGCTGCCACGGGGCGCAAGGGTGCCTGCTGCGCGGGTGACGACATCGCCGATGCGCGCGCGGTGGCGGATCGGCTCGGGATCGCGCACTACGTGTTCGACCATGAGAGCGCTTTCCGCGAAAGTGTGGTGGATCAGTTCGCCGACGAATATCTCGCCGGGCGCACGCCTGTCCCCTGCATCCGCTGCAACATGGGGCCCAAGTTCACCGACCTGTTTCGCATGGCGCGCGAGCTCGGCGCCGATTGCCTTGCGACCGGGCACTACGTGCGGCGGGTCGTGGCGGAAGGCGGCCCACACCTCCACCGTGCGCTCGATCCGGCGCGCGACCAGTCCTACTTTCTCTACGGCACCACGCAGGAACAGCTGGATTACATCCGCTTCCCCTTGGGCGGCCTCCCCAAAACGCAGGTGCGCGAACTGGCCGAGGCGGCCGCCTTGCGCAACGCCGCCAAGCCTGACAGCCAGGACATCTGCTTCGTGCCCGATGGCGATTATGCCAAGATCGTCACCAAGCTGCGCCCCGAAGGCGCCGCGCCCGGCGATATCGTCCACGCCGCGACCGGCGAGGTGCTCGGGCAGCACCGGGGCATCGTCCATTTCACCGTGGGTCAGCGCAAGGGGCTCGAGATCGGCGGGCAGCCCGAGCCGCTCTATGTCGTGGGCCTCGATGCCGCGCGGCGCGAGGTGCGCGTCGGCCCCAAGCGGATGCTCGCGGTTGCGGCTGCGCGGGTGATCGAGACCAACGCAATCGGCGGCGTGCCCGATGCCACCGATGCGCCGCTCACCGCCAAGGTGCGCAGCCTGGCGAAGCCGGTGCCGGTGACGCTCGAGGGCCAGCTTGGCGAAGGCCGGGCGGTGACGCTGCGCTTCGCCGAGCCCGAATTCGGCGTCGCGCCCGGTCAGGCGGCGGTGATCTACTGCGGCGAGCGTGTGGTCGGCGGCGGCTGGATCGACGCCACCGAGGCTCCCGCAACCCAGCTTTCGCCTCAGCCCTGCCAGCGCTCCAGCACGCAGCCATAGCCTTCGCGATAGGTCGCGGTGTTGGCGGTGACGAGCGGGAAGCGCGCGGTCACGCTCTTTGTCCCGGCATCGTCGACCAGCGTCACCAGCTCCATGCCGCCCAGCTTGTCCTTCTCGCAATCGTCGAGGCTGCGCCCCGCGACGAACCGGCACGAGCAGGCCACCCGAGCGGCGTATGAGGTGCCGACATCGGCATAGCCGCGGATCGCCCCGCCATAGGCCCACAGCAGCGCTGCCAGCGCCGCTGCTGCAAGCGCCAGCACCATCAGCCCGGCGCGCACCCAGGGGCGCGCCCTGTTCGATCTCGCTCTTGCGTTCATCGCCTGATCCTCTTGCCGACATTCCCCATTCACCACACTCTTGCCAAGATGGGGTGACTTGGGGGATGGACGCGGCGCCATGATGCGCCCCCTGCACCCCCCTATCGCCGCCCTCGCGCTTTTGCCAGCCTGCCTCTTGGCGGCCGCCTGCGGGGAGGGCGTGCCCGGCCCGCCGCCGCCGCTCGACGAAGCCGCGATGGCCGCGGTGACAGACACGGCTGGCGCCCCGCGCGAGGAGCTCGCCCGCGAGGTCGACGACCTCTTCACCAGGGACGGGCTCGGCGAGACCCGCGCCGTGCTGGTGCTGGCCGACGGCGCGATCGCGGCCGAGCGCTACGCCAAGGGCTACGATGCCGACACCCGCTTCATCAGCTGGTCGATGGCGAAAACCGTCACCGCCGTGCTCATCGGGATGCTCGTTGCCGACGGTCTTCTCAGCCTCGATGAGCCCGCCCCCGTCCCCCTGTGGCAGCGACCCGGCGATCCGCGCGCCGAGATCACGCTGCGCCAGCTGCTCCAGATGAGGAGCGGCCTGCGCCATACCGAGGCGGGCGATCCGCCCTATGAGAGTTCGGAGGTGCGCATGCTCTTCCTCGACGGGCGCGACGACATGGCGCGCTGGGCCAAGGAGCAGCCGCTTGAGGCGGAACCGGGCGCAACCTTCGAATACTCCTCCAACACCACCGTCATCCTTGCCGACATCGCCGCGCGCGCGCTGACCGAGAGCGAGGACCCCGAGGCCCGCCGCCGCGCTGTCCAGTCCTATCTCGAGGAGCGCCTGTTCGCCCCCCTCGGCATGGCCTCGATCGTCCCCGAATACGATGCCTCGGGCACGCTCATCGGCGGCAGCCTGATGCACGCGACCGCGCGCGACTGGGGCCGCTTCGGCGAGTTCCTGCGCCGCGGCGGACGCAGCCCCGAGGGCGAGCAGCTCGTCCCCAGCCGCTGGATCGCCCAGATGATCGAGCCGAGCCCCGCGAGCGAGCATTACGGCTTCCAGATCTGGATGAACCGCCCCGACCCGCGCCTCGAGGCCGGCCACCCGCTTTTCCCGGACCGTGCGCCCTCCAGCCTGTTCGCGCTGATCGGCCACATGGGCCAGTATGTCCTCGTCTCGCCCGAGCAGCGCGTGACGCTGGTGCGGCTCGGTCATTCCACCAGCGCGGAGCGCCCGCCCATGCTTCAGCAGGCCGCCGACGTGATCGCGCTTTACCCGGTGCGTTAGGCTGTAGGAAAGCGCCCTTTTGCGCCTTGCGGGGCGATTACAGGTGGAACACCCCCTCGACCACCGTTACGCACGGGCCGCCAAGCCAGGCGCGCTCGCCATCATCGTCCGCGGCGAGCCGCAGGGCAAGGTCGCCGCCGCGCCGCGAGGCCTGATGCGCGGTGAAGCTTGTCCGCCCGAGCCGCTGCGCCCAATAGGGGGTGAGCACGGCATGGGCCGAGCCGGTCACGCTGTCCTCGTCGACCCCGCCGCCGGGCACGAAGACGCGGCTCACGATGTCGGTCGCATCGCCCGGTGCGGTGGCGATGAACTGGTCCTTGCCCAGCTTCTCCAGCCCGCGGATGTCGGGCTCCAGCGCGCGGATATCGGCCTCGCTCTCGTAGAGGAACACGTTGTAGCCGAGTTCGGAGCGATGGACGCTCGCCGGCTCCCTGCCGAGCAGCGCGGTCGCCTCGGGGTGCTCGCAGGGCACGGTGCGGATAGCGGGAAGCGCAAGCTCGTAACCCTCGACCAGCCGCTGAACCTCCAGCACACCCGAAAGCCGCGTGCGGAAGGTGATCCGATCCCCCCCGTCGCGGCCCAGCAGCACATGCCCGCTCGCCAGCGTCGCATGGCCGCACAGCGCGATCTCATAGGTCGGCGTGCACCATCTGAGCTCCCAGTCCGCCTCACCGGTCGCATCCTTCACCACGAAGGCCGTCTCGGCGAACAGGTTCTCCGCCGCGATCGCGACCAGCACCTCGTCGGGCAGCCATTCCTCGAGCACCATCACCGCCGCCTGATTGCCGCCGAAGGGCCGGGCGCTGAAGGCATCGACGTGCCAGTAGGGGATGGGTTGGGTCACGGGTAGAGCAGCTCGTCCTGCCAGCCGAGCGCGTCGCCCGCGCCCGTCAGCGTGAACAGGCGGCGGTCGTGCAGCCGGTTGTCGCGGTCCATCCAGAACTCGATCCGCTCTGGCGCGAGGGTGAAGCCGGTCCAGTGCGCCGGGCGCGGCACGCGGCCCGCCTCGGCGTGCTCTTCCCACAGCGCCTTGACCCGGTCGATGTAGTCCTGCCTGGAGCCAAGCGGGCGCGACTGGTCGCTCGCCGCGCTCCCGACCTGGCTCTTGTAAGGGCGCGAATGGAAGTAGGCGTCGGCCCGCTCGGCGCTCACCTCGGTCAGGCGGCCCTCGATCCGGATCTGGCGGCGCAGGCTCTTCCAGTGGAACAGCAGCGCGGCCTGCATGTTGGCGCGGATCTCGCTCCCTTTGCGGCTCTCGGCATTCGTGAAGAAGGTGAAGCCGCCTTCATCCGCGCCATGGCCCTTCAAGAGCACCATGCGCACCGAAGGCGCGCCTTCCGGCGTCGCGGTCGCCAGCGCCATCGCGTTCGGATCGTTGGGTTCGCTCGCTTCGGCCGCCTCGAACCACTCGTCAAACAGCGCAAACGGGTCCGCGCCCGGAGCGATCTGGCTGTCGGCAAGCTGGGCATCGTCAAGGGTCGCAGGGGCACTCATGGCAGGTCCATTCTCTCCGTTCATCGCTCGCACGCCACCCTTGAACCGCCTGTTACACAGTCCAGGCGCGAAAAACGCGCGGGTTGCTTCCGCGGCCTCCGGGCAAGACTGACGTGCGAATGGCGATAGCATCTCATCCCCGCCACATAGGCGCTCGCTTCTCGGTAGGAAACCGCCAGCGGGCAAGAATCCCGCAGCGGATAGTCGCAGTCCCCAAGCACGTGACCGCTTGCCTCGCGCGGGCGATCCACCTAGCTAACACACCATGGCTGATCCCTACAGCACCCTTGGCATCCAGCGCACCGCGTCCGAGAAGGACATCAAGAGCGCCTATCGCAAGCTCGCCAAGGAACTGCACCCCGATCGCAACAAGGACAATCCCAAGGCCGCCGAGAAGTTCTCGGATGTGACCAAGGCCTATGATCTGCTTTCCGACAAGGACAAGCGCGCCCAATTCGATCGCGGCGAGATCGATGGCGAGGGCAATCCGCTCAACCCGTTCGCGGGCATGAATGGCGGCTTCGGGCGCGGCGCGGGGGCCGGCATGGGCAGTTCCGGCGGCTTTCGCCGTCCACCGCCCGGCGGCTTCGGCGATGCCGAGTTCGGCGGCGGCTTCTCGCCTGACGACGTGGACCTCGGCGACCTGTTCGAGGGTCTGTTCGGCGGCGGCCGCAATCGCGGCGCAGGCGCAGGCGCGCGGCGCGGCTTTGGCGGGCGCAACGGCGCGCCGCCCCCGCCGCCGCGCAAAGGTGCGGACATCCAGTATCGCCTCGCGGTCCCGTTCGTCGATGCGGCGGCGGCGCGCGATCAGCGCATCACATTGGCCGATGGCAAGGCGATCAATCTCAAGCTTCCGCCCGGTGTCGATGATGGCACGCAGATGCGCCTGCGCGGCAAGGGCCACCAGGGTCCGGGCGGGCCGGGCGATGGCATCGTGATGGTCGAGATCGGCCCGCATCCCTTCTTCCGCCGTGATGGCGACCACATCCGCATGGACCTGCCGATCACGCTCGACGAGGCGGTGCGCGGGGCGAAGGTCAAGTGTCCCACGGTCGATGGCCCCGTCATGCTGACGATCAAGCCGGGCACGCATGGCGGCACCGTGCTGCGGCTCGGCGGCAAGGGCTGGACGAAGCCACGCAGGGCCGGGGCGTCCGATGATGCGCCGCCCGAGCGCGGCGATCAGCTCGTCACGCTCGAGATACAGTTGCCCGAGGATACGAGCGAGCTCGAGCAGCGGCTAGAGGGCTGGACCGATCCCGGCCGCCCGCGCGCCAAGTTCGGGTTCTAGTCGGCATCGCCGGGGCAGCGGGTCGGAACAACCGCCAAAGGGGAGCGTCGAGGGGAATGGGGGCAGGAGGCAAGACCATGGTCAAGCAACGCCCCATCCCGGTCTGCGATGATGACGACGACGCGCTCGAGACCCGCGAGCGCACCTCGCTTTCGCCCGAAGCGCGGCGGCGGCGGCACCAACGCGCTGGACATGCCATGCGCCAGGAGTCGCGCTCGTTCGTCGGCCATGTCAAACGGACACTCGGCCCCGGCACACGCCCCTTCGAGATCGCCAAGCGCACCTTGGTTGGCACCTATCAGGATGGCTTCATCCATGCGGGCAATCTCGCCTATCTGGCGATGATTGCGATCTTCCCGTTCTTCATCCTCGCTGGCGCGCTGTTCCAGCTCGTCGGCGAGGTCGAGGATCGCCGGATCATCATCGAGACGGTGCTGCTGGCGACCCCGCCGACGGTGCGCTCGGTGATCGAGCCGGTCGCCACGAGCGTGATCGACGCTCGCACCGGCTGGCTGTTGTGGCTGGGCGCGGGGGCGGCCCTGTGGTCGGTCTCGAGCCTGATCGAGACGATCCGCGACGTGCTGCGCCGCGCTTACGGCACCAAGGCGGTGATGGCGTTCTGGCGTGCGCGGCTCGCCTCGGCGGGGCTGATCATCGGCGCGGTGGTGCTGCTGCTGCTCTCGCTGTTTGCGCAGGTCGCGATCGGGGCGGCGCAGCAATTCATCATCGCCTGGGTGCCGCAGCTTGCCGAGGCGACCGGATCGCTCGACATCTCGCGCCTCCTGCCTGCGGCCGGGCTGTTCCTCTCGCTGTGGCTGCTGTTCGTGGCGCTCGCCCCGATCGAATACCGCGCGAAGACCTATCCCAAGTGGCCGGGCGCGGCGATCACGACGGTTTGGTGGTTCGCTGTCACCACCGCGCTGCCACCGATCCTCAGCCAGTTCTTCGTCTACGATCTGACCTATGGCAGCCTGGCCGGGATCATGGTGGCGCTGTTCTTTTTCTGGCTCGTCGGGCTCGGGGTCGTTATCGGAGCGGAGCTCAACGCCGCGCTCGCCGAGCCCGAGGCGGACACTGACCAAGGAGATGCAGGATGAGCGGACTGATCGAGGGCAAGCGCGGCCTCATCATGGGGCTGGCGAACGACAAGTCGCTCGCCTGGGGGATCGCGAAGGCGTTGGCGGCGCAGGGGGCCGAGCTCGCCTTCTCCTATCAGGGCGAGGCGCTGGCGAAACGGGTCAAGCCGCTCGCCGCGAGCCTGGGCAGCGATTTCACCTTCGAATGCGACGTATCCGACATGGCCTCGCTCGATACCGCCTTCGAGACGCTGAAGGGCCGCTGGGAAACCCTCGACTTCGTCGTCCACGCGATCGGCTTTTCCGACAAGAACGAGCTGCGCGGCCATTATGTCGACACCAGCCTCGAGAATTTCCTGATGACGATGAACGTCTCGGCCTATTCGCTCGTCGCGGTGACGAAGCGCGCGGCGGCGATGATGCCCCCCCTCCGGGAGGACGGCACCGGAGGCGGCGCGATCCTGACGCTGAGCTATTACGGCGCCGAGAAGGTGGTGCCGCATTATAACGTGATGGGCGTTGCCAAGGCCGCGCTCGAGACGAGCGTGCGCTATCTCGCCAATGATCTCGGCCCGAGGGGCATCCGCGTCAACGCGATCAGCGCCGGCCCGGTCAAGACGCTGGCGGCGAGCGGGATCGGCGATTTCCGCTACATCCTCAAGTGGAACGAACTCAACGCGCCGCTCAGGCGCAATATCACGATCGAGGATGTCGGCGGGGCGGGGCTGTATCTGCTCTCGGGGCTCTCCTCGGGGGTAACGGGCGAGGTCCATCATGTCGATGGAGGCTATCACGTCGTCGGCATGAAGCAGGAAGACGCGCCCGACATCGCGCTGAGCTGACCCCTTCATCATGAAAACCGCGCTCATCACCGGCAGCGCCGGCTTCATCGGCTATCATCTGGCGCAGCTCCTGCTTGAGGAGGGCTGGCGGGTGGTCGGCTATGACGGGATGACCGACTATTACGATGTGCGGCTGAAACAGCGGCGTCACCAGATGCTGCTCCAGCATCCCGGCTTCTCGGCACACGAGGGGATGCTCGAGGATTTCGAGCGCCTGCACGCCGTGGCGAGCGAGGCGAAGCCCGATGTGATCGTTCACCTGGCGGCGCAGGCGGGGGTTCGCTACAGCCTCGAGAATCCGCGCGCCTATGTCGATGCAAACCTCGTGGGCACCTTCAACGTGATGGAATGTGCGCGCGAACTTGCCCCGGCCCATCTCCTGATGGCCTCGACCTCATCGGTCTATGGCGCGAACGAGACGATGCCGTTCGCCGAGCACCAGAAATGCGCGACGCCCTTGACGCTTTACGCCGCGACCAAGCAGGCGAACGAGGCGATGGCGCATTCCTACGCGCATCTGTGGAACCTGCCGACCACGATGTTCCGCTTCTTCACCGTCTACGGCCCGTGGGGACGGCCGGACATGGCGCTGTTCAAGTTCACCCGCGGCATCCTCGAGGGCACGCCGATCGACATCTACAACCAGGGCGAGATGCACCGCGATTTCACCTATGTGAGCGATCTCGTGCGGGCGATCCGGCTGCTGATCGACGCGGCGCCGGTGAGGCCTGAGAGCCCGTCAGACATCGCCGAGTGGGATTCGCTCTCGCCCGCCGCGCCCTTCCGCGTCGTCAATATCGGCAATTCGCAGACCGTCCGGCTGATGGATTTCGTCGAGGCGATCGAGGCGGAGTGCGGGCGCCCCGCGATCCGCAATTTCATGCCGATGCAGAAGGGCGACGTGCCCGCGACCTGGGCTGATGCGACGCTGCTCAAGCAGCTCACCGGCTATGCCCCGCAGACCGATGTGCGCGAGGGCATCAAACGCTTTGTCGCGTGGTATCGCGACTATTACGGGATCTGACGGCGGGCGGGCCTAGCTGCCGGGATTGCCCGGCGGCGGGGCGGCATCGAGCGGCACCTGCTCCTCGTCATCACCGTCGAACGGGCCGGGCTTGGAAGGCGGCACCGGAATGATGCGCGGCTCTGCCAGTTCCTCGGGCGGGGTCAGCGCCGGGTCCACCTCGCCCGGCAGCGGCGCGTTGCGCTCGCGCTCGAGGCGCTCGAGATATTCGCGCTCGATCTCCTCGACCCGGCTCTGCTCGGCTTCGGCCGAAGCGTCGATCCCGGCGAGACGCTCCTGCCGCGCCTGTTCGATGAGCTGGGCAAAGCGGACCTTTGAGCCCTCCTGCTTGTCCTGATAGGCGGCGTCGATCATCTGCTGGGTGCAGCCGGTGAACCCGCCAGCGCCCGCCGGATCGCACGACATCGTGCCGAAGGCGCCGATATAGCGGATCTTCTCGACATCGCGCACCCATGAACGGTTTTGCGGGCTGTCGCTGCTGCGAAGATTGCTCGGGATACGATAACGCTCGGCCTCGACCAGAATCTCGCAGATCACGATCTCGCCTTCCTCGCTCGCCTCGGGGCATTCATCCTCGCTGTAGGCGATCACCATGTTGACGCGGTCGCCCGGCTGGTCCTGCGCGGCGACGGGGCCGAAAGGCACAAGGGCAGCAGCGATAAGCGGGAGCGCGGCGGCTCTGGCGGCGAATGTCATGGCGGTTCCTCTCGGTCGCGGTGTGTGTCTGGCTACATGAACGCCGCTGAACGGCCTGTGAAGCGGATTTCGCGGCAATCCGACCGTCAGATGCGCTCGCTGACCTTGATCGCCACCCGGCAGCCGAGCCTGATCGCGCCCGCGAGCAGCGGATAGGCTGGCGCGCGCTCGGCACCGTTGGCGAGCGCTGCATCGCGGTGCTCGCGCTCGTCCTCGCGAAATTCCTCGATCATCGCGGCAAGCTCGGGGTCGGCCTCGGTTTCCTGCAAGCGATCGAGCTGTTCGGAATAGTGCCGGTCGATCTCCTCCTCCACCGCTGCGGTGCAGGCCATCGCCGCTTCCGGCCCGATCAGCGCAGTGCCTGCGCCCAGCGCATAGCCCGCCATCGACCAGAGCGGCTGGAGCGCCGTCGGGCGCACACCGCGTTTCGCCAGCATCGCATCGAACTTGGTGCGGTGGCCCTTCTCCTGCTCGGCCATGTGGCGGATCTCGGCCGAATGCGGCCCGCGATCGCCCATCACCGCGAGCTGGCCTTCATAGATCCGCGTCGCGCCGAATTCGCCGGCCTGATCGACCCGGATCATCCGGTGGAGTTCATCGCGCTTCATGTGTCATGCCTTTCTGCCTTGCGGCGTCGCCAACGCCAAGATGGCGATTGCTCCCCCTGCAGAAAAGAGGAAATTGAAGCCCGCCAAGGAAATGCCGAAGAGATCCCACGGAGCCTGGTCGCAGCGGATCAGCGGCGCGGCGGTGGGATCGAGCACGTCGACCCCGCCCACCCGCGCGCAGCCGGTGATGCCCGGCCACCAGCCATATTCGATGCCGGCGTGAAAGCCGCCGATGAACCCAGAAGCGAGGATCGCGAGCGCTGCCAGGACGGTCCAAAGCCGCTTGGGCGGGATGGCGAAGGCGATGGCGGCAAACCCGATCGCGGCGAAATGGGGATAACGTTGCCACCAGCACATCTCGCACGGATAAAGCCCGAAGCCATATTGAGAGACATAGGCTCCGCCGAGCAAAACGGCAGGCAGCGCCAGCGCGATGAGGCGCGCAAGGTCAAGCCGTGGCATCGCCCGCATTCCCCTCGATCATTGCCCCGCCCGGCTCGACCCGTGCGGCTCAGCGCCGCAGCGCGACCGAGCTCTTGGTCGTGCGCCGCAGGGTCTCGAGCGCGTAGTGCAGCTGGAAGTCCTCGATCCCCTGCTCCTCGAGCTGGGCGGCGGTCAGCTGGAAGCGCGGATCGTCGATCTTGTCGTCTTCCAGCGCCTCGTCCTTGATGCCGAGCTCGTTGATGAGGTGGCCGCGCAGATCGCTCTCGCGGGTCTGATATTTCTCGCGCAGTGCGAGATCGGGATCGGAGAGCTGCGGCACCTTGATGTCGGGCGCGATCCCGCCTTCCTGCACCGATTTGCCCGAGGGCGTGTAATACCGCGCCGTGGTCAGCTTGAGCGCGGCATCGGTGCCGAGCGGGAGCAACGACTGGACCGAGCCCTTGCCGAAGCTGCGTTCGCCCATGACGAGCGCGCGGCGATGATCCTGCAGCGCGCCCGCAACGATCTCGGAGGCCGAAGCCGAGCCTGCATCGATCAGCACGATCACCGGCACGCCTTCGGCCATGTCGCCGCGGAACACCGTCTCGGCATCGTAGAGCAGCGTTTCGCCGCGTGCGCGTCCGCGCTGCGAGACGATCCGCCCCTCGCTCAGGAACAGGTCCGAGAGCGCAACCGCCTCGTCGAGACTGCCGCCCGGATTGGAGCGCAGGTCGAGCACCAGCCCGGCGGGCCGCCCGGCGACCTCCTCGCGGATCTTGCGCCAGGCGTTGTAGACATCGGCGCCGACATCGGCGGAGAACTCGTTGACCGAGATCACCCCGATATTGCCCGGCATGACCTCGTGGGTGACGGGCTCCAGCTCGATCACGCCGCGCGTCACGCTGACTTCGAACGGCTGGTCGCGTCCGGGACGAAAGATGGTGAGTTCGATCGAGGTGCCGGCCTTGCCGCGCATCCGCGCGACCGCCTCGTCAAGATCGCCGCCATAGATGAGCTCGCCATCGAGATGCGTGATGAAGTCGCCCGCCTTGATCCCCATCTGGTCCGCCGGGCTGCCCTTGAACGGCGAGATGACCTTGACCGCGCCATCCTCCTGCACCACCGAGAGGCCAAGGCCCGAATAATTGCCGTCGATCATCGTCTCGAGGCGCTGGAGATCGTTGCCGTCGAGATAGGCCGAGTGCGGATCGAGCGCCGCCAGCATCCCGTCGATCGCGCCGCGCACCAGCATTTCGTCCTCGACCGGCTCGACATAGCTCATCTTGATGCGCTGGTAGGTCGCGAACAGTTTCGAGAATTCCGGCCCTGCGCGGCCATCGACCTGCGCCATGGTGGCGGTGGTCGCGGGGATAATGGCGACGGCTGTGACGAGCGCGGCGGTGCGCAGGAGGGCGGCGAGTTTCATCTACGGACATGCTCCTTGTGAAGGATGCTTGATATCGCTTCAGCAGCCTTAACGCCAGATGAGAGCGGCTGGCGTATGTGTGGCCTGGCCGAAGCCTTGCGATTTGCCCCTGATCCCGACCGCATACTTGTGCAGAAACGCACAGGTTTCAAGAGGAGGCGGCTTTCAGCGGGAAGCCCGTCTCGAAAGGAGGCGGAATTTTCGGCCAGGCTTTTCGGGCAAGCGCGGGGGGTCAGCCGATGTAGTTGAGAGGATTGACCGGATCGGCACCGCGCCTCAGCTCGATCGTGATCGGCTGGTTGGCGCTGCCCGCCACCCCGAGCGGCTCGCCCCGCAGCACGCTCTGCCCGATCGCGACTGCGGTGCGGGCCATGCCGGTGACGACGCTGGTCCACCCGCCGGGATGCTCGATGATGACGATCCGGCCGAAGCCCTCATAGGGTCCGGCAAAGGCGATGCGTCCGGCGGCGGGGACGACGATCTGCGCGCCCGGCACCGGGGCGAGCGTCACCCCGCGGCTGCGCAGCCCGCTCGCACGCCGTTCGCCGAAGCCTGCGAGCGTGCGGCCCTGAACCGGGAGCTGGATTACGGGTGGCCGGGCGGCTGGGCGCGCGGCGGGCCTTGGCGTGGGTTCGCTCGCCGGGGCGACGGGATCGCCCGAGGCTTGCCCGAGCCGCGCGGGGCGGCGCACGGGGCCGGGCAACGCCGCGAGTTCCTCGCGCAGCGCCGCGGCCGCGCTCAACTGATCGACCAGCCCATCGAGATCGCGCGCGCTCTCGGCCAGCGCGAGTGCGCGCTGCGCCTCGCGCGCGGCGTTGGCGCGGGCCTCGCGCGAGGAGATCCGCTGGCGAGCCTCGAGCGCGGCGAGGGCCTCGCGCCGCTCGCGCAGCGCCCGCTCGTTCGCGCTGACCGCAGCGAGCGCACGGCTCGCGCGCCGCTCGAGCGCGCGCCCGCGTGCGAGATCCTCGCGCAGCCCTTGCGTGCGCGCGCGGATCTCAGGCACGGCGCTGCCCAGCACCGCGCGCATATAGACCAGCTCCTTGAGCGATCCCGGTTGCAGCGCCGAGAGCGCGAGCGGCCGGCGCGCGGTGGTCTGGAGCGCGGCGGTCAGCCTGACGAGTGGCTGGCGGCGCGCGGCGAGCCGACGCGAGAGCCGCGCGCGCGCAACCTGCGCGAGCGAGAAACGCGCACGGGCCGCGACGATGTCGGCTTCCGAGGCCTGGATCTGCGCGGCCAGAGCGGCGGCCTCCTGTTGCAGCCGCGTGGCCGCCTCTTCCGCTTCCTGTGCCGCTTGCTCGAAACCCCGCGCGCGCGCCTTGGCCTCGGCGCTGGCTTCGATCGCCGCCTCGAGCTGCGCGCGCGCCTCGGCCGGGCGCAGGATCGCGGCCGAGCGCTGCGCCTGGCTGGCGGGCAACCAGAGCAGGGCGGCAAGCGCAATGCCGCAAGCGCAGGCAAGCGGGAAAAGGGCAAGGGGGAAAAGCGCGCGGGATGTCACGGGAGGCCGCTGTGCCACAGGATCACGCCCGGTGATACGGGTGTCCGGAAAGAATGGTTGAGGCGCGGTAGAGCTGTTCCATCAGCATGGCGCGGGCGAGCAGGTGGGGCCACGTCGCCGGCCCGAAAGCGAGGAGGAGATCGGCCTCGCCGCGGTCCTCGACCGAGTGCCCGTCCGCCGCGCCCAGCACGAAGCGCGCCTCGCGCACCCCTTGGTCGCGCCACTCGCCGAGCATCGACGCAAAATCCTCCGAAGACATCGCCTTGCCACGCTCGTCGAGCAGCACGATCTTGCGGGGCGTCAGCGGTTCGGGGATCTTGCCGCCTGTCTCGGGCAATTCGGTGAGCTTCACCGGCCACGTCAGCCGCTTTTCGTAGCGCGCGACGAGCTCGGCCTCGGGCGAGCGGGCTATCTTTCCGCGAGCGATGACGTGGAGGAGGATGAGAAAGACCCTTCGTTTGCGCGCCCCCGTGGGCGCGTCCTCGGTGCTGTTCCCTCCGCTGCGCTGCGGGACACCTGCGGGGCGGCCGCGTGGCCTCGTGACGCCTGGTGGCATCGGATTGGCTTGGAGTGCGCGGTCGGCGCTGGCTCGATCGCATCAGCGATCGCAAGGCCGACCGGCGGCCCGCAGCGGGCGCGCTGTGCCGCGCGTCTGGCGAGGACACTCGCCCCGATGGGCGAGCGCACCGAAGGACGCTTACGAAACCTTCGCCTCTCCGCCCTCGAACGACCACATGCGCTCAAGGTTATAGAAGCTGCGCACTTCGGGGCGGAACAGGTGGACGATCACGTCGCCCGCATCGATCAGCACCCAGTCGGCCTGCGAGAGCCCCTCGATGTGGACCGGGCCAAAGCCCGCCTGCTTGACCCGCTCGGCGAGCTTCTGCGCCATCGCGGCAACCTGCCTCGTCGAGCGCCCGCTTGCGATCACCATGTAATCGGCAACCGAGCTCTTGCCCTCGAGCGGGATCGAGACGATCTCGATCGCCTGATCATCGTCGAGCTGGGCGAGAACCAGCTCGTGCAGCGCGTCCTCTCTAGCGTCGCTGGGCATGGGCACGGGGCGGACAGAAGGGGCCGGGGCGGTCGCCAGCGGCGAATATGCCTGTGTCATAGGCTATGAAGGTTCTCCAGATATCAGGGCAGTGGAAATATGGGACGCGCCGATGGCGGAACAAGGGAAGGGCACGATGAGAGCAACGGCCCTCATGCGTCTTCCCAGCTTTCGATGCGACGATGCGTCAAGCGGTCGCGCGGCGCTGCTGCGGGGCTTTTCCGTTGGGAAGAAGACCCAATCCGATCCTGCCCCAGAAGCTCTGAGGCCCATTGCGCATTGGCGCGGCGGATCGCCGACGCCGAGCGATGGTCCGGATCGAAACGCAATAACACCAGGGCCGGTGCGCTCCATTGCCCCCGTTTCCGAAAGCTGGCCGCAGACACCCGGTAGCGCCTGAGCCAGGCCATGGCGGGGCTCGTCATGGCATCTGCATTATAACCCGGACGCGCGATCACTGCAATCGGCATGGTCCGCGCAATCCTGCGCCAGCCGCGCCACAGGTGGAACTGGGCGAGATTGTCCGCCCCCATCAGCCACACGAACTGTCGCTTGGGATAGCGCCGCCTCAGCTTGATCAGCGTGTCGACCGTGTAGCGCGTGTCGAGCTCGAGCTCGATTGCGGTCGGCACGATCCGTGCGCGGCGCGAGAGCGCTTCGGCCGAGCGCAGCCGGGCAAAGAGGCTCGCCATGTCGTCGCTTGGCTTCAAGGGATTGCCGGGCGAGACCAGCCACCACGCCTCCTCGAGCCCCAGCGAATCGATCGTGAAGCGCGTGATGCGGCGATGCCCGCCATGCGCGGGGTTGAAGCTGCCGCCCAGAAGCCCGGTCAGCGTCATGCAGGCGGATCGTCCGGCAAGGGGCGTCGCATCAGGCGCAGGCAGAGCGGATGGTGCAGCGGGGCGCGCAAGCGGCGCCAGCGACGTGGACGACAATCATGACAGCGCCCTTAGCAGCGCGCCGCAAGCGTGTCAGCGCCCGATGAAGTGGAGCGAATCGGCCGACGGTTTTGCGATGGCGCGAAGCGTCCATAAGGGTTTGCGCGGATTAACCTATGTGAGCGGCACAGCCTAACCTGGGTGATTGAACGGCTCACCGTAAATGCCCTTCGGTTCAACGGTTAGCGCGGGAACCGGATTCGATTCAGCCAGCCCCCCCTGATACGGCCTCGCTCACGGGACAGGATAACGAATGGGGCCGCCTTGTCTGACCGAACTGATCGCATCGCGCTCAAGCAGCGCATCCAAAACTGGTTTCCTGATCGCGAATTGTTCATGCGCTCGCATGGACAGGTCCGCTTCATAAAGGTTTCTTCCAGGCTTCAGATGAGCGCAGCTGCTGCGGTCTCGGCGCTGGCGCTGGGCTGGGCAGTCTCCATGACGGTGATGGCGTGGAAGCAATATTCCGCGCAGGCCGATCTCGCCTCGTTCCAGCAGGAAAAAGCCGCGGTCGCCAAGTCGCAGGAACGGCTCGATGCCTATGGCGATGACCTCAAGCAGGTCGCCGAGGATCTCGTCCGGCGCCAGGAAACGCTCGAGGCATTCACCCAGATGCTGCCCGAGGATATCCGGGCGATCGAAACCAATGTGACCGACAGCTCGGCCGAGACCGCCGCGACGGTGCGCAAGGTCAGCGCGCTCTTCCCGCACGCTGCGGGGCTTGCCGAGGTCGAGGCGCGGCAGCTCGCTTTCGTCGAGAGCATGACCCGCTTTGCCGACTGGCGCGCCGGGCGCGCGGAGAAGGCGCTGCGCCAGCTCAGCCTCGATCCGCGCGCGATCTCGGACCGCGCGGCGAACGGCGCGAGCGCGATGGGCGGCCCGCTCGAAGTGCTCGCGACCGCGGCGGACGGCTCGCTCGATCCGCGCTTCGAGCGGCTCGGGCTCAGCCTTGCACGGATGAGCGCCCTCGAACGCGCGCTCGAGGGCGTGCCGCAGGTCGTCCCCTCTGCCACGGGGCGGATGACCTCGACCTTCGGTTATCGCCGCGATCCGTTCAACGGGCGCGGCGCGATGCATCACGGGCTCGATTACGGCGGCCCGATCGGCTCGCCGGTCTACGCCGCCGCGACCGGCACGGTGAGCTACGTTGGATGGAGATCGGGATACGGCAAGACGGTCGAGATCAGGCACGGCAACGGCGTGATGACCCGCTATGCTCACCTCTCGCGATTCGATGTCGCGCTGGGCGATGAGGTCGAGGCGGGCGAGACGATCGCCGGGCTCGGCAATACCGGCCGCTCGAGCGGACCGCACCTGCACTTCGAAGTCCGCATCAATGATCGCGCGGTCAATCCGCGCACCTTCCTGGAGACCGCCCCCGATGTTCTCAAAGAAGCCCGCCGCACAGGAGCCCCACGCACCCTCGCCGCGCGCGGTGACACCCCCTCCCCCCGCTAAATCCCAAGGACGAACCATGGCTGGCAACAATGCGACATTCTCGGTGATCGGCTCCGACGTCATGATCAAGGGCGATATCAGTGCCTCGGCGGATCTTCACGTGGACGGCAAGATCGAGGGCGACATCAAGTGCTCGAGCCTGGTGCAGGGCGAGGCGAGCCACATCAACGGCGCGGTGCAGGCCGAGGTCGCGCGGCTTTCGGGCAAGGTCGAAGGCTCGATCACGGCGCGCGAGCTGACCATCCTCAAGACCGCGCAGATCATGGGCGATGTGCACTATGACGCGCTGACGATCGAGCAGGGCGCGCAGGTCGACGGCCGCTTCGCGCCGAATGCCCAGCGCCAGGCGGCGCGCCCGGCGCCGACCGCGCTGCCGACCTCCTCGACGTCGACGAGCGAGGATCAGGCCGCGCTCAAGGTCGCCAACTGAGCGCCGCGCTCAGCCCCGCTGCAAGTCCGGATCGGCGCGCAGGGAGCTAGAGCACCTCGGCGCGCAGCGCCTTGCGATCGAGCTTGCCGATCAGCGTCTTGGGCAATTCTTCGCGGATCACCACCTGGTCGACCCGCTCGTGCTTGCCCACGCGCGCATTGAGCCATTCCTTGAGCGCATCCGCATCCGCATCGGGCCGGGCGCCCTCCTTCAGGGTAACATAAGCGCGCGGCATCTCGCCGTGATACGCCTCGGGCACCCCGATCACGAGCGCCTCCTTCACCGCCTCGTGCTCGAGGATCACGTCCTCGACCACGCTCGGGAAGACCTTGAAGCCGCCCACCGCGATCATGTCCTTGATCCGGTCGACTATTTCGAGAAATCCGTCCGCATCGACCAGCGCGACATCGCCGGTGCGCAAGTAACGCTTGCCCTCGTGGGTGACGAAGGTCTCGGCTTCCGCCTCGGGCCGGTTCCAGTAGCCGCGCATGATCTGCGGCCCGTGGACCGCCAGCTCGCCCGGTTCGCCCGGCGGGGCGAGTGTGTGTGGATCCTCCTTGTCGAGCAGCAGGAACTCGGTGCCCGCCACCACCTGCCCGATCGTGCCGCGCTTGCGCGTGCCCTCGTAAGGATTGGCCGAAACGACGCCCGCACTCTCCGTCAGGCCATAGCCCTCGACCAGCCTCACGCCCGTCACGCGCTCGAACCGCTCATGGACTGGCCCCGGCATGGGCGCTCCGCCCGAGATGCAGACCTTGAGGCTCGAGAGATCGGTCTCGGCAAGATCGGGATGATCGAGGATCGCCTGGAACATGGTGGGCACGCCGGGAAAGCCCGTTGCGCGATATTTCGCGATTGTCTCGAGCACTTGGCGTGTCTCGAAGCGGGGCACCATGGCGATCGAGGCGCCGCACACGGCCGCGTGGTTGAGCAGCGCGGTGTTGGCGAAAACGTGGAAGAACGGCAATGCGCCGAGCAGCACCTCATCGCGCGGGTTCTCGGCCGGGTTGAGCCCTGCAACCTGCTGTGCATTGATCGAGAGCTGATCATGGCCGAGCATCGCGCCTTTGGGCCGCCCGGTCGTCCCGCCGGTGTATTGCAGCAGCGCGAGGTCTTGACGCGGGTCGATCTCGACCAGCTTGGGCGAGCGCCCCGCCTGCCACGCCTCGAGCGACCAATCCGCCTGAAGCTCGCTCCATTTCAACACGCGCGGCCCCCATGCGACATCGGCGATCTGGCTGCGCTTGAACAGCCGGAACGCAGTGCCTTTGAAAAAAGGCAGCATGTTCGCAAGCTGGCCGACCACCAGCGTCTCGAGCGGCGAGGCCTCCAGCACTTCGGCGGCCGTGCGGTAAAGCTCGGGCACATCGAGCGTCACCAGCATCCGCGTGCCCGAATCGCCCACCTGCCAGGCGAGCTCCTCGACCGAGTAGAGCGGCGAGAAGTTGACCACGATCGCGCCTGCCATCATCGCGCCATAATATGCCGCAGCGTAGATCGGCACGTTGGGAAGGAACAGCCCCACCCGGTCGCCCGGCTCGATGCCGCGCTCCTTCAGCCCATGAGCGAAGCGGTTCGCCCATTCGAAGATCTCGCCATAAGAGAAGGTGCGCCCGAGGAAATGCAGGAACGGCGCGGCAGGGTCACGCTCGACGGTGCGCGCAAGCATGTCGGGCAGGGCGATCGGTTCAAACGCCGCGTCCCAGCGGACCGGGTGATGATAGGGCGTGGCAATCGGAACGGTGTTGACATTCATGTCAGTAGCCATGAACGATCCCTCGCCCGGCGACAAGCTGGAGTGCGCCGAATTCGCAAGAATGCGAGCCTGCGCGAAATGGCCGCGCGGCGCGCGCTCTTGTGCCTGCGCCCCAACGCGCTTGCGCCCCGGCAGCCCGGGCGAGCATCACTTCACTCGCCCGAACGCTCTTCGTCCTCATCCTCTCCGGGTGCGGGTGCGGGTGCGGGCTCGGGCTCGGATGCGGGTTGCGGCGGAACCGCGCCGTCCTCGATCTCGCTCGGAGCCGGAGTGGCCGCGGCGAAGGCCTCGTTGGGCTCGACCGCGACACCGTTTGCCTCCGCCTCGCGCTTCGCGGCGAGCCAGGCCTCTGCCTCGGCCTCCTGCGCCGCTTCGGCAGCGGCCTTGACGTTGGCCTCGCGCTCGGCGCGCAGCTCCTCGATCAGCTTGTCCTTGTCGCTGCGACCGTCCGCAGGCGCGACCTCCGCCTCTTCCTCGACCACGCCGGCGCGCTTGGCCGCCTTGGCGACCACTGCATCGAGCTCGCGCTGCGAGCACAGGCCGAGCGTCACCGGGTCCTTGGGCTGGATGTTCTGGATGTTCCAGTGCGTGCGGTCGCGGATCGCGCCGATCGTGTTGCGCGTCGTTCCGATCAGCTTGCCGATCTGCGCGTCTGACACCTCGGGGTGGTTGCGCAGGATCCAGGCGATCCCGTCGGGCTTGTCCTGACGCTTGGAAACCGGCGTATAGCGCGGGCCCTTGGTGCGTGTGACCTCGACCGGCGCCTTGTGCATCCTGAGCGAGTAGGAGGGATCCTCCTGCCCCTTGGCGATCTCGTCGAGCGTCAGCTCGCCCGCATGAACAGGGTCGCGGCCGGTGTATTTCGAGCCCGCCAGATCGTCTGCCATCGCCTGGACCTCGAGGATGTGCAGGCCGCAGAACTCGGCAATCTGCTCAAACGAAAGGCCGGTGTGATCAACCAGCCAGGTGGCCGTGGCGTGCGGCATCAGCGGGGTGGGCTGATCCTTCTTGGCCATGAATTGTCTCCGTCTAGAAAAGAGGGCGTGAAAAAATAAGGGCCGCCCCATCAGGAGCGGCCACGGCGCGAGCAGAGATAGGCCAAAGCGTAGCCTTGGGCAAGGAGAAGCGCGGCTGCGGTGCTAAAAGTCCAGCACGGGCGGGGCCTGGAGCGAGACGCATTCCTCTTCCTTGAGCGCGACGAGCCCGTTCAGGAACTGCCGCGTCGCCGCCTCCCAGCTATAGGTCGCACCATGGCGCGCGCAGTCGCGCCGGTCGCAATAGCGCGCCGCATCGATCGCACGGTCGAGTTCCTCGGATAGCGCGCCCACCCGGTCGGTGACGATGTCGAGCGGGCCGGGCACCGGATAGGCCGCGACCGGCGTGCCGCAGGCGAGCGCCTCGATCATGACGAGCCCGAAAGTGTCGGTCCGGCTCGGGAAGACGAACACGTCCGCCCCGGCATAGCAACCCGCGAGCTCGCGCCCGGTGCGTTTGCCGAGGAACAGCGCGCCGGGAAATTTCGCCTCGAGGTGCGCACGCGCAGGACCATCGCCGACCACCACCTTGGTGCCGGGATAGTCGCTCTCGAGGAAGGCCTCGATGTTCTTCTCGACCGCGATCCGTCCGACATAGAGCAGGATCGGCCCCTCGAGCCCGGCATATTCGGGCGGGGGCGGGGCATCGGGGGTGAAGCAGGCGAGATCGACCCCGCGGCTCCAATGGGTCAGATGCGTCAGACCCTGTTCGCGCAAGCAGGCGCGAATCGTCTCGGTCGCCACCATGATCTGCTGCGCAGGGCGATGGAACCAGCGGATATAGGGCCAGAAGACGCTCGCGGGCAGACCGGTGCGGCGCGCGAGATAATCGGGAAACTGGGTGTGGTAGGCGGTAGTAAAGGGCACGCGGCGACCGAGGCAATAGCGCCGCGCGGCAAAGCCCAGCGGCCCCTCGGTGGCAATGTGGACCGCATCGGGCGCAATGCGAGCCAGCTGCCGCCCAACCGCGCCCGGCGCCGTCAGCGCGAGGCGAATCTCAGGGTAAGTCGGCGCGGGGAAGGAGCGGTATTGCTCGGGCGAGATCACGGTCACTTCATGCCCCCAACCGCGCAGCACCTCGGCGGTGGTCGAAAGGGTGCGCACCACGCCATTGGTCTGCGGGTGCCAGGCATCGGTAACGATCGCGATCGAGCGCGGCAGCCGGGCGTTCGGGCGGGCATTGGGGCCTGCACCCGAGCGCGCGCTGAGCGTCTCGAAAGCGGGAAGCGCGCATGTGCGCTCCTCCTCGCCGATCCGCACCGGTCGGTTCACGCCGCCTCCCGCGCCCCATCGCCGGTTTCGCCCGCCTCCGCCGGCTCTTGCTCGGGCTCGGAAGCTTGGGCCGCGCGCTTGATTTCGACCGTCACCTCCGAGGCTGCAGCGGTCTCGGCCGCAGCGGCTTCGCGCTGCTTCATGATGTCGGGCCAGTGCAGGATTTCCATGCGTCCGTCATGATGTTCGACCAGCGCGTTGCATCCCTCGACCCAATCGCCATCGTTCCAGTATTCGACGCGGCGTCCCTCGAACTCGAATTCGCGGAATTCAGCGGTGTGGATGTGGCCGCACACGACGCCATCGACCCCGCGCTCGCCCGCCGCACGGGCGACGATCTGCTCGTATTTGCCGATGAACTCGACCGCGTTCTTGACCTTGTGCTTGGCTGCCTTCGAGAGCGACCAGTAGGGCATGCCGAGCGCGCGGCGCACGCCGTTGACCGCGATGTTGAGCTGCATCGTGGTGCGATAGGCCCAGTCGCCCACAAAGGCGAGCCAGCGATGCGAGATCATCACCGCATCGAACTCGTCTCCGTGCAGCACCATCAGGCGGCGCCCGTCGGCGGTGTCATGGAAGGCGGCGCGGCGGATCTCGATCCCGCCGAAATTGAGCCCGGTGAACTGGCGGAACATCTCATCGTGATTGCCGGGGATATAAATGATCCGCGTGCCGCGCTTGGCGCGCTTGAGCAGGCGCCAGACGATGTCGTTGTGAGACGAGGGCCAGAAGAACTTCTTCTGCAGGCGCCAGCCATCGATGATGTCGCCGACCAGATACATCGTCTCGCTATCGGTCGTATCGAGAAAATCGATCAGCATCTCCGCGTTGCAGCCCTTGGTGCCAAGATGCACGTCGCTGATCCAGATGGTGCGATACTTGGTGCGCTCGGTGCCGACGGGCTCGGGCGTCACGGGCTCGCTCAGCGGCAGGCTCGTCACCTTGCTGGTGATCGGCCCGAGGATCGGGTCGCTTTCCGACATGCCATGGGGCAGCGTGAAATCGGTCATTGAAAGTCCTTCGACTTTGCTCCTGATGTTCGCAGGGCTTTGGCAGGCGAATGTTACATGCGATTCACAGCAAGATGACGGTTCCGCGTAAATCCACAGCCCCGTGTTACCGCAAGGTTTCGTGTTACCGCCTTGTGGCACGTTTATGACGTTTTGCCGCTTGTTGCGTTAAGGCGCAAGCCTGCGGCCGCCTCTTGCCGCAACCCTGCGCGGGGGTGTCGCAAGCGTATCGTGCCGGGGTATCGTGCCGGGGTATCGTGCTTGCCGCGCGCAAGGACCATGGGCCGCGATGCTTGAACGCCGCCTGACGCAGTCTGAAGCGGGCGAAGCTGCTGCCGTGGCCGAATGGCACCCTACCCTAGCAGGCGCCGCGCCATCGCGCGCACCTCCTCGCCCATGTCCTCGCGCTCCATCGCCAGCGCCAGCGTCGCCTCGACGAAGCCGAGCTTGCTGCCGCAATCGAACCGGCGCCCCTCGAAGGTGACGGCGTGGAACGGCTGGGTGCCGATCATCTTGGCCATCGCGTCGGTCAGCTGGATTTCGCCGCCGGCGCCCTTCTCCTGATCCTCGAGCACGCGCATCACCTCGGGCTGGAGGATGTAGCGGCCCGAGACGATCTTGTTCGAGGGCGCCGCCTCGCGCGGCGGCTTCTCGACCAGGCCCTTGACAACGGTCAGAGCGCCGGAAGCCTCGGTATCATCTGGGCCCGGCTCGATCACGCCATAGGCGGAGACCTCTTCCCACGGCACTTCGAGCACGCTAATGAGGTTGCCGCCTACCTCCTCATAGGCCTTGACCATCTGCTTCATGCAGCCGGTGCCGCCCGGATTGGCGATCATCAGCTCGTCGGGCAGGAAGATCGCGAAGGGTTCATCGCCGACGATCGCGCGCGCGCACCAGATCGCGTGACCGAGCCCCAGCGGCACTTGCTGGCGCACCGTCATGATGTCGCCTGGTGTCGCGCGGGTGGGCTCGAGCACCGAGAGGTCCTTGCCGCGCTCGCTCATCGTCGTCTCGAGCTCGAAGGCGATGTCGAAATGTTCGACGATCGCGGTCTTGCCCCGGCCCGTCACGAAGATCATCTGCTCGATCCCCGCCTCTCGCGCCTCGTCGACGGCATACTGGATCAGCGGGCGATCGACCACCGGCAGCAGCTCTTTCGGGATCGCCTTGGTCGCGGGCAAAAAGCGCGTGCCCAGCCCGGCGACGGGGAAGACCGCTTTCCTGATCGGCTTCTGGCTCATCGAGTTCTCCCTTTGCTCCGCCCCGGAAGGCAGGAGGCGGCGAGGCGTGCCGTGCCCTGCCCCCGCGGCAAGGTCAATGTCAGGTGCAACGAGCCGCCCGGTTGTTGCGCCGCGACGAGGTTTCGCTAAGGCTGGCCGGATGGACAAGCTCATCATTCGCGGCGGGCGCAAGCTCGCCGGCACCATCCCGATCTCGGGTGCCAAGAACGCCGCGCTCACCCTGATTCCCTGCGCGCTGCTGACCGAGGAGCCGCTCACGCTGCGCAACCTGCCGCGGCTGGCCGACATTGACGGGTTCCAGCACCTGATGACTCAGTTCGGGGTCTCGATCGAGATCCACGGCACCCGGCCCGAGGAATATGGCCGCGTCGTCACCTATGAGGCCTCGCGCATCACCTCGAACGTCGCGCCGTATGATCTTGTGCGCAAGATGCGCGCCTCGATCCTCGTGCTGGGGCCGCTGCTTGCGCGCACCGGCGAGGCGACCGTCTCGATGCCCGGCGGCTGCGCGATCGGCAACCGCCCGATCGACCTTCACCTGAAGGCGTTGGAGGCGTTCGGCGCTGAGATCGAGCTCGCACAGGGCTATGTCCGGGCGCGCCAGCCCGATGGCGGGCTGCCCGGGGGCGAGTTCGACTTTCCCGTGGTGAGCGTCGGCGCGACCGAGAACGCGCTGATGGCCGCGGTGCTCGCCAAGGGCACTAGCCGCCTGTTCAACGCCGCGCGCGAGCCGGAGATCGTCGATCTGTGCAACCTGCTGACCGCGATGGGGGCGCAGATCGAGGGGATTGGCACTTCCGATCTCACGATCCACGGCGTCAGGCGGCTTCATGGCGCAACCTACCGGGTGATGTCCGACCGGATCGAGGCGGGCTCCTATGCCTGTGCGGCGGCGATCACCGGGGGCGAAGTGCGGCTCGAAGGCGCCAAGGCGAGCGAGATGCAGGCGACAATCCACGCGCTGCGCAATATCGGCGTGGTCGTGGGCGAGGACCAGGGCGGCATCACGATCTCCCCCAACGGCGCGCTGAAGCCTGTCGACCTCGCGACCGCCCCCTATCCCGGCCTCGCGACCGACATGCAGGCGCAGCTCATGGCGCTCTTGTGCAAGGCTCAAGGCACCAGCGTGCTTAAGGAGACGATCTTCGAGAACCGCTACATGCACGTGCCCGAACTTGCGCGCATGGGCGCCGACATCGCGACCGAGGGGCGCACCGCGATCGTCAAGGGCGTCGACAGGCTGACGGGTGCGGAAGTCATGGCGACAGACCTTCGCGCCTCGATGAGCCTCGTCATCGCCGCGCTCGCCGCCGAGGGCGAGACGCAGGTGCGCCGCATCTATCATCTCGATCGCGGCTATGAGCGGCTCGAGGAGAAGCTCGCCAATGTCGGCGCGGATATCGAGCGGGTGGACGACTAGCAGGCGCTCCGGCGCGGGAACCAAACCGCCTCGCCCGGCGTCGGTTGGATATAGTGCAATCCATTCGACGAGGCCGTGCCATGATTTTTCGACTTGCTGCTTTGGGTGCTGTGGGCGCCGTGGGCTATTCCCTCTTCCGGGCGCTGTCAGAAGACCAGCGCAAGCGGGGCCCTGCCGCCTATTCCAAGGGGGAGCCCGACGGGGTGCGCAATGCCGGCGCGGATGCGACACGGACCAAGGGCGATGTGATGAGCGAACAGGACGAAGCGCTCGACGAGACCTTCCCCGCGAGCGATCCGGTCGCGAAATACTAGGCTTCCCCGCTTACCAGCCACACCCTGATCGCGCTGGCGAGGCCCGGTGCCGGGTCAGCCTTGATGCGAGCGGCGTCGATCCGCGCGACGAGCGTGCTCACCGCGAGCCCCTCGTGCGCGGCTGCGGCCTTGAGCATGTCCCAGAAGATCGGCTCGAGGCTGATCGAGGTCTTGTGCCCTTCGATCGCGATCGAGCGCTTGACCGGCGGGTGGAAGGGCGTCGACATGTCAGTCACGCTACATCGGAGCGGACCTCGGCACCAAGTTTTTTGGGGTGGCGCGGTGTTGGTCTGCCCATCTAGGACCGCACGATGGAGCAAGGCCTCGGCGCGCTGACCCAAAAAGAGAAGGAAACGCTGCGCCTGCTTGCGGGCGGGCACGATGCCAAGTCGGCGGCGCGCGCGCTCCAGCTCTCCGTGCACACGATCAACGAGCGGCTGCGCCACGCTCGGCGCAAGCTCGAGGTGACGAGCAGCCGCGAGGCTGCACGGCTGTTGCTCGAGGCCGAGCAGGCCGACCCCCGGAATCTCGGATACAAGGGATTGGGGGATGCGCTGCGCCCGGCCGGCGCTGACAAGCCTCTGATCAGCGGACCCGGCAGGCGGGCCGCAATCCTGATCGGAGGACTTGTCATGCTGCTCACCACTGCTCTTGCCGCCGCCCTGCTGCTTGCTCCCGAGGCGCAGCGCGAACGCCGTGTCGGCGATCCCGCCAGCGCGATCGAGGCGGTGCAGCTCGAGGAGTTCGAAAGCGCCGCGCGCGGCTGGCTCGAGCTGGTCGATGCCTTCGACTGGGAAGCGAGCCTTGCCGCCACCGCCGAAACCTTCCGCAAGGCCAACACGCTCGGGAACTGGCGCGGGGCATCGCTCCAGGCGCGCGTGCCGCTCGGCGAGGCGATCGGGCGCCGCACCCTCACCGCCGAATATGTCGCGGCGCCGCCGCGCGGCTATGTCACGGTCAAGTTCCGCACCAATTTCGCGAACCGGGCGGGCGCGCTCGAGACAGTGACGCTGGTGAAGGAGGCGGGCGGCTGGAAGGTCGTGGGATACATGATCGACTGAAGACCTCCGCGCATACGTCAGGCCGCGCGGGCCGCCTCGCCGGGTGCGTGCTCGCCCGGGCGCGGCGCGCCGAAAGGCTGAAGCGCCAGCGCGAGCTCGGCCAGCTCCTGCAAGGCGAGCGGGTGCTGGAACCTGAGGCCGTGCTGGTGCCCTTCGCGCCAGCACACCTGGCCAAGATATTGCGGCATCCCGCTGATCTGAAACCCGAACAGGCGCAGCAGCGCGTGCTCGTGCGCGCTCTCGAACAGCGCGCCATGGGTCGAGACATTGAGCAATTGCACCGCGTGGCGCTCGCGGCCATCGATCAGGTAGGCTGGGGCAAGGATCGCGAGCCGGATCGGGCGCAGCTCGAACGGTGCGCGCTCGTGCAGGAACTCGTCCATGATGACCTGCGCACCGAACCGATAGCCGGCCTGCCGCTTGCCCGACCATACCCGCTCGACCGGATAGGTGAGCCCGTTGCCGAGCGCGAGGATCATGCGGTCGTCCGGGGGGACATCGTGGAGGAAGGAGAGCGTGGTGCCGATCTCGCATACATCGCGCACGATGCAGACATATTCCCCGCTCGCGCACACGACCTTGGCGCTGCGCAGCATCAGCGTGCGGCGCCGTGCGGCCCTGAACGCTGCCTCGTCCATCGCCGAAGGCCCGGCTTCGGCAAGGTCCGGACCCTTGGCGGTGCAGGTCGCTTTCGTCATCATCCACTCCCTTGCGACATCGTCGCCGTCGATCAGAGTTACGTATCTCTAACGAGAGGTGGTTAACGAATCGCCAAGAAGAGCCCCGGGCGATCGCCCCGGGTGAGCGTCAATACATGTGCTGGCCGCCATTGATGCTCATGGTCGACCCGGTGACGAAGCCCGCCTCCTCGGAGACAAGGAAGGAGACCCCGCGCGCGATCTCATGCGCTTGGCCAAGGCGGCCGACCGGGATCTTGGCGACGATCTTCTCGAGCACCGTATCAGGCACTGCGGCGACCATGTCGGTGTCGATATAGCCCGGCGCGATCGCGTTGCAGGTGACGCCGAACTTCGCACCTTCCTGCGCCAGCGCCTTGGTGAAGCCGTGAATGCCGGATTTGGCAGCGGCGTAGTTGACCTGGCCGTATTGCCCGGCCTGCCCGTTGATCGAGCCGATATTGACGATCCGGCCCCAGCCGCGTGTCCGCATTCCCGGAAAGCACGCCTTGGCCATGTTGAAGCAACCGCCCAAATTGATCCGCATGACCTCGTTCCAGTCCTCGAAGCTCATCTTGTGGAGCGTGCCGTCGCGGGTGATCCCGGCATTGTTGACGACGATGTCGATCGGGCCGATCTCCCCGGCGACCTTCGCGCAGCCCTCGAGCGTCGCCTCGTGGTCGCCCACGTCCCATTTGTAGCACGTGATGCCGAGCGCCTCCTCGCAGGCCTGAGCCGCGGACGAATTACCGGCGTAATTGGCGACGACGGTGAACCCGTCCGCCTTCAACTGCTCGCAGATGGCGCGCCCGATCCCGCGGGTGCCTCCGGTGACGATGGCTACTCGACTCATGCTCATTCTCTCCCGCCAGGTGTTTGGCGCAAGAGTAACGGTGGTGTGTTGCCAGACAACAAAAAACCCCGCCGCAGCGGGGTGTTTCAGATCAAAGTAGTAGACTTGCAGTGCGCTCGATCGGATCAGAACTTGATCTGAGTGCCAACATAGACGGCCTGACTGTCCTCGATCGAATTGGTCAGCGGATCGAGCCGCTCGCGCTCCTGGCTGAGGCGCACGCCCGCGGTCACGTCGATGCGCGAGGAGAGGCGGAAGCTGCCGCCCAGATCAACCGTCTGCGCGGCGAGGGCATCAAGAGTGTTGGGCGAGCGCCCGGCAACGCGCTCATCCTCGAGCTCGATGCGCGGCTGGAGCCGGCCCGGCTTTTCGGCGGCGCTCGGCTTGGCAGGCTCGAACTCGGCAAGATCGGGCATGGCGAGATTGCGCACGCTCGAGGGCAGGCTCACTCCCTCCTTCACCGCCCGCGCGAAGCTCTGATAACCGCGCGCGGCACCCAGATCGAAGCGCGAGGACTTGAGCGAGGCGAGCGGCGAGCCGAGGCCCGGGCTCACTTCGGTCGCATTGCGCACCGAGATCGCCTCGGCCGTCTGCGAATCGACCCGAACCGCGACCGTCACCGTGCGATCGCGCAGGATCGGATTGGCAGCGGCAGGAGTGAAGGGGATCCCCTTTTCGCGAGCCTTGCTGGCGATTCGCGCGGCAAGCGCGGGGTCGACCGAGGCAGGCGTGAACAGGTCGATCGCGCTCGGTCGGACGGTTTCAGCTTCGCCGCCCAATGTCACCACTGCAAGGCTAGCCGTCGGCAAGGCCAGCATGGCCGCCGCGCCCATGACCATCAGCGGCAGCGAAAGCCGCTTTCCAGCCGAAGGGATGAGCAAACCGGGCACGCGAACAAGGCCTTTCCAATAATAAGGTGCAAAAGCACCTTAGCCACGCCAGATGAACGAAAACAAAACCGATGGCCTCGACATATCTCGTGGCCCGGACATATCTCGGCAAGGTCCCACCGGTGCGCATTCAATCGTGAAGCGCAGCAATGAATATAGGTTTGCTTGCGCCCCGCGCAATTCATTCCCCGGCGCGGGGCGCACAATCGTGCCGACCTGTGTCTTAAGGCCCACAGCCTGCCGCACCGCACGGCCTTCCCGCCGCACACCGCTTGCCACGCCGGCCATGCGGCCTTGCGTTCACCAATATGCTCTCCCCTTGCCCGCACCCGCGCGCGGACTATAGGGGGGCAAGAACCAATGAAGGAATGTCCGCCGTGATCCGTCCCAATCTTGTCCTCCTGCGAGCCGCTCCTGCTTTGGCGAGCCTGGCAGCGCTGGCTGCGTGCGGCGGCAGCGAGCGCCCGACGACCGAACTGCAGGCGGCGCAGATCAACACGATCGGCGTCAACGCCTTTCTCTGGCGCGCCGCGCTCGAGACGGTGAGCTTTGCCCCGTTGCTTCAGGCCGACAGCGCCGGCGGCGTGATCGTGACTGACTGGTATGCCAACCCCTCGAACCCCAATGAGCGGGTCAAGATGACCGTGACGATCCTCGACCAGGATCTGCGCGCCGATGCGCTCAGGGTCTCGGCGATCCGCCAGGTCGCGCAAGGGCCGGGCTGGGTCGATGCGCCGGTGCAGGCGGCGACGGTGCAAAAGCTCGAGGACATCATCCTGACCAAGGCGCGCGACCTGAGGCGCAAGGCACTCGCCACCTGAGCGCGCTCCCGCGCCCACCCTCCATTTTCGAGCAGTCCAGCATGAGCACCACCCGATTCGATCCGTCGAGCGCCGATGAGCGCTGGCAGCGCGCGTGGGAAGAGGCGGGCACCTTCCACGCCAATTCGGCGAGCGAGAAGCCCAAGAGCTTCATCCTCGAGATGTTCCCCTATCCCTCAGGGCGCATCCACATGGGCCACGTGCGCAATTACACGATGGGCGACGTGCTCGCGCGCTACAAGAAGATGCAAGGCGCAGAAGTGCTCCACCCGATGGGCTGGGACGCCTTCGGCATGCCCGCCGAGAACGCCGCCATGGAAAAGGGCGTCCATCCCGGCGAGTGGACGCGGGCCAACATCGCCGCCATGAAGGCGCAGTTGCAGCGCATCGGCTTCGCGCTTGATTGGAGCCGCGAGATCGCGACTTGCGATCCCGAGTATTACGGGCACGAACAGGCGCTGTTTCTCGATCTCTACGAGGCCGGCCTCGTCTATCGCCGCCAGAGCGAGGTCAACTGGGATCCGATCGACATGACCGTGCTCGCCAATGAGCAGGTGATCGACGGCAAGGGCTGGCGCTCGGGCGCCGAGGTCGAGAAGCGCAAGCTCGACCAGTGGTTCCTCAAGATCACCGATTTTGCGCAAGATCTGCTCGAGGGGCTGGAAGATCTCGAGGACTGGCCCGAGAAGGTGCGGCTGATGCAGGAGAACTGGATCGGCAAGTCGCAGGGGCTCGAATTCAGTTTCGAGTTGTGGACCCCGCTGGTCCATGGCGATGCAACGATCGAGCGGCTCCCGGTCTACACCACGCGGCCCGACACGATCTTCGGGGCAAGCTTCGTCGCGGTGGCGGCGGATCACCCCGTGGCGCAGGCGCTCAGCGACGATCCCGCGGTCGCCGCGTTCATCGAGGAATGCAAGAAGGGCGGGACCACCGCCGCCGCGCTCGAGACCGGTGAGAAGCGCGGCCTCGGCACCGCGATCACCGTCAGGCATCCCTTCACCGGCAAGCCGCTCCCGCTGTTCATCGCCAACTTCGTGCTGATGGATTACGGGACGGGCGCCGTGATGGGTGTGCCCGGCCATGATCAGCGCGATTTCGAGTTCGCCACCAAATATGTGCTGCCGATCGCGCGCGTGGTCGCAAAGGATCCCTCCCAGGCCGATGCGCCGCTCGGCGACGAGGCCGAATCGGGTGACGGCATCATCGTCAATTCCGATTTTCTCACCGGCATGAGCGTCGCCGAGGCCAAGGCCGAGGTGATCGCGCGCGCCGAGGCGGGCGGATGGGGCCAGGGCAAGACGGTGTGGCGCCTGCGCGACTGGGGCGTCTCGCGCCAGCGCTACTGGGGGACGCCGATCCCGTTCATCCACTGCGAGGCCTGCGGGATCGTGCCGGTGCCCAAAGGCCAGCTTCCCGTAACCTTGCCCGAGGATGTCGATTTCGAGACGCCGGGCAACCCGCTCGAGCGCCATCCCTCATGGAAGCACGTGGACTGCCCGAAATGCGGCAGCGCCGCGCGGCGCGAGACCGATACGCTCGATACCTTCATCAATTCCTCGTGGTATTTCCTGCGTTTCGCCTCGCAGCCGACAGACCGCCCGTTCGATCCGGCCGAGATCGCGCAGTGGATGCCGGTCGAGCATTATATCGGCGGGATCGAGCACGCGATCCTGCACCTGCTCTATTCGCGCTTCTGGACCCGCGCGCTCGAGCGGCTGGGCCAGATCGAAGTGAAGGAGCCCTTCGCGGCTCTCTTCACCCAAGGGATGGTGACGCACGAGACATACAGCCTCGGTGACGGCAGCTGGCTCAGCCCCAATGAAGTGCGCCGAGACGGCGAGGACTATGTCCATATCGAGAGCGGCGCGCCGGTGACGGCAGGCCGCGTCGTCAAGATGTCGAAATCGAAGAAGAACGTCGTCGATCCCGATGCGATCATCGCCGATTACGGCGCGGATGCGGTGCGCTGGTTCATGCTCTCCGACAGCCCGCCCGAGCGCGACCTGCCGTGGTCGCAGGACGGGATCGAGGGCTGCTGGCGCTTCGTCCAGCGGCTGTGGCGCCTGTTCGATTCGGTGTTCGAGAGCGCGGGCGAATCGGCCGCGGACGGTGCCGAGGGCGCCGGCGAGGATCGCGCGCTGCTGCGCAAGGCGCACCAGACGATCGTCGCCGTCGCCAAGGATATCGAGGCGCTCTCGTTCAACAAGGCCGTCGCGCGGATCTACGAGCTTACCGGCGCGACGGAGAAGGCCGCGCCCGGCCCGCATCGCACCTTCGCGATCGAGGTGCTGATGCATCTTGTCAGCCCGATGATGCCGCACCTCGCCGAAGAGGCCCATGCCCGGCTCGGGCGCGGGGGCCTGATCGCCGATGCGCCCTGGCCCGCGCATGATCCCGCGCTGCTGGTCGATGACGAGGTGACCATCGCGGTCCAGCACATGGGCAAGCTGCGCGATACGCTCACCGCCCCCAAGGGCGCGCCGAAAGAAGACCTCGAAGCGCTTGCGCTCGCCTCCGAGAAGGTCCAGCGTTCGATCGACGGAGCCCCCATTCGCAAGGTAATCGTGGTGCCTGACAGGCTGGTCAACATCGTCACATGAGGCGCAGCCTGCCCGCCCTTGCCGCGCTGATGGCGCTCACCGCCTGCGGGCTCGAGCCGATGTATGCGGGCGGATCGGATGCGGCGGTGGCGCAGGGGATCGCGGCAGTCGAGGTGCCCGCCATTCCGGGGCGCGGCGGCTGGCTCTTGCGCAATGCGCTGCGCGAGCGGCTGGGCGCTGCGGGCGAAGCCGCCCCGGCCTACCGGCTGGACGTGCGCCTCGACGACACGCTCGAGGCGCTGGGCGTGCTCAACGATGACACTGTCAGCCGCGAGCGGCGCATCCTGCGCAGTCGTTACCAGCTCGTTGACCTTTCGACCGGCGAGATCCTGCTCGATGCGACTGCGGGCTCGGATGCGGGCATCGACGTCGTCTCCTCCGAATACGCCACGATTGCCGCCGAACAGACCGCGCTTGAGAACCTCGCCAAGGACGTTGCCGAACGCATGACCACCCGCATCGCGCTCACCTTGCGCGAGCGTGCCCGCGCGGGCGCGCTCGAGGTGGGAAGCGCGCAGCCTTGAGGCGCGCGGACGGGTGAAGCTCAGGCACACCGAGTTCAACCGCGGCGTGCCCCGTCAGGCACTCGAGGCGGGGATCGTCTTCCTGTGCGGGCCGGACGAGGCGGGCGCTTCCGCCGCCGCCGCCAAGATCGTTGCCGCGCTGCCCGAACCGGGCGAGCGGGTCGAACTCTCCGGCGCGGACCTCAAGCGCGATCCCGCGCTGCTGGGAGACGAGGCGCGCTCGGGCTCGCTGTTCGGCGACAAGCGTCACATCCTCGTGCGCGCGCAGGGCGATGATGCGCACGATGCGGTGAGGGCGCTGATCGAGACGAGTGAGGCGGGCGCGGGCGCGGCGGCGCCGGTGATCATCGTCGCCACCTCTGCGACCGACAAGGCGCGCACCGCCAAGCTGCTCGAGAAGCGCGCCGATGGGCTCGTGGTGATGTTTTACCAGCCCGATCCCGGCTCGGTCGCCGCTGCCGTGCGTGCGATGGCGGATGCAGCGGGGCTGCGGCTCGGCGGCGACCTCGCCGAGCGGATCGCGCGCGCGGCGAGGCTCGATGTGCGCCTCGCCCAGTCCGAGATCACCAAGCTCGCGCTTTATGTCGACGCCGATCCCCAGCGCCCGCGCCCCGCGACGCCACAGGATTACGAAGCGATCGGCGCCTCGAGCGAGGACGATGCGATGGCCCCCTTGGTCAATGCGGTGCTGGGCGGGGACACAAGCGAGCTCTCGGCACAGCTTGCACGGATGCGCGAGCAGGACATCAACCCCGTTGGCCTGCTGCTCGCGATCGAGCGACGCGCGGCGCAGCTGGCCCAGATCGCGGCGAGGATCGGCCCGGGCGGTTCGATCGATCGCCTCAGCCGCGGCGAGGAGGCGCAGCTCGGCATCTTCTTTCGCGAGAAGGCCGCGATCGCTCGCCAGCACGCCTGCTGGAGCCGCCCGGTGGCACGCAGCTCGAGCGAGACCCGGCTCGATCGCCTGATCCCGCGCCTTGTCGCCCTGCATCGCCAATTGCTGACGAACAGCTCTTCCGCCGAGCTGCTGCTGGCGCAGGATCTGACCGAGATCGCCCGGTTCGCGTCGAGGCGGTAGCATTTTCGGACGCAAGCTCCTTCGCACTTGCAAAATGACCGCGAATTTTCATGAAAAGACTGCTAGGTAGTTTTCCTAAGGCCGGTGGTTCGATAAGTCGGCGCAAACAGGGCTCGCGATGAACAAACCCAGCGGCATCAGCCTCGAAGCCATCGCCCGCAAGCAGGAGGAGCCGCGCCTCGCTCCCTCGCTCGAACGGCGTCGGCTGAGGGCCTACATCGTGCTACTGGTGCTTGATGCGCTGGTGTTCCACTTCGCCTTCGGGCTCGCCTCGCTGATCTATTCTGGCCTCGCCTTCGCCCCCCGCGCGATGCTGACTGCCCAGCTGCTGTTGCCAGTCTATTACACGATCGCGCTCTACAACTCGACCTACGGCGCCCGCTCGCTCAAGGACTGGGGCTATGCTGCGCAGCGCGCCCTGACCGCGCTCGTCATCTCGGCGGCGCTGTTCAATTTCATCGCCTTCTATGCCAAGGCGAATGAGGAATTTTCCCGCGTTACGCTCACCCTCGGCCTCCTGCTGTGCGCGATCTGCCTGATCGCGATCCGTCGGATCGTGCCAGTGGCGATCGAGCGGTTCTGGCAAGGACGCATCCAGAACCGGCTGTTGATCACCGATGGCGGCCCTTCCTTCGAGATGGATGACAGCGTGATGGTTTCAGCGCAGCATCACGGCCTCGATCCCACGAGCTGCGATCCCTTCATGCTCGATCGCCTCGGCAAGCTGCTGCGCAACCAGGATAAGGTGGTGGTGAGCTGCCCCGGGGAACGGCGCGAGCAGTGGGCGTTCCTGCTCAAGTCGACTGGCGTCTATGGCGAGATTGTGAGCGAGCCGGCACATGCCCTCGGCGCGCTCGGAGTGCATCGCTACGAAGAGCAGGAGCGCACCACGCTCGTGGTTTCGACCGGCCCGCTCGGGTTGCGTTCGCGCATCGCCAAGCGCGGCTTCGACATCTGCGTCGCTGCGGCGGGGCTCGTCCTCCTCTCGCCGTTGCTCGTGGCCATCGCGCTGCTGGTGAAGCTGCATGACGGGGGGCCGGTGCTGTTCATCCAGCGGCGCACCGGGCGTGGCAACCAGTTCTTCGACATGTACAAGTTCCGCTCGATGCGAGAGGAAAGGCTCGATCCCGATGGCCATCGCTCGACCGGGCGCGACGACGACAGGATCACCCCGATCGGGCACTTCATCCGTCGCACCAGCCTCGATGAGCTGCCGCAGCTCATCAATGTCCTGCTGGGCGACATGTCGATTGTGGGTCCGCGCCCGCATGCGTTGGGAAGCCGGGCGAACAACAAGTTCTTCTGGGAAGTCGATGCCGCCTACTGGCAGCGTCACTCTCTCAAGCCGGGGCTGACGGGCCTCGCGCAAGTGCGCGGCCATCGCGGCGCGACCGAGCAGGAGAAGGACCTGACCGACCGGCTTCAGTCGGATCTGGAATACATCGCCAACTGGACCTTGCGCGGCGACGTCATGATCGTCTTGAAGACGGTCTGGGTGTTGCGCCACCAGAACGCCTTTTGAGCTTCGGCCGCCGGTGCGGCGGCGCGATCAGGTCCCCCCGTCGTCACCCTGGGGCACGGTGAAGGTGCCCGTCACCCGCCCGCCCGGTGAGCCCTGCGCCGAGGTTCCGCCCGAGGCGCGCCCGTCAACACTCGAAACGCCGCTCTGCAGATCGATCACGAGCCGCCCGCCATTGAGCGTGTCGGTCCCTCGGCGCAGGCGGACGTTGCCTGCCATGGTGATCACCCGGCGGTTGAAATCGTAGATCGCCGTGTCCCCGCTCGCGCGTTCGTTACCGCGCGCGATCTGAACCCCGCCCGTGGCGGTGATGCGCTGAAGCTCGACCGAGCCGCTGTCGGTGTAGTTGAGCAGCATCCGTGCCGAGCGCACCGTGAGCCCGGCCTGTTCGATCACGACCCCGCCGCTCAGCGCGACGCGGTTTTGGCGATCCTGCAACTCGATCGAACCCGCATCGAAAGAGACGGGAGCGCGGGTGTTGTGCGAGGCGAAGCCGAGACTGCCCTGGGCCGCCGCGTTCATCGATCCCGTCGCGACCAGTCCGAGGGCAAGGCCAAAGGCCCCGTAGGCAAGCGACAGGCCGGCAGTCATGCGCTTCTTCATTCGGGCATCCTCATCGAATTGACCTTGCCGGGAACCATCACCAGCCGGGCATTGCCTTCAAGCGTGATCGTGCGTGCAGCGAGATCGGCGCGCATGGAATTGGCCGAGAAGGTGCCCGCGGGGATCTCGCCCTCGACGCCGCGATCACCCCGCATCGTGCGCGCATCGAGATCGACCGAGACCCCGCTTGCCCGCATCCGGTAGCCGTCCGCCGCAGTCAGTTCGACAGCGCCGGTGATATCGACCACCTCCTTGTCGATGTCATAGACCCCGCCCGGTGCGCTCAGGCGCGCCGGTCCCTCCTCGAGCAGGAGCTGCGCCACCAGATCGTCAAGCCGCACCAGCCCCTCTGCGCTCGATCGTTGCACCGCCTCGCCCGCGAGGATGGAAAACGGTCGCCCCTTGTTGTCACGCCCGCGATACATCGCGTTGTCGACGCTCATGCGCTGGTCAATCATCGCGACCTTGTTGCGATCGAGCAGGAAGCTGACCTCGCCGCGTGGGGAAAGCGGGGTGATGATCATCAGCGCGGCGAGGATGCCGACGCCGATCGGGAGCACGCGGGCGAGCAGGCCAACCAGCCGATCGTGCGAGCCGCCGGGCGCGGCGAAGTGCTGGCGCCGCGAGCGCAGCGCCTTCGCCTCGGCGGTTTCGATGCGGCGCGTGGTGGACATGATCGCTTCCGGTGGGTGCTCCGCGCCGTCTTACTCGTGGCTGAAGATGTCGTGATCGGCCCAGCCGGCAATATCGAGCAGCGCGCGCGTCGGCACGAACTCGAAGCAAGCCCCGGCGAGATGCATCCGCCCCTCGCGCTCAAGCCTCTTCGTCAGCTCGTCGCGCAAGGCGTGAAGATAGCGCACGTCCGAGGCGGCGTATTCGCGCTGCGCGTCCGTGATCTCCGGCCCGCCCCAGTCCGAGCTCTGCTGCTGCTTGGAGATGTCCGCGCCCAGCAGCTCGCTCGCGAGATTCTTGAGACCATGGCGATCGGTGTAGGTGCGCACCAGCTTGCTGGCGATCTTGGTGCAGAACACCGGCGTTGCCATAATGCCGAGATAATACTGGATCGCAGCGAGATCGAAGCGGGCATAGTGATAGAGCTTGGTGCGGCTCTGGTCCGCGAGCAGCGCGGTGAGATTGGGCGCCTCGTATTCGCTGCCCGGATTGAAGCGCACGAGGTGTTCATCACCCGATCCGTCGCTGATCTGGACCACGCACAGCCGGTCGCGCGGGGTGACGAGACCCATGGTCTCGGTGTCGACCGCGAGCGCGCCGGTCCCGGCGAGGACGCCCTCGGGCAGGTCTTCTTCATGGAAATGCACTGTCATCGCGCGTCGCCTTACGCGGATCGGGGATAGAGGGGAAGGGCCGAGTGGCGCGGGCGCGGCGGCTTGCGTTAACATCGGCCCCGATGGCGACCGAAGCGATCCCCGAAAGCTGGCGCGGCGCGCTTGAGCCGGTGCTGCACAGCCTTGAGGCGCGGCGGCTGGGGGGCTGGCTCTGCGCCGAAGAGAAAGCGGGCAAGGCGATCTACCCGCCGCGTGGGGAGAGGCTCGCCGCGCTCGCACTGACCCCGCTCGAGGCGGTGCGCGTCGTGATCCTCGGGCAGGACCCATATCACGGGCCGGGCCAGGCGAACGGGCTCGCCTTTTCGGTGCAGAAGGGGGTGAGGCCGCCGCCCTCGCTGGTCAACATCTTCAAGGAACTCGAAAGCGACCTCGGGGTGGCGCGCCCTGCGAATGGAGATCTTGCGAAATGGGCGCGGCAGGGCGTGCTGCTGCTCAACAACACGCTAACGGTCGAGGCGGGGCAGGCGGGGAGCCATGCCGGGCGCGGGTGGGACGCCATCACCGATGCCTGCATCGCCGCAGTGGCCGAGCGGGAGGAGCCGTGCGTGTTCATCTTGTGGGGGAGCCATGCGCGCAAGAAAGCGGGTCGGGTGCGGGCGCTCGGGGCGGGCGCGCACCACCTGGTGCTTGCCTCGCCGCATCCGAGCCCGCTCTCAGCTCATGGCGGTTTCTTCGGCTCGCGCCCGTTCAGCCGCGCGAACGCCTTTCTCGAGGCGCACGGGCTCGGCGGCATCGACTGGTCGCTCTAGACGCTTACCCCGAACAGCCAGCCCACCAGCGCGGTGAGCCCCATCGCGAAGGCACCCCATACGAGCACGCGCAGCACCGCTGGTCCCCTCCGCGCGCCTCCGGCCCGCGCGCCCAGCGCGCCGAGCAGGGCGAGCGCGGCGAGCGAGACCGCGACCACGAACGGCACGATCCGCTCGGCCGGCACGAGCGCGGCGGTGAGCAGCGGGACGCTGGCGGCAAGGCTGAAGGTGACGCCCGAGGCGGCGGCGGCGAGCAGGGGCCGGGCGGCCTGCTCTTCGGTCAGGCCCAGCTCGTCGCGCAGATGCGCCTCGAGCGGGTCTTTCGCAGTGAGCTCGCTCGCCACCGCACGCGCGGTTGCGGCGCTGAGTCCGCGCGCCTCGTAGATCCCCACCAGCTCGGCGAACTCGCCCTGCGGGGTTTCGGCCAGCGCACGCCGCTCGCGCTCGGTGTCCGCCTTCTCGAGATCGGCTTGCGAGGAGACCGAGATGTATTCCCCCGCTGCCATCGAAAGCGCGCCCGCGATGAGCCCGGCGACCCCGGCGAGCAGCACCGTCTCGCGGGTGGGGGAGGCGGCGGCGACGCCGAGGATCAGCGAGGCGACCGAGACGATCCCGTCATTTCCGCCGAGCACGGCGGCGCGCAGCCAGCCGGAACGGTTGACGAAATGGGGATCGTCGGGATGAGCGCTCGGATCGGTCACGGCTCAAGCCATAGACCCGCCGGCGCCTGCGCGTCTATTGCGCCCCCTCCCCGCGCCACTTGTCGCGGAAGAAGGTGTAGGGGAAGAGGAACTGCTCGCGGATCGAGAGCCGCCGCCGATCGCCTTGGCCGACGACCTCGCTTTCGCCCTCTTTGAAGGTGCCGAACAGCCGATCCCACAGGATTACGGAATTGCCGTAGTTGCAGCGCGTGTCCTCATAGCTCAGTGCGGTGTGGTGCAGGCTGTGGTGGCGGATCGTGGTGAACAGGAATGAGAACCAGATCGGCGGGTTCGACCGGATATTGGCGTGCGCATATTGCGCGATCGCGCCGAGCGAGAGGACCGCGGCGAGCAGCGCCTCGATGTCGAAATCGAGCAGCGCGATCACGCCCAGGCTGATGAGGAACAGCTCGATCGGATTGCCGATGAAGCCCTTGAGCGCATTCAACTGCGTCACGTGATGGTGCGGCGCGTGGGTGGACCACAGGATGTCGGTGTTGTGCATCGCGCGGTGCATCCAGTATTGCCCGAACTCGAAGATGAACATCACCATCAGCACCTGCACGAGGAACGGCAGCTCCATGATCCAGGGGGTCGCGATGCCGAGGCTCTCCTTGAGCCGCGCCAGCCCGCCATCGACATAGGTTTCGGTGAAGGCGCCGATCACGAACACGACGAGCACCATGTAGAACACGTCCGTCGCCAGCTCGCGGCCCGTCAGTCGCCAGCCCGCATGGCGCTCGTGAACGAATTCCATCAGCTGGATGAAGGCCATGGTGCCGAAGAAGACGAGCGGGAACAGCCAGCCCTGCTCGATCCAGGCGGCGGGCGCGAGACCGAAGATGGCCCAGATCGCAACAATTGTGGCCGGGGGTAGGTGATCGAAGATCGCTTGTTTCATGGCTCTCCTCCGGTTTGAAACAAATGTTAGTCGACAAGCCTCACCGGGGCAATTCGGAAACTCCCATCAGCGCCTCGTCCACCGCGCGCGCGCATTGACGTCCCTCGCGGATGGCCCAGACGACGAGGCTCTGCCCACGCCGCATGTCGCCGCAGGTGTAAACGCCGGGCTGGCTCGTCTCGTAGCGCTGGGTGTCGGCCGCGACACTGCCGCGATCGGTGAGCGTGACGCCCGCCTGTTCGAGCATCCCCGCCTTCTTCGGGCCGACGAAACCCATCGCGAGCAGGATGAGATCGGCCTTGATCGTGAACTCGCTGCCCACGATCTCGCGCATCTCGCGCCGGCCGGTTTTGTCCGCGACCCATTCGATCCGCGCGCATTCGAGCCCGGTGACGGTATCGCCATCGCCGACGACGCGCTTGGTCAGCACCGCCCAGTCCCGCTCCACGCCCTCTTCGTGGCTCGAGGAGGTGCGCAGCTTGAGCGGCCAGTCGGGCCAGGTGAGCGCCTTGTCCTCCTTCTCTGGCGGCTTGGGCATGATCTCGAGCTGGGTCACCGAGGCGGCGCCCTGGCGGTTCGAGGTGCCGACGCAATCCGAGCCGGTGTCGCCGCCGCCGATCACCACGACATGCTTGCCGGTCGCGAGCAGCGAGCCACGCGGGGCGGCGCGCACTTCGTCGTCGCCGGCATTGCGCTTGTTCTGCTGGGTGAGGAATTCCATCGCGAGGCGCACGCCGTCCATCTCGGCTCCGGGGATCGAGAGCGCGCGCGCATCCTCCGCGCCGCCCGCGAGCACCACCGCGTCGAAATTCTCCTGCAAGGTCTTGAAGGCGATGTCGACGCCCACTTCCTTGGATGTCTTGAACACCACCCCTTCGGCTTCCATCTGCTGGCAGCGCCGGTTGATGAGGTGCTTTTCCATCTTGAAATCCGGGATGCCGTAGCGCAGCAGGCCGCCGACCCGGTCGTTCTTCTCGAAGACGGTAACCGAATGCCCCGCGCGCGCGAGCTGTTGCGCGCAGGCGAGCCCCGCCGGGCCGGAGCCGACCACCGCGACCGACTTGCCAGTGCGCTTCTCGGGGATCTCGGGCTTGACCCAACCCTCCTTCCATCCGCGATCGATGATCGCGCATTCGATGCTCTTGATGGTGACCGGCTGGTCTATGATGTTGAGCGTGCAGCTTGCCTCGCACGGGGCAGGGCAGATGCGGCCGGTGAATTCGGGAAAGTTGTTCGTGCTGTGCAGCAGCTCGAGCGCGTTCTTCCAGTCGGCCTCGTAGACGAGGTGGTTCCAATCCGGGATGAGATTGTTCACCGGGCAGCCGTTGTGACAATAAGGTATGCCGCAATCCATGCAGCGCGAAGCCTGGCTCGCCAGCGCCTCGTCGCTCGGCTGGATCACGAATTCGCGATAATGGCGCACGCGCTCCTCGGGCGCGATCGTGTCGCGCTCGCGGCGATCAAGTTCGAGAAAACCGGTTTCCTTGCCCATTGCGTCTTACCCTTGCTGTCTTGTGCCTATTCCGCCGCCACGCTTTCGGCCTCGCGGCGTTCGGCCGCGAGCGCCTCGAGCGCGCGCTGGTAATCGCGCGGCATCACCTTCACGAAGCGCCTGATCGCGTTGCCCCAATCGGCGAGCAGCTCGCTCGCGAGGGCGCTGCCGGTGTGGAGCTGGTGCCGCTCGACCAAGATACGCAGCCGCTCGGCATCGTGACGCAGCATGTCGCCCATCCCGAAATCATGGACCGAGCGAGCGCGCTGCTGCGGGCGGCCCATGCCCTCCTCGAGATCGGGCTCGGTGCCGAGCGGCACGAGATCGACCTGCGCGTGATTGACCAGATTGGCGAAATTACGCTTCGGATCATACACATAGGCGATCCCACCGCTCATCCCGGCGGCAAAGTTGCGGCCTGTCTCGCCGAGCACGACGACCACTCCGCCTGTCATGTATTCGCAGGCGTGATCCCCTGCGCCCTCGACCACCGCGATCGCGCCTGAATTGCGCACCGCGAAGCGCTCGCCCGCAACGCCTGCGAAATAGGCCTCGCCCGCGATCGCGCCATACAACACGGTGTTGCCAACGATGATGTTCTCGCTCGCCCTGCGCGCCGCGCCCTCGGGCGGACGCACGATGATGCGTCCCCCGGAAAGGCCCTTGCCGACATAATCGTTGGCATCGCCGATCAGATCAAGTGTGACGCCGTGCGCGAGCCAGGCGCCGAAGCTCTGCCCGGCAACCCCCTTGAGATTGATCCGGATCGTCTCGGCGGGCAGGCCTTCATGGCCGTGCGCCTTGGCGATCTCCCCCGAGAGCATGGCGCCCACGGTGCGGTTGACGTTGCGCACCTCGTAGGCGAGCTGCACGGGCCTCGCATGATCGATCGCCTCGCGGCAATCGGCGATGAGCTGTTGGTCCATTGCGCCTTCAAGCCCGTGATCCTGCACCTCCGTATTGCGCAGCGGCATATCGTCGGGCAGCTTGGGCTTGAACAGGATACGCGACAGGTCGATCCCGCGCGCCTTCCAGTGGCGGTGCATCCGCGTCATGTCGAGCCGGTCGACCCGGCCGATCATCTCGTCGAGCGTGCGAAAGCCCATCTCCGCCATGATTTCGCGCAGCTCTTCGGCAACGAAGAAGAAGTAGTTGATGACGTGTTCGGGCTGGCCGGTAAAGCGCGCGCGCAGCACCGGATCCTGCGTGGCGACGCCCACGGGGCAGGTGTTGAGGTGGCACTTGCGCATCATGATGCAGCCCGCCGCGATCAGCGGTGCGGTGGCGAAGCCGAACTCGTCCGCGCCGAGCAGCGCCCCGATCGCGACATCGCGCCCGGTGCGAAGGCCGCCATCGACCTGCACTGCGATGCGGGTGCGCAGATCGTTGAGCAGCAGCGTCTGCTGGGTTTCGGCAAGGCCGATCTCCCAGGGCGAACCTGCGTGGGTCAGCGAGGTGAGCGGCGAGGCGCCCGTGCCCCCGTCATAGCCCGCGATGGTGACATGATCCGCGCGCGCCTTTGAGACACCTGCCGCGACCGTGCCGACGCCGACTTCGGAGACGAGCTTGACCGAGATGCGCGCCTCAGGGTTCACGTTCTTGAGATCGTGGATCAGCTGCGCCAGATCCTCGATCGAATAGATGTCGTGGTGCGGAGGCGGGGAGATGAGGCCCACGCCCGGTGTCGAATGGCGCACCGCGCCGATCCTTTTGTCGACCTTGTGGCCGGGCAGCTGGCCGCCCTCGCCGGGCTTTGCCCCTTGCGCCATCTTGATCTGGATATCGTCCGAGTTGACGAGATATTCGGTCGTGACGCCGAAGCGCCCGGAGGCGACCTGCTTGATCCGGCTGCGCATGGAGTCGCCGTTGTCCATCGGCTTGAACCGGAAGGGCTCCTCGCCGCCCTCGCCGGTGTTCGAGCGCCCGCCGATGCGGTTCATCGCGATCGCCATGGTCGAGTGCGCTTCATGGCTGATCGAGCCGAGGCTCATCGCGCCCGTGCTGAAGCGCTTGACGATCTCGCTGGCCGGCTCGACCTCCTCGAGCGGGACTGGCTTCTTCGCCTTCTTGAACTCGAGCAGCCCGCGGATCGTCAGCAGCCGCTCGGATTGCTCGTTGATGCTGCGGGCGAATTCCTCGTAGGTCTGCTTGTCGCCGCCGCGCACCGCGTGCTGGAGCTGGGCGACGTTCTCGGGCGTCCAGGCGTGGCTCTCGCCGCGCAAACGATACTGATAGATGCCGCCGACATCGAGCATGCCCTTGTAGAGCGGGTTGTCGCCATAGGCCTGCGCATGGCGGGCGAGCGCCTCGTTCGCAACTTCGATCAGGCCGATGCCCTCGATCGTGGTCGCCGTGCCGGTGAAATACTTGTCGACGAAGGCGCTCGAGAGGCCCACCGCATCGAAGATCTGCGCCCCGCAATAGGACTGGTAGGTCGAGATCCCCATCTTCGACATCACCTTGCGGATGCCCTTGCCGATCGCCTTGATGTAGTTCTGCTCGACCTTTTCGCGCGGCATCTCAGGCAGCTTGCGCGCGCGGATCGCCTCCATCGTCTCAAACGCGAGATAGGGGTTGATCGCTTCCGCGCCGTAGCCTGCCAGCACGCAGAAATGGTGCACCTCGCGCGCCTCGCCGGTTTCGACCACGAGGCCCGTCTGCATCCTGAGGCCCTGGCGCACCAGGTGATGGTGCACCGCCGCCGTCGCCAGCAGCGCGGGCATGGCGATACGGTCCTTGTCCTGGGTCCGGTCGGAGAGGACGAGGATGTTCTGGTCCTGCAGCACCGCCTCGGTCGCCGCCCAGCACATCTCCTTGATTGCCATTTCGAGGCCTTCTGCCCCGGCGCTCGCATCCCAGGTGATGTCGATGGTCGAGCAGCGAAAGGCTCCGTCGAGCACCTTCTCGACCGAGCGGATCCGCGCAAGATCGCGGTTGGTGAGGATCGGCTGCTCGACCTCGAGCCGCTTGTGCGTGCCGGCATCGTGGCCCAGCAAGTTGGGGCGCGGGCCGATCATCGAGGTAAGGCTCATCACCAGTTCCTCGCGGATCGGGTCGATCGGCGGATTGGTGACCTGCGCGAAGTTCTGCTTGAAATAATCGTAAAGCAGCCGCGAGCGGCCCGAAAGCACCGCCAGCGGAGTGTCGGTGCCCATCGAGCCGATCGGGTCGTCGGCGCTGATCGCCATCGGCTCGAGGAAGCGGCTCAAGTCCTCCTGCGTGTAGCCGAAGGCCTGCTGCGCCTCGAGCAGGCTGGGGGTCGCCCGATTCTCGTCCTGCGGCGGCTCGATGCACTCGGGATCCACGATGTCGAGTTCCTGCAGCTTGAACTGCGCCTGTTCCAGCCAGTCCGAATAGGGCTCGGCCGCAGCGAGCTCGGCCTTCAATTCGCTGTCCTCGATGATCCGGCCCTGTTCGAGGTCGATCAGCAGCATCTTGCCCGGCTGCAAGCGCCACTTGCGGGTGATATCCTCCTCGGGGAAGGGCAGCACGCCGCTTTCCGAGGCGAGGCACACGATGTCGTCCTTGGTCACGCAATAGCGCGCAGGGCGAAGGCCGTTGCGATCGAGCGTCGCGCCGATCTGGCGACCGTCGGTGAAGCACACCGCCGCCGGGCCGTCCCACGGCTCCATCAGCGCAGCGTGGTATTCATAAAAGGCGCGGCGATCCTCGTCCATGAGCGTGTTGCCGCCCCAGGCCTCGGGGATCAGCATCATCATCGCGTGGGGCAGCGAATAGCCTCCGGCCAGCAGCAGCTCGAGCGCATTGTCGAGACAAGCGGTGTCCGATTGGCCGTGCGGGATGATCGGCCAGATCTTGTCGAGATCGGGGCCGAGCAGGTCGCTCTCCATCGTGCGGCGGCGCGCGTTCATCCAGTTGACATTGCCGCGCACCGTGTTGATCTCGCCGTTGTGCGCGAGCAGGCGATAAGGGTGCGCGAGCTTCCAGCTCGGGAAGGTGTTGGTCGAGAAGCGCTGGTGGACGAGGCCAAGCGCCGAGATGCAATCGGGATCACGCAGATCGTCGTAGAAGCTCTTGACCTGGTCGCACAGGAGCAGGCCTTTGTAGACGATCGTGCGGCTGGAAAAGCTCGGCATGTAAAGATCGGTGAGGCCGGGCATGCCATGCTTTTCGGCGAGCGCGGCGAGCGGGTTTTGCACCTGCTTGCGGATCACGAGGCACTTGCGCTCGAACGCGTCCTGATCGACGCATCCCTCGCCGCGGGCGATGATCGCCTGCGCCATGACGGGCATCGAAGCGATCACCGCATCGCCAAGCCCGTCAAGCGTGGTCGGCACGTCGCGCCAGCCGATCAGCCGCTGGCCTTCCTTGGCGATGAACTTCTCGAACTGCTCGGTGATGAAATCGCGCGCCGCCTCGTCGCGCGGCATGAAGCATTGCGCCACCGCATAATCGCCTGGCTCGGGCAGATCGTGGCCGTGCTCGCGCGCCCAGCGACGAAAGAGCGGATCGGGGATCTGGAGCAGGATGCCCGCGCCATCGCCGAGCAGCGGATCGGCACCCACCGCGCCGCGATGATCGAGCGCCTCGAGAATCTGCAGCGCGCTCGCGACGATCGAGTGGCTTTTTTCGCCCTTGATGTGCGCGATCATGCCCACGCCGCAGGCGTCATGTTCGTTGGCGGGGTCGTAGAGACCCTGGGAAGCCGGATATCCCATGGCGTCAATCCATCCTGTCAGATGCCACCGGCCACGATCCCGCATCGGTTCGCAGCGGCGGCAGAGTGTCAAGCGCGCTGATCGGCAGGATCACTGCGCGCTGTGCTTCATCACCCTATTGGCGATGCAAAAGCGATTTTGCAACCGCGAAACGCGATGGATTATTTCGCCAACTCCGCCTGGCGATGACAGGAGATTGCGCCGGACTCGGCAAAGGCGGCGCGCTGTTGCACAGAGTGCATCATTGCGCTGCGCTTCAGGCGGCGCCGCGCATATCCTGCAAGTGAGCCAGCGCGTTGCGCAGCGCGCGTTCGGTGTTGCCGACCCGGCTGGCCGATTGCCCGGCCTGTTCTCCCTCAGAAGATTCGGTTTCGGCATCGCCCTGCGTGAACTGCGAAAGCGCCTTCAGGGCCTCGGCCAGCGCCGCATCGCGCGCCGGGACGGAAGCATCCTCACCGTCGGTTCGGGCCTGATCGGCCGCAGCGCGCCGTCGCGCGTTGAGCTGGTGATCGTGGAGCGCCGCGGCGAACCGCTCGACCAGTTCGACAAGGCTCAGATCTTCAGGGCGCGCCTGTCTGAGCCGCTCGATCCCGTTCGCGGGCGCCGGTTGCGGCTGATCGAACTGCGGCTCTTCCAACGGCACCGGATCGAGTGGCGCATCCGGCTCGGGGGCAGGCGCCACCTCGGCCTCGCTGCCGATGGTCCAGACCATGTCGCGCGGTTCGGGCGCTGGTTGCGCAATCGGCGCTTCGGGCAACGGCTCGCATTCGCCTGCAGCATCCGAAGCCGCCGCATCCTCGCCGGCCTCGCCACCAAGAGCGTGGTTCTCGCCAAGCTCGAACGGCTCCTCCTGCAGCCAGTGGGCGCCCCAATCGGGCGAGCTATCCTCGCCGTCCGGCTCGGTCGTCGTGGCGAGGCTCTCGCGCAGGTGCTCGCTCAGGTCCATGCCAGAGGCTTGATCCAGCGGTGCATCGAGGCTTTCGCTGCCCAGCTCGGAGGTCGGATCGATCGGATGGATCCTGCGGGCGGCAACCTCTCCCAGGATATGCCCGCGCGGGTCGGGGGAGAGGCTTCGCCGCAGCGCGAGGGCGGCCACAAATCCGGCAAGGCCGCAAACCGCAGCCGCAATGAGCGCCAGCACAGGCCGCGCCAACCCGTCGAGGGCTGCAAGCCCCGTGGTTATCAGCAAAGAGGCAAAAACCGCCCCCGGCAGCATCAACACCGAGAGGCCGCCAAGCGCCGCGGCCCAGCCCGCGAGCACCGGCACGAACACCTTGTGCCGCACGATGCCGACCCCGCCGCGCTTTGCCTCTCGGCGCTGGGGGCTCCGCTCGCGCGAAGCGCGCTTGGGCGGCTGTTCCTGCTCGCGCCCCTGCTCCTCCTGGGCGGCTTGCTTCAGCTGCGCTCTGAGTTGCTCAAGTTTCATCATGCCCCGTGATGACCGCCTGCGCGGTCGCTTGCTGTTCCTGCGCTGATCACCCGCGCCTCGCGCGCACCGGGTCGGCCGAGCACCTTGCTCTCAGCCTTGATGCAGCGGACGCGAGCGAGCGGTCAGACGAGGACCTCTCGCGCCATTAAGATCGGTTAACAGCTGATGGTAAACACCAAGATAACGCTCGACATTGCGCGCCCAATCGTGGCGTTCGCGCACATGCCGGGAGCCCGCTTCGCGCAAAGAGCCCCAGCTTTCTGGCGCGTCGAGCAGATCGGCAAGGGCGGCAGCGCAAGCGGCGGGATTGTCCGCCTCGAACAGGATGCCGGTCTTCTGATGCTCGATCAGCTCGCGGTGCCCGCCGACATCGGAAGCGGCGACGAGCCGGCGCTGCGCCATCGCTTCGAGCGGTTTGAGCGGCGTCACGAGATCGGTGAGGCGCGAGGCCTTGCGCGGATAGGCCAGCACGTCGATCAACGAGTAATACCGCTCGACCGCTTCATGCGGCACGCGGCCGGTGAAGATCACCGCGTCAGCATCGGCCAACGCCGCCGCCCTTGCGCGCCATGGTGCCTCCATCTCGCCCGCCCCTACCAGCAGCAGGCGTGCCTCGGGGTGGCGCTGACGCAGGAGCGGCATGGCGGCGATGAGATCGTCGACACCCTCGTAATCGTAGAAGCTGCCGATATAGCCGATCACGGGCGCGCCTTCGGCAAGGCCCAGCTCGCGCCCGAGCGCCTCATCGCGCGCCACCGGTTCGCCGAACAGCGCGAGATCCACCCCGTTGCGCATCACCCCGATGCGGCCAGCCGGAATGCCGCGCGCGACAAGATCCTCGCGCAGCCCATCGCAGATGGTGAAGACCGCGTCCGCCTGCCGTGCGACATGCGTTTCGAGCGCGCGGGTCGCCCGGTATTTGAACGAGCCTTCGCGCCCGGTGCGATTGCCCACCGCCGCATCCTCCCAGAAGGCACGGATCTCGTAGACGAACGGGACATCGAGAGCGCGCGCGGCGAGCAGCCCTGCCATGCCGCACAGCGCAGGGGAATGCGCATGGATGACATCGGGCCGCCATTCTTGCGCGAGGGCCCTGATCGCGCGGGCGAGCAGGCGGATCTCGCGCATCTCGCGCACCGCGCCCGGACCGTTGGCCCGGCCGCCGGTGCGCGCGAAGCGGATGCCGTCGAAAGTCTCGTCATCGCTTGTGACCTCCGCCTCGCGATTGTGGCGCAACCCCGTGATGCAGCGCACCTCGAGACCGGCGGCCGACTGGGCCTTGATGATCGCGCGCGTGCGGAAGGTGTAGCCGCTGTGAAGCGGCAGCGAGTGATCGAGGACATGGAGAACCCGGGTCATGGCGCAGGCCATTAGCCCAATTGTGCTTAACGGGACGTCAACTGCAGCGCGCTAGGGCTTGGCCTAAAGACACCTCATGATCGATCACATCGCCCTTGCTATCGGACACGGCCTCCTCGGCCTCGCCCTCGTGCGTCTTGTGATGCGCGCCGATCTCAATGACGATCCGCTGCTCGGCGGCTTGCGGGAGGCCTCGCGCAAGCATCAGCTTGAACGCCGCGGCGCTCATAACAAGCGAGCGCGCCGCTCGCGCGAGGACGGCTGATGCTCGACTTGTTCTTCCTCGCCTTCATCGCCGCCTTTCTCGTCCTGGGCCTCAGGCGCCCGTTCGTGTGGGTGCTGCTTTATGTCTATATCGATATCCTCGCTCCCCAGCGGATCGGCTATTCCTTCATCACCACGCTGCCCGTCTCTCTGATTGCTTTTGCAGCGGCGTTCGGCGGCTGGCTGCTGCTCGATCGCAAGGAGGGCACGCGCTTTTCGCTGCGTCAGGGGCTGATGGCGGTTCTGCTGGTCTACTGCTGGTGGACCACCGGGCAGGCCGAGTTCTATGAAAGCGCGCTCACCAAGTGGGACTGGGTTTGGAAGGCGCTGCTCTTCGCGATCTTCCTGCCGTTCACTCTAACCACCCGCGCGCGGATCGAGGCGCTCGCCTTCACCATGGTGATCACCGTGGCGACCATCGTGATCGGGGCGGGCATGAAGACGACGCTCGGCGGCGGGGGCTATGGCAAGCTCAACTTCTTCGTGAACGACAATTCCGGGATCTACGAGAGCTCGACTCTGGCAACCGTCGCGATCGCGCTGGTGCCGCTGATCTGGTGGTTCACCCGCTTCGGCACGATCTACCGCCCGCATTGGGCGGTCACCGCTTTCGCTGTCTTGCTCACTTTCGCCTGCCTGATGGTTCCGATCGGGACGGAGGCGCGCACCGGACTCGTCTGCATCGCCGCTCTCGCGGTGCTGATGCTGCGCTATGTCCGGCGCCGGTTACTGGTGATCGCGGGTGCGGCGGCGCTGGGGCTGGTCGCGCTGCCGTTCATCCCGCAGAGCTATTACGATCGCATGTCGACCCTCGCCGAGCCTGACGGCGACGAGAGTGCCTCGACCCGGATGGCGGTGTGGATGTGGACGCTCGACTATGTTGCCGAACGGCCTTTCGGCGGCGGGTTCGACAGCTACAAGGGCAACAGCTTCACCTACATGATGCCCGTCAGGGTGGGGGATGCGAACAGCGAGTCGGTCGAATATCGCGAAGTCACCGACAAGGCGCGCGCGTTTCACTCCTCGATTTTCGAGCTGCTCGGCGAACAGGGCTATCCCGGCCTTGCGATCTGGCTCGCGCTGCAGGGCCTCGGCCTGTGGCAGATGGAACGGGTGCGGGCGAAGTGGAGCCGGCGCGACCGCGTGGGCGCGAACGGCGAGGACGAGGCCTGGATCGGGCCCATGGCGGCCGCCCTGCAGATGGCGAGCATCATCTATCTGGTGGGCGCGCTGTTCCAGGGGATCGGCTACCAGCCGGTGATGCTTATGATCATCGGCCTCCAGATCGGGCTCAACAATTACTGCGGGCGGATCGAATCGGCGCGCGCAAAAGGCGTGCTTGATGAGCCGCGCGAAGGCCCTGCCGAGCCCGGCTCGGGCCGACGCCGCCAACGGGTGAGGGCACGGCCCGCCGATGCCGTAGGGGCATAGCACGCCCTCGCTCAAGGCTTGGCACAGGCAATTGCGTTCACCGCACGCATCCGTCATGAAGCGCAACCGAAACCATGAGCGAGCGCGTGCCGCACCGGCGCGGCGCCCGCGCCAAGAGGAGGAGCCTTCATGTCACCGCAGGATCTGGCCGCGAAGGTCGGCGAAACCATCGGCACCAGCGAATGGGTCGAGATGAGCCAGGAGCGCATCAATCAGTTCGCCGAGGCGACCGGCGATCACCAGTTCATCCATGTCAACGAGGAAGCCGCCAAAATGACGCCGTTCGGCGGCACCATCGCGCACGGCTTTCTCACGCTCTCGATGATTCCCTATCTGGGCGCGAACAGCGACATGGCGCGGATCGACGGGATCAAGATGGCGGTGAACTACGGCGGCAACAAGACCCGCTTCATCGCCCCCGTCCGCTCGGGCAAGCGCATTCGCGGGCATTGGAAACTGCTCGAAATGGTCGAGAAGCGCCCCGGGCAGTGGCAGCAGACCTGCGAGATCACGATGGAGATCGAGGGCGAGGAAAAGCCCGCACTGATCTGCGAATGGATGACGATGTATTTCGTCTGAGCCCTGCGGCTTTGCGGGCGAAGAGAGTTTCTTGCGCCCATTGGATACACAGCGCCCCCATATCGGGATCGGGGGGCGAACCCACACGAATTGAAAGGACACCCCGCCATGTCACGTGACGCAGTCATCGTTTCCACCGCCCGCACGCCGATCGGCCGCGCCTACAAGGGCGGCTTCAACGCGACGCCTGGCGCAACGCTCGGCTCCTATTCGTTCAAGCCCGCGGTCGAGCGGGCCGGCATCGATCCGGCAGAGATCGACGATGTCGTGTGGGGCTGCGTCCTCACGCAGGGAACGCAGTCGGGCAATATCGGTCGCCTTGTCGCGCTGCGCGGCGGCGCCCCCGTCACTGTTCCCGCGCAGACGATCGACCGCCAGTGCTCCTCGGGCCTCATGGCGATCGCGACTGCCGCCAAGCAGATCGTGGTCGACAACATGGATGTCGTGGTCGGCGGCGGGCAGGATTCGATCAGCCTCGTCCAGACCCCGGAAATGCGCGTCTCGCCCGATCGCTCGCTGATCGCGATGCACAAGGACGTCTACATGCCGATGCTCGGCACCGCCGAGACGGTGGCCGCGCGCTACAATATCAGCCGCGAGGCGCAGGACGAATACGCTCTCCAGTCGCAGCAGCGCACGGCTGCCGCGCAGGAAGCGGGCAAGTTCGACGACGAGATCGTGCCCGTCACCACCACCATGATGGTCAAGGACAAGGCGACGGGCGAAGTTTCCGAGCAGGAAGTCACCATCACCAAGGACGAAGGCAACCGCCCCCAAACGACGCTGGAAGGCCTGCAGGCGCTCCAGCCGGTGATGGGGCCGGACAAGTTCATCACGGCGGGCAACGCCTCGCAGCTCTCGGACGGTTCCTCGGCCGCCGTGCTGATGGAAGCCAAGCTTGCCGAACAGAAGGGCCTTGAGCCGCTCGGTCGCTATGTCGGCATGGCGGTCGCAGGCACCGAGCCTGACGAGATGGGCATCGGCCCGGTCTTCGCGATCCCCAAGCTGCTCAAGGCGACGGGTCTCAAGATGGACGATATCGGCCTGTGGGAGCTGAACGAGGCGTTTGCGGTGCAGGTGCTTTATTGCCGCGACAAGCTGGGCATCGACAACGACATCCTCAACGTCAATGGCGGCTCGATCTCGATCGGCCACCCCTATGGCATGACCGGCGCACGCTGCACCGGCCACGCGCTGATCGAGGGCAAGCGCCGCGGCGCGAAATATGTCGTTGTGACGATGTGCGTCGGCGGCGGCATGGGCGCGGCGGGGCTGTTCGAGGTGTTCTGAGCCTGCGGTTTGCGAACGACGACATTTGCGGCGGCGCGGGAGTGATCCCGCGCCGCTGTTGTTTAGCGGGCAGAGCAAAAGAGGTCTGATTTCGGGAGCTAAGATAAGGCGCGTTTTGGTGGCAAGTGGGTGGGAAGGCGAATGGCAGCTCTGTGGCGACATGCGCAGGCGCCGGTGGTGACGGGGCCGAAAAGAGGCACGCGAGGCTATTTACAGCCGATCCGCAGTTGCTGCCTTATCGCTCGTCAAGTCGTCGATATTTGCGCAAGGCTTCTTGCAACCGGCCATGCGGGAGGGCATGGACCCTGTTGCCGTTGATGCCAGTCATGGTTCGCGCGGCGATCATGGCATTGATCACGGCCTCTTCGGTTGCCTCGATGGTCGCCAGAAACAGTGGGCTCATCGAGTCGTTCGGCAGGCTTGCCACATTTGCTGTCCCCTCGCGGCTCCATGCTCCGGGATTGGCGGTTGAAAAGGCTATGAAGATATCGCCGGAGCCGTTCCCAGCGAAGGAGCCGTTCCTTGCGATGCCCATGCTCGCGCGGCGTGCGAGGCGCTTTAATTGATGCGGCAGTAAGGGGGCATCCGTGGCGATC
>JAZBNR010000012.1:0-6751 GCA_036350735.1 Erythrobacter sp.
CCCCCCGGCTCAGCTCGTCCGCATCGCCGCCGCGCGGCTCAAGCTCCTCGAGCTTTCGCACCTCATCCTGCGTCATCCACGCAGGCGTGCCGCCAGCGCCAAGCGCCTTGGCGTAGAACTCGCCGCGATCCTTCGCCGCGCCGCGCATCAGCGCGTTGGGATTGAACTTGGTGTAAATCCCCGCCGCCCTCTCTTCGCGGGTCAGCAGGTTGACGTCGGCCGACTGCTCGAGGCGTTCATACCAGGGCATCAGCGTGTGCACGACGTGCGCGAGAAACATCTGCTCGGCGCTGGCATAGGTCGCGGTCTTGTCGGCCTGTCCGACCATGATCGGCATCACCCGCGTCGCGCGGCACACTTCCTCGACCTGATAGCGGCGGGTGGCCAGATGCTCGGCGTCCACGCCGGACATCTGGGTCTTCTCGAACTTGGCCCCGTTGTCGAGCAGCAGGGTCTCGCCCTCGCGCTTTCCCCCGGCTCGGTATTGGTCCATCCAGGCGGCCAGCTGCTCGAACTTCTCGGCGGTCAGCTGGTTCTGGACGGTGTAGATCCCGGAGACCCGCGCGCCGCCCTTGTGCATGTCGGCGTGCGCGCTTTCCGTCGCCAGGCTCAGGCCCAGCGCCTCGCGCGCCAGCCGCGTGATGTCGAGCCCCAGCCAGCCGTTCCAGCTCGGCCCGCGCAGGTGCCACACCTCGTCCGCGGGCACCTCGGTCTCACTGCCGCCTTCTGGCCGGTGGAAGTAACGCAAGCGCCGGTCGCGCTCACGCTCGACCCGCATCCAGCCCGGCTCGAACGGCTCGAGGCTGGCGATCCGCCGCGCCGAACCGACCCGCAGCTTGTGGACGAAGGCGTTGCCACCCAGCACCAGGTGGAACATCAGCTGCTCGCGCCACTCGAAACTGGTCTGCCACGGATTGGGCTGACGATAGAGCAGCTCGAACACCGGATGCTCGCGCACCTCGATGCGCCCTGCATCACCCTGGTGCAGCTTCCACGGCACTTGCGATACGCCTTCGGCCAGTACCCTCGCGCAGGCCAGCAGCGTCATGACCTGCAGCGCCCGGTCCCAGCTGATCCGCTCGCCCGATCGCGACATCGTGCCGCGCGCGATCAGCCGCGCCAGATCGGCGCTGCTCATCTTGGCTTCGCTCTTGGCCGGGGAGGCGAGGAGACTGCCGAGTATGCCTTTCATCCGGTGCGCCGGGCCGCCAGCAGGCTAAGGGCGATCAGCAAAAGCCCTCCTATGATGAACGCGCTGGGCCGGTGAATCATATTGATTCCATAAACCACCAGCCCGGCACCGATCAGCGCGGCGCCATCAATGCCAAGCGTCATGGCAAGCGCCTGCACCCGCGCGATGGTACCGCTGTCGGGCAAGGTCGGTCCGCTCATGCATTCTCCGTTTCCCAGAAGCTGCGCGCTTCCGTTTCACCCGTCATCGAAGCGCCCAGCGCCATGATCAGCGCCACCGGGCTGTCGATCTTGGCTTCTGCCCGGGGCTTGTTCGGGTAGACGTTTTCTTTCTTGTCCTCGGCGCCAGTGACGTTGTTGATCTGCCATTCCATCACGGCGCAGCCGCCATGGGCGATCGTCCCGGCGCGCGTGATCGCGTCGAGCTCCTTCATTGGCTCGCTCATGTTCAGCACGATCTGCCGGTATTCCAGCATCGGGAACCCGTCCTTGGCGGCAGTGGTCGCCAAATAGGTCGCCTGGTGCGGATCGTAGGGAACCTGCTCGAGCTGGAAGATCCCGCGCAGCTCCTTCAGCTTCTCGAGGATTTCGTCGTAGTCGATGATGTTGCCCGGGGTTACTGAGAGTAGGTCGAGTTTGTCCCAGCCCTCATAGTGAGGCACCTCGCTCACCCGGGCGTCAGGCAGAAAGTACCAGCCTGTCCGGATATAGGGATCCTCCACGGTCGCCCGGTCGCCCTCGGGCAGGATCAGCAGCTCGAGCGCTGCGATATCGATCTTCGAGGCAAGGTCGAGCCCGGCCATAGCCCGGCGCCCGCGGAGCCATTCCAGCGCAACGACATCGTCACCGCGCGCTGGCAGCCAATCGCGCTTGCATTTGCGCCAGGCCTCGATGTCGAAATACGAATTGCGCGCCGCGACCCACATGTCGAGGTGCTTGGTCTTGAACGCCCCGGCCTTGCGCGGCGTGCGGATCGCGTCGCGCTGGCGGGCGAATAGGTAGTCCTCGAGCACCGAGACGCCCATGTTCGGGTTCGCCTTGCGGAGCGCAAGCTCGGATTTCCAGTCGTCCTCCTCGTCGATCGTGTATTCGACGAAGAACGTCTCGTGATCGAGCGGGAAGGTCCCACCCTCGCACCCGATCCCCTCCAGCTTCTCGCGCTCCTCGAGGATCGAGGCGTAGCACGGCCCAGCCAGGTTATCGCCCGCAGTCGTGATGATTATCTGCATCGGCTGCTCGCGCGCACCCATGCCGGTGATCATCGTCTCGACCTGGCTGTCGTCGGCGTGCTCGTGATATTCGTCGTGGATCGAGCAGCTCGGGCTCTGCCCGTCACCGGGATCGCCGACGATCGTCTCAAACCGCGACTGGTCGCCGTGCCGCACAAGGCTCTTTGCGTTTACCTCGACGCCAAGGGCCGATGTCAGCTGCGGCGACCGCAGCGCCATCAATCGAGCAGGCCGGAACACCTCCCACGCCTGCGCCTCATTGGTCGCCCCGGCGTAGACCTCAGCCCCCGGCTCGCCGTCGAGGCAGAACATGTAGAGCCCGGCCCCGGCCGCGATGATCGACTTGCCGTTTTTGCGCGGCACCACGACGTAGAGGACGCGATAGCGCCTCAGGCCATCGGCCTTGCGCAGCCACCCGAAGGCGCAGGCGAAGATCCAGATCTGCCACGGCTCTAGCCGGATCGTCTCCTTCGTCCGCGCCCACTTACCCTTCGTGTGGGGCAGGCACTCGATGAACGCGCAGAACTTTGCGGCCTTCTTCGGCTCGAACCGGAACGGGAAGTCCTTCGCTCGCTGGCCCTTCAGCTCGTCGAGGAAACGCGCGCACTGCAGCCGCACCCATTTGCAGGCGGGCTGCTTCCCGCTGACGACATCGCGCGCATACTGCTTCGCGATGCCGGCGTAGTCTCTGGTCTCCACATTACTCTTGGCAATCGACTGCTCGATCGAGCGCTCGTCCGATCTGCTTCAGACGCTTGGGCGTCGCTGCTCTGCTGTCGGTCAGCTCACCGCCCATCGTCACAACATCGGAGGCGATGTCGACCGGCAGCAGCAGCGCACCGACGGCGGCTTTGGCGAGAGCGTCGAACATTCGAATTCCTAAAGGTCCAGTAGGGCCGCGAAAGGGTTGTCCTCGGGCTTCTGCCCTTCGCCCAGGCGAAGAGCCGTCGCCGGCGTAATCATCAACTCGGCGAGCAGGCTGTGCGCATGGCGCATCGCATCGCTGAGCATCTGCACCTCGGGCCGCTTGCGGATCATGAGCCCGCCGGTCGAGGTGTGCGACTCATAGGTATCGCCCTCACATTCGAGCACCGCCTGGAAGCGCTGCACCTGCTCGAGCCGCTGCGCGAGCAGTGCGACGATATCGACATAGTGCGGCGATGCCCGGCCTTGTTGCTCGAGGATCTTCGCGATCGACCCGAACAGCAACTGCCCCAGATCCGACGAGAGATAGCTCGGCGCGATCATCGCCCCCTGGACGATCGGCGCCGGAGCTTCCCCGTCGCGATCGGCCCGATCGGTTCCGCGCAGCTTCTTCACTGCGGGCTCGATCTTCTTGCGCCCCGCCCCCGGCCTCCGTCCACCTCGCGACATCCGGCCTCACTTTTTAGGTTTTGAATTCGCCCGCACAAAAAGCGAGTTAGGGCAGCGGTGTCCGGCGCGGCCGCTCTCAGAGATCGAGGCACCCCCCGCCTCGCTGAGCCTCGGCACGCTCGCGCTTCGACTTCGCCGCATGGCACGGCGAGCACAGCCCTTGCATGTTCGAGCGGTTGTTGCTCCCGCCACTCGCCAGCGGCACGATGTGGTCGACCTCGGTCGCCTGCACCCGCTTGCCCGCGCTCAGGCATTCGCGGCAGCACGGCTCCTCGGCCAGCACCTGCGCACGGATGCGTTGACCAGCGCGGCCTCGGATGCGCCGATCCTGATAGCCAGGACGACGCTCCCACGGCTCGCGAGGCCGCCATCCAAGCGGGCGGAAGACCGGCGGCCGTGTCGGCATCAGATCTTCGCCTGCGTCCCGCCCTGCTCGGTCCGCTGGACGTAGAAGGTGCGTTCGCCCTCGGCGCGCGTCACGCCCAGTTCGACCAGCGCCTTGGCGTGCTTGCCATCCAGCCCGCGCATCAGCGCCGCCTTGTCGAGCGACGTGGTCACCCGGAGGAAGGGCTTGGCCCAGCGCAACCCGTTCAAAACATCGCGCACATCGCGCTCATCGCCCGAGATGTAGAGCTTCGGCCTGCCCTGGCGCGTCCCGATCACACACCCGCCCAGCTCGATCGACTTGCGCTTCGGGCCGGTCAAGGCATCGCCCGCCTCGTCCCACCACGCGGCCAGCTTCTCCTCGATCGCCTCGCGCTCTTTCAGCAGCGGAGCAAGGTCGGCGTCGACCATGGCGTTGGCCTTGGCGATCGCGACATCGCGCGCCTCTTCCATCGCCGAGATCGATCCGTCGAGTTCGCCATAGCGCTCGCACAGGCGCTGCGCCTCGCCGGTCGATCGTGGCTTGCGGATTATGGCCATTCAGTCTTCCTCGAGCAGCAGCAGCACGCAGGTCACGGTCAGGATCGGCTCTTCGCCGAACCGCCAGTCGACCTTGCGAACCTGCGCATCGGCGACCAGCTGGCCGACGATGCTGAATTCGTGTTCGGGCAGCTTCTCGACAAAGCGCTCGCCAGCGGCGCAGCCCTCGCCCCGGAAGGCGATCTCGACTTCGTGCCGTGTGCCGGTAAAGGTGATGCTGGCCCAGGCGCTCTCGGAATGCGTGAGGATGCGTCCCTTGCCCTCGGCCAGCTTATCAAGCTGGCACAGCAGCCGCTTGGAGGTCATCCCGCGCTGCATCGCTGCCATCACGCTGGGGGCCATCAGATGCGCCTGCGCCCGAAAACTTCGCCGAGCCGGTCAGCCGCGTCGCGCGCGGCGCTCAGCTCTTCGTGGACGCGCTTCAGCCAGCTTCGCGAGACGACGGCGCTCTCGCCCTCGGCCTCGGCGGCGCGCAGCAGCTCCTCAAGATCGATCGGCGCGCTCATCGCGGCAATCCCCGAAACGCGCGGCGGATATCGGTGGCGATGCCCTCCGCCGCCTCCTCCAGCTCGTCGAAATGCGCTTGGTTGCGCACCCCGCAGCGGATCTCGCCCAGCACCCGGTCAAGGCGCGCGCTCGCATCGTCGAGCAGCTGCTCGATCGCGGGCGTTGGTGAAGGCATGGGTCTCTCTCGAAAACACGAAGCCCGCGGCTCCAGGGGGGAGAGCCGCGGGCTTCGTGCGGGGGTACCGCCGGGCCAGGAGGGCCGCAGACGGATTCGTCGCGGGGTCGGATTTGCCCGATTGTGTGACGATCGGGGAGGGAAGAAAGTGGGTGGAGGGTGTTTTTCTTCGGGATCAGTCCTTCAGCGTAACCGGGTTCGAGCCGGGCCACGCCTTGGGGCAGGCATCGCGATTGTGCTTCCGGCTGCCGCAATAGGAGCACCTGAGCGCCGCTCGCCTTGCGCTTCCCGCAAAAGTCTTCGGACAATAGCTGGTCGGGTGTCCGGCTTTCCCGCAATAGCGGCAATGCGAGCTCACGTTCGCTCGGACCTCGGCCGCCGGTCCAGCCACGCTCTCATGGGTGCGCGGCAGCCGCAGTCCCGCTCAAGGCATACCGCCTCCGACCCACCGCTTGTCGTCCGGCGGTGAAAAACGGCCTGTGACTGGCAGAGCGGACAGGCCAACGGCTTCACCTCAGCCTCCATGCCATCGCCGCCAGATCGTCCTCGTCCACCCGGTCGCGCGCGTCGGCGCACCAGTCTGGCCAGGCGTCCAGCGCATCGATCAGCAGCGCCCTCGCGCCCGCGTCACGCATCCGGTAATGGCGCGCCACGCTGCGCACCGCGATATCGTCGACGATCATCGCCAGCACCGGCGCCGGCCGCCGAAGGGCCGCGCGCCAGCCCGAATACGCCACCTCCGCGCGCACCCGGCCAAGGCTCTCCTCGGCAAGGCGGTGGCCTGAAAACCCATTGTCGACGCGCGTCTCGAGGCTGACCGTCCCGATCGCAACGTCGCGGCCGATCCGCTCGGCCACGGTGCGGATCTCGGCAGACCAGGCCAGTTGGTCGATCGAAAGATGCCCGCCCATGAACAGCCGCGCCATCGCGCCCTGGCTTACCCGAGCAGCGCGCGCCAGCGTCTCGGGCGTGGCGTTCACGCTGTGCCCGTAATCGGCATGGGCGCGGCGGTGGCGCGCGCGCAGCGCGGCCTGCTCGGCGGCGATGGCGGGATGGCGGCGGCGGAAATCCGCCTCGATCTTGTCGTGCTTCACTTGCGCGATTTCCCCCTTTTCAGATGCGCCGGGGGATAATCCAGCTCGGGCGGGGGGAGGAGGGAAGGATTTGATCGGTTGCTTGCCGATCCTGCGCGGGGCGGCGGCGCGCGGGCGATCTCGTCGGCCTCGTCGATCCGCCAGCCCAGCTCGCGCAGCTTGCGCACCGCCTCGGCGGCGTCGTCGGGCATCCTCAGGCCGCGCGGGCCCGGCACCCGCACGATCAGGCCGGCCTTGGCGAGGCTCAGCACCGCGTC
>JAZBNR010000013.1:0-33374 GCA_036350735.1 Erythrobacter sp.
CGGCCGCGCCCTGCACCTCGATCCAGGCGATCGCGCTGCGCCCGGTGTCGATACCAAGCGCGCCGGCAATCGCGGGAGCGTGCGCTTCGATCGCATCGGCGAAGCGGATGAGCACGGCTGCACGCGCATCAGGCCCCGAAGCCTCCCAGGCGAGCTGCGCCGCACGCAGGCGCGCGGCCTCGGCGGCGATCTCCTCGCGCTTGCTGGCGGCGAACTGGTAATCCTCCTCGCCGGTGCGCGGATTGCGGGCCTTCACGTTTGCGCCTCCCATTCAGCGACGATCTCGGCCCCGGTTGCGAACCACGCCTCGTCACGCGCGGTGAGCTCGGTGAGCAATTCATCGAGCGCATGGACGCGATAGGGCTGTCCGATGATGTAGGGGGTGAGCTGGATCGGCAGCATCCGCCCGCCGCCTTTCGTGTAGTCGGTGCCGCGCGCCTCGCTCGCCAGCCACTCGAAGCTGTCGCGCATCATCTGGGCCCAGCCTTCGGCCGAATGTTGCTGCGTTGCAATGATCATGCGGTCGGAAAGTTCGGTATTCAGCGGCAGGTTCACGAGGCCATTGGTCATTCGGTAGGGCAGTTCGTCGTTCACCCAGTCGCAGGTGTATGTGAGGCCCTGTTCCTTCAGCAGGTCGAGCGTGCTGAAGCTCTGCGAGCGCGCGATCGAGTGCCAGCCGGTAGGCCTGAGACCGCTCGCACGCTCCAGCCGCTTGAGGCTTTCAGCGATGAGGTGGCGCTCCTGCTCTAGCGGGACCGCGCTCGTGATCGTGCCGTTCATGTCGGTCGAATGGGCGATGATCTCGTGGCCGCCTTCAAGCACGGCTTCGATCAGCGCCGGGTAGCGCTCTGCGACGGCGGCGTTGACGGCAAAACTCGCGCGCACGCCCGCCGCGCTGAAGGCATCGAGCATCCGCCACACGCCCACCCGGTTCCCATAGTCGCGCACCGTGTAATGGCGATAATCGGGATAGGGCGTGACCATGTGACCGGGCGCCTTGAACGGTCCGCCGGGAAGAATCGGGAACCACTCGAGGCTCACGCACAGCCACACTGCGACGCTCGCTCCGCCGGGCCATGCGATCCCAGGGCGCGCATGCATGTTCGACCATTGGTAGAGGTCATGATCATAGCCTTCACGCCGCCTTGGATAGCGCGTGTAATCGGCGGGCAGGCTCATGGCGCGGCCCTCCAGTGGGCGACGATCTCGCCCGCGCGCGCGCGCCAGCAGCGCGGGTCCGCCGCGATCCGGGCGAGCGCCTCCTCGAACGGGCCGATCCGGTGCGGCTGGCCGATGAGATAGGCGTGCAGGGGAATGCACATCACCGTGCCCGAGCCGGTGCGCTCGCCCTCGTCCGCCAGCCGCTCGAACTGCTTGATCAGGCAATCGGCGTATTCTCGGCCTGACATGCCATAGACGTTGAAGCCGTAATGATCGTTGACCTCGAGGCTGTAGGGGATCGAGGCGAGCCGCCCGGAAGCAACCTTCACCTCCTGCACCTGATCGTCGTGATAAAGATCGCAGGTGTAATCGAAATCATATTCGGCGAGCAGATCGAGCGTTCTTGGCGTGTGGGTGAGCGCGGGAGCGAGCCAGCCGCGAATGCGCTGGCCGGTGGCGCGCATGACCGTCTCGATCGAATCCTCGATGATCGCGCGCTCCTGTTGCTCCGACATGCCGTAGGAATAGCGCGTGTTGTAGATACCGTGGCTGAAGAACTCCCAGCCGCGCTCGACCCCGTCGGCGACGACCTCAGGGTGGTGATCGCACAGCGCGACCGATAGGCTGACCGAGCCCGGAAAGCCATGGCGGCTCATCACCTCCGCCATCCGCCAGTGGCTCACCCGGTTGGAGTGATCGCGGTAGGAATAGCCCACCACGTCGGGGTGCGGTTTGCCCCAGCTCGCGCGGTGCGGATTGGCGGGGGGATCGATCTCGTAATATTCGAGATTGGGCGCGATCCACACCGCGCAGGTCTTGCCGCCGGGCCAGGCGAGCGGCGCGCGGCCGCGATAGGGTTCGTAATCGTAGAGATCGGGATCGGGAGCGCCTTCCTGCATCGCCTCAGCGCGCCTCCAGCCAGTCGATCACCGCCTGCACCGGCTCGACATCGGCATATTTGAGCTGGAGGTCGGTGAGATTGGCGAAGTGGTAGCTCTCGTGCTTGTCGGCACAGGTCTCGATCGGGACGATGGTGCGATAGCCGTGGCTAAGCGCGTCGACTGCGGTGGCGCGCACGCAGCCCGAAGTGGAGCCGCCCGTGACCACGACCGTATCGACCTTGTGCCAGACGAGATAGCTGGCAAGCGGCGTTTCGAAAAAGGCGCTCGGCATGCGCTTGGTGTATTGCAGGTCGTTCTCGGCGATCTCGCAGCGCGGATCGAAGGCGTGGCGCTCGGAGCCGTATTTGATGTTCTGGAGCGAATCCTGTGTGTCGGTGCGCGTGCCCCACACGCCCGCATCGCCTGCATCGTCCTTGTAGGCGACGCGGCTCCAGATCACCGGCATGCCCTTCGCCCGCGCGAGCGCGCTGATCCGGTTGATGTATTCGATCTGCCGGGGGTCGGTCTCGTAGGCGGTCTTGAAGAGATCAGTGCGCGTGTAGGCCTGCTGCACATCGACGTTCACGATGGCGAGCTTTTCGCCGAACCCGAACTTCTTGCGGGCCGGGTTCGCCATCACTTCCTCGAAGATCTGGCGGGCGCTGCGGCTGTCCTCGACCATCCTCGTCCCGATCATTTCGGCCATGGGCTCCTCGTGCAGTTCAGCTTTGACAAGACACAATAACTGCGCCTAGACGCATGTCGAGTGAAATTTGTCCGGACAAATTCTTGACCCAGATCACGCGCCATATCCTGACCATCGCAGGGACCGGAAGGAAGGTCCATTATCGCCGCTGCGGGGCGGGGCCGGCGCTGCTGATGGTGCATCAGAGCCCGCGTTCCTCGGGGGAATATGCCGCCTTGATGGCAAAATGGGGCAAGCATTTCACCTGCATCGCGCCCGACACTCCGGGCTTTGGCCAGTCGGACCCGCTGCCGGGCGATGCTGACATCAACGACTTCGCCGATGCGCTGTTCGAATTCTGCGATGCGCTGGGGCTGGGTCCGTGCCCCGCCTACGGCTTTCATTCGGGCGGGATTATCCTCGTCACTGCGCTCAAGCGCCGGCCAGAGCGGTTCCGCGCTCTCGCGGTCGGCGGCTACGCGATCTGGACCGCCGAGGAGATGCGTATCTTCGGCGAACGCTATCTCCCCGAATTTCATCCCACCGCCTACGGCGAGCATCTGGCCTGGCTGTGGCACCGGATGCTCGAGCAGAGCTGGGTCTTCCCCTGGTTCGACACGCGCGAGGAAGCGCGGCTCTCGGTCGCGCATGCCGATGTGGCGCGCGTGGCGCAGGCGGTTTCCGAGATGCTCGATGCGGGCAATTCCTATCGCGCAGGGTATGGCGCTGTCCTGCGCGCCCCGCGCGACATTCCTTCCGCCGATGCCGCCGTGCCGCCCTGCCTCATCTCGGCCTATGACGGCGATCCCTTGCAGGCGCACATTGACCGGCTCGGCCCGATGCCGGAGGGCTGGCGCGCGCGCAAGGTGGCAACGCCGGCCGAGCACCACGCGATCAGCCTCGCCTTCCTCAAGGAACATGCTGGGGCCGAGCCGTGCCCCGCGCTCGCCGAGGACGAAGCCGAAGGCTGGCTCGAGGTCGCGGGCGGGCTGATCCATTGGAAAGGCGCGCCGGGGGGAATGTTGGTGCTGCACGAACCCGCCGGCGCAATGGCCGAGCCGCAGGCGGGCGAAATCGCGATTGATGCGCCGGGACACGGGCAGTCAGACGATTTCGACGCCCAACGCGAAGCGGTCGAACTGGCCGCCAAGGCGCTCGGCGCCAACGGCATCGCATGGCCCGATCCGCCCGCAGGCGATCCTGCGCTGCTCTATCCCGACATGAGCCCCGACCGCTTCGGCGGCTATCTCCAGCGTGCCTTCGCTATCGCGCGCGCCGAGGCGTTCTTTGCCCCGTGGTATCGAGCGAGCCCTGCCGACGCGATCCCGCTCATCCCCGAACGCCTCGATCCCGCCGCCCTCCACGCCCGCGCGCGCGCGCGCATCCGTGCGGGCGAAGCGGCGCGGCGGTGGCATCAAACCCTCGTCACCCTCAAAGGAGCCCGATGATGACGACCTTCGCTGAATTCTCCGCCGCCATGCCGTTGCTCGCCCGCCACGAGGGCGTGTGGGATGGCACCTATTCCTATTTCAATGCGCGCAACGAGAAGATCGACGAGCACGCCAGCCGCCTGCTGTGCCGCATGACGGGCAAGGACGATATCCCCTATCATCAGACCAACCACTACACCTGGCCTGACGGCAAGACCGAAATCCGCGACTTCCCCGCGACCTATCGCGATGGCCGGATCTGGTGGGACAACGATCTTATCCAGGGCTGGGCAGCAGAGGTTCCGCTTGACGAATACAACCGCACCATGATGCTCTACTGGCAGCGCACCGGCGATCCCTCGCTCTATCTCTACGAGCAGATCCAGATCTCCGACGACGGGCAGAACCGTTGCCGCACCTGGCACTGGATCCGCAACGGCGCGCTCGAGACGCGCACCGCCATCCAGGAGACCTTCGTGACGAAGGACTGGCGTGCGATCGATCAGGAGATGAAGGCCAAGGCCTGATCGCACCGCCCATGCAACGCACGCTGTTCGAGAAGATCTGGGATACCCACGCGATCACTGAGACCGCCGGTGGCTCGCACCTGATCGCGATCGACCGCGTCTTCCTCCACGAGCGCACCGGCGCCGCCGCACTCGCGCGCATGGCCGAAATGGGCCGCACCGTGCGCGATCCAGCGCGCGTCTTCGCGGTTATGGATCACATCGTCGACACCCGGCCTGGGCGCGGCGACGGCACGCTGATGGCTGGTGGCGAAGGCTTCATCACCGAAACCCGCGCGGCGTGCAAGTCGGCCGGGATCACACTGTTCGACGTCAACGACCGCGATCAGGGCATCGTCCACGTGATCTCGCCCGAACAGGGCATCGTCCTGCCCGGCTGCACGCTGGTCGCGCCGGATAGCCACACCTGCACGCAAGGCGCCTTCGGGGCGCTGGCCTGGGGCATCGGCTCCTCCGAGGCCGAGCACGCAATGGTGACGGGCACCTTGCGGCTGGAGCGCCCGCGCACGATGCGGGTGCGCTTCGACGGCGCGCTGGTGCCGGGTGTTACGCCCAAGGACATGGTGCTGGCGCTGATCGCCACGCACGGCGCAGGCGGAGGCGCGGGCCATGTGGTCGAGTTCGCCGACGATGCGGTGCGCGCGCTCGACATGGAAGGGCGCATGACCTTGTGCAACATGGCAACCGAGTTCAGCGCGATGACCGGCCTCGTCGCCCCTGACGAGAAGACCTTCGCCTATCTGCGCGGCCGTCTCTATGCGCCGACCGCTTTCGACGATCCTTCTTGGGCGGACCTGCACTCGGATGCGGACGCGCGCTTCGACCGGGAGATTGTGATCGACGCATCGGCGCTCGCCCCGATGGTGAGCTGGGGCACCAGCCCCGAACACACCGTTCCCGTCACCGACGCGGTGCCGCACGGCCCGGCCCGCGCGCACGACTACATCGGCCTTGCGCCCGGCGCACCGATCGCCGGAACCCCGCTTGATGCCGCCTTCATCGGCAGTTGCACCAACAGCCGCCTCTCCGATCTCAGGCGCGCGGCCAGGATTCTCGAGGGCAGGCGCATCGCCTCCTCGATCCGCACGGCGCTGGTCGTGCCCGGTTCGATGGCGGTCAAGCGCGCGGCCGAGGCCGAGGGGCTCGACAAGGTGTTCGAGGCGGCGGGATTCGAATGGCGGATGAGCGGCTGCTCGCTGTGCTTCTATGCCGGCGGCGAGGGCTTCCCCGAGGGCTCGCGCGTGATCTCGAGCACCAACCGCAATTTCGAGGGTCGCCAAGGCCCCGGCATCCGCACCCACATCGCCTCGCCCGAGACGGTCGCTGCCAGCGCCATCGCGGGCGCGATCGCCGATCCACGGGAATATGCGCGGGAGGAGGAGCCAGCATGAGCGCCTTTCCTCAACCGCTCACCGGCATTGCCGCGCCGCTCAACCCGGGCGCGCTCGCCAATAATGTCGACACCGACACGATCATCCCGAGCCGGGAAATGCGCTCGACCGGGCGGACGGGCCTTGCGGACGGCATGTTTGCGCCATGGCGCTACACCGACCCCGAGACGCGTGCCCAGAACCCCGATTTCGTCCTCAACCGCCCTGCTTATCGCGATGCGCGCATCCTTGTCGCAGGTGACAATTTCGGGTGTGGGTCGAGCAGGGAACATGCGGTGTGGGCGCTCGCAGAGTTCGGCATCAAGGCTATCCTCGCCGAGAGCTTCGCGCCGATCTTCAGGGGGAATTGCATCCGTAATTTCATCCTGCCTGTCGCGCTCTCGCGCCCCGCGCTCGAAGGGCTTGCCGGAAAAGCAGTGACCATCGACCTTGCCGAGCAGACTGTGCGGGCGGGCGACGACCTCCACCAATTCGATATCGATGCGGAAGCCAAGCAGATGCTTGCTCAAGGGCTCGACGCGATCGATCTGACGCTGACCCAGCGCATGGAGATCGATCGCTGGACGCAGGCGGACAAGGCTGCCCGCCCGTGGATTTATCTGGAGCACATGCGATGACGGATATTCTCGTTTCCGAAGTCGGCCCGCGTGACGGGCTGCAATCGATCGAGCGGATCATGCCGCTGGAGGCGAAGAAGCGCTGGATCGCGGCCGAGGCGGCGGCAGGCGTAAAGGAGATCGAGGTCGGCAGTTTCGTCCCGCCCAGGCTGCTGCCGCAGATGGCCGACACGGCCGAGTTGGTCGCCTTCGCCAAAGGCATCGAGGGCCTCAACGTGGTCACGCTCGTCCCCAATGCGAAGGGGGCCGAGCTTGCGGTTGAGGCTGGCGTGGATGCGATGAGCATTCCTTTCTCGATGAGCGAGACTCACTCGATCAAGAATGTGCGCAAGGATCACCCCGCCATGCTCGCCGAGATCGCCGAGGCGGCGCGGATCGCGCGGGGCGGCGGAGTGCACTTCGCGGTGGGACTCTCGACCGCGTTCGGCTGCACGATGGAAGGGGCGGTGCCCGAGGATCAGGTGGTGCGCCTCGCTGCCGCTGCGGCCGAGGCGGGCGCGCAGGAGTTCAGCCTGTCCGACACCACCGGCTATGCCGACCCCGCTCAAGTCCGGCGGCTCATCCGCAAGGTGCGCGCAGCGGTGGGTGATAGGCTCACAACGCTCCACCTCCACAACACGCGCGGGCTCGGCCTCGCCAATGTCGTTGCGGGGCTCGAGGAGGGGATCACCACCTTCGATGCCTCGCTCGGAGGTCTCGGCGGCTGCCCCTTCGCGCCCGGCGCGAGCGGAAATCTGGTGACGGAAGATCTCGTGCTGATGCTCAACAGCATGGGCTTCAGGACCGGGATCGACCTCGACAAGCTGCTCGCAGTGCGCGCCATCCTCGCCGAGGCCCTGCCGGGCGAGCCGCTCTACGGCTTCACCCCCGATGCGGGGCCGATGAAGGATTATCAGCAGAGGATCGCGGCATGAGCACAGCGCCCGCGCCGCTCGGCGGGATCAGGGTGGTCGAGTTCACCCACATGGTGATGGGGCCAACCGTTGGCCATATCCTTGCAGGGCTGGGCGCGGAGGTGGTGCGGGTCGAGCCGATCGGCGGTGATCGCACGCGGCGGCTGATCGGCTCGGGCGCGGGCTATCACCCGATGTACAATCGCGGCAAGCGCTCGATCTGCCTCGATCTCAAGCGAAAGGACGGGCTCGCGGTGGCGCGGGATCTCGCTGCGCAGGCCGATGTGCTGGTCGAAAACTTCCGACCCGGTGCGCTCGATCGGCTGGGGCTCGACTATGAGAGCTGCGCAAAAGCCAATGAGCGCCTCATCTATTGCAGCGAGAAGGGTTTCCTGCCTGGCCCCTACGAGAACCGCACGGCGCTCGACGAGGTTGCGCAGATGATGGGCGGGCTTGCCTACATGACCGGGCCGCCGGGCCGCCCGCTTCGCGCAGGCGCAAGCGTGATCGACGTGACGGGCGGGATGTTCGGCGTGATCGGGGTGCTTGCCGCGCTCGAGGAGCGGCACCGCACGGGGCGGGGGCAGAAGGTTTCGGCCAGCCTGTTCGAGACGACGATCTACCTCGTCGGCCAGCACATGGCGCAATACGCCGTCACCGGCACGCCCGCCGCGCCCATGCCCGCGCGGGTCTCCGCTTGGGCGATCTACGACGTATTCGAGACGAAGGACGAGCCGGTCTTCATCGGCGTTGTCACAGATGCGTTGTGGGAGAAGTTCTGCCGGCTGTTCGCGCTCGACGAGCTGTGGGCGGACGAGAGCTTGCGCGAGAACAATGAGCGGGTGAAGGCGCGCGAGCGCATCCTGCCGATGATCCGCGAGCTGATCGGCACCATGACGCGAGCCGAGGTGATCGCCAAGCTGGACGGGTCCGGGCTCCCCTTTGCCCCGATCGGGCGACCCGAGGACATGTTCGACGATCCCCATCTGCAGCAGGGCGGCCTCGAGGAGGTGACACTGGATAACGGCACCGAAGTGCAGCTGCCCACAATCCCGCTCGAGATGAACGGCAAGCGGGTCGGAGCGTCGCAGGTCATGCCCAAGCCAGGCCGAGATGCGCGCGAGGTGCTGGCCGAATTGGGTTACGATGAGGAGCGGATCGCCGCGCTGATCGCGCACGGTGCCGTGGGAGAAAGCGAATGATGAATGCAACAAGCGCGGCACTCCTCGTGCTGGGCGCGGCTGCGCTGGCCGGATGCAGCGTAAATATCGGCAACGATGCTCCGCAAGCCGCGCCCGCCGCGCCGCGCGCCGCCGGGGTCGATGCCCCGGCCGAGCGCCTGCCGACCGATGTGCGGCGTTCGACCATCATCGTGCGCGATATGGAGAACTCGTTGAAGCTCTACCGCGACGTCATCGGGCTCGAGGTCAATTACGATACCACCGTGCAAACTTCCGGCGTGGCGCTGCCCGCGGGCGAACCGGGCGCAACGGCACGGCTCGTGTTGCTCAATTCCAACGATCCGTGGGTCGGCTGGGTGGGATTGATGGAGTGGCTCGATCCGCCGATCCCCGCTGACGACTATCCCAAGCGCATGGGGCCGGGCGATGTCGTGATGGTGCTCAACACCGACGATGTCGAAGGGCGCTGCGCCAAGGCCAAGCGTGTGCCCGGCGTGACTTTCACCGCCGAGCCGCGCCTGCAGGTCTATCCCGGCCGCGACGGCGGCCCTGACATTCGAGTGATGGGCTGCAATTTCTTCGATCCCGATGGGATCCTGATCGAGCTCAACCAGATCCTGGAATGAGATCGGGACCCTCGATGAGCAGGACCTGCACGTCTGCCAGCCCCTCCCGCAAGCGCCTGACCTCGGCATATTCGGGGCTGTTCCAGAACCGTTTCACAGCATCGCGGTCGGGCCATTTGGAGATGACCATGCTCGCCCCGTCGCCGAAGGAGCCTTCAAGCAGTTCGGCGCCGGGACCGCGCAGCAGATATTCGCCGCCGAACCGGCTCACGAGTTCTGCCGCCGCCGCCCCATAGCCCGCGATGAAAGCCGCTCGATCAGCGATGGCGGCGGTCACGATCATGTAGGCGGCCATGAAGGTTTCCCCTATCAGAAAGGCTTCACCGCGCCGAGGAAGCAGACCGACGCGATCGTGATCCAGTAGATGTAGGCGGCAATCCGCGCCAGACCAATTTCCTGCGCGAGGGCGGTTTCCTGCGTGGGATCTGGTCCGAGCGCGAGCACGCGGAAACGCTCGGTCCAGCGCCGCATGACCAGGCGAAGAAACAGGCCGATGCACAAAGCTAGGGCATAGAGCGCCATCTTGGCCGGATACCACAGGTTGAACTTGCCCACTTCGATCGGTCCGCTTCCGCCGATCGCGAGGAAGGCGGCGAGGAAGAGGACGGCGATCAAGGGATAGCGCAACAATTCCTCGACGCGGGTGATCCGGATGCCGAGATCGGTTTCGCGCTTGAGGAAGGCCGCCCAGGTCATTCCCAGCCACACCGCAAAGAACAGCCACATCCACCACACCCCGGCACCCTCGAGCAGCGGCACGAAACCGTAGAGCTTGCCCATGTGGAGCCCCAACGGGAGGAGCAGCACAATGCCTGTGCGCGCGAGGATGTCGATGCGATAGGCGGTCTCCATGTGCCGTTTGCGCTCGTCGAGCGAGAGCGCCGGGTTGGTGACGTGATAGCTTGTCTGGAACACGCCCCATTCGCCGCCGAGCCAATAGACCATCGCGAGAATGTGGATCCACCGCAGGATCGCGAGTTCGTTTGCTGCAAGAAACTCCAATATCCCCTCCCGTCCCCTGCGCCCCCCGGCGCGAATCAAGCCACTGCGCCCCCCGGCGCGAAAAGAGCCCCTGCGCCCCCCGGCGCTGGTTGAGCAATCAGGTCCCCGGCGTGCGTGTCGCTAATCGCGGCTAAGGCGCTGAACCACGTCCATGATCGGCGGATCGCTCGCCTGCATTGCTTCGACCTCCTGCTGGAAGCCGCGCATGATGCGCGCGATGTATGCGCGGGTTGCCAGCCCCCGTTCCTCTCCGGCTGCGCGGTCGGGCACGTAGTTCTCGATGTCGGCGCGGGTCAGCGTGCCCTTGGCATCGAGCAGCCGCTCGACCGTGTCGTGCCGCTCGCGCAGGGCCGAGACCTCGGCGGCGAGCGCCATCACGGTCGAATAAAGCCGGTCGAGCGCGGGATCCTCGAAATATTCGGGCCGCTTGCCCTTGGCGCGCCTGCCCGAAAGCGCGACCCAGTCGAGCTGTTCGTCGGCGCTCACGCGGCTTGCGCTTTCGCCAGCGGCTTCCACGCGCCATAGGCGTTCCAGATCGCGGCGCGGCCATAATCTTCTTCACCCTCGTCGGGCGAGGGCGGGAAGATCGCGGGATCGACCACCGCGCGCACGCCGGCGACGAACTGGTCCTCGCGCGCGAACCCGGCTTCCGCCATAACCTGTTTCAGATCCTGCCCATGCATCGCCGACCAGAACGGCTCGTTGTTGTTGAACGCGTCCCAGTCGCGCATGAACTGCTCGAACAGCGGCATTGCGTCGGTGTATTGCGGCTGTTCGATGTGCAGGATGAGCCCGCCTGGTGCGAGCACACGGTTGGCCTCGGCGAGGATGCGCGGCATGGCCTTGGCCGAGAGCTCGTGCAGGAACATGGTGGTCTGCACCCAGTCAAAGCTTTCGTCGGCCCAGCGCGAGAGATCCTCGCCCGAGGCCTGCACGAATCTGATGTTGGTCACCCCCATCGCGGCCGCGCGCGCGGCCCCGTAGCGCAAGGACGCGGCCGCCGTGTCGATTGCGATCACTTCGGCTTCGGGGAAAGCCTGCGCGATCGGCACCGCATTATGGCCCACGGTGCAGCCGATATCGAGGATGCGGCGCGGACGCCAATCGGGCCGCTCGGCCTTCACCCAACCGACCACGGCCTGCCCGCCGCCATCGTTAAGCCCGCCCAGCGCGCCGCCCGTGGTCGCGAACAGGCCGACGTCGTAATTCGCGCCCACCGTCACATCGCCCTCACGTTCACCGCCATGGTAGCCGCCCGGCTGACAGTGAATGTCGACCGCGGTCTGATAGTGCGGCTGCTCGATCGCGGGATCGAGCTCGAGCATGCCCGAATGCTCGTTGTATTGCCGCGCCATCGCATCGAGCTCGTCGAGCTGACGCAGCACGATCTGCCTGCCGTTGTGTTGGCGCATCTCCATCGAATTGCGCTTGAGCGCGGACCACATACGATGCCAGCTGTCCTGGTTCATCGCATCGCGGATCTCGTAGCGGTGCTCCGGATCGCGCCCATGCTCGGCCCGGAAGGCGGGCAGCACCCGCTTCTCGTAGGCGAGCTTGTTGCCCGAACCGATCGTGCCTGAGAGGTACCGGTTGAAATGGGTCAGGAAATTGAAGCGCGCCGTCTCGTCGTGATTGGCGCGTGGCATCATCTCATGCCGCGTCATCGCGGTGTAGGGCGGTGGGAGGTCGGACGCCATGGTGTTACCCTTCGATAAAGTTGTCCGGACAAATTTGCTGGGCAGTGGTGTCTTTGTCAACCCGCGACGCATTGCATCAACGCACTTGGATTGGTCTTTGATCCGCGTCAAACCGGCATTGGAGCCTTGCCGCTCCGGGCGGGCCGCCCCCCCTTCTGAGCCCACGCCCCTAGTCCATGGCATTTCGCGATCAGGGGAGGTATTCAGCCCCGACCATGGCCGAGACCGATCCCATCTCCGACGCTGCGAGCGAGACCGCGCCGATCGATGGCTTTCTGGCGGCTTGCCTGAGAAGCCGCCTGGGGACTGCCCCGCTCCCTTCATGGCCTCCGCAGCTCGATCAGCGCCAGCGCGAGGTCGCATCGCGCGTGTTCTTTCACGGGATCGCGCTCTTGCTGTGGGAGGGCGATCCGATCGCGGCAGGATGGCCCGAGGGGCTTGCGCAGCGCTTGCGGCAGGAGGCGGCCGGGCAGTGTTTCTGGGAGCAGAGTGAGCATCAGGCGATCGGTGGGCTCCTCGAAGCGTTCGCTGATGCCGGGCTTGCCGCGGTCGTGCTCAAGGGGACGGCGCTCGCCTATTCGCTGTATCGCGATCCCGCCATGCGCCGGCGAGGGGATACGGATGTGCTGATTGCACCTGAGCGGATGGCGCTCGCGAGGCGTGTGCTGAGGGCAGCGGGCTTTGCGCCGGTGGGCGAGCGGCTGATCTTTCAGGAGATGTGGGTCAAACGAAAGCGCGGCGGTTTCGTGCACACCATCGATCTGCACTGGCGGATCGATGGCAGCGCGACGGTTTCGAGCCTGCTCGAACGCGGCAAGCTGGTCCAGCGGACAATGCCACTGCCGCGGCTTTCGCAGCGCGCTGTCGGCCTCGATCCGCTCGCCAATCTGCTCCTTGTCTGCATCAACCGCGCTGAGCATGAGGTGCACGGCTATCTGAGTGCCGGTGAGAAACTCTACGAAGGCGACCGGCTGATCTGGGCAGCCGATTTGGATGCGATCTGCGCCTCCTTGTCACACGCCGACTGGGCCGAGCTTTTGCAGCTTGCGCGTGCGACAGGCACGTCCCAGTGTATCTTGTCAGGGCTCGAATTCGCGCACCAGGCGCTTGGAACGCAGATACCCGAGGATGTGCGGGCGGAATTGCTCCGGCTGCCGGGCGCTCAAGATCTCATGACCTATCTCTCGACCCGATCGACCCTTGTCCGCCTGCGGCTGGAAATCGCTTCCACGCCCCGGAGGATCGACAAGCTGAGGCATCTCGGAAGAGCCCTTGCTCCGCAGGCCCAGATGCTGCGCGAGCGCTTTCCCGATCATCCTCGTTGGCCGATCGCCGCACTTCGGGCGAGGCGATTGGTGGAGGGCTTGCTCAAGGCCATGAGAGCGCAGGTCTGAATGGACATCCTGTTGCGCTGGGCGCGCCCTCATCGCAATCGGTTGATCACGATCGGTTTGATCTCGATCGTAAGTTCGGTTGCCGTCCTCGCGGTGCCATGGCTGGCCGCACAATTCATCCGCCAGGTGGTGGGCGCAGAGCAGGGCATGGAGCCTGCGATTGACGGTGTCCTCCCCTTGCTCGTGGCAACGCTGATCGTGCTTGCTGCGGTGACGGTCCTCGTCGCGATCCTGACCGAGGACGCCTCGGGCAAGATTCTCGCCGATCTCAAGTGCGAGGTATTCGCGCACGTCCTGCGTTTGCCGCCTTCGTTTCATGACGAGGCGCGCGATGGCGACCTTTTGTCCTTGATGACCAGTGAAGTGACGGGCCTCAGCACCTTTCTGACCGCAACGATCGCCCAGATCCCGGCGATGATCGTGACCGCGCTCGGGGCCTGCATCCTGCTGCTCTATCTCGACCCGATCCTCGCCTTGCTCGCCCCGGCGCTGATCCCGGTCTTCTTCGTTGGCCTCAAGCTGACCGGGCGCCGATTGCGCGAACTTGCGCGCAGCAAGCGGGAGGCTGAGGTAGCCGTGGTCACGAGGGCCTATGTCGGCCTCGAGATGATCGAGGCGGTCAAGGCCTTCGCGGTCGAGCAGCGCCATGCAGCCGATTATCGCGATGCCGCCGAGCATGCCCGCCGCCTGGCGTTCGCGCAGACGCGGCTGAGCGCCTTCATCGGGCCGGTTTCAGCACTGCTGGCCGCGCTCGGGGCAATCGCGATCCTGGCGCTCGGCAGCGGCCCGCTGGCAGCGCGGCAACACGATGCTGGCGATCTCTTTGCGCTTCTCCTTTATGCGGCGCTGCTGACCCGACCGCTAGGAAATCTCGCCACCGCCTACAGCCGGTTCCAGATTGCGCGCGGAGCCCTTGCCAAACTGCAAGCCCTGTTCGAAACCGCGCCCGAGCCGGGCCTTTGCACGGGCCGCAGGATCGATCGGGCGAGCGGGGCCATCACCTTCGAGAAGGTGAGCTTTGGCTATCCAGGCCGCCCGCAGATTCTCGATGCGGTCGATCTCGAAATCGCGTCCGGAGAGATCGTCGCGCTGACCGGGGAGAACGGGATCGGCAAATCGACGTTGGTTCGGCTCATGTTGCGCTTTTACGAGCCGGTCGGTGGGCGGATCCTGCTCGACGGTCAGGATATCCGCAGCCTGCAGATCCAGGATTTGCGGCGGCAATTCGGTTATGTTCCGCAGCGCGCGCTTCTGTTCGACGGGACTGTGCTCGAAAACATCGCCTTCGGCATGAGCGATCCGGATCCAGCGGCACTCGAGCGGGCGGCGAGGATGGCACAGGCCTGGGACTTCATCGAGCGCCTGCCCGAGGGCATGGCGACGCAGATCGGCGATTATGGCGTGCGTCTGTCGGGCGGCCAGCGCCAAAGGATCGCGCTTGCGCGCGCCCTGCTGTGCGATCCTGCGATCTACATACTGGACGAGGCGACCAGCATGTATGATCTCGAAAGCGAGGCGGCGTTCGTTGACAGCTGCATCGAGGCGCTCAAGGATCGCACCGTGATCCTGATAACGCATCGCCCCGCAAGCCTCGCGCTCGCACACCGCATTATCCATGCTGCCGATCTCGGGAACGCTGGACACCGCGCCGGACGGACTGAAACTCGCCTGAAACGCGCGCCGGGGGATTCATCTTGAGCGGCATTTGCGGAATCTTGCGGCTCGACGGACAATCAGCGCAAGCCGAGGAATTGGCGCCGGTGCTCGCCCGGCTCGAGCGCCGCGGACCTGATGGCGCGGCGATCCACTGCGATGGCGCGATGGCGCTTGGCCACGCGCTGCTTGCCACCACCGATGAGGCGGCGCGCGAGCCCATGCCGTTCCTTCATCAGCCCAGCGGTTGCCTGATCACCGGCGATATCAGGCTCGACAATCGCGAGGAGCTGATCGAGTGGCTCTCCTGCGATCGCTCCGCTGGCGATGGCGAGCTGGTGCTGCGAGCCTATCATAAGGGCGGAAGCGGCTGCCTTGCCCGGCTGCTCGGCGATTTTGCCTTCGCCATCTGGGATCCGCGCGACCAGCGCCTGTTCTGCGCACGCGATCGGGTCGGCATGCGCCAGCTCATCTATCACCATCACGAGGGGCGGATATTCGCCTTCGCAACGGAGGCAATGGCGCTGCTCGCTCACCGCGAAGTGCCTAACCGCGTGAACGAGGCACGAATTGCCGACTTTCTCGAAGGCTTCGAGGCGATCGACCTCGTCTCGACCTTCCACGAGGGCGTGTTGCGCCTGCCGCCCGCTCATGCCCTGAGCGTCGAGGATGGGCGATTGCGCCTATGGCGATATTGGCAGCTGACCGCACCCGGACCGGTTCGCCGCGCCACCAATGCAGAGCACGAGGCCGCCTTCCGCGACGTATTCACCAAGGCCGTGCGCGCGCGGCTGCGTGCCCGCGAGCCGGTCGGTGCGATGCTGTCGGGCGGAATGGATTCGGGTTCGGTCGTCGCCATCGCCGCAAGGCTGCTGCACGAGGCAGGCGCGCCGCCGCTCAAGACCTTTTCAGGGGTGGATCACGACCCGGCCTGCCCGGAAAGCTCCTGCATTCGGGATTCGGCCGAGCATATTGCGTTTATCGATCCACATTTCGCATCGCTTGGCGATGCAGATGCCTTTCGCGATGCGGTCGCCCGCCTGACCAAGGAAGAGAGCGATCCCTTTGACGGGGAAATGTCGATTATCCGCGCTGTCTACCTCACTGCAAGACGCGCAGGAGTGGCGGTGATGCTGGACGGCGTGGCCGGCGACACCAGCCTTTCCACCGGAGACATGGTCGCCTATCACCTGCGGGCAGGCCGAGTGGCCAGAGCCTGGCGAGAAGCTCGCGCCCTGGAAGCGATCTGGGGCGCCCAGGACGCCGCCGTTCCCGCGATCGCCCGGGCGGCGTGGCGAAAATTGGCGCCGGATTGGCTGCTAGCTCGGCGCAGACGGAATTGGAGGCGAGCCAGGGAATTGCAAGAGGCCTTGGAAAGCCAGGTTCATCCGGCGCTTGCAGAGCGGATCGATATGCCAGCGAGGCGGCGCGCCAATAGGCACCATGTGACAGTAGGCGAGGATTGCCGGCAGGCAACCCGGGCACAACGAATGCTTCACCCCCAACTGGTCGCCGCCCGCGAGCGTTACGACCGTGTCGCAGGGGCAATCGGGATCGAGCCGCGCGATCCCTATCTCGACGTTCGCCTGCTCGAATTTTGCCTGACTTTGCCAGCTGAGCAATTGCAAGGCGAGGGCTGGCCCAAGCTGATCCAGCGCCGCGCGATGGCGGGTCTGCTGCCCGATTCCGTTCGGTGGAAGCGGGGGCGACATCATGTCGGTGCGCGATTTATCGAGACATGCGTCGATCAATCGCTTGAAAATTTCGATGTCGCGAAACACTCGAACCTTGGCTGTTATGCGAACCTCGAGCGCGCATCTGCGTTGCAATGCAGCAATGTCGGGGTTGCCTCGCAAGCCCGTTTGATCTATCTCGATCACTGGCTAAAAAGTTTGAAACCCGTTCGTGATTAGTCGGAGATCGCAATGTCGAAGCAAGAAGCGCGCGCGAAAACGCCTTATGCGCAGCCCAAACTGACTGTATACGGCGGCTTTTCCCAGCTGACGGCCGGAGGCAGCACGGGACCGCGTGAATTTTCCAGCATCAGCAGCAACAGGGCCCCGCAACCCTGATCCTGTAGCAAGATCGGGGGCGGGCCTAGTCGGCTCGCTGCGCTGACCTGTCCGAGGAATTGATGGATGCCTTGCCAAGGCGGCCCAGGCCGGTCGGTCTTGGTCGCCTGTTTGATTGGCGGTTGGTGCACGAAGTGTCGCCGCAGCGTTCGCCTCCACAAGCCGTGAGCGCTGCGGCCGTGGATCTGGTCGCCAAAGGGCTCGATCCTGTGCTCGCTCACGTCTCCGACAAGACGTTGACTATGTCATTCGGGCAGATTGCCGCTTTTCGGATCGATTTTGGCTCGAAGACCGTCACGCTCGCGGAAATGCATCCGGACGTCGATCAAGCGACGATCGATCACCTCGTCGACGATCACGTGGCTCCGCGCGTAGTCTCGGCTCACGACCTCCTCGTCCTTCATGGCAGCGCCGTCGAGATCGCCGGCAAACTTGCAGTTTTCATCGGCCAAACCGGCGCGGGCAAATCGACGCTGGCTGCCAGCCTTTATGCCGAGGGGCACAAGCTGCTCGGCGACGATGCCGTCGTGATCGATCAGACCAACGGATTGCTGACAGGTGAGGCGGTCTACCCCAGCCTGCGCCTATTTCGCGATTCGATCGAGCGCGTATTCCGCGAGGAGGTCGGCAGTTCGGCGATGGCCTTTTATTCAACCAAGCGCAACGTAGCCGCCGACAAGCTCGATTCTGCCGCAATGCGGGCGGTGCCTCTGGCAGCGATATACATTCTGTCGCGAGGCGATGCGAGGGTAACGCTCAATCGCCGTTCGCCTGCAGATGCCTGCATGGCATTGGTGGAAAACAGCTTCGCGCTCGATCCTCAAGATGCCCGCGCTGCCGTCAGCCGGACGGCACGGGCCGCCCAGGTGGCTGCGCAGGTCCCGTGTTACGAACTAGCCTACCCACACGATTTTGCAGGTCTCTCCAGGGTGCATGCAGCGATCCTTGCTTGCATGGAACAGCATCCGGGCGAGGCTCTGCTTTCGCGGCCTTAACGCATCGAGTTAATCCCCACTCGTGCCTGTTCAGGTCGCTGTCTCGGGTGGGCCGCGCACCGAGCGCGTTCGGCCGTAGGGCTGTCTGTCGGCTGTTCCGGAGCGATACGCTCGCTGCTCTTGGGCTATACTTCGCAGGCACGGTGTGCGAGGGCCATGCGAGACACTGTTTGAGGGGCATCGGATGAGCGATCTGCTGCAAGCGCGATGGGAGCCCAGCCCAGATGCGATGGCGAACGCCGTCGGCGGAGAAACGGTGATCCTTCATCTTGGCAACGGCACCTATTACGGGCTGGACCAGATCAGCAGTCGGCTGTGGAACGGGCTGAAGGGCGGTTTAAGGCCGAGCGATATCTGCGCGGAGCTCCTCGATGAATATGACGTGGAGCGCCAGCAGCTGGAAAGCGACATTTCCGAGCTGTTGCGCGACCTTGCCGAGCATGACCTGATCACACGCGCTTAGATAATGCGATCCGGACAAGGTGTCCCAAGCCGATGAGCCCCTCCACCTGCGAATGAAGCGTGAGCGGATCAGGTTTGACAGGCTCGTTGTGCTGGCGCTCATCGCCGGGCTGGAACTGGCTCGTGCGCGCGGCCTTCTTGCGAAGACGAGCCCGCTCGACGTCCTTCGGCTGAACGATCGCTCCGCTATTGCTGCGGCCGCGGCGCCTCTTACCCGTTCGCAGGAACAAGCCACGCATGATTGGCGCATCTGCCATGAGGTGGCCTATGCCATCAAAGGCATGGCGCGCCGGGTGCCGTGGCGTTCGGATTGCCTTGTCCAGGCAATGGCTGCTCAGCACTGGCTCATGCGCCGCGGCATCGCCAGCGAGATCGTGATCGGGACGGCTACGGGCAGGCAAAGCGAATTCGAAGCGCACGCCTGGCTTGCGCGCGAAGGCGAGGTGTTGCTGGGCGGCGACATATCGCGCTTCGAGACGCTGCTGCGATCGCGCTAGAGCGCCCACGAGCAACGCTGGCCCAAATGACCCCAGGTCGGTGTTCCGCCGCACTCCCACCGTTCCACGGAGAGGAGGTCCTTTGAAGGTTGCATTGTGAGCCTTTAGGGGATCGGTCTCAAACTAGTTCAGCCGAGTTCCGCAAAAACCCTAAAAAGATGGTGGGCGCGGCAAGGATTGAACTTGCGACCCCACCCGTGTGAAGGGTGTGCTCTACCACTGAGCTACGCGCCCGCCGGCAGCGAACTTTGCGCACTGCAAGCGAAGGCGGCCCACTAATGCGCTATCCTGCCTCTGGCAAGTCTTTATGCGGCCAAAGCTCGGAGTCTGAAGCGTCAATCGAGCTGGAGGAGCTGGCGCACCACCGTGACGAAGCTGGCCGATTGCACCGTCTGGCTGACCGGCGTCACGGCAGGGCAGAACACGCAATAGGCCTGGATGCCGCCGCTGCTTGTTAGCCGATCAAGATCGACTCGGGCACGCGCGAGCATCTGCAATCGGCGCTGCTCGGCAAGGCCGAACAGGCCAGCCGATCGAACGGCGTCGGGCGCCCCAGTGAGGTTGGTCAGCAATTGGCGGATGAAGACATCGCGCTCGTCGACGTCGCTTTCGAGAAACCGCGCATGCCAGCCGCCCGGCTCGAGCCCTGCTTCGCTTGCCACCCAGGCCGCCGCATCGTCGAGCCCACCGAACTGGTCGACCAGCCCCTTCTGGCGGGCTGTGCCCCCGTCCCAAACCCGCCCCTGCGCGATCGCGTCGACCGCCGGCTTGCTCATGCCCCTTGCCGTGGCGACCCGCCCTAGAAAATCGTCGTAAGTGTCATCGACCGACGCCTGGAGAATGGCGTCGACCTCCGGGTTGAAGCCGCCGATGATGTCGGGCTGGCCCGAGAGCGGAGTCGTGCGCAGGGTGTCGACGCTGACGCCGACGCGCTCGGCGGCGTCTTCGAAGGTGGGAATCACGGCGAAGACGCCGATCGAGCCGGTGATCGTCTCGGGCTGGGCGAAGATGCGATCTCCGGCGGTGGCGACCCAATATCCCCCGCTCGCCGCGATGTTGGCAAACGAGATCGCAACCGGCAGATCCTTTGCGCGGTAACGGTCGATCGCGCGGCGGATTTCTTCGGCCGCGAGGGTCGATCCGCCGGGCGAATTGACCCGCACGACAAGGCCTGCAAGGTCATCGTCGAGCGCTTCGTCCAGCAGGTCGGAAATGCGCCCGCTGCCAGCGGCTCCGGGCCCGAAATCGCCATTGACGATGTCTCCTGCAACCGTCACGATACCGATTGCGCGGCCCTTCGTGGAGCGTGGCTTGTCCGCGAGAAAGGCGGCGAAATCCGTTTTGGCATAAGCGCCCGGTCGATCGTTCCATTCATCCGCGCCGGCAATCTCGGCGACACGTTCGCCAAACTCTACCCGATCGCCGAGCCTATCGACGAGCCTTGCATCGAGCGCGGCCTGCGCGAGATCGCCCTGCGCATTCGCCACCCACGCCACCGGATCGCCGAGCACCTGGGTCAGCTCAGCCTCGGGCCGTGCCCGCTTGACGTTGGCCTGCCACTCCTCCCACAGACTGCCGTAGAGAGCCTCGTAATTCCCCCGCGCCTCCGGCGAGAGCTCCGTGCGGACATAAGGCTCGACGGCCGACTTGAATTCGCCAGCGCGATAAATGCGCGCCTTGACGCTGAGCTTTTCCAGCAGGTCGGCGTAAAACAGGAAGCTGCCGCCAGGCCCTGCGATAAAGGCGCCGCCCATCGGATCGAGCCACACCTCACTTGCATGGGAGGCGAGGTGCATGTGATCATCGCCATAGCCCAGCGCATAGGTGAGCACGGGCTTTTCCGCCCGGCGCACGCGCTCCATCGCCTCGGCGATCTCCTGGAGGTGGACCTGGCCCCCGCCGGCAAAGGCGGACATGTCCATCACCACCGCCTTGATCCGGTCATCGCTGGCGGCCGCATCGAGCCCGCGCACGATCTCCCGCGCGACCAGCTCTGGCGCCGGGGGCTGCCGCGAGAGGAGCAGCGCCAGCGGCTCGATCGCGCGCGCCTCCTCGACCACGAAGCCCGTCATGTCGATATGCAGCGCACCCTCGCGCACCAGCGCCGGGCTGGGGCGGGCGGAGAGGATGGCGAAAAGGGCAGAAAAGAACAGCAGCATGAAGATCAGGACCAGGCCGTCCTTGATCCCCACCAGCAACTTCCAGACCTTGCCTACGAATGCCATCAACGCTTTTCCTCGAATGTGGGCCCGAGAGGGCACCTTACGCGGCTCTTAACCTAGGCATTCGCAGGCCGGACTTAAATGGGCTTGCCACATGCGCCCACGCTCCCTGTGGGGGTGCGCACACCGATGGCTTGAGCTTGGCAGTCTGCGCGACTAGAGCGTGAGCCTTGATGGACAAGTCAGGCGATCCGATGGCGAGCGAGCACTTCCCGGCAGGTCGCCTCGCCTTTCCCCATCGTCACCTGATCGGCATCGGCCAGCTCGAGCGCCACGAGATCCTCTTCCTTCTCGCCTCGGCCGAGCGCTGGGTCGAGCTGAACCGGCAGGGCGCCAAGCACGATGATCTGCTCGCCGGGCGCACAATCATCAACGCCTTCTTCGAGAACTCGACCCGCACGCTGCTGAGTTTCGAGATCGCGGGCAAGCGTCTTGGCGCTGATGTGGTCAACATGAACGCGGCGACCTCAAGCCTCAAGAAGGGCGAGACGCTGATCGACACCGCGATCACACTGAATGCCATGCGCCCCGATGCAATCGTCATCCGCCACGGCTCGAGCGGGGCGACGCAATTGCTGGCCGACAAGGTCGATTGCCCGGTCCTCAATGCGGGCGATGGCAGCCACGAACACCCGACCCAGGCTCTGCTCGATGCGCTGGCGCTGCGCGAGGCGCTGAGGCGCCGGGGCGAGGCGGCGCGCGATTTCACGGGGCTGACGATCACGATCTGCGGCGATATCCTGCACAGCCGGGTGGCCCGCTCGAACCTGCTGTGCCTGCAAGCGCTGGGCGCGAGCGTGCGGCTGTGCGCGCCGCCCGCGCTGATCCCTGCCGAGATCGAGCGGATGGGGGCCGAGGCCTTCACCGATTTCGACGCCGCGCTCAAGGGCGCGGACGTGGTGATGATGCTGCGCCTGCAGAGCGAGCGCATGGCGGGCCAGTTCATCCCCTCACCGCGCGAATATCATCACCTTTACGGGCTCACCAGGAAGCGCCTAGCCCGGGCAAAGCCCGATGCGCTGGTGATGCATCCCGGGCCGATGAACCGCGGCGTCGAGATCGACAGCGAGGTTGCCGACATGATCGACCGCTCGATCATCACCCAGCAGGTCGAGATGGGGGTGGCGCTGCGCATGGCCTGCCTCGATGTGCTGACGCGCTCGGCACGCGGGATTGAGGGCTGGGCATGAAGCAGGTGGGAACGCTTGCGATCACCGGTGGCAGGCTGGTCACTCCGGCGGGGATCATCGAGGGCACGATGCGCTGCATCGAAGGGCGGATTGTCGAGATCGGGCCTGACGTCGTGGCGCAAGGGGGCGATGACGTCATGGAGGCAAGGGGGCGGCTGGTTGCGCCGGGCCTGGTCGATCTCGGGGTCTTCGCGGTCGATAAGCCCGCGTTTCACTTCGGCGGCATCACCCGCGCCGCGCTGATGCCCGATCAATCCCCGCCGCTCGATTATCCCAGCCGCGTCAATTACATCGCCAAGAGCGGCAAGCCCGATCTGTGGGTCCATCCGCTCGCCGCGGCGACACGCGGGCTGAAGGGTGCGGAGCTTGCCGAGCTCGCGCTGATGAAGGAGGCGGGCGCGCGCGGCGTTGCCACGGGGCGGCACTGGATCGCCGATTCGGGGGTGATGCTGCGGCTCATGCAATATGCCGCCATGCTCGATCTGGTGGTGGTGGCCCATGCCGAGGACGAGGGGTTGAGCCGCGGGGCGGCGGCCACCGCGGGCGAGATCGCGACCCGGCTGGGCCTGCCCTCGGCACCCGCCGAGGCCGAGACGCTGGCGCTGGCACGCGACATCGCGCTGGCCGAACTGAGTGGGGCACGGCTGCATGTGCGGCAAGTCACGACCGCCGCCGGGTTTCGCCTGGTGCGCGAGGCCAAGGGCCGCGGCGTGTGCGTGACCTGCGGGATAACGCCCGCGCACTTCATGCTGTCCGATCTGGCGACCGCCGATTTCCGCACCTTCACCCGGCTCTCGCCTCCCTTGCGCAGCGAGGCGGACCGCCAGGCCGCGCTTGCGGCGATCGCGGAGGGCGTGATCGATGTGATCGCGAGTGGCCACGATCCGCGCGGGCCGGAAGACAAGCGCCTGCCCTTCGCCGATGCCGAGCCGGGAATGGCGGGAGCCGAGACCGTGCTGGCGATGACGCTTGGCCTCGTGCGCGATGGTCTGATCGACACGGGGCGCGCGTTCGAGCTGCTCGCCACCAACCCTGCCGCGATCCTCGGCGTATCCGCGGGAAGGCTCGAGACAGGGCTTGAAGCGGATATCGCGATCATCGATCCCGATGCGCCATGGATCATCGACCGTCGCCGCATGGAAGCGACCGCCGACAACACCCCGTTCGATCGCCAGGGCGCTCAGGGCCGGGTGACAGGTCTCGTCAAGGGCGGGCAGATCATCAAGCTCAAGGCATGAGCCGGTCTGCGGCGCAGCTCAGCGCGCCGCGATCCGCACGCCCTCGTCGAGCGCACCGGCGGGCGGATTGGTTGCCGCGTAGGCGAAGCAGCCGCGCCCGGCCGATTTGACGGTCGAGCACATCGAGCTAGCGCTTGACTGGCCAAAGCCCGCCGCCGCGACGCGGTAGAAGATCCGGCCCTTCACTTCGGCCTTGGTGATGATGACGTCGTGCTCGCTCAGGGACGGGAATTTGCGCTTGAGCGCTTCCCACCCGGCATTGGCATCGGCGCGGCTGTTATAGCTGCCGAGCTGGATGAGGTGCGTGTCTGCGCCGCGTTCGGCCCGTGGAGCGGAAGCGGCCGCGGGACGCACCGGCGCAGGGCTGCGCTGCGCGACGCGCGCTGGTGCGGTCGCGGGTGCGGACGCCGGATTTGCCGAAGGCACGACAGTCTGCACGACCGGGTTCGAGACGAAGCGCGGCCCGCTCTGCGCCGCAGCGACCACTGCAGGTTTGGGCGCAGCTTTGGGCGCAGGTTTGGGCGTCGGCTGGGGAGCGGGCGCGCTCGCGCTGGTCGCGGTCATGATCTTGGCGACCGTGGGGTCGGTCACTTCAAGATCGTCATCGCCGCCGCGTGCGAAGGTGAGCGCCTCGGTCTGCGAGGGAGCTGCCTGCGCGATGGCGGGTGCCTGCGCCGCAGCTTCGGCGACCATCTGCTCCTGGCTCGGGAAGTTCGCGAGCGCCAGCGAGGTGGGCTGGCCCGGATCATCGGTCGCTGCGATTCCGAGCAGATCGGACACGCGGCGCAGGTGATCTTCAGGGCGGGCGGTGGAGGCCCATTGCGAGAGGCGTGCATCGAGCTGGTCGGCCGGCACGTCCTCCGCCGCCATCACCCGGGCCGCGCGCCAATTGCCGGCGAGCGCATAGGCATAGGCGAGATTCTGGCGCACCTTTGCGCTGTTGTTGCCGGCGCGCAGCGAATTGGTGATGAGGAAAAGCCCGCGCTCCGGATTGCCGGCCAGCGCCATCGCGAGGCCCGCATCGACCGGCTCGAGCACGCCTTCCCACTCGATCAGCGTCGCGATCGCCGCCTTTTTCTGCCCGATCGCAGTCAGCGCGAGGGCATAGCTGAGCGCCGTGCGCGGATCGCCGCTGCCAAGCTCGATCGCATCCCCGAAGCTCGTCGCCGCCGAGGCATAGCGGCCGGATTCGAGGTAGGCCGCCCCAAGCAGCGCGCGGTTCGCAGGATCGCGCGGCGCGGCGCGGACTGCGGCCTCAGCCATCTCGATCGCCCGTTCGAACTCGCCCTTCTCGAGCGCCACCTGCGCCTTGTTGACCGAAACGTCGGCGCGCGGCGCGCTCGAGGTGGAGCAGCCGGTGAGTGCGATGCCGGCGATCGCGGCGGTCGCGAGCAAGGCGAGCTTGGGGCAAAGAGCCCGGCCGGTTGCGGCGGTCTTGACGGTGCGATCCATGATTAGTGTCCCCTGATGGTCCTTGAAGTCTGTCGGTGTCGATCGTCGGGTTGGTGGGTTATCAATGGCGCTTCATGCGCGCGGCAAGAGCATCGAGTTCCTCGAATTCGGCGAGCATCGCATCGAGCGCCTCGGTGAGCAGCGCCTGAGCGCTGACGCCCTGCATGGTCGAGGCGAGCCGGAGCTTGAGATGACGCTCGGGATCGAGCCGCAGCGTAAAGGCCGCGCGCCGTTCGGTCGCTCGGCTGCGGTCCCTGGTGATGGGGCGGGGGGAGGGCGCGGCGAGCGCTCTTGGTTTGCGCAGCAGCGGGCCGTGCGCGGTGTCCTCGGGCGAATCGTCATCCACGGCATCGCCCGCATCCGCAGGCTCCATCGCGGCATCGGCCAGCACCCGGTGATTCGGGTTCTTGTCCTCGTGGCGCAGCAGCGGATCGGCTGCAGCCGGGGTGTCTTCATTGGCGGCGCTGGGCGACCCCGCGGCGAGATCGAATGGCTGGCGGTTGCCGATCGAGACGACCCGTGCGCCTTGCAGCGGATCGACAATCAACTCATCTCCATGGCTCCCGAAATCGAGCGCGGCGACGTGCTCGTCGCCCTCGTCGCCTCCCATGTCATTCCAGCCGAGATCCTCGAGCTTGTCCTCGTCCAGCCCTTCGCCGAAATTCTCCGGCAGCGGGGCAAGCTGCGGACGCATGGCAGGCTTCGCTCCGCCCTTGCGCGCGAGCAAGGTCGGACTGAGCGAGGCGAAATTGGGCTCGGACATGGCGGCCAGCTCTTAATGCGCGACCCGGCGCCCGAAGCCACCCGCCGGACGGTGCACGCCGCCGACATTGGCGGCCTGGCTGCCAGGTGCGGCAAACACGGTGCGACGAAAATTCTTCTCGAGCCGGTCGGCGATGTATTTCCACAGCGCGGTGATCTCGGCGGCCGAGCGGCTCTCGGGATCGACTTCCATCACCGTGCGCCCGTCGATCATCGAGGCGGCGAAATCGGTGCGATGATGCAGCGTGATCGGGGCGACCGTGCCGTGCTGCGAGAGCGCGACGGCTGCTTCCGAAGTGATCTTGGCCTTGGGCGTCGCCGCATTGACGACGAACACCAGCGGCTTGCCCGCGCGCTCGCACAGATCGACCGTGGCGCCCACGGCGCGCAGATCGTGCGGGGAGGGGCGGGTCGGCACGACGATCAACTCGGCCACCGAGATGACCGACTGGATCGCCATGGTGATGGCGGGCGGGGTGTCGATCACCGCGAGCTTGAAGCCCTGCTGACGCAGCACCTGCAAGTCATTGGCGAGGCGCGAGACGGTGGTCTGGGCAAAGGCGGGGTATTCCGCTTCGCGCTCATTCCACCAGTCAGCCAGTGAGCCCTGCGGGTCGATGTCGATCAACACCACCGGTCCAGCGCCAGCGCGCTGTGCCTGGACGGCAAGATGTCCGGACAGGGTGGTTTTGCCCGATCCGCCTTTCTGCGATGCCAAAGCAAGTACACGCAAAGCTTCAATCCCCCTGGGTCTGCCCAACATGGCCGCCTGATTGCGACTGGATACCGAGGGGATCGCAGACTACCCCTAATTTAGAGTTAACAGAGCGGCATGAAGCTTCGTTCGCACCAATCGCGGATGCGGTCTGCGCGCCAAGCGCAAGTCGGGTCAGCGCGGGCGCAGGCGGACAGCGCCGATGCCGGCGCACGCGAAACGATTTGCTAACGGTTCGTTCACTATGATCCTCCAGCATGAGGCCGCGAGGCCAGCCCGGGCGCAATCCGATCGGCGCTCGACACGAATGAAGGAGCCGAGGTCATGTCAGGCCGCATTTTCGCGATCATCGCTGCAGCTTGTGCCGCCGCCATCGCCGTTCCGGCGACCGCCGATGTCAAGCAAGGCGTCGATGCCTGGAGCGCGGGCGAGTATGATCGCGCCGTGAAGGAATGGAGCGTGCCCGCAAGCGAGGGAGATCCCGATGCCCTGTTCAATCTGGCGCAGGCTTACCGACTCGGTCGCGGCGTGCCCGCCGATATCACTCGCGCGCGCGAGCTATATTCCGAGGCGGCGCAGAAGGGACACGTGAAGGCAGCGGACAATTACGGCCTGCTGCTGTTCCAGCAGGGCGAGCAGCAATCGGCCATGCCGCTCATCCGCGCTGCCGCCGATCGCGGCGATCCGCGCGCGCAATACGTTCTGGGGCTCGCCCATTTCAACGCCGACTATGCCGAGAAGGACTGGCCTCGCGCCTATGCTCTACTAACGCTGGCACAGGGCAGCGGCCTGCCCCAGGCAAGGGACGCGCTGGCGCAGATGGACAAGTTCGTGCCGATGACCCAGCGCCAGGAAGCGCAAGTTCTGGCGCGCGCGCTCGAAGCGGAAGCGGGCAAGCGCCGTGCGGCCGAGCTCGCCGCGCTCGAGCTCGGCGCTGCGCCCGGGGCGCAGGATGCGCCCAGCCTTGCGGCCCCTGCACGGGTCGCTGCGGCAGCGCCCGCTCCGGAGCCGATCATCGCCCCTGCGGCGAAACCTGCACCGGTGCCGGTGGCTTCGGCTACCCCTCCCGTGCGCGCTACTCGCGGCGATTGGGCGGTGCAGCTCGGCGCGTTCGGCGTTGCCGGCAATGCCGAGCGGCTGTGGCAAAAGCTCAGCGGTCATCCCGCGCTTGCAGGCACCAGCAAGCTGCTCCTGCCGACCGGCCGGGTGACGCGCCTGCAGGCGGTCGGCTTTGCCAGCCGGGCGGAAGCGGGCAAAGCCTGCTCGCGGCTCAAGGCGCAGGGTCAGGACTGCATTGTAGCCGGCGGGTGAGCCAGCGCCACACAGCGCTTTTCTTGCGCGCTGTGCCTGCTAATCTCGCCCTCTCCTGGTGGTGAGGGATAGCATCATGGCGACAGCTTCGCAGGGCGTGAGTATCGGGCCGGGGTCTGATGGTGAGGAGGCGCTGGCCGGCGGCGCCGCCCCGGTCAAGGCCAGCGAGCGCATCGAGACGCTCGATTTCATCCGCGGTCTTGCGGTGATGGGCATTCTCGCTGCCAACATCATCGCCTTCGGCCAGCCGATGGATGCCTATATGTATCCCGCCGCCTTCCGGACCGATCCCGGCGATCCCGACGGCTGGCTGTGGATCGCGCAATTCGTGCTGATCGACGGGAAGATGCGCGGGCTCTTCACCCTGCTGTTCGGGGCGGGGATGTATCTCTTCATGGAGAAGGCCTGGGCCAAGGGCGCGACCGCGCGGCTTCAGGCATGGCGGCTCCTCATCCTCATGGCCTTCGGGCTGATCCACTTCTTCTTCATCTGGGCGGGCGACATCCTGTTCTACTATGCCCTGTTCGGGCTCATGGCGCTCGGCTGCATCAGGTGGAGCGTCAAGACGCAGCTGGCGGTCGGGCTGACGGGCTATCTTGCCGGGGTGGTGCTGGTCGGCGTCGCATTGTCCTTCCCTTACGCGATCGCAGACACCGCCTTGGGCGCGAGCAGCCCCGAAATGCTCGAGCAGCGCGCGGAGCTGGCCAGAGGGATCGACGAGGCGCTGGCCAGAAGCGCGGTGCCCAACGCAGCGATTGCCTCGGGCGATTACGGGACACTGGTCGCGCACCGGATCACCAAGGAATGGTATCTGCCGCTCAGCAATTCGCTGCTGTTCGTGTTCGAGACGCTGCCGCTGATCCTGATCGGGATGGCGCTTTACCGCGTGGGCTTCTTCACCGGCGCCTGGGAGCGGGGCAGGCTGCTGCTGTGGGGCTGGATCGGGGTGATCGCGGGCGGCCTTGCTCATCTCGCGATCGGCCTCGTGGTGCAGGCCGGGGGCTTTTCCTATTACGGCACGCTCGCCGCCTTCGCCGGCTGGAGCCCGTTGCCGCGCCTGTGGATGGTGCTGGGGCTGGCCGCGCTGCTCGTCGCGTGGGCGCCATTAGCCACCGGCTGGCTGGGCGAGCGGGTGCGCGCCGCGGGCCGCGCTGCCTTCTCGAATTATCTCGGCACCTCGATGCTGATGCTGTTCGTGTTTCACGGCTGGGCGCTGGGCCTGTTCGGCGAGCTCAACCGCCCGCAGCTTTACCTCGTGGTGGTGCTGACCTGCGCGCTGATGCTGGCCTGGTCCAAGCCGTGGCTCGAGCGCTATCGTTATGGCCCGCTCGAATGGCTGTGGCGCTGCCTCACCTATCGGCGGGTGTTTGCGCTGCGGCGGTGAGGACTTTGCGCGCAGCTCGCAAAAAGGCTTGCAATTAAGAACGACTCGCATACTTTCGGATCTGCAAACGCTTCGCAGGAAAGAATCGGCGCCCATGTATATCTGCATTTGCAACGCGATCCGTGAAACCGAGCTGCGCGAAGCCGCGCTTGGCCACGATGGGGATGCCGAGGCGACCTATGCGACGCTCGGCAAGCGCCCCAATTGCGGCCAGTGCCTTCACCGCGCGGGCGAGATCATCAATTCGCACCGCATGGCCAGCTCTTGCGAGAACCTCGCACTATAAGATGCTTGAGCGCTATTGCGAGCGGATCGCAAACACCTGAAATAAAAGAGAAATTTTCCCGATACCTCTTGCTTTCGCGCGGTGGGCGCGCATATTGGCTCCAGAAATCTGCGCACCTCGCAGGCTAATCGCTTATAGGAGCCTCGCCATGAAGGGCGATCCGAAAGTCATCGAATATCTCAACAAGGCGCTCACCAACGAGCTGACCGCGATCAACCAGTATTGGCTGCATTATCGCGTGTTCGACAATTGGGGTATGGCCAAGCTTGCCGCCTATGAGCGCAAGGAATCGATCGAGGAGATGGAACACGCGGACAAGCTGGCTGCCCGCATCCTGTTCCTTGATGCGCTGCCCAATTTTCAGGCGATCCACAGCTTGCGCGTGGGCGAGACCGTCGAGGAAATCCTCAAGGCCGATATGGCGCTCGAGCACGATGCGATCCCGCTGCTGCGCGATGCGATCGAGCATTGCGAGAACGTGCGCGATTATGTCAGCCGCGACCTGTTCGCTTACATCCTCGACAACGAGGAGGAGCATGTCGACTTCCTCGAGACCCAGTTCGACATGATCGCGCGCATGGGCCTGCAGAATTACGTCCAGCTGCAAAGCGCGCCCGCGGGCGAAGGCAAGGACTGAGCGCGTTGAGATGGGCGGGGCGCCCGGCGCCCTGCCCTCTGGCTCAATCGTTGGGCTTGCCGCCCGCCTCTGGTCGGCCGCGGAAGCGCTCGCTGCCCCCGGCCGCGATCCGTGTTTCCATGAAGAACTGCGACAGTCCTGCGATCAGCAGCCCCATCGTCAGCACCCATAGCACCGCGACCAGCGTGCCGATCCGCGTCTGGATGTAGACCGAGACGAACAGCGCTGCGATCACGATGCTGATGACCGAGGCGGCCGCGGTCGAGAACAGGATAGCCCGGCGCGCGAACTGGCGGCGACGGCACAGCCATTCCAGCTCGCGCAGGCGATTGGGGGTGCTCTTCTCCTCTTCCAGATCGGACAGCCGCTCGATTCGCCCGGCGACCCAGGTGAGCCGCGCCATCATCACGTTCATGATGCTCCCGATGCCGACCAGCAAAAAAGCGGGCGCGAGGCTGAGCTCAACCGCGCGCAGCGTATCGGCGGTGCGCGAGGTGCGCTCGATCAGATCGACCGCGAGGCCGGTCGAGGCGACGATCTCGACCATCATGACTTGTCCGATCCGGACGAGTAGTTCCCCCCGCCGCCCTTGTTGGCGTTGTAGGGGTTCTTGGCGCTTCTCAGCATCACCCGGATCGGCACCGCATCGAAGCCGAGCTTGGCGCGGATGCCGTTGACGAGATAACGCTCATAGCTTTTGGGCAGATCCTCCAGCCGGCTGCCGAAGATCACGAAGCGTGGCGGGCGGGTGCCGGCCTGGGTGATGTAGCGCAGCTTGATCCGGCGCCCGCCAGGCGCAGGCGGCGGGTTGGCGGCGAGAGCATCGTCGAACCAGCGGTTCAGCGCGGCGGTCGGCACGCGCCGCGACCATGCCTCGCGCAAGCTGAAGGCGGCGCCGAGCATGTCGTCGAGCCCCTTGCCGGTCTTCGCGCTCACCGCCAGCAGCGGCAGCCCGCGCACCTGCGCGAGCCCATCGTCGAGCGCTGCGCGGATGCCGTTGAACAGCGCGGAGGGCTCCTCTGCCACGTCCCACTTGTTGATCGCGATCATCAGCGCGCGGCCCTCCTCGAGCACGTGGCTGGCGATCTTCAAATCCTGGTGTTCAAGGCCGAGGGTGGCATCGAGCAGCAGCACAACGACTTCGGCGAAATCGACCGCCCGGCGCGCGTCCGCAACCGAGAGCTTCTCCAGCTTCTCGACGACATTGCGCTTCTTGCGCATCCCGGCGGTGTCGATCAGCCTGATCTCGCGGGTCTCACCCGTCTTCGGATCGGTCCAGTCCCAGTCTATCGCGATCGAATCGCGGGTGATCCCGGCCTCGGGACCGGTCAGCAGCCGGTCTTCGCCGAGCAGCCGGTTGATGAGGGTCGATTTGCCCGCATTGGGCCGCCCGACGATCGCGAGCTTGAGCGGGCCGAGCGGCGCCTCCTCGTCCTCCTCGTCCTCGCCTCGCGGGCGAGCGGCAGCCTCCTCGGCGGCCTCGGCCTTCTCCCCGATGATCGGCCACAGCCCGCCGAACAGATCGGCGATGCCCTCGCCATGCTCGGCCGAAACGCCAAGCGGCTCGCCGAAACCCAGCGACCACGCCTCTAGCACGCCGCTTTCTCCTGCGCTGCCCTCGGCCTTGTTGGCGACGAGCACGATCGGCACGTCATGCTCGCGCAGGTAGCGGGCGATCTCCTCGTCGAGCGGGGTCAGCCCGGCGCGCGCGTCGATCACGAACAGCGCGGCGTCCGCCCCCTCGAGGCTGGCCTCGGTCTGCTTGCGCATCCGGCCGGGCAAGGTGAGCTCGTCCTCGTCCTCCCACCCGGCGGTATCGACAATGGTGAAGGCCATCCCGGCGATCTCGGCATCGCCCATCCGCCGATCGCGAGTGACACCGGGCTGATCGTCGACCAGCGCGAGCTTCTTGCCCACCAGCCGGTTGAACAGGGTGGACTTGCCGACATTGGGCCTGCCGATGATTATGACGGTGGGTTTGAGCGATCTGGGCATGACTGCCGCAGCGCTTGCGCGCTCGCGCGGCGCATTGCAAGCGTGGTCAGCCCCGAGACCTGCTCTCCTGATCTCGGCTCAGTCGGCTTTCGCGATCGGCGGATCATCGCCAAGATCTTCAAACCAGGCCTCGACCGGGCCTGTAAGCTTGATGAGCAGTGGACGCCCCTTGCGATCGACCGTCTTGCCGGCCTGCACGCGCACCCAGCCTTCGGTGATCGAATATTCCTCGATATCGTGGCGCACCGTGCCCTTGAAGCGGATGCCGACACCGCGCTGAAGCGCATCGGCATCGAAATGCGGGCTCGAAGGATGAATTGCCAGCCGGGCAGGGGGAATGTCGTTGGCGGGGGTGGCGGCTTGTTCGGGAGGAGTGATCTCGTCGGTCATGATCGGCTGCCGATAGGCAAGCGCGGCCTATCGGGCAACCTGCTTTGTGCGTGAGGGGGAGGGAGCTGCCTCCCGGACATGCGCGCCAAGCGCCTTGGCATAGAGCGGCGCGGGCTCGCTGCACTGCACCGGGCCGTGCGCGCTGAGGCAGACCGTGCCAGGCCGGTCTTCCGCGCCGATCTTGCAATGGATGCACTCGCGCGCCGCGCCGTAGCGTTCGGCAAGGCCGGGGCTCAGCGCCACGCCAGGCTCATGCTTCAGATCTTCGCCAAGCCTTGCCCGGCGTCCCTTTTTCGCGGTCATCCTCGTATCCTTTCCGAAGATCGCAAACACCGATATGCCAGTGCGGGTCCCGGGAAGGCGAGAACGGATCCTACCTAGTCGGATTATCCCTAGGAGGCAGACGGAGCCCGCACGCCGGGGCCTTTGCACCGCGACATGCGCTCAATGCTTGCCCTTTTCACCGGCAGCCGATAGAGGCTCACGACAACGCGCGCGGGAGACCCTCGGTTTCCCGCGCGGCTTCGTTCGGGCATGCGGGCGTGGCGAAATTGGTAGACGCGCCAGATTTAGGTTCTGGTATCGCAAGATGTGGGGGTTCGAGTCCCTTCGCCCGCACCAAATTCGC
>JAZBNR010000014.1:0-81023 GCA_036350735.1 Erythrobacter sp.
TGGGCGTCGGCGTAGGCGTAGGCGTCGGTGTAGGCGTCGGAGTGGGCGTCGGTGTCGGTGTCGGCGTCGGCGTAGGCGTCGGTGTCGGCGTCGGTGTCGGCGTCGGTGTCGGTGTCGGTGTCGGTGTAGGCGTAGGCGTAGGCGCAGGCGTCGGCGTCGGCGTCGGCGTAGGCGTAGGCGTCGGCGTAGGCGTAGGCGTCGGAGTAGGTGTCGGCGTAGGTGTCGGCGTAGGCGTAGGCGTAGGCGTAGGCGTCGGCGTCGGCGTCGGCGTCGGAGTAGGTGTCGGCGACGGGGGCGGCAACATCGGCCTCGGCGTCGGCGTCGGCGTCGGGTTGGGCGGAGTCGGGGTGGGCGGCGGCGGGGCATTGCAAATGCCGGTGTTGATTATGCAGTCATTGAATTCGGCGGCATCGGCGTAGTCAGTGAAGGCTCCAAAATCGACTTGCAAAAAGAACTCCTCGCCGAAGAAGAACTCCCCATCCGGATCATTGTCGAACGAAACGCGCGAACCGTAAGCGAAAACATCGAGGACCGCGTTGCTGTTTGTGGAGGCAATCGACAAACCGCCTTCTCCAACGAATATCCCGCCCTGTTCGGTCGCGGTGCCCGTGTTGCGGACCAACAGTTGGCCCTCCACGCCGATCGAGACGGTCGATGCCCTCACGTAACCGAAGGGATCGTCGCTGCCGGGCGCAGCAACCTCCAATTGCGCGTCGCGGCCCGCGAAGTTCCGGTTCACCTGGAGATCGGCGATCATCGCTGCATCGGCGATCCAGATGTCGGGTGCCTCGAGCGTGATCTGGCCGATGGGAAAACCGGCCTCGTCGATCACCTGCAGCGATCCGGGTGTGACGATCTCGATGCGTTCGCCGGCGAACACGCCGATCCGGTTCGGCCCCTCATCGAAAAAGCCGAAATCGCCCTCGATCCGGATCACGCCGTTCTCCAGTCCGTCGTCGTCATCTCCGACACGGAAAGTGAATGATCCGATGGCAGACGGGAGCGAGGCATCAAACACGATAGTATCGGGATCGGTGCCTGTTGCCACCTTGGGAGCAGAAAAGGAAACGCTGGCCGCCTCGAGCCTGCTTAACTCGGCTTCGGTCAAGGTGTAGCCCGGTCCCTCGATCGCGCCTCCCACCCAGGCCACATCTTCCGGCTCCTGCGACTCAAATTGGATGCCGCTGACAGCCTCGAGCACCGCTCCGGGCTGGATATCGATATCGCTCGAGGCAAGCCGGATGAAATCGCCCTGGAGATCGATTGTTGCCGGATCATCCCCGGTGACGGTGATGGTCTGCCCGGCTTCGACATCGATTATGGCGGCATCCGTGCCGATCCGGCCACCCGCGCCCGCTGCGAGTTCGAAATCTGTTGCAACGAAAACCGATGCAAAGTCGGTGATGAGGATATTGCCCCCTTGCGCGGTGATCGATGAGGGTGCCTGGGGCGGGGTCGTCGGTGTGCCCGCAGCCGAAAGCGTCAGGAAATCCGTCTCGAGCAATCCCGCAGCAAGGCTGATGGTGACACCGCCCGCGGCCTGATCGCCCAGGCCTGAGTTCGTCGCATCAGCCTCAAGCGTCAGGTCGGTAAAGGTCAGCTGTTCAGCGCCGGTGCTGCCCACGACGAGGCCAGCCGTGCCGCCAAGCGCGTCCCCGCCATCGGATACAGTGGCGGAGGCAAGCAGGTCTGCGTCCACGACGCTCCACACCAAGGTGCCCGAAACGCTCAGATCGGCGCTGCCCGCTCGCGCGGTGCCTCCCGTGCCCGTGCTGGAAATCGATGCAGCGTCGGCGGTGAGCGTGAGCGAGGGCGCGGTCAGGCTCGAGTTGAGGAACCCGATCGTGATGGCACCGCCGTTCGCATCACCCGCCTGATCGCTGCCATCCCCGCCGAAGGCCTGCGCGCTGAAAATCAACTCGCCGCCGGCGAGGATGTCGATCGCGGTGTCGGTGAAATCGGTGGTGATGTTTCCGGCCGTCGCCGATCCGCCGGTGCTGCCGCCTGATCCGCCGCGCGTGTCGGTGGAAATGAAGTTCGAACCGATCAAATTCAGGGTGGAGGGGTTGGTGGTGAGATCGATCGTGCCACCGGTCGCCGATCCGCCCAATCCGGCCGATGAAGTCGCGTCCCCGCCATTGTTCTGCACTGCGAAAAGGAATGAAGAGCCGTCAACCAGTGAATTGAGAATGGAAACCGAGCCCGCACCGCCGCTCGCATCGCCACCGGCATCGAACCCGCTTCCGCCCGTTGCGCCAGCGCCCACCGAGAGTAGCCTCTCACCGGCCCCATTGTCGGCGTGGTTCACGTTCACATTGTCGAATGTGAGCGTTGCGATGCCCCCCAGGCCCGCGCCGCCGGCGCCGCCCGCACCGCCATCGCCGCCCTGCCCGCCCGAGACGATATTGACCACGCCTACGAGGTCGAGCGTTGCGCCTTCTTCGGCGTTGAAGGTGCTTGTTCCCCCGGCTCCGCTGCCACCGGCACCATCGCCGCTTCCGTTACCGGCAAGGCCCGAGGACAAGAAATCGAGTTCGGCAGCGAAGTTCGCGGAACCGCCGACAACGTCGATGGACTGCGTGCCCCCCATCGCATCGCCGCCAGTCACCAGGCTTCCTCCCGGACTGATGGCAGAACCACCTAGCCCGAGTGCCTGCAACTGGAGCGCACCGGAGGCCAGGGCTGCATTCACGAACACTTCGATGGTGCCGCCGGTGCCCATGCCGCCCGCCGCGTCCGCCGTCGCATCGCCGCCGATGCCGTCGGCCGAGAAGCGGATCTGCCCGCTGGGTATCACCATCAGAGCGGGCGCACCGGGGAGATTGACTGTCGCGTCGGATTCAGCCGTGATGAAGATGGTCCCGCCCACACCCGAACCGCCATCGAAGGTAGCCGAGAGCGCATCGCCGCCTTCCCCGTTCGCGTTCAGCAGTCGGCGATCTGCGCCAGGCGGGGCGAGATCGGGAATGTTTATCGTGCTGCCGCTCCCAAAAGCCGCAATATCGATCACCCCGCCGGTGCCGCTTCCAGCCGTGTCGGTCAGACCGTCGCCGCCTTGCCCGGACACCCCGATGCGCGCAGCAGCCATGGTGGCGATGCCCCCGCTCTGGGCCCCGACCACCACCTCACCGCCGAACCCGGCGCCGCCCGATGCGCCGTTGCCCGCGATGCCATCGCCGCGCACCGTCACCGTGCCGAGCGCAAGGGAGCCGATCTCGACGAAGAACGTGCCCGCCCCCCCCTCTCCTTCTCCGCCCGAGCCCGCCGTGCCGCCCGAAGCGTTTCCGCTTCCGCCCACACCGCTGATGTTCATGTCGACGATGCCCGCATTGATCGAGCCCGCCGCGATGCTGCCAAAGCCGTTGCCCAGGATCACATCGAGCCGGGCCTCGCCGCCGATGCCGTCCCCGGCAGCGCCGCCGGCCTGCGTGACAGAAGCCGGGGCGCTGCCCGCGCCGCCCAGCCCGCTGGCATCAAGTTCGATGGAACCCGCATTGATCGTGCCGCGATCGGCAAACACCTGAACGAACGCGCCGCCCGGGATCACCTCTGGTTCAGACGGATCGCCGATGAATTCGGTTACCCCGCCGATCCCGGTTCCGGCGCTGCCCGGCAGGAGCGAAACGCCATCGCCCGCGCCGCCTTGCCCGCCGATGCCGGACGCACTGACCCGCAGGGTGTTGGTTACGTCGATCTGGGCATCGTCCGCCGAGGTTCCTTGTGCCGACACCAAGGCAAAACCGCCCCTCCCGTCGCCGCCTTCGAGGCCAGGATCCACCGGAGTGCCGCCGACGCCATTGGCATCGACGGTTGCACTTGCGGTAGTGAGGCTGCCCGAGCGCACCAGTAGGCGCGCCTCGCCGCCGATGGCGAACTGGTTGGAATCGCTTCCGCTCCCATCCGCCGCCACATTCGTCGCGCCCGCGACGGTGAGCGTGCCCAGGCGATCGACCTCGAGTTCGGCAAACCCGCCAGCGCCCTCGCCACCCTGGAGCGAGGAGGCCCCGCCGACACCGTCTGAGACAACCTCCACGAGGTCTGCCGTGACCCCTCCCACTTCAACGAAGAAGTCGGCTTCGCCGCCCCTGCCCTCGCCGCCGAAGCCGCTCGGCAGATCCAGCGCGTCCGGACCGCCGATCCCGCCCGTGCCCGATGCATCCAGGCGCACTGAGGTTAGCTGCGCAAGGCCATCGGTCGCCGGTATGCTCGACGCGGTCGACATGATGAAGTCGGCGCTCCCGCCGAAGCCATCACCACCCTGACCGCCCGGAGCGCCCGCGGTGCCAGCCCCGCCGGCCCCGCCAAAGCCCGGGGCCAGAACAGTCAGAGCCAGTGAATCGTTCAGGAGCCCTGACTCGGCATCGATCGTGACCACCGCCCCGTTGGAGACACCCGAATCGAATGCGTTCAGGTCTAACCGGTCACCGCCTCGGCCAGTGCCGCCCGCACCGGACGGCGTTCCATCGTCGCCCAGCCCCCCCTGGCCGCCATTTCCTCGCGCCAACAGGGCGATACCGCTCGACGTGATCTGACCGTTAGGACCGACATCGAGGAACGAACGCCCGCCAAGGCCGCTGCCGCCGCTTTCTCCAAGCCCTTCCGACGCATCGCCGCCAATACCCTGAGTGTCGAAGATGACCGGATTGGCAAGCCCGATGCTCGCGTCCTGCGCCTGGAGCCCCGCGAGGCCACCGAAGCCTCTCCCGCCTCCGATGCCGGGCGCACCCAGCCCGACCGCCTGCACTCGGCCCGTTTGCGTAGGGGCAGCCGAATTGCTGATCGAGATCCCGCCGCCACTGGCTGCAACCAGCCTCGCCTCGCCTCCGATGCCCTCGCCGCCCTCACCGCCAGTGTTGCGACCGCCCAAGCCATCGGCGACGAGAGATAAAGCCGCGTCGATGGTGAGGTCAGCTCCCGTGCCGACGGCCGACAAGACGATGGAACCGCCCCTGCCCGTCCCACCCGGCCCGGTCGCATTGCCCTCACCGGCGCTTCCCGAAGCCTCTAGGCTGACGGAATTGTTGAGGGTCACGGTGCCGCTGCTCGAAGCGGAAACGAGCACGGTTCCAGCCGTGGCATCGACGCCTGCACGATCGGTTTCGAGCCCGCTGGTCGCATTGGCCGAGCCAGCGAGGCTCCCGAGCACCTCGACCGTGCCAGCGAGAGCGGAAATCTCGATATTGCCGCCCCCGATCGGTCCCATACCGCCTGTGACACCTGAAGGGACGCTGGCGCCCGCGACCATTTCGAGATCGTTCTCGATGGTGATCCCGCCACCATCTTCTGCGGCGATCCGCGTGGTGCCGCCCTGCGCAAAACCCGCGAGCGTGCCATCGAGCCGGCCACCGGCCTGCGCCGATGCGTCCAGCAGCACATTCGCGCCGCTGATCGTGATGGCCCCGTCGGAATTCGCCGAGATCGAGGCATTGCCGCCCTGCGCGTTGAGCTGATCGCCGATCGGGTCTGCGATAAGGAGCCCCTGCGCCCGGGCCGAGACCAGCGTGGAACCATCGATGGTGAGCGTGTTGCTGTTCGAGGCGATGATGCTCGCATCCGTCTTGCTCACGAGGCGAACGGTGTCAGCGAAGGTTGAAGGGCCAGAGATTGCGCCGAGTTGGACGATATCGGTGCCCAACGCGAGGAGCCGGTTGCTCACATTGGCGGCATCGATCCGGATATCGGCTTCGAAGGGGGCGTCCTGGGTGAGGTCGAAAGTCTCGAGCAGCGAATCGTTCAGGGCGTTGCCGCCGACGACGGTGTCGGAAGCCACATCGTAATTGCCGACCAGCACGATCGAGCCATTTACCTCAGTGGCACCGGTGGCGCGAGTGAACCCGAGATTGCCCGAGAAGAGCATGCTGATCGGATCGTTTTGCGCCCGGGCCACCGCGTAGATCACGTGATTGTCGGTGGCTGAGGTCTGCGCGGGGCCTCCGATATTGCCGTTGAGCACGATGGCATTGCTCTCATCGGTCCCGATCGGGATGTCTATGTCGAACAACCCGTTGGAGAAGCGCAGGTTGACCTCGCTGCCCGCCACATAGGCGTGCGAACCGTTGATATCGGCGGTGCCCAGCATCTCGATACGCGCGGCCACAAGCGCGAAATAGGAATTCTCCTGCGTCGCTGTGATGCGTGCGCCCGGCTGGATCACGATCGATGCGGGCGAGCCGGCATCGTCGAGGTTCAGGGTCGCGGAGCCGGTGCCGGTGAAGAACTCCTCGAATGACGTATCGTCGGGATTAAGCGAGGTCAGGAGCAGGCTGCCGACATCGAAGCTGGCTCCCCCACCCACCAGAAACCCCGTTGGCGAGTAGAACGCTATCGTTCCGCCTCGCCTCGTCCCGCCGCTCCCGTCAGCAATTTCCGAAATGACCGCCCCGTTGATCTGGATAACGTCAGCCAGCGAGACCGGCTGGATGCGGTTGAGCACCGCAAAATCGGCATCCGGGATGAGAGCCACATCATTCGTGAATGTGACAGTGTTGGGCTCAGGCAGATAATCTATTGCGGGATCCGACCAGTCGATAACCGTGAAGACGGTATCGACCTCGATCGTTTCGCTGTTCAAGCCGGTGATAATCCGGGTGAATGTCCCGCCGCCCGGCCCTGGAGCAGCGTTTGCCTCAATCGCCTGCGCCCGCGCGCGCTCGGGCGTAAGGGACAGCGCCAGCGCCAGCGCCATCGTCCCCGAGCCGATCAGCAGGTGTGCGCGGTTGCGGTTGAGGCGGGCCATGTCAGTATCTCCAGGGAAGCAGGCGGGCGGTAAGAGTGAACAGCACACGCACATCGCCCAGACGGGTCGCGATATCAGGGCGCTCCAGCGGAACGGCGATCAGCAGATCGCCCTGCACCCGCGCGCCCCATGCCGAGCGGATGCCCGCGCCCGCCGACCATAGCTGATCAGGGTTGTCGAGCACCCGGCTCGGATCCTGGTTCCAGACGCGCACGATATCGGTGAAGACATAGGGTTGCACGGCGAGATCCTCCGGCCCCTGGGGCGCGAGCGAGCCGTAGCGGATCTCGAAAGCGCCAGCGATCCCGTCATCGCCCAGGACCACGCCCGGATCGAATCCGCGACCGATCGAGAAGCTACCCCCGGCAAACTCCTCGAATGCCGGCAAGGGGGCTCCCGCGATCTGGCCGAGCGCTTCGAGCGAGAAGGTCAGGCGCGGAACGGGCCGGAACTGCATCCCCCCCTGAAGCCGTGCGACAAACGGGGTGGGATCGGCCTCGACCCTGCTCGGCGGAACCAAACCATCCGCGAGGCAGGATGTCAGAGCGTCGCGGCAATCGCGGCTCGCTGAGAACACGTCGATTCCCTGGCGCAGCTCGGCGGTGTAGGTCAGTCTCAGGCGCGGCTCGTATGGGTTGTATCCGCCCAGCCGCTGCATGCTCTCACGATCGATATGATCGCCGCTCACCCGGGCAAAAAGCGTGCGCACGCGGTCCCTCGTGAGCGCGGTCGCGTTCACCTCGACATTCTGGTCGACGATATCGACGCCGAGATTGAGGAAAGCGCTGGACTGGCGCGAGCGCTGCAGCGGATAGCTTGCAAAGAGGCTCGCAATGACCGTCTCCGAACCGAGGTCGAACGCATCGAGGCCGCTATCGGGTTCGGCGGTCGAATAGGTGAGGCTGCCCCCAAGCCGGAGACCCTCGCCGCCGATCGCGAAATCGTGCCCGATCTGGAAGGTCTGCTGCTCGACGAAATCGAGCGTGGTGAAAGCGGTGAGATAGGTGCGATCGCCCAGGCCAGTCAGGTCGTAGATCTCGCCGCGCAGCGTGCCCCCGAACCGGCCGAGCGCTTCGGAGCCCAGATTCTGGAAGTTGGCATCGAGCGCCCCGCGCTGGCGCACCACCGCAATCTCGCCGACCAGATCGCCCGGCTCGCCCCCAACCGCAGGGCGCAGGGAAAGGCGCACCTCGATGCCGGGAAGATCGTCCGCGAGCAGCAGGTAGCGTTCGGCGGCGAAGGAATTGAAGACCGGTTGCTCGGTCAGCTTCTCGAGATAGCGGGCCACTGTTTGCTCGGAAGGCCCCCCCTCGCCACGCACCCGCAACGCCGCGATCCGCCCGAAGACGATGCGGAAATCGGCCACGCCGTCGGCCAGGCTCTGCTCGGGGATCTCGACGGTGGCGAGATAGCCGTCGCGCCGCAGGATGGCATTGGCCTTGGCGCGGATGTCGCACAGCACCGAGATCGGCAGTTCGCGCCCGAGATAGCCTTCATAGGCCTCGTCGAGCACGACGCCGGGTGCACGTTCGATGCCGCCGAATTGCGCGCCGCTCAGTGTCAGCCGAATGTTCTGATAATCCGCCCGATCGAGCGCGCAGGGGCCGCGCTCGAGATCGCCGTCGATCGTGAGCGTGACAGCGCGCTCGGGCGACCGGCGATCGGGCGGCAGGAGGTCGGTTCGCGTTGGCGGCGTGATCGGCCGAGGCGAAGGAACGGGCTGGGCTTGCGCATTGAGCGGGGCGTGGTCCAACGGCACCGCGAGGCTTGCGGCGGCCATTGCTCCGGCCAGACCAAGCGGCCGCGATGATGCCCTTGCACGGCGCGCAAGGACCACGCTTGCGTTGGCGTTTTCACGCCGAGCGGGCGCACTTCGAGAGTTTCGAACGAAAGTTCCGTCGCTTGCCAAGGCGTTCCCCCAAAAACGGCCAGCGGCGATAGCCTCAATCACCGCGAGCCTCTCCGCCCAAACGGCGGAGCCTCACCCGTCCTCGGGACGGCAGCACCCACCACCGACCCAAACCTGTGCGCAACTCGCTTCTTGCGGCGTCATCCCTACAGTTTTGGGACCGGTTGACAAGCGAGCATCCGGTATTTCGGCACGAAGCTGGCGCGATTTGTCGCGTTTGGACAAGGACATTGCGCCGCGCCCGCCAACCGCGCAACCGCCTGGGAAGGCGGATGATCGGACCGGGCGCTCATCGGGCCCTTCGGCGATTTCCCGAAGAAGCGATCAGGGGCGCACCTGGCCTTGGCCGTGGACAAGATACTTGAAACTGGTGAGCTGCTCGAGCCCCACCGGCCCTCGCGCATGCATCTTTCCGGTGGCGATGCCGATTTCCGCGCCCATCCCGAATTCCCCGCCATCGGAGAATTGGGTCGAGGCGTTGTGCATAACAACGGCGCTGTCGATCTCGGTCATGAAACGGTGCGCGACGGCTTCGTTCTCGGTCAGGATCGCATCGGTGTGGCCTGAGGAATGCCGCGCGACGAAGGCGATCCCCTCGTCGGCATTCTCGACCAGCTTGACCGAGACGATCGCATCGAGAAACTCGGTGCCATAATCCTCCTCGCCCGCCGGCTTCACGCGGGCGTCGATCGCCTGCGCGCCTTCGTCGCCGCGAAATTCGCAATCCGCCATCGCATCCAGCACCAGCGGCAGCGCGCGCTCGGCGATCGCTCGGTCGAAGACAAGGCTTTCCGTCGCGCCGCACACGCCGGTGCGCCGCAACTTGGCATTGCGGATGATGGGCACGGCTTTCTCGAGATCGGCCTCGGCATGACAATAGGTGTGGCAATTTCCATCGAGATGGAGAAGCGTGGGCACCTTAGCGGTGTCGCGCACCAATTGAGTAAGCCCGCGCCCGCCGCGCGGGATCACGAGATCCACATGGTCGACCGCGCCCAGCAGCTCGGCCACCGCTTCGCGCGCGGTGGTCTGCACGGTCTGCACCGCATCGCGCGGCAGGCTCGCCTCGACCAGCCCCTTTTGCATGCACTCGACGATCACACGGGTCGAATGGCGGCTTTCCGAGCCTCCGCGCAGGATCACCGCATTGCCCGACTTGAGGCACAGCGCGCTCGCATCCGAGCCCACATTGGGGCGCGATTCATAGATCATCCCGATCACCCCGATCGGCACCGCGACCCGCTCGATCATGAGGCCGTTGGGCCGTTCGAAGGTCGCGAGTCTGCGGCCGACGGGATCGGGCAGTTCCGCTATCTCCTCCAGCGCGCGGGCCATACCCTCGATCCGTCCCGCGTCGAGCATCAGCCGGTCGATGAAGCTTTCGGGCTTGGTATCCCGCACGCTGTCGACGTCCTTGGCGTTGGCTGCGATCAGCTCGCCGGTCGCCTCGCGCAAGGCAGTCGCGGCAGCGATCAGCGCTGTGTTCTTCGCTTCGGTCGAGGCGCTCAGCAGCTGGCGCGAGGCCGCCTTGGCGCGCTCGCCGAGCTGGGCGATGTGGATGCGGGGGTCGAGGTTCTGGTCGGTCATGGTTCGTGTCCTGTCCGGTTCGCGGAAGCGTTGGTTCAGCGCAGTTCGACGGCGCGCTCGTAGGCGCTGGTTAACGTGCTGGCGAGGAGCCGATCAAGCTCGCCCTCGCCGTTGAGCGCGGCAAGTCCGGCCGCGGTGGTCCCGCCCTTGCTCGTCACCGAGTTGCGCAAGCTCTCGAGCGGTTCATCGCTCGAGCTGGCCATTGCCAGCGTTCCTTCAAGGGTCGCGATGACCATTCGCCGCGCCTCATCGTGCGAGAAACCAAGCCCCTTGGCGGCCTCTACATAAGCGCGCGCAAGTTCGAAGACATAGCCCGGGCCCGAACCGGCGACGGCGGTGAAGCGGTCGAGCGCATCCTCGTCGGGCACCTCGATGACTGTTCCCGCAAGCCCCATCAGCGCGGTTGCATGAGCCAGTGCGGCGCGATCGACTTCGGCGCTCGCGCAGATGCCGCTCACCCCCCGGCCGATCGCGGCCGGAAGGTTGGGCATCACGCGGATGACCGGCCGACCGCCGCTCAACGCCTCGAGGCGTCCGATCGAGAAGCCGGCCGCGATCGAGAGGAGATAAGCGGAGGGCGTCAGCAGCGGGATGTAATCGCCCATCACTTGCTCGATCATCTGCGGCTTGACAGCGACCACCGCCACATCGAATGCCCGGCCCTCGAGTTCGCCCGGCCCCTTCACCAGCTCCACCCCTTCCGGAGCTGCATCGAGCGCTGGATCGCAAATTGTGAACTGATCCCTTCCGATACGCCATTGCTCGAGCAAAGCGCCGCCCATCTTGCCGCAGCCGATCATTAGAACCCTGCGAGTATCAGTATTCGCTTTTTCAGTGATCATTGTCTTGTCTTCAATTTGCCCCTGAGGGAAAGATATTTTTATTAATGAATTCTACGATCATTTAGGCGCTATTTAGCAATATTCGAGATTGATTAAAAAATTTCAACGTTGCAATCGCGCAATACAGAAACTATGTCGCTTGCCGAAAGTTCCACAATTGTCAAGCCATCCGGCACCAGCCAACCCACAGGGGATATCATGCCCAAACCCAACCGTATCGTCGTCAAGATCGGCTCCAGCCTGCTCGCCAATTCCGACCGGCTGACGCCGCGCTTCGGGTTCTTGCAGCGGCTGCTCGAGGATGTCGCGCGGCTGCGCGGCGAAGGCTACGAGGTGGTGCTCGCATCCTCAGGCGCGGTCGCGCTCGGGCTCAACACCGTCGGCGCGCGGCCCGAGACCGCGAGCCTGCGCGACAAGCAGGCGGCCGCCGCCTGCGGCATGCCGCTCCTCCTCAATGCCTACAAGCAGGTCGGGCTCGAATTCGGCTTCGATATCGCACAGGTGCTCCTGACGCTTGGAGATTTCGAGGATCACCGCCGCTTCCTCAACACCCGCAACACCGTCGCGCGGCTGATGCAATCGCGGATCGTCCCGATCATCAACGAGAACGATTCGATCACCACCGAGGAGATCCGCGTCGGCGATAACGACCGGCTCGCCGCCAAGATCGCGCAGATGGTCGAAGCCGAGACCTTCATCATCCTGACCGGAGTCGACGGGCTCTACGATCGCAACCCGGATGAACCGGGCGCGCAGCTGGTCGAAGAGGTCGCCAACGTCTCCGACTACATCGAGGCCGCATCCGGGATCAGCTCGCTCGGAACCGGCGGGATGCTCACCAAGCTGCAGGCGGCCAACATGGCGCAGAACGCCGGATGCACCACTTATATCGCAAATGGCGAGCCCGAATATCCGCTCTCCGCGGTCCTCAACGGAACGCGCAAGTGCACCAAGTGTCTGCCGCATCCGCAGCCCGTCTCGCTGTGGGAGACATGGCTCGCCGATCGCCTGCAGATGGCGGGCAGCCTGGTGATCAGCGACGAGGCCGCCGGGCGGCTTGACGGCATGCAGGCGATCGAGCGCGCACAGGTGGTCGAAATCATCGGCGATTTCACCCGCGGCGATGTCCTTCACATCTACGATAGCGCCGGCAAGGAGCTGGCTCGAGGCCTCAGCGACTTCACCTCCGAGGAAGCGCGCATCCTGATCCGCAACCTCGACATGCCGTCGGATCAGTTGCTTGGATACAAGTCGGATGCGCATTTCATCCGCCCGGAGAACATGGTCGTGATCGAGAACCGCCACCTCGCCTGGGACGCGCCCGACAAGGTGACTTGAGGCAGGAGGGCTCTATTCCGCGAGCTGCGGCTGCGGCGAGCCGCTGGTGGCCTTGCTGACGATCACGATTGCCGCAAAGGCAGCGATGAAGCCGGGGACGATTTCGTAAAGGCCGGGCCCGCCAAGGAAGCTCGCATTCCAACCAAGCGCGATCCAAACGCCGACCACTGCCGCACCCGTCACCAGCCCGGCGAGTGCGCCCGTCCCGGTCATCGACCGCCATGTGAGCGCCAGGATGATCAGCGGTCCGAACGCAGCGCCGAAACCTGCCCAGGCGTTGGCGACGAGGCCGAGCACCTCACTCTCCGGATCGCCCGCCAGCGCCAGCGCCGCGAAGGCCACCAGCGCCACGCACACCCGCCCGACATTGACCGCCTCGCGCTCGCTCGCTCGCTTGCGCAGGAACAGGCGATAGAAGTCCTCCGTCAGCGAGCTCGACGAGACGAGCAACTGCGAGGAGATCGTGCTCATGATCGCGGCGAGGAGGGCGGCGTAGAGGAACCCGGTCACGGCCGGGTGGAACAGCAATTCGGCAAGGACGATGAAAATCGTCTCGGGATCGTCGATCACGATGCCGTTGCGCTGGGTGTAAGCGCGCCCGGCGATGCCGAGGCCGAGGGCTCCGAGCAGCGATATGCCCATCCAGGCAAGGCCGATATTGCGCGCCTTCGCCACCCGTTCGACCGTATCGATCGCCATGAAGCGCACGATGATGTGCGGTTGCCCGAAATAGCCCAGCCCCCAGGTGACGGCGCTGATGAAGCCGATCGCGGTCAGCCCCTGCGTCAGGCTGGTGAAGCCCTCCACCGGCACATCGGCGATCGAGCCGCCGCCCTCGCCGCCCGCACCGAACATGACGACGAGCGGCATGAAGACAAGCGCCAGCATCATGATGATGCCCTGGACGAAATCGGTCAGGCTCACCGCGAGAAAGCCGCCCACCATGGTGTAGGCCAGCACGATCAGCGCGGTGATCCAGATGCCGAGCGTGTAATCGCTAAGGCCGATATCGGGCATCACGCCTGCAAAGGCGGTCTCGAACAGTTTGCCGCCGCCGACGAGGCCCGCCGCAGTGTATACCGTGAAGAACACGACGATCACCACCGCCGAGACAACCCGCAGCGCGGTGCCGCGATCGGGGAAGCGATTGGCGAGAAATTGCGGGATGGTCAGCGCGTTGTCGTAGTCCTCGGTCTGCTGCCTCAGGCGCGGCGCGACGACGATCCAGTTGACCACGGCGCCCGCGAACAGACCGATCCCGATCCATGCCTCGACCAGCCCTGCCGCATAGAGCGCGCCCGGCAGGCCGAGCAGCAGCCAGCCCGACATGTCCGATGCCCCGGCCGAAAGCGCCGCCACCGCAGGCGGCAGGTTGCGCCCTGCAAGCAGATAGCCCTCCGAGGTATCGGTCGAACGCTTCCAGGCGTAAACACCGATGCCGAGCATGGCGAGGAAATAGAGGGCGAGCGTGGCGAGTGTGGCGATATCCATAACGTTGTGAGCGGCTCCTAGCGGCTATCCTGTCTCGAACCAAGGGCGAGGTAAGCGAGAGGGCTGAAGCGTCACGCAACAGGACGCACGAACCTGCCGGCCGCATGATCGCCGGCGGCCTTGTCCAAGACGACCCCTCGCCTCGCATCCGAGCCATCAATGCCCCACCTAGATCATTGATCCCGCCGGACTGTGCAGGAGGCGAGCTGGACCGCATGGGCGAGTGGTTTTCTCCGCCACCGATTTGACCGCGGCTGTGCGACTTGCAACAAGCCGCCCACCCCGCCATCGCAAGCGGGAGAGGGAGAGTTCGGGCGATGTCACAATGGCGGTTCGCGATCGATCGCGGAGGGACCTTCACCGATGTAGTCGCGCTGACGCCGGGCGGAAAGCTCGTTACCGACAAGCTGCTGTCGCTCAATCCGGAGCATTATCGCGATGCGGCAAGCGAGGCGGTGCGGCGGCTGATGGTGCGCCACGGCGAGGGGCCGATCGCCGAGATGCGGATCGGAACGACCGTTGCCACCAACGCCCTGCTCGAGCGCGAGGGCGAGCGGTTCGTGCTCGCGATCACGCGCGGCTTTGGCGATGCGCTGCGCATCGGGACGCAGGCTCGGCCCGAAATCTTCGCGCGCCACATCGTCCTTCCCGAGCAACTGCCAAGCGCGGTGATCGAGATCGACGAGCGGGTGGCGGTTGATGGCACGGTGTTGCGCGCGCTCGACGAGGAGGCGGCGCGCGCTGAGTTCAAGGCAGCGCGCGCGCAGGGCTTCGATGCGATCGCGATCGTCCTGATCCATGGCTGGCAGCACCGCGACCACGAGGCCCGCCTCGCCCGGATCGCGCAAGAGGCTGGCTTCACGCAGATCAGCACCAGCCACGAGGTCTCCCCCCTGATCAAGCTTGTGCCCCGCGCAGACACGACCTGCATCGATGCCTATCTCTCCCCTGTGCTCGATCGCTACACCGCGACATTGCGCGAGGAATTGCCCGAAGTGGGGTGCCTGCGGTTCATGCAGTCGAACGGCGGGCTCGCTGAGGTCGGCGCATTTCGCGGCAAGGACGCGATCCTTTCAGGGCCTGCTGGCGGCGTCGTGGGCATGGTCGCGGCAAGCGAGCCGCTGGGATACACCAGGCTCATCGGCTTCGACATGGGCGGCACCAGCACCGATGTCGCGCATTACAACGGCGCGCTCGAGCTGACCGGCGACATGATGGTGGCAGGCGTGAGGGTCGCAGCCCCCATGATGCAGATCCACACTGTCGCGGCCGGCGGCGGCTCGATCTGCCGCTTCGACGGGTCGCGCTTCCGGGTCGGCCCCCAAAGCGCGGGCGCCGATCCCGGCCCTGCCTGCTATCGCCGCGGCGGGCCGCTTACAGTGACGGACTGCAACCTTTTTCTCGAGCGGATCGACCCCGCGTTCTTTCCCGCGGTGTTCGGCCCCGCAGGAGACCAGCCGCTCGACCGCGCGGCAGCACGCGCAGCGCTCGAGGCGGTCGCCGATGCGTTGCCGGAGGCAAGACCGCTCGAGGAAATTGCGCAAGGCTTCCTCGCGATCGCGGTTGACAACATGGCTAATGCGATCCGCAAGATCTCGGTCGCGCGCGGGCACGATGTGACCGGCTATGCGCTCGCCTGCTTCGGCGGGGCAGGCGGACAGCATGCCTGCCGGGTGGCGGACGAACTTGGGATCGAGACGGTGCTGGTCCACCCGCTTGCGGGAATGCTCTCGGCCTATGGGATCGGGCTCGCGCCCTTGAAGACGATCAGCGAGGTGAGCGTGGTGCGCCCGCTTGCCGAGGACTTCCGCGAGGCCCGGCGCGCGCTCGAAGAGCGGGCGCGCAGCGAATTGGTCGCGCAGGGCATCGAGCCCGACGCGATCACGCTCGAGGCGAGCGCGCGGCTGCGGTTCGAGGGCAGCGATTCGGTGTTGAGTGTGCATTGCAGACCGGCTGAGGCGATGGCCGCCGACTTCCGGGCGCTCCACCGCCAGCGCTTCGGCTACAGCGACGAGGCCGCGCCGATCATCCTCGAGGCGCTGAGCGTCGAAGCGCGCGGGCTTTCGGGCGGTGTGTCGCAGGCGGCACCGGAGATCGTCGTCGCAGATGGTTCGCCTTCGGGAAGCTGGCGTTCGGTTCAGCGCGCACAGCTTGTGCAAGGCGATCCCCTACCCGGCCCCGCGCTGATCATCGATCCGGGCTCCACCATCGTCGTCGAGGAGGGCTGGAGCGCGCGGCTCGCCGAGGACACATCGTTGATCCTCACCCGCAGCGAGCCCGCAGCGCGCGCGCAAGCGGCGGGAACGGCGGTCGATCCCGTCCGTCTCGAAATTTTCAATAACCATTTCATGGCGATCGCCGAGGAGATGGGTGTCGTCCTCCAGTCGACCGCCAGCTCGGTCAACATAAAGGAGCGGCTCGATTTCTCCTGCGCGCTGTTCGATGCCTCGGGTGCCCTCATCGCCAACGCCCCGCACATTCCGGTGCATCTGGGCTCGATGGGTGACAGCATCGCGCGCGTGATCGAGGCGCGGGGCGAAAACCGCGATGGCCGAGGCTTCCGGCATGGCGATGCCTATGTCCTCAACGATCCCTATCGCGGCGGCACGCACCTGCCCGATATCACCGTTATCGTGCCGGTGTTCTTCGATGATGATGCGAACACCGGGGTGGGCGGGGAGCCCGATGCGTTCGTCGCGGCGCGCGGGCACCATGCCGATATCGGCGGAATTGCGCCCGGTTCGATGCCGCCTGACAGCGATTCGATCGAGGACGAGGGCGTGCTGATAGACAATCTGCTGATGGTCGATGCGGGCAGGTTCCGCGAGGCCGCGGTGCGCGCGGTGCTCGCCTCGGGCCCGCATCCCGCCCGGCAGCCCGCGCGCAACCTTTCGGACCTGCGCGCCCAGCTCGCCGCCTGCACCAGAGGCGCGCAGCTGCTGCGCGATGCTGCGCGCGATCACACCGCTGCGGTGCTCAAGGCCTATATGGACCATGTTTTGGCCAATGCCGAGGAAAGCGTGCGGCGGATGCTGGGCAAGCTCGAGGACGGCGCCTTCACCTATCCGATGGACAATGGCGCGCAGGTGTCGGTCGCAGTTCGGATCGACCATGCGGCCCGCTCGGCGGTGTTCGACTTCACCGGCACCAGCGATCAACTACCCGACAATTTCAACGCGCCCCGCTCGATCACGCGAGCGGCGGCGCTTTATGTGGTGCGCACGCTGATCGACGATGCGATCCCGATGAACGATGGCTGCCTGCGCCCGATCGAGCTCGTCATCCCGGAAGGCTCGATGCTCAACCCTTCGCCGGGCGCGGCGGTGGTGGCGGGCAATGTCGAGACGAGCCAGGTGGTGACGGATGCGCTGTTCGCCGCCACGGGCTGGCTGGCGCCCTCGCAAGGCACGATGAACAATTTCACCTTCGGCAACGAGGACCACCAGTATTACGAGACAATCTGCGGCGGCTCAGGGGCGGGCCGCGACCATGACGGGACCGACGCGGTGCAAACCCACATGACCAACAGCCGCCTGACGGATCCCGAAATCCTCGAGACGCGCCTGCCGGTGCGGGTCGATCGCTTCGCGATCCGCTGCGGTTCGGGCGGTGCGGGTCGCTTCCGGGGCGGCGATGGGGCAGAGCGCTGCCTCACCTTCCTCGAGCCAATGCGGGCGAACATCCTCGCCAACCGCCGCGCCGTGCCTCCGCGCGGGCTTGCCGGCGGCGGCGATGCGGCGCCGGGGCGCAACTGGATCGAGCGCGCCGATGGCACGCGGGAGGAACTGGGCGCCACCGGTCATGCCGAGATGGCGCCGGGCGATCGCTTCGTGATCCTGACGCCGGGCGGCGGTGGCTTCGGGGAGAAGCGCGGGTGAACGCCTGGCCGCTGCTCGGCATCGCGCTGGTCGTTGTCGGCTTCGCGCTGCGCTTCAATCCGCTGCTCGTCGTGGTCGCAGCCGCGCTTGCGACGGGGCTGCTCGCGGGGCTTGATTTCATCGCGGTGATCGAGGCGCTAGGCGCGGCCTTCAACGACAACCGCTACATCTCTGTCACCTGGATCATCGTCCCCGTCATCGGCCTGCTCGAGCGCTACGGCCTGCAGGAACGCGCCCGCGGCCTGATCGAGCGCATGCGCGGGGCGACCGTGTCGCGCATTCTCATCCTCTATCTCGGCTTTCGTCAGCTCACCGCAGCGCTCGGCATGAAGGATATAGGCGGGCACCCCCAAGCGGTGCGCCCGCTGGTTGCGCCCATGGCCGAGGCCGCCGCGATCAAGCATCACGGGGCCTTGCCTCAAGAGGAGCGCGAGCAGGTTCTCGCAATGGCGGCGGCGACCGACAATGTCGGGCTTTTTTTCGGCGAGGACATCTTCTTCGCGATCGCCTCGATCCTGCTCATCCAAGGGGTGTTCGAGAGCTATGGCTACCCGCTCACCCCGCTCGAGCTTTCAGTCTGGGCGATCCCGAGCGCGATCTGCGCCTTCGTGATCCATTCGTGGCGGATCCGCGCGCTGGACAAAGGCTTGCACGCTTCACCAGGCTTCGGGAGCGATTAGCCATGATCACCTATGAGTGGCTCTACATCGTGACCGGCATCTTCTTTGCCGCCTGGTCGCTCCTCAGCCTGCGCGAGCGGCGCTGGGGCAATGGCGCATTCTGGGGCCTGCTCGCGGCGAGCTTTTTCTTCGGCAGCCACCTCACCGATCTTGCCAACGGCGCGCTGGTGCTTGCGCTGGTGGCGATTGCGGGATTGGGCGGGCTCTCGCGCAGTGCGCCCGCGACCACCACCGCCAAGGAGCGCCAAGGCCATGCCGCGGCGCTGGGCAACCGGCTGTTCCTGCCCGCGCTGATCGTCCCTGTCGTCGCGGTCGCTGGCACGCTCGTCTACAATTACACCCCGCTCGCCGAGACGGGGCTGTTCGAGCCGCGCCGAGAGACGCTGATCCTGTTCGCGATCGGCGTCCTTGCAGCGCTCGGGGCGGCGGCGGCGTGGCTGAGGCCGCCCGCGCTCGCGCCGATCGAGGAGGGCCGAGGGCTTATGGACTCGATCGGCTGGGCTGCGATCCTGCCGCAGATGCTCGCAGCGCTCGGCGCGGTCTTCGCGATTGCGGGCGTGGGCGATGTCATCGGCGGGCTGGCGCAGGAGGCGATCCCCGAGGGGAGCATCCTCCTGACCGTGATAGTCTTCGCGCTCGGCATGGCGCTGTTCACCATCATCATGGGCAATGCCTTCGCCGCCTTCCCGGTGATGGCCGCCGCGATCGGCATTCCATTGCTGGTCGAGACCTATGGCGGCAATCCGGCGGTGATCGGCGCGGTCGGCATGCTGGCAGGCTTTTGCGGCACGCTCCTCACCCCCATGGCGGCCAATTTCAACATCGTGCCCGCCGCGCTGCTTGAACTGAAGGACCAGAACGGCGTGATCAAGCAGCAGGTCTGGACAGCGATCCCGCTGTGGGTGTGCAACATCGTCATCATCTATGTGGGAGGCTTCATCCTGTGGAATTGACCAGCGACATGGGTGCCCGCTTCGCGCGGATCGCGCTCGGGCATGTGGGCCGCGAATTCCCGCACAAGCTCGATCACGTGATGCTTGGGGCGAGCGATGCGGAAACGCCGCGCGCGCTGCACCCCGTCTTCTTCGGCAGCTATGACTGGCATTCCTGCGTGCATGGCTGGTGGCTGCTGCTGAGCGTGCGGCGACTCTTTCCCGATCTCCCCGAGGCGCGCGAAATCGAGGCTCTCGCAGCGCCGACCTTCACCCCGGAAAAGCTCGCCGCCGAACTGGCCTATGTCAAGCGGCCCACCTCGCGCGGGTTCGAGCGACCCTATGGCTGGGGCTGGCTGCTCGCGCTGCATGAGGAAGCCGCCCGCCACGAGGACACCCAATGGGGCGCGCGGCTCGAACCGCTCGCCCGCGCCTTCGCCGAGCGGCTGCGCGACTATCTCAAGGTGCTGACCTATCCGATCACGGTTGGCACGCATTTCAACACGAGCTTCGCCCTCGTTCTCGCGCGCAGCTGGGCGGAAGGGCGCGATGCCTCGCTGCTGGCGCTGATCGACGATTGGGCGATGGCCGCCTTTGCCGAGAGGCGCGATTATGCCGGGTGGGAGCCGGGCGGCGACGAATTCCTCTCCCCTGTGCTCACCGCCGCCCTGTTGATGAGCCGCGTCATGCCGCACACCCGGTTCGCGCCGTGGCTGGACTCGCTTGTCATCGCCAACGGATGGATCGAGCGCGAGGGCCGGCCCGTCACCGTCTCGGACCGTTCGGACGGCAAGCTCGCGCATCTCGACGGGCTCAATCTCAGCCGCGCGTGGTGCCTGCGCGAACTCGGCCCGCATATCGCCGACCCGGCCACCCGGACCCTGTTCGACCAGCGCGCGCAGGCCCATCTCGCAGCGGCGCTGCCGCATCTGGAGAGCGATTACATGGGCGAGCACTGGCTCGCGAGCTTCGCGCTGCTGGCTTTGCTGGCCGACCCGTTGCCAAAGGCACACTGATCTTCCAAGGTGTGCGCAGATCTGAAGGACAGGCATTTGATGAAACAATGGTTTGCGGTGATCGCGCTCGCGATCGGGGGCGTGACCGCATCGGCAGCGATGGCGCAGGACGAGCTGCGGCGCTTCACCGCTGAGGACGTGTTCGAGCTCGAATGGGCCGATGCGCCCGAAATCTCGCCCGACGGCAAGCGCGCTCTCTACATCCGCCGCTCGAACGACATCATGGCCGATCGCACCCGCTCGCATGTCTGGATCGTCAACCTCGACGGCAGCGGCCACGAGCCCCTGCTCGCCGACACGACCGGCTCCTACCGCTCGCCGCGCTGGTCTCCGCAAGGCGACCGTATCGCCTATATGCAGAGCCTCGAGGGCCAGAGCGCGCTCTATGTGCGCTATCTCTCCTCGGGGCGCGATGCGCTGCTTGGCATGTTCGCCGAGTCGCCCGGCAATCTCACCTGGTCGCCCGACGGCAAGACGCTTGCCTTCACCATGGCGGTCAAGGGCAAGGGCGAAAAGCTCGTCCCCGCGCCCGCGAAGCCCGAGGGCGCACGCTGGGCCGATGCGCCGGTGGTGATCGACCGGGCGCGCTATCGCTCGAACGATGCGGGCTTTCTCGATCTCGCTTACGATCACGTGTTCGTGATCTCGGCCGAGGGCGGCACCGCACGCCAGCTCACCAGCGACGATTTCGATCATGGCGGCGCGCTCTCCTTCACTCCCGACGGCACGGAGATTCTGTTCTCGGCCAATCGCAATCCGGGCTGGGAGCTGCAATCTCGCGAGGCCGACATCTTCGCGGTCAGCACCGCCGATGGCACGCTGCGGCAGGTGACAAGCACGCCCGGCGTCGAGACGAGCCCCAGGGTCTCGCCCGATGGTGCGCGGATCGCGTTCCTCGCTTACGGCAACGCCCAGGAACCCGTCCTGCCGATCGACCTCCATGTCATGCGCCGCGATGGCAACGACATCCGCAATCTGACCCAAGGGCTCGACCGCGAGGCCGGCGACCCGCAATGGCTGGGCAATGACGAGATCGCCTTCACCTTCGAGGAGCGCGGCGAGAACCATATCGGCGTCGTAAGCCTCGCCGGGCGGCGGCGCACGGCGGTCGAGGGCATCGGCGGCACCTCGATCGGGCGCCCCTATGTGAGCGGCTCATATGATGCGGCCACCAATGGCGCGCTCGTCTATACCAAGGGCAGCGCGCAGCGCCCCGCAGACCTGTTCGCCACAACCAGCGGCCGCGAGCGGCAGTTGACGCAGCTCAACGAGGACCTCCTAGCTTACCGTGACCTCGGCGAGGTGCGCAGCTTCACCACCACTTCCGCGCTCGACGGGCTCGAAATCCAGGGCTGGATGATCCTCCCGCCCGATTACGAGGAGGGCAAGCGCTATCCGTTGATCCTCGAGATCCACGGCGGCCCGCACCTCGCCTATGGCCCGCATTTCTCCGCCGAGCTCCAGCGCATGGCGGCGGCGGGCTATGTCGTGGTTTACGACAACCATCGCGGCTCGACCGGCTATGGCACCGACTTTGCAAACCTCCTCAAATACAAATATTCGAGCCCCGACGATTTCTCCGATCACATGGCAGCGGTCGACTGGACAATCGCCAATGGCTTTGCCGACGAGAACAACCTCTTCATCGCGGGCGGCTCGGCCGGCGGGATCGCGACCGCTTATGCGATCGGACTGACCGACCGGTTCAACGCGGCGATGGCAGCCAAGCCGGTCATCAACTGGGTCTCCAAGGTGCTCACCGCCGATAGCTATATCGGCCAGATCCAGAACCAGTTTCCCGGACCCCCGTGGGAGCATCCCGAGCATTACTGGGAGCGCTCGCCGCTCAGCCTCGTCGGCAACGTCACGACGCCCACCATGCTGATCACCGGCGAGGTGGATTATCGCACGCCGATCTCGGAGACCGAGCAGTTCTACCAGGCGCTGCAACTGCGCGGGGTGCCCAGCGTCATGGTGCGCATTCCGGGCTCCAACCACGGCATTGCCTCGCGCCCCTCGCGGCTCAACGCCAAGACCGATTATACGCTCGCGTGGTTTGAGAAATACCGCGCCGACAAACCGCAGCCGGACCAGTGATGAGCGCGCTTCGCCCCCTCCCCGGCGGTCGCGCCCACGCGGAACATTTTGCGGTCAAATCCATTGTCGTGGTTCGATCGAGGTCCGGACCACTTCTTTGATGCGATCCCTTTCTATCGCCCTTTTGCTTCTCGCAATCGCGGCCTGTTCCAGCGAACGCGAAGAGCGAGCGGAGCGCTCGGTCAGCGTGGTCGCGCAGCCTGCGACCTTCGTCGAGGAAGAGCGCGTGATCGAGGCCATCGGCACGGCGCGCGCTGCGCGTTCGGCGCAGCTCTTCTCGGATGTTTCGGGCAGGGTCACGGCGGTGCGCTTCAGCCCGGGCGCGTTCGTGCGCGAAGGGCAGGCGCTGGTCGAGCTCGATGCGCGCCAAGAGCGGCTCGCCTTGAAGCTCGCTGAGGTGCGTGTGGCGGAAGCCGAGCAATTGCTCGCGCGTTATCGCCGGATCGAGGATACCGGTGCGCTTTCCGAAAGCCAGATCGAGGCGGGCGAGACCGCGCTCGCCGCCGCGCAGATCGAGCGCGATCAAGCTGCGGTGGCGCTCGCCCTGCGCACCATCCGCGCGCCCTTTTCAGGGCATATCAGCTTCTCCGATATCGACATTGGCGACAGCGTGACCCCGCAGACCGTGATCGCCCAGCTCGATCAGCGCGCGCGCCTGTTCGTCGATTTCGCCGCGCCCGAGACGGTGTTCAACCGGCTCGAGGAAGGCCAGACGGTTGACGTTTCCGCCTTCTCCGATCCCGAGACCACCATCAAGGCGCGCATCGCCGCAGTCGACAGCGCCATCGAGCAGGAGCAGCGCAGCTTCCAGGTCCGCACCGTGATCGACAATTCGAACGACCGTTACCGCCCGGGCATGAGCTTCAGCGTGCGCTTCGTCGACAGCGGTGAATTGCGACCATCTGTTCCTGAAGCGGCGGTGGTGTGGGACGGCGACGGGTCCGCCGTCTTCACCGTGCGCGATGGCGAGGCCGAGCGCACCCCGGTGACGATCTCCTCGCGCAGGCAGGGCACCGTGCTGCTCGATGGCAAGATCGGGCGGCAGACGCTCGTCATCACCGAAGGCGTGCAGAAGGTGCGTGCCGGGCAGAGCGTCGAGGTGATCGACCGGCCTTCACGGCCCGTGACCGAGGTGCAAGTCGCAGGGCCCCCGTCGCGCCGCGAGGCTGAACCCAGGGTCGCGCGGTGAAGACCGATTTGCCCATGCTCGCGGTCAAGCGGCCGCTCTTGATCCTGGTGCTCAACCTGCTGATCATCATTGTCGGGATCGCCGCCTTCCTTGGCACCGAGGTGCGCGAGCTGCCCGATGTCGATCGGCCGGTGGTGACTGTCAGCGCCAATCTGCCCGGCGCCGCGCCCGAGACGATGGACGCCGAGGTCACTTCGGTGCTCGAGAACGCGGCGGCGCGGGTCAACGGGGTGCGGCAGATTCGCAGCTCGAGCGAGGAGAACAACGCCCGCATCCGTGTCCAGTTCGATCCCGGCACCGATCTCGATGCCGCCGCTTCGGACATTCGCGAGGCGGTCAGCCGGGTGACGCGCGAATTGCCGGACCGCATCGAGCAATTGCAGGTCGTAAAGGCGGATCAGGACGCACAGTCGATCATGACCATCGCGGTCGAGAGCGATGCCTATGACGTCTCCGAACTGAGCCGGATCGTCGAAAACGACATCATCCCCGAACTGCTCGCCGCCGAGGGCGTCGCCAGCATCGAACCCTTCGGCACGCGCGAGCGCCAGCTGCGCGTCGCGATCGATCCGATCAAGCTCGCGCGCTTCGGCCTCACCATCAGCGATGTCGCCGCCGTACTGGAACAGGCCCCGTTCGATACGCCGGTGGGCTCGCTCACCTCCTCGTCGCAGAACCTGATCGTGCGCGCCGAGGCCAATGCGGCAACGCCCGAGCTCATCGCCGATATCGTCATCCGCGACGAGGTGCGCGTCGGCGATGTCAGCCAAGCCTATTTCGCGCCCGCTGATGCGACGAGCTACGTTCGGCTCGATGGCAAACCGGTGATCGGGCTCGGCATCATCCGCCAAGCCAATTCCAACACCATCGCGATCTCGGATGCTACCCGCGTGACGGTCGAACGCCTTGACGAGCGCTTCGAGGACATCGCCATTCGGGTGATCTCGGATGATGCGAGCTTCATCCGGGTCTCGGTGCAGGAGGTGCTGACCACCCTGCTTGTCACAGTCGCGGTGGTGATGGCGACGATCTACCTTTTCTTCGGCCACGCCAAACCGACTCTTATCCCGAGCGCCACCATCCCGATCGCGCTGATCGGCGTCGTTGCCGGGATCTGGGCGCTCGGCTTCTCGATCAACCTGCTGACCCTGCTCGCGCTGGTTCTGGCAACCGGGCTCGTGGTCGATGATGCGATCGTGGTGCTCGAGAACGCGCAGCGGCTGCAGAAGGAGGAGGGCCTCGGGCGCAAATCCTCGGCGGTGCTGGGCACGCGGCAGGTCTATTTCGCGGTGATCGCGACAACTGCGGTTCTGGTTGCGGTGTTCGTCCCGATCAGCTTCCTGCCGTCCGAAACCGGACGACTGTTCCGCGAATTCGGCTTCGTGCTTTCGATCGCGGTGATCCTTTCGACCTTCGTCGCCGTCAGCCTTGTGCCCGCGCTCGCCGCCAAGATCGACCTCGCGGGCGAGAATGCAGAGCCCAACCCACAGCTTGCGCGGATGGCCGGATCGGTCGCACGGGCCTATCGCAGGGGGGTCTTGCGCGCGATCGCGCATCCGCTGGTGACATTCGGCCTCTCGCTCGTGGCGCTTGCAGGCGCTGGCGTTGCCTACACCCAGATCCCGCAGGAGCTGACGCCCGACGAGGACCGCTCGACCTTCTATGTCTGGGCCAGCGGGCCGGACGGGGTCGGCCTCAATTTCATGGACCGCGAGATGGACGAGATCGAAGACGTGCTCGAACCCTATCTCGAAAGCGGCGAGGTCGAGTCCACGCTCTCCATCGTTGGGCGCTACGATCCCAACCGCATCCAGGTCACCGCAACGCTCGCCGACTGGGGCGAGCGGACACGCAGCCAGAGCGCAATCGTCGAGGAGATCAGCGCGCCCCTCGATGCCCTGCCCGGCTCGCAGGCATCGGCGCGCGGACGCGGCACGCTCAGCGGCGGATGGGGCCGCGGCGGCGGGCTCGAAGTGGCGCTGCTCGGCAACGATTACGAGGGCATCTACCGCTCCGCGCGCGCGCTCTCGGATGCGATCGCGACCCAATCGGTTAATCTCTCCGATCCGGAGATTTCCTACCAGCCGACGCAGCCACAGCTCTCGATCGGGATCGACCGGGCGCGCGCGGCCGATCTCGGGGTCGATTATGAAGACCTGGCGCTCACCCTTCGCGCCATGGTCAATGGGGCGGAAATCGTCGATCTCAACGTCGATGATCAGGCTATCCCGATCTTCCTCACCGCCAAGTCGGTCTCGATCACGCGGCCAAGCGATCTGGGCAATCTGTTCGTGCGCAGCGATGCTGGTGCGCTGGTGCCGATCTCCTCGCTCACGCAGTTCCGCGAGGAAGGCGTTGCCGCCGAGCTCGACCGGACCGAGCAGCGCCGCGCGATCGAGGTGCAGATGGCGGTGGCTCCGGGCGTGCCGCTGGCGGACGCGATCGCCGAGCTTGAGACGCTCGCGGATGAGACCCTTGCGGAGGACATCGACATGCTGCTCCAGGGCGAGGCGCAGCAGCTCGAGGAGAGCGGCAATGAATTGCTGCTCACCTACGCCTTTGCCCTGCTGATCGTATTTCTCGTCCTCGTCGCCCAGTTCGAGAGCCTCGCGAGCCCGTTCGTGATCCTGTGCTCGATCCCCTTCGCGCTCGCCGCCGCGCTGTTCGCGCTGTTCGTGTCGGGCACCTCGCTCAATATCTACTCACAGATCGGGCTCGTCATGCTGATCGGCCTGATGGCGAAGAATGGCATCCTGATGGTCGAGTTCGCCGACCAGCGGCGCGAGGAAGGGGCCGATGTCCCCACGGCGATCGTCGATGCCGCCACAATCCGCCTGCGCCCGATCGCGATGACGCTGATTTCGACGATCCTGGGCGCGGTGCCGCTGGTGATCGCGAGCGGCGCCGGCGCCGAAGCGCGCGAATCGATCGGGTGGGTGATCTTCGGTGGGCTCGGAATCGCGGCGATTTTCACCCTGTTCCTGGTGCCGGCGCTCTATGCCCTCATCGCGCCCTTCGGCAAACCGCGCAGCGTTGATCTTGCGCGCCTCACACGCGAGCTGGCCGAGCATGAAGAGCGTGAGGCGCCGCTGGCAGGAGCGCCCGCGTGAGGCTTGCAGGCACAGCCGCGCTCCTGCTCGCGCTGGCCGGCTGCGCGGCCCCATCGATACCCGCGATCGAGCCTGCGGCAGGCGTGCCGCTTGCGCCCGATTATCTCGCCGCTTCGCGACCTCCAAGCGGGATCGACGATGTCTGGTGGAGCGGCTTCCAGAGCGCCGATCTCGACCAGCTCGTCGCCCAGGCGATCGAGCGAAACCAATCGCTCGAGGCGGCGCGAAAGCGGCTGCTCGCCGCGCGCGCGCTGGTGGTGGCCGAGGAATCGGATTTCTACCCGGATGTTGATCTGCAGGCCTCGCTCGATGGCACGCTCGATGATGGCGGCGGCCTTTCCGATGCGGCCGGCCTGTCGCTCGGCGGGATCTGGCGGCTCGACCTGGGCGGACGCCTCTCCGCCGAGCGCGCCGCCGCGCTCGCCGAAGCCGAAGGTGCGGCCTATTTCGTCGCGGACGTGCGCCGGCTAATCGCGGCGGGCGTCGTGAGCCAGTATATCGAGCGCAAGCGCACCGCCGCGCGGCTCTCCCTGCTCGACCAGTCGGCCGACCTCCAGCGCCAGACGCTCGACGTCGTCACCCTGAGGTTCGAGGCCGGGCTCTCCTCCAATCTCGACGTGCGCCGCGCGGCCGCCGACCTTGCGCGCACGCTGGCGCAGCGTGGCCCGCTGCTGCTCGCGCGCACTCGGGCCGCCAATGCGCTTTCCGTCCTGACCGGAGAGCCGCCCACCGCGATCGAGACCATGAGCGAGGAGGACAATGTCCCGCGCTATGTTCAAGGCCCAGATACCGGGATCCCGGCCGACCTCCTGCGCCGCCGTCCTGATCTCCTGATCGCCGAGGCGAATGTCGCCCGCGCGGCCGCCGTCGTTGGGATAGAGCGGGCCGATCTGGCGCCCTCTTTCGCGCTACAGGGCTTTCTCTCGGGCGGGACGGGCGCCATTCAGGACCTTTTCTCGAGCGCGCTGCTGACGCTGGGCGGCGCGCTGGGCGTGCCCGTGCTCGACGGCGGGCGGCGGCGGGCGGAGATCACCGCCGCCGAGCGCAATCTCGAAGGGGCCTTGGCGGATTATCGCCAGACGCTTCTGGGCAGCCTTGCCGAGGTGGAGAACGCCTTCGTCGCGATCGAGGCAGCGCAAGACAGGCTGGTCGAGCTGGACCGCGCGGTGACCGAGAGCGAGGCCGCCTTCGAGCAATCAAACGCGCTCTATCGGGAGGGGCTGGCGACGCTGTTCGACGTGCTCGATGTGCAGCGTCAGCTCATTTCCAGCCGCGAGGCGGTGATCGATGCGCGCTCGGATCTGGCGCAGGCCTATGTCGATCTGTTTGCTGCGCTCGGAGCGCCGACCGTGGCCTGAAACGCGCCGCCACCCGCGCCATTTCCCTTTTGGTGTCAGGGCTTGAGCGCGGTCATTCGAGGGCAGCGCGGATCAAGTTGTCGACGCCGGGCCGTGCCGTGCTGCACGGGGCCGGGCCGCGGCTGCCATTCCTCGTCGGCGACCAATCCGATCGGCGGCTCGGGCGGATCGGGCAATGCCTATTCGGACATGCCGGTCAGCACAAAGCGCTGCACCCGGCGGCCCGAATTAACCTCGGTGGTGTAGACATTGCCTGCGCTGTCGACATCGACGCTGTGGAGCCAGATGAACTGGCCGGGATAACGCCCATTGCGCCCGAACCAGCCGACGATCTGGTGGCTTTCGCGCAGCAGGATCCACACGCGTCCGTTCATCATGTCGGCGACATAGACATAGGTGCCGTCGGGGCTGAAGGCGACATCGGAAGCGGTGCGCGTGCCACCGGTTGCGGGGGCGATCGCGACGTTTTCGACGAACTCGATCCCGCCTTCGGTCTCGCGGAAGATCTGGATGCGGTTGTTGCGCCGGTCACAGACATAGACCGTCTGTTCGGGTCCGCGCACCACGCAATGCACCATGGGCTCGAAATCGGGCGCGGTCGGATCGGGGCCGCCCTCGGCGGTGCTGGTCGCCATCGACTGGTCGAAATCGCCTGCGCGCGTGCCCGATCCCGGCTCGGTGCCATAGGCGCCCCACAGCTGGGTGAAGGCGAGGTCAGCGGCGGCAAATTCGATCACGCGCGTATTGGTGTAGCCATCGGCGACGAGCACGCTCGATCCGTTGACGCTGATATCGGCCGGGCTGCCGAGATATTGCCGCGAGAGGTTCCCCTCGGTCATCTGGCGTCGCCCGATCTGGCGGATGAACTCGCCATCGGCGGTGAAGTTCAAAACCACATGGTCGCCAGCGCCATTGCCGCCGATCCACACCGTCTCGGAGGCATCGACATAGAGGCCGTGGACATTGGCGGGCCATTGCTCGTCGCCCTGCTCGGTGCGGGCACGGCCCTCGCCGGTATAGCTCGCCTCGCCCGGCGCCAGCTCGGGGCCGCCCCACATCCGCAGAATGTTGCCCTCAGGATCGAACTGGATGACATGCGGCGGCGCCTTGCAGCAGCCCACCGTGATCGGCGGATCGGGCTCGAGCCCGACCTCGGTCGCCTCGAGCGAATTGGGCCGGGTGAGCACCCAGACGGTGTCGTCCTTGCCGATCGCGAGGCCGGGGATCTGGCCCAAGATCAGATCATCGGGCAGCTTGGGCCAGCTGGTGTCGGCCTTGAACACGGGCATGGGCACGTCCTGGTCGACATGTTCGGAAGCGACCTCCACCAGCGTCTGTGCTTGTGCCGCAAACGGCAGCGTTGCCGCGGCGACCACCGCCGCCCGCGCCCAGTGTCGCATGTTCGTCTCTCCCTCGTGCTTCATCCGTAGAGCGTGTCGATAACCTCCGGCAGCGCCTTCGCATAGCGTTCGACATCCGCCAGCATTCCGGTGCTCACCCGCGAATATTGCGTCCACGGGCCATAGGCGCCGCGGATGGAGATGCCGCGCTCGCGCATCGCCGATTGGACCGCATCGGCATCGGGCACCTTCACGTAGACGAAGTTGGTCTGCGAGGGCAGCGCAGTGAGGCCCGCCTCTTTTACCGCATCCATGATCATCGCGCGCCCTTCCAGCACCATGGCGCGCGATTGCTCGAGAAAGGCGAAATCGTCATAGGAGGCGATTGCCGCAGCGATGCCGCCGAGATTGCCGCCGAAGCTCATCAGATGGCTCTCGATCCTCTGCGCATTCGCCTCGCTGGTGATCGCATAGCCCACACGCAGGCCAGCCATGCCGTAGATCTTGGAGAAGGTGCGGCACACGATCACGTCTGCCCCGGCGCGCACGAGATCGATCACGCTGTCGTCGTCGGGAGTGTCGGTCAGCTCGTTGTAGGCCTCGTCGACCAGAAGCGTCGCCCTGGGTGTCACCCGCGCGGCGAAAGCGCGAAGGTCGGCGGCGGGGATGAGCATGCCGGTGGGGTTATTGGGGTTGCAGATCTGAATTAGCGCAACCTTCTCGCTGAGCCCCGCCTCGAGCGCCGCGAGATCGACGCTCATGTCGGACGCGAGCGGCACACGGATGGCCTGCACCCCCTGGCGCTCGCCATATTGCACGGTGGTATCCCAGAACAGGTCGGGGCACAGGATCGCACCTCGATCTTCCTCGCCCCGCCCCCAGGCGAGCGCGATCGCGCACAGGATTTCGGTCGAGCCGCTGCCAACAACGACCTGCTCGCGCGGCACGCGGTGGCGCTCGGCGATCATCGCGCGCAGGCGATCGAGCCCGCGATCGGCATAATAGCAGCCCATGCGCGCGCTGTCCGAAATCGCCCGGATCGCCGAAGGCGCCGGGCCATAGGGGTTCTCGTTCCGGCTCAGCAGCGCCTGGCCCTCGAGCGGACCGAAATGCCCGGCCGGTTGCATCGCGCCCGTGGCGGCGGCGCTCGAGAACGGCAACGTGGCGATCCCGGCCGAGACGGCCGAGCCTGCCAGAAACCTGCGGCGATCGGTAGACATGAGCGGCACTCCTTTCTTCCTTGATATTCCCTCGTCAGTTCTTCGCGATCATCATCACGCCCACGACGAGGAGGTAGACCCCGAACACCCGGCGCAGCACGTCCGCCGGCATCAGGTGCGCGGCGGCCACCCCGAACGGGGCGACAAGGACCGACATTGAAGTGATCAACAGCGCTGCGGGCAGGTTGACATAGCCCACCGAACCCCACGGGAGGCCAGACTGACCAAGACCGATGAGCACGAAACCGATCGTGGCCGGCACCGCGATGATCGCGCCCATGCCCGAGGCTGTCCCGATCGCGCGGTGGATCGGATTGCCGCAAGTCGTCATCACCAGCGTCGTCACCGTGCCGCCGCCGATGCCGAGCAGCGCCGAGATCAGCCCCAGCCCGCCCGCCAGCCCGGCGCGCGGCAGCCCTGTGGGCATGTCGGAAGGCTGCGCTGGCGCCAGCCGCGCGCCGAGCGGGATCAGGAAGTAAGCCGCGAAAGCGAGCACCCCCACGCCGAAAAGCAGAGCAAGCTCGCCCCCCGTCACCCGGTCCGCAACCGCCGAGCCCAGCACGGTGCCAAGCACCACCCACGGGGCCCAGCCCTTGAGGACTGCGAAATCGACCGCGCCGCGCGCGGCATGGCTCATGGTCGAACGGATCGAGGTGAAGATGATGGTCGCAAGCGAGGTGCCGACCGCCACATGCGCGACCTCGTTCGGAGCTGCGCCCATGAGCGGCATCAGGAAGACAAGCGCGGGCACCACCACAAAGCCCCCGCCGATGCCAAACAGCCCCCCCGCAAAGCCAGCGCCCACGCCCGCGCACAGCAGCGCGGCGATTGTAAGAAAAAGAGACTCCGGATCGCCCACACGCAACACATGGCGCATTGCGGCCGCGAACCCAAGCGATTTGTTGCAGCGCAACAATGCGCGGGCCGCAAGGTTTGCGAACCGATTGCAATAAGCGTCGCATCCGCTATCAGGGAGCGAGATTCGATCAGGGGAACGAGATGAAGTCGACGATCAAGACCTGGACCACGCTCGGCCTTGCCAGCGCGCTGATGGGAGCAGGCCTTGCCGGTTGTGCAGGCGAGGCGGGCGAAGGCGGCGAGGCGGCGCAGGAGGACACAGCAGCGCCCGGCGAAATGGGCGCCGGCGAAGGCGGCGAAGGAGAGGGCGGAGAGGGCGAAGGCGGCGAAGGAGAGGGCGGAGAGGGTGAAGGCGGCGTTGCCTTTAGCGAGGCTGCGACCAATCCGATCGTATTCGGCTCGGCGCTCGCGATCGTCGAGGCGCATGCCATCGCCGCGCGCGATGCCTATGCCGCAGGCCGAACCGAGGCAGCGGCCGAGATGTTCGCGCACCCTGTCTCCGAAGTGCTCGCCGACATGCAGCCCGCCTTCGAACAGCTCGGCATCGCCGATATCAGCCCCGCCATGGGCGCGGCCTCCGAAGCGGCGCTCAAGCCCGACAACGCCAGAGCGGTGAACGAGGCGTTCGAGGCCATTATCGCTGCGCTGCGCGATGCTTCCGCCAAGGCGCCGGCCAGCGCCGCCACCGAGGGCGAGGTCGCCGCCGGCATCCTCGCTGACCAGATCGACCGGGCGGTGACGATGTATGCCGAGGCCGCCAAGGGGGAGGCATACGAACCCTATCTCGACGGTTACGGCTTTTACAAGACGGCCGCAGGCAAGTTCGAGCGCAGCGGCGCGGCGATCAAGGCCGAGGACGCGGCGCTCCACGCCAGCATAGCGCAATCGCTCGACCTGCTCGCCAAGGCCTATCCCGGCGCGCTGCGCCCCGATGCGCTCGATGCCAATCAAGGCGCTCTGGCGGGCAGCTCGTCGAAGGTGATGCTCGCGCTGTGAACCACCGGGTTGCGCTCGCGCGGGCTCAACCCTGCGACGCGGTGCCCTTCGCGATCAGCGCATTGACCCGCGCGGCGACTTCGCCGGGAGAAAGGCGCTCTGGCGCGGGCGCATCCTCGCCCCAAATCGCATAGCGCAAGCCGACGAAAACGTTCATGCCCATGATCGCCCAGGCCTCAACCTCGCCGAGATCCTCGCGGAACTGGCCGGCCGCCTTGCCCGTCTCGAGCCGGGCGTGGATGCGCGAGGCGATCGTCTCATAGTGCTTGCGATAGCTCGCCGGATCGACGAACTCGGCCTCGTCGATGATCCGGTATATCTCCTTGTGCTCGCTCGCGAACTCGAGAAAGGCGTGCAGCGCGGCGCGTTCGATCTGGAGCGCGCTCATCCCTTCCGTGATCGCCGCCCGGGCGGCCGCGCCGACATTGCCGCTGAGATCGGCGACGAGCGCACGGAAGAGGGCATCCTTGCTGTCGAAATAGGTGTAGAAGCTGCCAAGGGCCACGCCGGCGCGGCGGGTTATCGAGCTGACCGAAGCCTCGTGAAAGCCCTTCTCGCCGAATTCCTTGGTCGCAGCGTCAAGCAGCTTGCGCAAGGTGCGCCGCCCGCGTTCGGTCCGAGGGATCTTGTCGGGACTCGCAGCGGCGTCCAGCCCTCCGGCTGCCTTCGCCCTCTGCGCCGCCGGGCGTGAGCCAGGACGCGAAATCGGCTCCTTTTTCAGGCGCTTCTGGCTCATCGACGATCCCTCCTTAAAACCCGTTTACGAAGCGCACGCCCATTTCACAAGTGGAACTTGAAAGTTGGTTCAGCTTTCAATATGGCGGAGCGGATGGCGCGAAGCGCCGCATCGTAAGGGGAGAGAATGAGACACCATCACACAGTGAGCCGCGCGATCCTGTTCGCGGGCAGCGCCGCAATCGCCATGTGGGCCGCGCCCGCAGCCGCGCAGGACGCCGCCGAGGCTGAGCCTGAAGAGTCGCAGGTCGTCGGGGAAACCGGCAATGGCATCATCGTCACCGCCCGGCGCCGCGAGGAACCTCTGATCGATGTGCCGCTCTCGGTCACTGCGCTGTCAGGGGCTGAGCTTGTCAAGCAGGGGGTCCAGGATCTCACGCAGATCGGCCAGCAGGTGCCCAACATCACGCTTGAAGTGAGCCGCGGCACCAACACCACGCTCACCGCCTTCATCCGCGGCGTCGGCCAGCAGGATCCGGTTGGCGGCTTCGAGGCGGGGGTCGGCCTCTATATCGACGATGTCTATCTCAATCGCCCGCAGGCCGCAGTGCTCGATATCTACAATGTCGAGCGGATCGAGGTGCTGCGCGGGCCGCAGGGCACGCTCTATGGCCGCAACACGATCGGCGGCGCGATCAAGTATGTCACCGCCGAACTTCCCGACGAGACCAGCTTCTCCGCGCGCGGGGCCTATGGCTCGTTTGACCAGGCGGACCTGATCCTAACCGCTTCCACCCCGCTCACCGACAACCTGAAGATCGGCGCTTCGGGCGCACGGCTTTCGCGCGGCGGCTTCGGCGAGAACATCATCACCGGCGAGGAAAACTACAACAAGGATGTATGGGCCGCGCGCGGCACGATCGAATTCGATAGCGGCCCCGTCTTCGTGCGCCTCTCGGGCGATTATGTGAAGGACAATTCGCTGGCCCGCCAGGGCCACCGCTTGATCCCGAGCCTGCTCACGAATGCGCCCGTGCTCGATAACGTGTTCGACACCCGCGCCGGGCTCAATGTCGTCGACCAGGAGGTCGAGGCCTATGGCGGCGCGCTCAATGTCGCGATCGAGCTTTCCGACACGCTGACCTTCAAGTCGATCACCGGCTACCGCGAGGACAGCTCGACCAGCCCGATCGATTTCGACAGCCTGCCCGCAGCCGACCTCGATGTTCCCGCGATCTACGAGAACGACCAGTTCAGCCAGGAGCTCCAGCTGCTCTACGAGGGCGATCGGCTCTCGGGCGTGCTCGGCTTTTACTATCTCAACGCCAACGCCTTCACTGCCTTCGACGTGCTGCTCGAGAACACCGGGGCGCTGATCGGCCTGCCCGGGCTCAACGCGCAGACGCTGGGCGACGTCAACACCGAGACCTGGTCGGTCTTTGGCGATTTCACCTATGATCTCACCGACACCGTCAGCATCTCGGTGGGCGGGCGCTACACCAACGATCGGCGCGAAGCCCTCGTGCTGCGCACCACCTTCATCGGAGGCTTCTCGGACCTGTTCATCCCCAACAGCCCGGCTGTTCCGATCGCAGTGACATCCAACTTCGAGGGATCGGAGACGTTCGAGGATTTCAACCCGCGCGCCTCGATCAGCTGGCAGCCCGATGCCAACAACACGCTCTATTTCACCTATTCGCAAGGCTTCAAGGGCGGCGGCTTCGACCCGCGCGGGCAGACCAGCGCCGCGCCTGATCTCGATGGTGATGGCGACATCGATTTCGACGACCAGTTCGAGTTCCTGCTGTTCCAGCCCGAAACGGTCGACAGCTTCGAGATCGGCTACAAGGCCTCGCTGCTCGACAACCGGCTCAACATCTCGATCGCTGGCTTCCTTGGGCAATACAACGATGTCCAGATCCCCGGCTCGGTCGGCGTCGATGCCGATGGCGACGGGGTGGAGGAGAGCTTCATCGGGATCACCTCGAACGCGGCGAGCGCCGACGTGAACGGCATCGAGTTCGAGGGCAATGCGCTGGTTGGCAAGGACTTTGCAGGGCTCGGCAGCAATTTCAGCGTGAACTGGTCACTCGGCATCCTCGATGCCAAGTTCAATGAGTTCATCGACGCCTTCGGCAATGATGTGGCAGACACCCGAGTGTTCCAGAACACGCCCGACATCACCGCGCATATGGGCTTCAATCTTGGCCTCCCGGTGGCCGACGGGGAGGTCGATTTCATCGGTCTTGTCTCGCTGCGCGACGATGCGAGCCAGTTCGAGGCGCCCAACCCGTTCCTCGATCAGGACAGCTTCTTCCTGGTCGATGCGAGCATCGTTTACACCACCGATGACGGGCGCTTCTCGTTCGGCGGGCACGTCAAGAACCTGTTCGATGTCGAATACATCGTGGCGGGCTACAACTTCGTCGCCGGCGGCACCCCGCCGGGCACGCCGTTCGTCCCGACGCTCGGCCGCGAGGGCACGCTCACCGGGTTCTACGGCGATCCGCGGCGCTTCTTCGTGACGGGCGCGGTCAACTTCTAGCAGGGCTCTCCCCGGTCAGCCTGCCCCGGGGGTCGGCGGGCTGGCCGAACTAGGACAAGGGCCTTGCGCGATTTGGACGATCGCGCGAGGCCCTTGTTGCATCGAGGGTTCAGACGTCCTTGGGCGCGACGCCCTTGGTCTCGGCTTCCTTCTTGTCGAAGTGCCGCTTGGCGAAATAGCCACCCGCGCCCATCGCGAGCATGGCGGGAATGCTGATGCGCGAGAGCACGAACGGGATCGCCGCCCCGATCATCGCGCCCGTCGCGCCGCCCGCCGCGGGCGAGTTCTTGGCCATCTTCGAGCCGATCGCGGCCCCGATCATGTGCTTAAGCATGGTATTGTCTCCTTTGTGAGGATCAATCCGCCAGCCGCGCCAAGCGTTCCCTGAAAACGATCAAGCCAAGGCTTTCCATCGGCGGGGCGCTCGGGCATAGGCTGCCGCCCATGCACGATATCCGCTTCATCCGCGAGAACCGTGAGGCCTTCGATGCCGGCCTCGCGCGACGCGGACTTCCGCCGCAAGCCGCCGAACTGCTGGCGCTCGACGAGGAGCGCCGCGCGCTCACCACAAGGCTGCAGGAGGCCCAGAGCCGCCGCAACGAGGCCTCCAAGGCGATCGGCGCGGCGATGGGCAAGGGCGATTCTGCCGCCGCCGAAGCGCTCAAGGCAGAGGTCGCGCAGATCAAGGCCGATATGCCCGCGCTGGAAGAGCGCGAGCGCGCGCTGGGCGAGCGGCTGCGCCATGAGCTTGCGATCATCCCCAACCTGCCCGCCGCCGATGTGCCCGATGGCGCGGACGAGGAGGCCAATGTCGAGGTCTCCCGCTGGGGCGACATCCCGCAGTCCGATTTCGAGCCCAGGGAACACGCCGATATCGCGCCCGCTCTCGGCATGGATTTCGAGACCGGCGCGCGCATCTCGGGCGCGCGCTTCACTTTCCTGCGGGGCGGGATGGCGCGGCTGCATCGCGCGCTCGGCCAGTTCATGCTCGATCATCAAGTGAGCGCCAACGGCTACACCGAGTGCAACCCCCCGCTGCTGGTCCGCGACGAGGCGATGTACGGGACCGACAAGCTGCCGAAGTTTGCGGAGGATAGCTTTGCGACCACTGATGGCCGCTGGCTCATCCCCACCGCCGAGGTCTCCCTCACCGCCAGCGTCATGGGCGAAATCCTCGATGACGCCGCCCTGCCCCTGCGCCTCACCGCGCTCACCCCCTGCTTCCGCTCCGAAGCGGGCGCGGCGGGGCGCGATACGCGCGGCTTCATCCGCCAGCACCAGTTCGAAAAGTGCGAGCTGGTCAGCATCACCCGGCCCGAGGAGAGCGAGGCCGAGCATGAGCGGATGACCAGAGCGGCGCAAAGCGTGCTCGAGGCGCTGGGCCTTCCTTATCGCACCATGCTGCTGTGCACCGGCGACATGGGCTTTGGCGCGAGGAAGACCTACGATCTCGAAGTCTGGCTGCCCGGACAGGGCGCCTATCGCGAGATCAGCTCGTGCTCGAACACTGGCGATTTCCAGGCCCGGCGGATGAACACCCGCTTCCGCCTCGAAGGCGAGAAGGCCACCCAGTTCGTCCACACCCTCAACGGATCGGGTCTCGCGGTTGGCCGCACGCTGGTCGCACTCATCGAGAATGGCCAGCAGGCCGATGGCAGCGTCATCATCCCGCCAGCGCTGCATCCCTACATGCACGGCATCACCACACTGGAGCCTCTGCGATAATGCGCATTCTCGTCACCAATGATGATGGCTACCATGCGCCCGGCCTCGCCGTGCTCGAGGAGATCGCGGCGCAATTCTCGGACGATATCTGGGTGTGCGCCCCCTCCGAGGAGCAATCGGGGGCGGGCCACTCGCTCACGCTCAACCGCCCTGTGCGGCTCCAGAAGTTCGGCGAGCGCCGCTTCGCCGTCACCGGCACGCCGACCGACAGCGTGATGATGGCGCTGCGCGAAGTGCTCGACGAGCCGCCCGACCTCATCCTCTCGGGCGTCAACCGCGGGGCCAATCTGGGCGATGACATCACCTATTCGGGCACCGTCTCGGCCGCGATCGAAGGCGCGCTGGCAGGTATCCGCTCGATCGCCCTGAGCCAGGTCTATGGCCCGGGCATCGACGAGGACGCCGGCATGTTTGACGCCGCGCGCGAATGGGGCCCCAGGGCGATCGGCCCGCTGCTCGGTGCCCCGTTCAGCGATCGCACGCTCGTCAACGTCAATTTCCCCGCGCGCCCCGCGCGCGAGGTCCAGGGCATCCGCGTGGTCCGGCAAGGCTTTCACGATTATTCGCGCGGCAGCATCGTCGAGGGCACCGATCCGCGCGGGCACCGCTACTTCTGGTTCGGCCTCCACGCGATCGAGCACACGCTCGACCACGGGACCGACCTCGAGGCGATCGACGACGGCTTTGTCGCGGTCACGCCGCTGCAGCTCGACCTCACGCACTATTCGAGCATCGACCGGATCGCGAGCCGGTACGAGAGCGAGTAGCGGGCGAGCATGGCGCAGCTCCCCGGCAAGCGTTACTTCAACCGCCCCCGCCCCCGTCCGGCGGAGCAGAAGGGCTACCGCCCCCTGCGCCGCGCGGTCAAGCTGCCGGTCTGGGGCGATCTCGGCATCAGGCTGGGCATTGCGCTGACGCTGCTGTTCATCGTCATCATGATCCACTGGTGGGACCGCGAGGGCCTCGTCGACAATGTCGATGGCGAGATCAGCTTCCTCGACGTGATCTACTTCACCATGATATCGGTCACCACCACAGGCTTCGGCGACATTGCGCCCGTAACCGATCGCGCGCGCTTCATCGAGGCGGTGATCGTGACGCCGGTGCGCATCATGGTGCTCTTCATTTTCGTGGGCACCGCCTACAACTTCATCATTCAGCGCAGTTGGGAGAAGTGGCGCATGGCCCGCATCCAGGCACAGCTTTCGGAGCACATCGTCGTTCTCGGCTACGGCGTCTCGGGTTCGCAGAGCGTCGAGGAGCTGATCGAGCGGGGCACCGATCCCAGCTGCATCGTCGTGGTCGACATGCACGAGGAGCGGCTCGCCGATGCCGAGAAGCTTGGCGTCAACGTGATGGCCGCCGATGCAACGCGCGACGAGACGCTGAAGGCGGTGCGCATCAGCGAGGCCAAGAACGTGCTCGTCTCGGCCGGGCGCGACGACACCTCGATCCTGATCGTGCTGACCGTTCGCCACCTTGCGCCCAAGGTGCCCATCAGCGTGGTGGTCCGCGCCGACGACAACGAGCTGCTCGCGCGCCAGGCCGGGGCCAACAACGTCATCAACCCGGTGCGCTTCACCGGGCTGCTGCTCGCGGGCAGCGCGCATGGCGCACACATCGCCGATTACCTCGCCGATCTCGCCTCGGTCTCGGGCCGGGTCCAGCTCGTCGAGCGGGTGGTCGAGGAGGACGAGTGCGGCTGCGCCATCTCCGAATTGAGGACCGGCGGGCGGGGCTTGCGCGTCTATCGCGGCGGGCGGGCGATCGGCTTCTGGGAGGACGAGTGCCAGAGCCTCGAGAAGGGCGACGTCATCGTCGAGATCGTCCCCTCCGATCAGGGCCTCAGGCGCGGCGACGGTCACAACGGAGGCGGCCTCCACCGGAACGACTGAACCCTCACACAAACAGCAGGAACACGCCCCCCATCGCCGCCAGGCCCACCGCGAAGTGGCCCGCGTCGATCGCGAACAGCACGCCGCTCTTCCTCTGGTAGAGGTAGTTGATCCCCACCGCCGGGGCCATGATCCCGAGCGCGAAGCCCAGTGCCATCATCATCACCACGTGCGGCGCGGCCCCGGTGCGCGCGATGAGGTGCCACAGCACCATCGCGATCAGCATCTCGAAGAGGAAGGTGAGGGCGAAGATCAGCGCCATGTTGCCGCCCTTCACCTGCGCATCCGAAAGCCCTGCCGCCTTTTGCCAAGCCTTGCCGAACAGCACGCCATACCACACCGCGCCGACCGCGAAGAAGGCGGCTGCTCCAGCGAGCACGGGCCATAGTGCAAAGTCGTTCATCGCATGTCCTTCCCTGACCATTCGCATGCGATCATACCACCGATCGCCAGCTGCGCCCACTCGTGCGCGAAGGCGCTCATCCGCTGGCGCACCGCCGCAAGCCTCGTCGCATCAAGCTCCAGCGGCGGGACGTGCGAGGCCTCCCACCCCGCGCGCGCCATTGCGCTGAGCCCCGCATCATCGCTTGAGCCCGACCACAGCTCGGCCTCGAAGCACTCCACCAGCCGCTCGGCCTGCAGCAGCTCGACGAGGCCGGGCGCGGGCACCTGCGCGCGCTTGGCGCTGGCATGGCCGCCCGCCTTGGCCTCTTCCTCGACCGCCTGCGGATCCTGCCCCGCGGCCACCCGCCCCCAGAACCCGCGCTGCAAACCGAACACGCTCTCGACGAACAGGTGGGTCGCATCGTGCGGCACCGGCCCCTTGGGCGGAAACCGGAAGGGCGACGGGCACGCGCCCTCGCGCAGGACCGCAACCTCCTGCCATCCATCCTTGAGTTTCGTGAATCGCACCCGCATGGCCCAAGCTAGCTCGTCCCGCCCCGGTGGGGAAGCGTGAGCCGCTGGCTTTCGCCCGCGCTTGTGTGTAAGGGCGCGCCGATCATGAGCACCCCCACCACTCTCCCTGAGGCCAAGCGCGTCGGCATGGTCAGCCTCGGCTGCCCCAAGGCGCTGGTCGATAGCGAGCGCATCCTCACCCGCCTGCGCGCCGATGGCTACGCGATGAGCCCTGACTATGCCGGGGCCGACGTCGTTCTCGTCAACACCTGCGGCTTCCTCGACAGCGCCAAGGAGGAGAGCCTCGCCGCGATCGGCGAGGCGATCGCCGAGAACGGGCGCGTCATCGTCACCGGCTGCATGGGCGAAGAGGCCGACGCGATCCGCGCCGCGCACCCGCAGGTGCTCGCGATCACCGGGGCGCACCAGTATGAGCAGGTGGTCGAGGCGGTGCACACCCATGCGCCGCCGAGCCAGGGGCCGTTCATCGACCTGATCCCTCAACCCGATATCAAGCTGACCCCTAGGCACTACAGCTATCTCAAGATCAGCGAGGGCTGCAACCACTCCTGCGCCTTCTGCATCATCCCGCAATTGCGGGGCAAGCTCGCCAGCCGCCGCATCGACGCGGTTCTGCGCGAGGCCGAGAAGCTGGTCGCGGCGGGCACGCGCGAGCTGCTCGTCATCAGCCAGGACACCAGCGCCTATGGCGTCGATACCAGGCACGAGGCGCGCGATTGGAAGGGCCGCGCAGTGCGCGCGCACATGACCGATCTCGCCCGCGAGCTCGGCACCTTGCGCACGCCCGAGGGCGCAGCGCCCTGGGTGCGGCTGCACTATGTCTACCCCTACCCGCATGTCGACCACGTCATCCCGCTGATGGCGGACGGGCTGCTGACCCCGTATCTCGACATCCCGTTCCAGCACGCGAGCCCCAAGGTCCTCAAGGCGATGCGCCGCCCGGCCAACGAGGCCAAGGTGCTGGGGCGCCTGAAGACGTGGCGCTCCATCTGCCCCGAGATCGCGATCCGCTCCTCCTTCGTCGTCGGCTTCCCCGGCGAGACCGAGGAGGACTTCGCGTATCTCATCGACTGGCTCGAGGAAGCGCAGCTCGACCGTGTCGGCGCCTTCCGGTTCGAGCCTGTCGCAGGGGCCGCGGCCAACGACCTGCCCGATCCCGTGCCTGAACCAGTCAAGGAGGAGCGATATGCCCGGCTGATGGAGGTGACGGAGCGGATCAGCGCCGCCAAGCTCGCCGCCAAGGTCGGCAGGGTGCTGCCCGTCATCATCGACGAGGTCGGCGAGCCGGACGAGGATGGCGACATCGGCGCGACCGGGCGCAGCGAGGCCGATGCGCCCGAGATCGACGGCTCGGTGTTCCTGCGCAACGTCCCCGCCGGCCTCGCCCCGGGCGAGATCGTGAAGGTCACGATCGAGGATGCCGACGCGCACGACCTGTTCGGCGTCATCTCGGGCGCGGCCTGAGAAGCGCAGCGAGTGGGCATCCCGCCCGCTCGGCCCGTCGCTTGCACGGCACGCTTGAACCGCCTGTTACACAGTCCAGGGCTAGAAAACCCGCAAGGGTCGCACCCCCCGCAAAATCGGCTCACGGCATCAATCGAAAGGCGGGCGGGGGCTTGCATACCGCCTTTATTGCGTGCGCGCCGCGAGTAGGAAAGCGAGGGGCGATCCGGGCCTGGGCCAGCCCTCAGACTTCCGCCGCTCCCGCCCCCCCGCAGCCCGCCGCAAATTAGCGCCGGTGTCACGGAACCGCCGCGCAGCGCTGCGTTTGGTAAGGCATGACCACCCGCATCGCCTCGCGCTTCGCCTTCGAGCTTCACCAGCCCGCCTCGGTGCTCCTCCAGTTCGAGGCGGCCGACATTCCCGAACAGCGGCTGATCAACGTCTCCTGCCGGATCAGCCCGGACGACGATCTTGCCCGCGTGCCCGCGCAGGACATGATCGGCGAGCGCATCTGGCTCCATGCGGATGCCCGCGTCGAGGTAGAATACGAAGCGGAGGTCGAGATCAACCGCGTGCTGCACGATCTCACCGATCTCGCCGCGCTCGCGCCGCACAAGCTGCCGGGCGATGCCGTCAAATTCCTGCTCGATTCGCGCTACTGCCACGCCAGCGAGTTCCTCGCGTTCACCCAGACCGAGTTCGAGGGCACTGCAGGCGGCGCGCGGATCGAGGCGATCCGCCAATGGGTCGAGAGCCATCTTGAATACCGCCCCGGCGTAAGCGGTCCCAGCACCACCGCGACCGACACCTTCCACCAGGGCGCCGGCATCTGCCGCGATTACACCCATCTGGTGGTGACACTGGCGCGCGCCTCGACCATCCCCGCGCGCTATGTCGCGTGCTATGCGCCGGGCGTTGATCCGCAGGATTTCCACGCGGTCGCTGAGGTGTTTCTCGCCGATCCCGCAAAGCCGGGCGGAGGCACGTGGCAGCTGGTCGATGCGACCGGCATGGCCGAGCTCGACAAGGCGGTGAAGATCGGGGTCGGGCGCGATGCCGCCGACGTTTCCTTCGCGACGAGCTTTGCGCCGATGCAGTTCGATTTCAGCACGGTCGAGGTCTCGACCCGCGAGCGCGAGATTGCGGGCTGATCGGGCAGGTTAACCTTTGGTCAGGCCGCGTCTCGCCGAGGGACGCGGGCGCGCTGGGCACTGGCGATCCGGTTCGTTTGGGTTCATATAACAGCGCATGACCAACTCGCTTCTCACCCTGCGTTTCATTGCGACCGCCGGCCTGGCCCTGCTCGGCGGGGCTCCCTCGCTGGCCGCCGATCAGGGGGGCGATGCCGAAGCGATCCGCGCTGCCGAAGCCGCGCAGCTCGTGGTCGAGGATGCCCAAGGCGCGATCCGCGCGATCGATCCGACCACGGGCGAGCCCATGACGATCGACGATCCCGCGATGGTGGATCCCGCGATGGTGGATCCCGCGATGGTGGATCGTGGGGCCGATGCCATGCCCGAGCTGCCGCAGGTCGCGGCGATCAGCGGCGATGAAGCGCCCTCACGCGGCCCCGCTGCCCGGATGATTTCAAACCCGGTGGTGCAGGACGTGCCTGCTTCGAGCCCAGCGCCCGCCGCCGCCAGAATCGCGAATGCCGATCCCTTCCGGGTCAACAGCATCCTCGAAATCCCGCCCGGCCCCTTTCGCTATGGCGACTGGTATTGGGACGAAAGCGGCGCGCCCGCAAAGGGCAAGCTCGTGGTCACGGTCGATCTCGAGGCGCGCGTCGTCAGCGTCTTTCGCGATGGGCACGAGATCGGCACCGCGGTGGCTCTGCTCGGCACCACCAAGCACCCGACCCCGCTCGGCAGCTTCCCGATCCTGACCAAGGAGAAGGACAACATCTCCGAAAAATACAACAACACGCCAATGCCCTGGACGCTGCGGCTGACCTGGGATGGCATCGCGATCCACGGCTCTCCCGTGATCAACGGCTTTGCCAGCCACGGCTGCATCGGGGTGCCCGACGAGTTCGCCGAACAGCTCTTCGCCGCCGCGAAGAGGGGCGACCGGGTGATCATCTCGCGCGGTCGGATGATCGATGTGGGCGACAAGATCGTTAGCTGAGGCGCCGTTCCTGGATGGGTTTGCTGGCGTGAGCCCATGCGCCGTCGCGCGTCAGGCGCGATCCGAAATCAATGCAGCTGACGCGGCGGCTCCGGGGTGAAGCGCCACACGCGCATCTCTATCCCCACCTTCTCTACCAGCTCAACCTCGGGCGTGCACAGCACCCCGCCGAGCGAGGCATTCTCGCCGCGCCACAGCCGATCCGCCGCCCGCCCCGCTTCCGCGCGGGTGACGTGGCCGCCCATTTCCGCGATGATCCGGCGCAGCGTCTCGATCTGAACAATGCGCGGCACGTTGGCGTGATAGGTGAAACCGCCGATCTCCTCGTCGCGCATCACCATCTCCTCGAAATCGCCTTGCGCATACCACTCGATCGCGCGCCACGCCTCGGCGAGGTGCTGCGCGCTGGTGGCGAGCGCCTGCGGATCGAGCCAGTCATGCGCCGCGAGATGCTCGCGCACGCGCACCCGGTCGAAGCGCTGCTGGGTGTTCGAGGGATCGCGCGCCGGAGTGAGGCCCGCCTCGCGCACGATCCGCTCGAGCTCGGCCTTGCGCCAGCCGAGCAGCGGACGGATCAGCGGAAAGGCTTCGGCCTCGCTCCCGGTGGGTTCGAACAGGCTCGCCTCGCGCACGCCCGCGAGGCCCGACAGGCCGCTGCCGCGCGCAAGGCGCATGAGGAGCGTCTCGGCCTGATCGTCGGCGTGGTGCGCGCTCGCGAGCGCGCCAAGGCCCTGCTGGCTGACCCACCGGCCAAGCGCCTCGTAGCGCGCCTCGCGCGCGCGGGCCTGAAGATTGCCGGGGGCGAGCCGGACTTTGAGCGGGGTGAACGGCACATCGAGCGCGGCGCACACCCGTTCCACCAGCGCAAGCTCGCCCGCCGCCTCGAGCCGCAATCCATGATCGACGCTCGCCACCGCCACCTCCCCCGGCAGCGCGTGCGCGGCCAACAGCAGCAGCGCGAGCGAATCGGGCCCTCCCGAGACGGCGAGCCCGAGGCTCAGCGCCTCGCCCGCCTCATCCTCCCGGTCCTCGAGCGGCCACAACCGCTCGAGCTCGGCAGAAAAGCGCTGCACCAACGCGGGATCGACCTCGAGCGGCGGCGCGGGGGAGGGCGCGGTCATCGCTTGCTTCTGCCCCTTCCCGAACCCGTGCCTATTCGCAGGTGACGCGGCGCCGGCTGGCCTCGTAATCCTCCATCAGCCGCCCGCTCGCCGCCGCCGGATAAGTCTCGCCGAATTCGGCGAGCGCGATGCAGGCGCGGCGGGTATCGCCCAGAGCGATCATGCTGCGCGCAAGATAAAGCAGGCTGTCGGGCGCGCGCTCGGCAGTGCGATCGGTCTGATAATTCTTCAGGAACCAGCGCGCGGCCTCCTCGGGTTGCCCGTCGTCGAGAAAGGCCCGGCCGAGCAGATTGCGGCCATAGGTTGCGCGCCAGTGATCGGGATATTGCTCGACGAAGCCCGCCAGCTGCTGGCGCGCCTCGGGATAGAAGCCCGCGTTCCACAGGCGGAAGCCGTAGGAATATTCATCGTCGCCCGCATCGCCCGTATGCGGCTTGGCGATCGCCTGCACCGCGGCAACACGCTCGGGGCTGGGCTGGGCGGCACCGGGCTGGGCACCACCGGGCTGGGCGGCCGGAGCGGACGCAGAGCGCGCGCCCATCGCAGCAAGATTGGAGCTGGTTGCGGGGAGGTCTTCATCCGCCTCCTCGGCCAGCTCCTCGTCAGGTGCGGTGGCCGTTGTCGCGGGGGTCAGCGCCGGGGTGATCGCAGGGGCCGGCAGCGTGCCCGACGATTCGAGCGCTTCCATCCGCGCCTCAAGCCCGGCAAGCGCATTGCCAAGCTCCTCGCCCCGCGCAGTGAGCCGCTGGAGCTGGAGTTCCATCGCATCGATCCGCGCGAGGATGTCGGTCACCGCCGTGGTCGAAGGGCCGGAGGTGCCTTGCGCAGCGATTTGTTCGCCGGGTGCGATCTGCGGCTCGAAATAGCGCCCGTCCCCGCCCGGAAAGACCTTGCGCTGCAAGGCGCGCACCTCGGCCTCGATCTTGCGCAGCCGCGCATCGGGATTCTGGTCCTGCGCAGCGCCTGGCACGGGCGCCGCGATCACGCCAAGCGCCAGCGCTGCGCCGAGCGCGGTCCTGAACGGGGGGCGGAAAAGGAAGGTCATCATGGGCTGCGTTTTCCTCATGTGATTGGCCCTCAAGGCATGAGCAGAGCGGGTGCGCGGTGCGAAAGGCATGGCCCGCGCAAAATGAATATCGCCGAAATCACGTGCCGAGTCTCGATCCCCAAGTCGAGCCCGTAACCCCACGCAGCCGTTGAGAAGTCGCCGGTCAGTTGCCCTCGCCCGTCGACCCGCGCGCGCGCGCCAGCAGGGCGGCCGCCGAGATCGGGGTGTCGCCCAGCGTCACGGGTTCGGTCGCAAGCTTGGGCACCTCGCGCCCGCCGACCGTTATCGCGAAGGCATCGGGGCGGCCGGTGTTGATGCGCGGCTCGCTTGCGCTCTTGGGCAGGCGGAAGGTCTCGCCACTCTCCATCTGCGCTTCGAACAGGCGCTCGCCATCGGCCTCGTAAAAGCGCACCCAAACCCCGTCCTCGAGCGCGGTGAAGACGACTTCGGCGTCCTCGCCCGCGTCTCCTGCTGCCGCCGTCGCGGCGGCGGCGGCGGCGCGCGGCTGCGCGGCGGGATCGGGCTGCGCCTCGGCAACGTCCTCGCCCTCGATCGGACCGGGCCCGGTGCCCGCGCCGAAATAGGTGCTGGCAAACGCGATCACACCGAGGACGAGGATGAGCGCCGCAAATCCGCCGAACCACACCAGCCCGGCAGACGGCAGCTTCGCCGGATCGCCCGGCTCCATGTCGGCGCTCATCGAGCTGTAGCGCGGGCCGGCATCGCCCAGCTCCTCGCGCACCTGATCGGCGATCGCGGCCTCGTCGAGCCCGACCACGCGGGCATAACTGCGGGCAAAGCCGATCGAATAGGTGCGCGAGGGAAGCTCTTCGAATTCGCCATTCTCGATCGCCTCGAGGTGGCGGATCGGGATGCGCGTCTCGGCGGCGATGTGATCGAGCGTCAGCCGCTTGGCCTCGCGCCGAGCGCGCAGCGCGGGGCCGGCACCGTCGGCGAGATCGGGCATCGCTTCGGCGGCATAGTCCGCATCCGTTGCGTCCTCGCCGCCAGCCCCACCGGCTGCACCATCATCCTGTTGCACTTGCATGACCTTTGCCCACGCGTTTAAATCCCGGCGCGAGACAGCACTTTACCCAATCCGGGCTCGTTCGTGAAGGGAACGATTTGCCGAATAAGGCGAACCGAAACCGCCAAGCTCGCAAGCGTTGCGATCAGTCAATCGACCTCGAGCCCGCGCTCCTCGGCCCATCCGGCGAGCGCCTGGCGCAAGGCGATGGTCGGATCGGCCAGCCAGGCGGTCATCGCCGCGCTCAGTTCGGCCAGATCGACCTTGCGCACCAGTTCCTTGATCGGGCCGACCGCGGCGGGCGTGATCGATAGCCGCCGAAAGCCGATGCCGAGCAGCGCCAGCGCCTCGAGCCGCCGCCCGCCCATCTCGCCGCACACGCCCAGATCGACGCCCGAGCCGACGCAGCCCGTCACCACCCGGCGCAAAAAGCGGATGATCGAGGGGCTGAGCCAGTCATAGCGTTCGGCGAGCTTGGGATTGGCGCGATCGGCGGCAAACAGGAATTGCGTGAGATCATTGGTGCCGACCGAGAGGAAGGAGAGCTTGGGCAAAAGCAGATCGAGCACTTCGGCGAGCGCGGGCACTTCGAGCATCGCGCCATAATGGATCGCCTCGGGCAGCAGCCGCTTCTTGGCCTTGAGGAAGGCGAGCTGCTCCTCGAACACCGTGCGCGCCGCATCGAACTCCCACGGCTCGGAGACCATCGGGAACATCACGTAGAGCCGCCTGCCCCCCGCCGCCTCGATCAGCGAGCGCGCCTGCACCTTCATCAGGCCCTCGCGCTCGAGCGCAAGCCGCAGCGCGCGCCAGCCCATCGCCGGGTTCTCGTCGCTGCGCGCGCTCTCCGAACCGAGATAAGGCACGCTCTTGTCGCCGCCGATATCGACCGTGCGGAAGATCACGGGCTTGCTGCCCGCCGCCTCGAGCACATCGCGATAGAGCCGGGTCTGGCGCTCGCGCTGGGGGAGCGTGGCCGAGACGAGAAACTGGAATTCGGTGCGGAACAGCCCCACCCCATCCGCGCCCGTGGTTGCGAGATTGCTCATGTCCTCGCGCAGCCCGGCGTTCATCATCACCTGGATGCGCGTGCCATCGCGGGTGAAGGGCTCGACATCGCGCAGCTCGGCATAGGCGGCGCGGCGCTCGCGCGATTTGGCAAAGCGCGCCTCGAAGGCCTGCGCTGCCTGCGCGGTGGGGCGGATCGTCGCCTGGCCCTGGTTTGCATCGAGCAGGATTTCATCGCCTTCGCGCAAGCTTCCGCGGATGCCCTGCGTGCGCCCGAGCACCGGCACGCCCATCGCCCGCGCCACGATCACGACATGCGCGGTGAGCGATCCTTCCTCGAGGATGACGCCCTTGAGGCGCCGCTTGTCGTATTCGAGCAGCTCGGCGGGGCCGAGATTGCGCGCGATCAGGATCGTATCCTTGGGCAGGCCCTGCTGCGCCGCCGTGCCGAGCTGGCCCGAGACGATGCGCAGCAGGCGGTTTGCGAGATCCTCGAGATCGTGCATCCGCTCTGCCAGCAGCGGATCGTCGATCTCGCGCATGCGCATCCGCGTGTGCTGCTGAACGCGCTCGATCGCCGCCTCGGCGGTGAGGCCTGAATCGATTGCCTCGTTGATGCGGCGCGACCAGCCCTCGTCATAGGCGAACATCTTGTAGGTCTCGAGCACCTCTTCGTGCTCGCCTCCGACGCCGAACTCGGCCTGGCCTGCGAGATTGTCGATCTGCTCGCGCATCCGGGCAAAGGCGCGATAGACCCGCTGGCGCTCGGCCTCGGTATCCTCGGCCATCATCTGCGTGATCTGGACGCGCGGCTGGTGGAACACCGCCTTGCCCGCCGCCAGCCCCTTGACCAGCGTGAGCCCGGTGATCGCGACCGGCCCGGTCTGCTCAGGGGAGAGGCCGCGTGCTTCCTCCTCGTCGATCAACCCGGCATTGGCGATCAGCTCGGAGAGCACCATCGCGGTGGTCTGCAGCGCCTCGATCTCGACATCCTCGTAGCGCCGCGGCTCGACATGCTGCACGCACAGCGCGCCCACCGCGCGCTCGCGATAGACGATCGGCACGCCCGCGAAGGAGTGGAACTTCTCCTCGCCCGTTTCGGGGCGATAGGCGAAATCGGGATGCGCCTTGGCCTCGGCGAGGTTCAAGGTCTCGACGTTGTCGGCGATCGTGCCGGTCAGGCCCTCGCCGATGGCGAGCCGGGTGACGTGGACCGCGCTCTTGTTGAGCCCGCGCGTCGCGAACAGTTCGAGCATGCCCTCGCGCAGCAGATATATCGAGCAGACCTCGCTGGTAAGGCTGGTGCCGATGATCTCGACAACGTGATCGAGCTTGGCCTGCGCATGAAGGCGCGAGGCCATTACCTCGTGAAGCTGGGTCAGGATCTGGCGGGCGGAAGCTGCAGCGCTCATCGTATCGATTGCTTAAGCCGCGAAGCTGCGAAAAGCAAAAGGGCAAAGCGGCAAGGGGTCAAGGCCCGCGCGCGCCGCTCACGCATCGCCGCTGAGTTGCGCCGCGCGCAAGCGCGACCGGGCAAGGGCACATGGCCAGCGCGGCGCGGCAGGCTCTTCTCCGGCCGAGCCGGAAGTGTTTTCATCCTGGAGAATTGAGGTGCGAGGGCCGCCGCCCGGATACAGCCGTCAGGTGCGGCCCCCGCGCGTCGCGGTCAGATCCCCGCGATCTCTTCCTTGAGCTGCAGCTTTCGCTTCTTGAGATACTGGATCATCGCTGCATCGGGGGCGGGGCGGGTGAGTTCGGCGCGCAATTGCGCTTCGATCCCGGCGTGCTTCGACTGGAGGGATTGGACATGAGGCGTGCTCGCTTGAGGGGCGGGGTTGCCTATGGGTGATGCCATCGTCTGCTTCTCCTATATTGCGTTCGGGGGGCTGCCCCCGGGTGAGCGACTCGTAAGCCCCTGAAGGCTCAGCCGCTGGGTCGATAAGACCACAGCCATCCTCGCTTTTAAAGCACTACCATCCCGTAAAGGGACAAACGCGCATCGGCCTGAGACGAGTCGCCGCAGGATGCCCCGCAGCGCCACTTTGCCATTGGCGCGGGGCGCGCTTCGCCCTATCGCCTTCGCGCACGATCAAACCGTGGGGACGAGGCAGGCGATGAATGAGGCAGAGCTCCAGAAACAGCTCGAATTGCTGCGTTCCGAGCACCGCGATCTCGATGCAGCGATCGCGGCGTTGACGGATGCGGGCTCAACCGACCAGCTCCAGATCGCGCGCCTCAAGAAGCGCAAGCTCAGGCTCAAGGACCAGATCGCGATCATCGAGGACACCTTGCTGCCCGATATCATCGCCTGAGGAAATAATCGCCCGAGGAACAGGGTCTTATGTCCCTTGCGGGGACTGATTGAATCTGTGCCGGGATAAGTTGCCCTTGCCGCTGGCACGCAGGGATCAGAAGGGGTAGGCTGCGCACGCTGACCAAGGCTCAAGGCAAGGCATGAGGCCAAGGCATCAGGCGGCGTCGGCGCGGATCGGATTTGTGACATCAATGCGCACCATCAATCTCTCGCGCCCGATCATCGAGGCGCTCTACGACGAGGCGCTCATGCTTGCCGACGATGTGCGCGCGGCGTTTGCCGGCAGTATCGAGGCCGATGGCAGCCCCGGTCGGCCTCGCGATGCGATGGCGCGGCTCGCGCTTTCGAGCGAGGGACTGAAGACGACCACCCGGATGATGCACGTGCTCGCCTGGCTGCTCAACCAGCGCGCATTCTTCTCGGGCGAGCTCTCGGAAAAGCAGGTGCGCCTGCACGGATCGCTTCCGCCGGACCGCGCGTCCGACGCCGAGCAGCTCGAGCTGATCGATGCCGAAACGCGCGCGCTGATCCTCGAGAGCGAGGCGCTCCATCGCCGGATCGCGCGGCTCGATGCGGCCTGGCGGCAGGATTTCGAGATGGATTCGCCCGCGCGCGCCTTTCAGGCGCGGATCGGACGCGAACTCGGCGGGCTTTAGAGCGCTGCGAGGGCGCGGCGGGCTTTAACTCGCCGCGAGGGCGCGGCGGGCTTTAACTCGCCGCGAGGGCGCGGCGCCAGCGCACCAGCCGCTCCTCGCGCACATCCTGCGCCATGGATGGCTCGAACCGCGTCATCTCCCCCTGCATCGCCGCCGCCGCCGCCGGGAGGCTCTGGTAAAGCCCCGCCCCGCTCGCCGCGAGCATTGCTGCGCCCAGCGCCGTCGTCTCGACGAAACCGGGCCGCTCGACCGGGACGCCGAGCATGTCGGCAAGATCCTGCGCCATCCAGTTGTTGGCGGACATCCCGCCGTCGATCCGCAGCGTCTCCCATTGGGTGCCATCGGCGGTGAAGGCGCGCGCAAGATCCCAGGTCTGGTGCGCCATCGCCTCCAATGCGGCTCGCGCGAGTTCAGCCTTGCCGCTTGCGAAGCTCAATCCGGCGATCACCCCGCGCGCCTCGGCCCGCCAGTGCGGTGCGCCAAGGCCGGCGAGCGCGGGGACGATCACCACCCCGCCGCTATCCGGGATCGAGCGCGCGAGCTCTTCGGTCTGCCCCGCCACATCGACGATGCCGAGCGAATCGCGCAGCCACTGGACAAGGCTCCCCGCGACGAACACCGAACCCTCGATCGCATAGGTCCGCTTGCCGCCGATCTGCGTCAGCACTGTGCCGAGCAGGCGGTTGGCCGAACGCGGGATCGTCTCGCCCTGGCAGGTCAGCACGAAAGCGCCGGTGCCGTAGGTTGCCTTGGTCTGCCCCGGCGCGAGGCAGGCCTGACCGATGGTGGCCGCCTGCTGATCGCCTGCAAGGCCGGTGATCGGCACCGCCGAGCCGAACAGGCTCGGATCGGTCCTGCCGAGCGCACCCGCCATATCGACCACGCGCGCCAGCGCCGCCTCGGGCACATCGAACAGCGCGCACAGCTCGGGATCGAAGCCCGCCCCGTCAAGCGCGAGCAGAAGCGTGCGGCTGGCATTGGAGGCATCGGTGATATGCTCGGCTCCGCCCGTCAGCTTCCACACCAGCCAGCTCTCGACCGTGCCGAAAGCAAGCGTGCCAGCCTGCGCCGCTGCCTTCACCTCGGCCACGTTGTCGAGCATCCAGCGCATCTTGGTGCCCGCGAAATAGGGATCGAGCAGCAGGCCGGTGCGCTGCTGGATCATCGGCTCGTGGCCCGCCTCACGCAAGGCATGGCACAAGGGCTCGGTGCGCCGGTCCTGCCACACGATGGCGCGGGTGAGCGGCTCGCCGGTGGCCTTGTCCCACGCGACCACCGTCTCGCGCTGGTTGGTGATGCCGATACCCGCGATCATCGCCGCCCCGCCCGCCTTGGGGATCACCTCGAGCGCGCAGGCAAGGGTCTTGTCCCAGATCTCGCTCGCGTCATGCTCCACCCAGCCCCCTTGCGGATAATGCTGGGTAAGCTCGGCCCCGCAGCTCGCCACAAGCACGCCGTCGCTCGCAAACAGCATGGCGCGGGTCGAGGTGGTGCCTTCATCGAGAACGAGAATGTAGTCAGCCATCGGGTGCCTCTCCCTTTTTGCGTGTCCTAGCCGGGAGGCTGGCGCAAAGTCGAGATGGCACACAAGCCCACCCCCAGCCCCTCGCGCTTGCGGGAGGGACGCGAGACTTGGCGAACCGAAGGTGAGCCTCGTCGCAACCGGGTTGGGCAGTCGCCGCACACCCTCCAAGTCGCCCCCGCCTTGCGATACCGCCGCCCACGCGCCATGTGTTAGCGCATGGCAAGTCTTCCCCCCAAGCCCTGGCCCACGGGCTCTGCCGAATGGCTCGATCCGCTGATCCGCAGGGTGCTCGCGCCCAATCCTTCGCCCTACACCTATACCGGCACGCAAACCTATGTGATCGGCCCCGAGGGCGGGCCCGATTGCGCGGTGATCGATCCCGGCCCGCTCTACGAGGCGCATGTCGAGGCGATCATGGAAACGGTGGGCGATGCCGAGATCCGCGCGATCATGTGCACCCACACCCACAACGATCATTCGCCCGCCGCCGCCCCCTTGGCGGCGCGCACAGGTGCGCCGATCGTGGGCTGCGCGCCGCTGGTGCTGGAAAGCGACCACCCGCGCGCCGACGAGGCCTTCGACAGCACCTATGCGCCAACCCGCGTACTCGAGGACGGCGAACAGATGCGCGGCACCGGCTGGACGCTGACCGCCGTCGCAACGCCCGGCCACACCTCCAACCATCTGTGCTTCGCGCTCGAGGAAGCGGGCGCCCTGTTTACCGGGGATCACGTGATGGGCTGGTCGACCAGCGTTGTCATCCCGCCCGATGGCGACATGGGCGCCTACATGGCGAGCCTCGAGAAGCTGCTCGCGCGCGAGGACCGGGTGTATCATTCGGCCCATGGAGCCGCGATCACCAAGCCCCGCCAGCTCGTGCGCGGCATGATCGGGCATCGCCGCCAGCGCGAAAACCAGATCCTGCGCCTGCTGGGCGAGGCGGCGCGGCCCGCATCGGGGTTCATTCCGGACATGTACAAGGGCCTTGATCCGCGCCTTGTTGGCGCTGCCGAGATGAGCGTGACGGCGCACCTCATCGACCTCGAGAAGCGCGGCCTTGTCGCGCGCGAGGAGGGCGTGTGGCAGACGATCTGAAGCCGGGCGAAGGCAAGCTCCCGCAAGGCCTCGCGCCCGAGCCGCCCCCGCCGCCGCCGCCGGCCGACCGGCTGCGCAAGCGCGAGCGCGTCGGCCCGCCCTCGCCGCCGCCGGCACACGGCATCGCGAACGGGCGCGCAAATCTAGGGCCGTGGGTTCTTGTCGCAGCGCTCGCCGCGCTCGCGCTGTTCCTGGGCTGGCGCGCCTATGTCTACGAGGAGGAAGGCGATCCGGTTGCCTCGGCCATGCTCGCTTTCGAGCGGCAGAACGCGCTGGTCGTGTTCGCCAGCCGGTTCGAGGTGGTGGCCGAGAGCGAATATGAGCAATCGGTCGGCCCGTTCACGGTGCGCCGGGTGCGGCAGGCGGCGATCATCCCGGCAAGCGTCGATTACCGGCTCGATCTCTCGGCAATGGATGCGGACGATTTCCGCTGGCAGGATGCAACCAGCACGCTGACCGTGACCCTCCCCCGCTTGCAAACCTCGCGGCCCAATCTCGACGAGGCCGAGGCCCGCATCTTTACAGAAGGCCTGCTCAACACCGCCGGATCGCAGCAGATGCTGGCCGAGAAGAACTCGCAGATCGCCGAGGAGAAGGCGCTGGCCTTCGCCAAGAACGCGGAGATCCTCGCTCTCGCCCGGGCAGCGGCCAAGGCGGCAGTGCAGCAGAACCTCGCGGTCCCGCTCGCCGTGGCGGGGTTCGACGATGCCCGGATCGAGGTGCGGTTCGAGGGCGAGACGGGGGCCTGATCCCGGGCGGGTTCGCGCGCCGTGTATGTGTGTGTGGCAGGGGGGAAGAAATTCCGCTTGTGCATTGCCCGGTTTCGTGAGCATCCTTCCGGCAGGGTGAGCACGATCGGGGGTTTTCATGGCGACCACTGCACCGCTCAGCGCGCCGGTCGAGGGCACGCGGTTTTTCACCATCATGGCCTTTGCCATGTCCACGATCATCATTGCCGGTTTCACGGTGCAAGTGGCGATGGGTCGATCGAGCTTTTCAGCCCCGCTCGCCTATCATGTCCACGGCATGATCTTCATGGGCTGGATCGCGCTCTACCTCACCCAGCACGTCCTCATCGCCACCGGCCAGCGCACGCTTCATGCCAGCATCGGCAAGCTTGCCTACATCTGGATCCCCGCCATGGTCGCGGCGGGCTGCCTGATGGTGGTGATCTCGATCCGCAGCGCAAGCGGCGGGCCGTTCTTCTTTGCGCAGAACGAGTTTTTGATCAGCAACGCAGCCGTGGTGATCACCTTTGGCGGGGTCGCGCTGTGGGCGCTGCGCCAGCGGCGCTATTCGGGCTGGCACCGCAGGCTGATGCTGGTGGCGATGAGCATGCTGACCGGGCCGGGGCTCGGTCGGCTGCTGCCTTTGCCGCTGATGATCCCCCACGCCTGGACCGTCACCGTCTGCCTCACCTTCCTCTTCCCGATCATCGGCATGATCGCGGACAAGCGCACGCTGGGCCGGGTGCATCCCGCCTATTGGTGGGGGCTCGGGATCGACATCGGCGCTTTCGCGCTGTCGATGGCGCTGGCCTATTCGCCGCTCGGCTATGCGCTGACGCAATGGGTGGTCGAAGGCTCGCCCGGAGCGCAGCGGCCGATGGAAGCCTTCATGCCGCCCGGCTTTGCGATGTAAACGGGCCCGATTACGCTCGAAATCCGCGCCGCACGTCCCTATGTGCAACGCCACACCTTTCTGGGGAGCGTTATGAGCATCGCAACGAGAATGCCCACCGGCGAAGATCTGCTCGCCGAGATCGACCGCCTGCGCACGGAGCGCAATGCGATCATCCTCGCGCATTACTACCAGACGCCCGACATCCAGGACATCGCCGATTTCGTGGGCGATTCGCTCGAGCTTTCCCGCAAGGCGGCCGAGACCGATGCCGATGTGATCGCCTTTTGCGGCGTCAAGTTCATGGCCGAGACCGCCAAGATCCTCAGCCCTGAAAAGATCGTGGTGCTGCCCGATCTGGATGCCGGCTGCAGCCTTGAGGATTCCTGCCCGCCGGAAAAGTTCAAGGCCTTCCGCGAGGCGCATCCCGATCACATCGCGCTGACTTACATCAACTGTTCGACCGAGGTGAAGGCGCTCTCCGACATCATCGTGACGAGTTCGAGCGCGGAGACGATCCTCGCGCAGATCCCCAAGGACCAGAAGATCATTTTCGGGCCGGACCGGCACCTTGGCGGTTGGCTGAGCCGCAACTTCAACCGCGAGATGCTGCTGTGGCCGGGCGTGTGCATTGTCCACGAGGCCTTCTCCGAGACCGAGCTCCTCAAGCTCAAGGAGCAGCACCCCGGCGCGCCCGTCGCCGCGCACCCCGAATGTCCGCCCGCGATCATCGAGCACGCCGACCATGTCGGCTCGACCAGCTCGATCCTCACCTTCGCCAAGAATTTCGAGGGCGACACGCTGATCGTCGCGACCGAGCCGCACATCATGCACCAGATGGAAAAGGCGTTGCCCGACAAGACCTTCATCGGTGCGCCGGGCGCGGACGGGAACTGCAACTGCAACATCTGCCCCTACATGGCGCTCAACACCATGGAAAAGCTCTACGTCGCGCTGCGCGATCTTTCCCCGCGCATCGAGATCGAGGAGGAACTGCGCCTCAAGGCCAAGCGCAGCCTCGATCGGATGCTCGAGATGGCGAGCAGCACCGTGGGCAAGGGCGATCTTGGCGCGGTGCAGATCGAGGCCGTGCCCGCGGGCGATATTCCGGACGGCGACTGAGCCCGCCTCAGCCGGGCGTCGGTGCCCCGGCGGCGCTCGCCATGCCGGGGCCGCTGCGGCGCTGCGTCGCGCGCGCGACCACCAGCGCCGAGCCGACCAGCACCATGCCCACGACATCCAGCGGCGAGAGCACCTCGCCGAACACGCTGTAGCCCACGAAGGCCGCGATCGCGGGCTGGGTCAGTAGAGCGAGCGCGATGATGAGCGGCGGAAAGTGGCCGAGCGAATAGACCAGCAGGCCTTGCCCCACGAGCTGGCTCGAGATCGCGAGCACAATGATCGGCGTCCAGTCGGTCGGCCAGACAGGCTCGCCCAGCGCCAGCGCGATGGCGAGCAGCAGCGGGCAGCCAAACAGGCTCACCCACACCAGCAGGCTCCACGATCCAAACGCGCCGCGCGCGCCCTGGAGGGTGATGAGATAGACCGCATAGAGCAGCCCCGCAGCAAGGCAGAACAGATCGCCCGCGAAGGTCTCGGCGGAAATCTCGAGGCTGCGCCCGAGCAGGATCGCTGCGCCCAGCACAGCGCACACGATCGCCAGCCACTGGCCCGCACGCGGCAAGGAGCGCGCAGCGAGAAAGCCCCAGACCATCAGGATGATCGAGCCCGCATTGCCAAACAGGGTGGCGTTGCCGAGCCGGGTGAGGCCGATGCCGATGTGCCAACTCGCCAGATCGCTCGCGAAGGCGAGCGCACCGAGCGCGACCGCGAGAAAGGTGCGGCGCGGCATCCCGGTCAGCTTCTGGCCCGCCATTCGCGCAAACACCGCAAGCACGGGCAGCGCGAGGAACAGCCGCCAGAACCCCGCGCTGACCTCGCCCGTATCGGCAAGCCGCACGAGCCAGGGCCCGAGCGCCAGCGCAAAGTTGCCGCCGAGCAGCGCCGCGACGAGCAGCGCCGCCTTCAGTCCGGCAGGCAGCCGCCCGCGCGCACGCCCTTCGGGAGCGCGCGCCGGATCGACAAGTTCCGCTTGGGGGCCTTCAGCCTTTTCCATGCTTGCGCACTAGCCTCGCCCGCGCCAAGTGGGTAGCCAATTGCAATCCAATTCCCATTTCGAGGAGGACAATCCGCTCATGCACGAAGCCCTGTTCCAGCCGCTCACCATGGGCGCGCTGACCGCGAAGAACCGCATCTTCATGGCCCCGCTCACGCGCGGGCGCGCCGCCGAGCCGATGTTCACCCCCAACGCGATGATGGCGACCTATTATCGCCAGCGCGCCAATGCCGGCCTGATCCTGACCGAGGCGACGGGCATCAGCCGCGAGGGGCTTGGCTGGCCCTCGGCGCCCGGTATCTGGTCGGACGAACAGGTCGAGGCGTGGAAGCCGATCGTCGATGGCGTGCACGAGGCGGGCGGCCTCATCGCGATGCAGCTGTGGCACATGGGCCGGCTCGTCCATTCGAGCTTCCTCGATGGCAACCCGCCCGTCTCCGCCAGCGCCACGCAGGCGCCGGGCGAGGCGCATACGCCGACGGGCCGCCACGAATACGACACCGCGCGCGCGATGACCAAGGACGACATCGCCCGCACCGTGGAGGATTATCGCCGCGCCGCTGAAAACGCGAAGAAGGCGGGCTTTGACGGGGTGCAGCTGCACGGCGCGAATGGCTATCTGATCGATCAGTTCCTGCGCGATGGCACCAATCTGCGCGAGGACGAATATGGCGGCAGCCCCGAAAACCGCACCCGCTTCATGCGCGAGGTGCTCGAGGCGCTGGTCGATGTCTGGGGCGCGGACCGGGTCGGCATCCGCCTCTCGCCCAATGGCGAGACGCAAGGCTGCGACGACAGCGATCCGCCCGCCACTTTCGGTGCGGCGGCGCGCGTGATCGAGGAGCTGGGCCTCGCTTTCCTCGAGCTGCGCCAGCCCGGCCCCGAGGGCACCTTCGGGCGCACCGACGTGCCGCAGCAGGATGCGCTGATCCGCTCGCTCTATTCGGGCGCGCTGATCCTCAATTCGGATTACGGCCCCGGGGACGCCGCGCAAGACATCGAAAGCGGGCGCGCCGATGCGATCAGCTTCGGGCGGCCCTACATCTCGAACCCCGACCTTGCCGAGCGCATCCGCCGGGGCGCGCATCTGAACGAGAACAAGGACGTGCCCAAAAGCTGGTATTTCCCGATCCCTGAGGGCTACATCGATTACCCGACGCTCGCCGAGGAAGAGCAGGCGGCCTAGCGCGGCTCGGGCGCGGGGTCTGGCGCGGCTTCGGCCTGCGTCTCAGGCGCGGATTGGGGCTGCGGCTCGGCGGCTTCTTCCGGCGAGCCAACCTCCTGCGGCTGGGCTGCCGCGCCCGCGCCCGCGCCCGCACCCGCGTCCGGCGTTGCCACCGGCGCGCGGGGCGGGGAAACCGATCGCAATTCGGCCAGCGGCAGCATGTCGTCGCTGATCGTGCCGCCGAGGATCTCGCCCTCGGCCTTGCCGCCTTCCTCGCCCGCCGCGCCGCTATCCGGCGTGCTAGCCCCCTCGCACGCGGCAAGGCACAGCGCGAGGCCCAGACCTACGATCACCCGCACCGGCTTTGTCCCTTCCTTGCCAGATCCTCAAAGAAGCGGGCGCTGCGCGCGATCAGCGCCGCATCCCACTCTTCAACGCTCACCGCCCGGCCAAGCTGCGCTAGGCTGGTCACGCCATATTCCGAAATGCCGCAGGGCACTATCCCCGAAAAATGCGCAAGGTCCGGATCGAGATTGACCGAGAAGCCATGAAACGTGACCCAGCGTTTGACCCGCACGCCGATCGCGCCGATCTTGGCCTGCGTGCCGTCCGGCCCACTTGTCCAGATGCCGACGCGGCCCTCGGCCCGCCACGCCTCGATCCCGAAATCGCCCAGCGTCTCGATCACCCAGCCCTCTATCGCGTGGACGAAGCAGCGCACGTCGCGGCAGCGCGCGCCCAGATCGATCATCACATAGCCGACCCGCTGGCCCGGCCCATGATAGGTATAGCGCCCGCCGCGCCCGGCCTTGACCACCTCGAAGCGCGGATCAACCAGTTCGGCCGGATCAGCGCTCGTGCCGGCAGTGTAGACCGGCGGATGTTCGAGCAGCCACACCTGCTCGCGCGCCGTGCCAGCGGCGATCGCCCCGGCGCGCGCCTCCATTGCCTCCAACGCCTCGCGATAGGGGACGGGCACGGCCGATCGCTGCCATTCGACGAGGCCGCCGGGGCGCTCCTCGCCGGCCGGAAGGCGAAGGGGTGTGGGCGATGCTGTGCTTGCCATCAGCCTTGCGTGGGGGCATTGGCGGGCTAGATCAAGTGCCGGAAGGCAGCAACCGGGCGGCAAGAGGCGCGATTTTGGCAAAAGCGAACGGCAGGAAAGATCCAGGAGGCGATCACGGGCGCGTTCGGCTCGATATGAACGCGCTATGGGCACGCACGCTGGTGCTGATGCGCGAGAATTTCCAGCTGCTCACCGCGCTTGGCGGCGTGTTCATCCTGCTGCCCACGGCCGCGCTTTCGCTCACCCTGCCGCCGAGCGCCGAATTGCAGGGCCCGGCCACGGTGCTGTTCGATCCCGATTCGAGCCAGGCCGCAATCCAGCGCGCGCAGGCCGCCATCTTCGAGAAGATGCAGCCCTTCACGCGCTGGCTGCTCGTCTCGAGCACGGTCCAGCTGGTGGGCTATGCGGCGCTCACTGCGCTGCTCGGGCCTGCGGGGCTCACCGTCGGCCAGGCGATCGGGCGCGGGGCGAAGGCGATCGTGCCGCTCATCCTTGCGCTCATCGTGTTCAACGTCATCGCCTTCCTGGTGCTGCTGGCCCTGCTGCTGGCGCTCTCCCCGCTGGGACCGACCGCCGCCGGGTTCATCGGGCTGATCGCGAGCTTTATGGTCGGCCTCTTCCTCGCGGCGAGACTTTCGCTCACGCTCCCGGTGATGGTCACGCACAAGGTCTGGAATCCGCTCGCCGGGCTCATGCGATCATGGCGGCTCACCGCGGGCAACAGCCGCGCCGCTTTCATCTTCTGGTGGCTTCTTCTGGTGTCGGCGGGGGTCATCTACATCCTCGTGTCGAGCGTGGCGGGCCTTGCCGCGGCCCTGGCACCGAGCGAGCAGAGCGGCGCGCTGCTGAGCGGGGTGATCATGGGCTGCTTCAGCCTGTCTTTCGGCATCGTCACCTGCGCCGCCGCCGCCGCCATGCTCGAACAGCTGACGCCCCGTGGGCGCAAGAACGGGCCCGAGGCGTGATCGCGCCCCCGCGCGCGCCTCTCGCGGGATGAATGCGCCCGATGGACCAGGCCAGCTCTCCCCCTGAACCCGCCGAAACGGAGGCGGAACCCGAAACCGGAGACAAGACCGGAAGTATCTCGACCGGGCGCATGGCGTTGCTGTTCACCGTCATGCTGGTGACGGCGGCGGGCAACACCGCGATGCAATCGGTGATGCCCTCGATCGGCACGGCGCTGCAATTGCAGGATTTCTGGATCAGCCTCGCCTACAGCTGGTCCGCGCTCTTGTGGGTCGTGTGCGCGCCGATCTGGGCGCGGCGATCGGACCGGCGCGGGCGCAAGGCGATGATGGCGCTGGGGCTCACCGGATTCGTTGTCTCGATGGTGCTGTGCGGCCTTGCCCTGTGGGCGGGGCTTGCAGGCGTGCTCGGCGCGGTGCCAGCGCTGATCGCCTTTGCCGCCGCGCGCAGCCTTTATGGCGGGTTTGGCAGCGCCGCGCCTCCCGCCGTGCAGGCCTATGTCGCCTCGCGCACCGCCCCTTCCGAGCGCACCCAGGCGCTCAGCCTCGTCGCCTCGAGCTTTGGCCTTGGCACCGTGTTTGGCCCAGTGCTCGCCCCGCTGATGGTGCTTCCCTTCTTCGGGATCGGGCTGACCGGCCCGTTCATCTGCTACGCGCTGCTCGGTCTTGCCGCGCTGATCGTGCTGCGGCTGCGCCTGCCCGATGACGAGCCGCGCTTTCCCGCGCGAGGATCTGCCTATGGCGCTCCCTATGGCGACGGCCCGCACCAGGAAGGCGCGGCGGGCGCCGATCATGCGGCCGACGAGAGCGAGAAGCGCCTCAGATGGACTGACGGGCGGGTGCGGGCGTGGGTCATCGCGATGCTGATCGGGGGCCATGCGCAGGCCATGCTGCTGGGGATAGTCGGCTTTCTCACGCTCGATCGGCTGGGCCTGCGCGATGCGCCCGCGCAAGGTGCCTCGATGGTCAGCCTCGTGCTCGTGTTCGGCGCGATCGCGACGCTGCTCGCCCAATGGGGCCTGATCCCGCGGTTCAATATCGGCCCGCGCGCAGCGACCGTGTGGGGCATGGCGGTCGCGGGGGCGGGCAGCCTGATCCTCGGCGCCTCGGAAGATCTGTTCACGCTCGCACTTGGCTATGCGATCGCCTCACTGGGCTTCGGCCTGTTCCGCCCCGGCACCACCGCAGGCACCTCGCTCGCGGTCAGCCGCGCCGAGCAGGGGCAGGCCTCAGGCCTCGTCGCGAGCGCGGCGGGGGCAAGCTTCATCTACGCGCCGCCGCTGGGCGTGTGGCTCTACAATCAGAGCGACTGGCTCGGCGTCGGCCTCGTCGTCGCGCTGTGCTTCGCGGTGACGGCGATCGGCTGGCGCGGGCTGCAGGCCGACAGCGCGCTCACCAGCGACGGCTAGAGGATCTCGAGCACCACGTCCTGCGGCCGGCACAGCCGCACACCCTTCCCGGTCTCGACCAGCGGGCGGTTGATGAGGATCGGCTCGGCTGCCATCGCATCGAGAATGGTGTCGGCATCGGCCTCATGCAGCCCGCGCTCCTCGGCGTCGGTGCCCCGGAGCCGCAGGCCCTCGGCGGGCGTGATCCCGGCCGCCTCGTAAAGCTGCACGAGCTTCTCGCGCGTGGGCGGTTCCTTCAGATACTCGATCACGGTCAGCTCGATGCGGCTGAGGCTCTCGAGGATCGCCAGCGTCTTGCGCGAGGTGCCGCAATTGGGATTGTGCCAGATGGTCGCCTTCACGGGCGCTCTCCTAGATCGGTGATGCCCCGATTTATCCGGACAGCAGCATCTTTGCCACAGCCGAAGGCAAATTCCTCCCGCCTCATTTTCCACTTGTGAGTGCGAATAGGTTGCAATAGCAGGGGGAGATGGCCGCGCCCTCCCCGCGCCCACCACCTCCCACGAAACGGGGCTCTTGATGACTTTCTCCACCACCCGCCGCTGCGCGTTCGCCGCCGGCTGCGCGCTCCTCGCGCTCGCGGCACCCGCTCTCGCCGATGATGCCGCCGATGATGCCGCCACTGATGCCGCCGATTCAGGCGCGAAGCAGGGCGATGCCATCGTCGTCACTGCCGACGTGCTCTATTCCGATCTGCTCAACGCGACCCGGACCCCAACCCCGATCATCGACGTTCCCCAATCGCTCAGCATCACCACGGCTGACCAGATCGTGCGCCAGGGCTTCGATTCGATCGGCGACATCGTCGCCTACACGCCGGGCGTCACCATGTCGCAGGGCGAGGGGCACCGTGATGCGGTCATCTTTCGCGGCGTGCGCTCAACCGCCGATTTCTTCGTCGACGGGGTGCGCGACGATGTCGAATATTACCGCGGGCTCTACAATCTCGAACAGGTCGAAATCCTGCGCGGCCCCAATGCGCTGCTGTTCGGGCGCGGCGGCACCGGGGGCCTTGTCAACCGCGTGACCAAGAAGGGGCTCGTCGGCGAGAATTTCGTCGGCGGGCTCGCGGCGGTCGACAGTTTCGGCGCGGTCAGCCTGTGGGGCGATATCAACCTCGCCACGGGCGAGAATGCCGCGCTGCGCCTCAACGCCGCCTATGAAAGCCTCGATAATCACCGAGATTTCTACGACGGCGAGCAGATCGGCATCAACCCGACCTTGCGTGCCGAGATCGGCAGCGCCACCATCATCGATCTCGCCTACGAATATGTCGATCACGAGCGCTTCATCGATCGCGGCATCCCCAGCCTCGACAATGGCCGCCCGGCGCGCGGGCTCTCCGACATCACCTTCGCCGATCCGGAAAACAACTACACCACCTTCCGCGCGCATGTCCTGCGCGGAACGGTGCAGCATTCCTTTTCCGAGAGCTTCAAGGGCAATCTCACCGCCTCCTGGGGCGATTATGACAAGGTCTATGCCAACTTCTTCCCCGTCGGCTACGATCCGGCGACCAATGTGGTCGCGATGGACGGCTATATCGACACCACGCAGCGGCAGAACTTCATCCTTTCGGGCAATCTCGTCGGCGAATTCGCAACCGGCGCGATCGGCCACACGCTGATCGTAGGCGCCGAGTTCATCGATACCGCCAACAACAACGATCGCTTCAACCCGGTGTTCGATACAGCGCTTGCCGACGGGCGGCGCACCGATGTCGAGTTCTTCCCCGCGGTGCGCCCCTTCCCCCTTCGCGGCGGGGCCGGCACGCTCGCCGATGGGCGCACCACCAATGTTGCCTTCACCGCCTTGAACGACGACACCGAGGCCGATCTCACCGTGCTCTCGGCCTATATCCAGGACGAGGTGCGCCTCACCGACTGGCTGCGCGTGGTGCTGGGCGCGCGGTTCGACAGCTTCGAGATCACCGCGCTTAACCAACGCGACGGCAGCCTGCGCACCCGCAAGGACGAGGAAATCACCCCGCGCGCGGGCCTGATCCTCAAGCCGCGCGAGAACATCTCGATCTATGGCAGCTATTCGGAAAGCTTCCTGCCGCGCTCGGGCGACCAGTTTGCTGACATCAACCCTCCCGCCGACGCGCTCGCGCCCGACACCTTCTCCAATCTCGAGGCGGGCGTGAAGTGGGATATCTTCCCCGATCTCGCCTTCACCGCCGCCGCCTTCGAGATCGAGCAGAGCTCGCCGCAGGTCTCGGATGCCAACCCCGATACGCTCGATGTGATCGATTCGACCATTCGCGGCTTCGAGCTGCAATTGCAGGGCAGGGCAAGTGCGTGGTGGTTTCTCTCGGCGGGCTATTCCTATCTCGACGGCGAGCAGGTCAGCCGCACCGGCCCGACCGGTCGCCGCCTGCGCGAATTGCCCGAGCACATGTTCTCGATCTGGAACGATTTTCGCGTCACTGACCGGCTCGGCTTCGGCCTTGGCCTGACGGCGCAGGACGAGAGCTTCGCCGACAACGGCAACACCGCCGTCCTGCCCGCCTATGCGCGGGTGGACCTTGCCGCGTTCTATCAATTGACCGAGGCTCTGCGGCTTCAGGTCAATGTCGAGAATCTCACCGACGAGCTCTATTTCCCCACCGCCCACTCGGCCAACGAGCTGACCGTGGCACCGCCGCTCAATGCGCGCTTCACGATCACGGGGCGGTTCTGAGGGGGGATTAGTCCTCGCGCGCCCGGCGCAGCGCAGGGACGGCGCGGCCGGCATCCTCGCTGCTGATGCCCGGCGCGGGCGCGGCGCTGATGCTCTCGCGGCGCTGGGCGACGCGCCCGGCCCGCTGGATCGCGCGCACCAGCCGCGGATAAACCCCGCAGCGGCATAGATTGGGCACGGCCTCGATGATGTCTTCGGCGCTCGGGGCAGGGTTGCGATCGATCAGCGCAGCGGCGCTCATCACGATCCCCGGCGTGCAATAGCCGCACTGGATCGCCGCTTCCGCCACCATCGCCTGCTGCACCGGATGCGAGCGATCGCGGCTGAGCCCCTCGATCGTGGTGATGAGCCGCCCCTCGGCCTCGGCCAGCGTGATCCTGCACGAGCGCAGCGCCGTCCCGTCGACGATCACCATGCACGCCCCGCACGAACAATCGCCGCCGCCGCCCGCCTTCGTGCCGGTGAGGTTCATCGCCTCGCGCAGCGCGTAAAGCAGGGGCATGCGCGGATCGAGATCGAACTCGACCGGATTGCCGTTGACCGTCATGCGCGACATGAGCGCGAACTCTCCTTAAGCGGTTGCAGGCCTCGGCTCAGGAGCGCCAGCTGTCGTCGATCCGCGAGACGCGGCGCTTCCACGCCTCGAAATCGAACACGCCCGCGCCGCCCTGGCCCTGCATCACCGAGATGTCGCGCTGGTGCTGGTCGACCACTTCCTGCGGCACCACCGCCGGATCGCCCATGCCAAGCGTCGCCACCTGGATCTCGCAGGCGCGCTGGAGCGCCCACATCTTGACGAACATGCCCTGAATAGTGCGATCCATCACCACCGGGCCATGATTGCGCAGCATCAGGATGGTGTGGTTGCCGAGGTTCTTGACGAGCCGCTCGCCCTCCTCGGGGCGCACCGTCACGCCCTCGAAATCGTGATAACCGATCTGGTCCTGGAAGTTGCAGGCGTAGAAATTGGTCGGCAGCAGGCCGCCCTTGTGGCTGCACACTGCCATCGTCGCGGTGGTGTGGACATGGCAGATCGCCTGCGCTCGTTCGCCGACATGCTGGTGGAAATAGGCGTGCTGGGTGAAGCCCGCCTTGTTCACCATGTAAGGACTGCCGCCGACATTGTTGCCCTCCACATCGATCTTGACGAGGTTGGAGGCGGTCACTTCGTCATAGAGCAGGCCGAAGGGATTGATGAGGAACGTGTTCTCCTCGCCGGGCACCTTGAGCGAAATGTGGTTGTAGATCGATTCCGACCAGCCGAGATGATCGAAGATGCGATAGCATGCCGCGAGATCGAGCCGCGCCTGCCACTCTTCCTTGCTGACCTTGCCCTCAAGGCTGGTGTCGGATTTGAGCTGGGTGGCCATGATGGATCCTCTTGCGTCACTTATGGATATGGCTTTGCCCGGCCTATCGCATGAGCGCAAGCCACAGCACAAGCGCTGCTTTGGCGGGGGCGCACGCGGTTTGCCTTTGCCAAGGGCGAGCGGGCGGGCTAGCCCCCGATCATCGCATGGCAAGCAGTGACACCTTGAGGGTCGAGGAGACCGCGCCCGAGCCCTTCAGCGCGAAATTGACTCGCGGCTCGATCCCCGGCCACCTCGTCGGCCAGACCCTGCCTGCGATCATCGGGGTCGCTGCGGTCATGTCGATCGGGCTGGTCGATGCCTATTTCATCGGCCAGCTGGGCAGCGCGGAACTGGCCGCGATAGCGTTCATCTTCCCGATCTCGGTCGCGCTCACCTCGCTCGGCGTGGGCGTGATGGTCGGGATCAACTCGGTGGTCGCGCGCGCGCTCGGCGAAGAGGACATGGACAAGGCGGCGCGCCGGGCCAATTTCGGCATTGCCTTCGCGCTGTTTGCCGGGCTGGTGCTGGGGGCGGCGCTCTATCTCCTGATCGACCCGCTGTTCATCCTGATGAACGCGGAAAGCCAGTTGCGCCCGCTGATCCGGCTCTACATGGAGCCCTTCGCCTTGGGCTTCCCGCTGATCCTCATGATCATGGGCTTCAACGGCGTGCTGCGCGGGCAGGGCGAGGCGCGCAAGACAAGCTATGTCTCGATCACCTATGCCGCGGCCAACTGGGTGCTCGATCCCATCCTCATCACCGGCACACCTGATTTTCTTGGCGGCATCGAGGGGTTCGGGATCACGGGCGCGGCCTATGCGACGATCATCGGCTGGGCGATGGGCGCAGGCATGGCGCTGGCGCTGACGCGCTCGGCGGCGATCCCGCTCGATCCTGCGCTGGTGGTCGCCGGGCGGGTGCTCGATCCGGCGAAGGCGATCCTCAAGGTCGGGCTGCCGGCGGCCTTCTCGAACGCGATCAACCCCATCGGTCTTGCGATCCTCACCGCTCTGATCGCGCTCGACGGCGGGGCGGCGGTCGCGGGCTTCGGGGCGGCCGGACGCCTCCAGAGCTTCGTCAACGTGCCGTTGCTTGCCTTGAGCGGCTCGATCGGCGCGATCGTCGGTCAAAACTGGGGCGCGCGCCAGTATGATCGCGCGCGCGATGCGGCGCTCTACGCGGCGGGCTTTTGCTGCGCCTGGGGGCTTGGCGTCGCTGTGCTGCTGTTCGCGACCGGCGGGTGGTTCGCGCAGATCTTCACCGAGGATCCTGCGGTCGTGCGCGAGTTCGATCTCTATCTCAACATCGCCGCCTGGGGCTATGCCGGTTTCGGGCTGCTGATCGTGGGCAACGGGATCCTCAACGCGGTCGACAAGGCGGCGCTCGCGCTGGTGCAATCGATCGCTCGGGTGTTCCTCGTGATGCTCCCCTTCGCCTGGGTGTTCCTGCAGGACTGGGGGAGCGGCGCGGTCTACGGGGCGGAACTCGCCGCCAACGTCTTCGGCGGGCTGACCGCGCTGGCGCTGGTGCGCTACGTGCTGTGGCGCGTGCCCGGCCGCTGATGCGCCGCCGAAAGGCCGCCATGCGGTAGCCCTTCGTTAACCATCGCGGTCCATAAGCCGAGCTTCGAGAAACCTCTCTTTGGCCGGTTAGGGGGCGCAAGGCGCATGGATGATCTGCTGACGGACTTCGTCGCAGAAACACGCGAGATGCTGGAGGCCAGCGCAAGCGAGATCATCGCTTGGGAGGCCAATCCGGCCGACGGCTCGCGCCTCGATGCGATTTTCCGTTTCGTTCACACGGTCAAGGGCAATTGCGGCTTCTTCGATTTCCCCCGGCTCGCCGATCTCAGCCACGCCGCCGAGGATGCGCTCGCCGATGTGCGCGCGGGGCGCCGCCAGCCCGACAGCGCGCTTGTGACCGCCGTGCTCGCGGTGATCGATCGGATCGTCGAGATGGTCGATGCGATCGAGCGCGAGGGCGTCTGCCCGACCGGCGATGACGCCGCATTGATCGCCGCGCTCGAGGCCGATCCGACCGCCGCCTCACCCCAGCCACACGAGGCGAGCGAAGCCGCGCCCGCCCCTGAACCCCGGATCGAGCTGGAACGCGCGCCCGAAGCTGCCGCCCCCGTCCAGCGCACGATCCGCTTGCCTGTCGAACTGCTCGACCGGGTGATGAGCGGCGTCTCGGACATGGTGCTTGCGCGCAACGATCTTGCGCATCGCCTGCGCCAGGCGGGCAACCAGCCGACGATCGACGGGCCGTTCGAGCGGCTCACCAGCATCCTGTCCGACGTGCGCGATGCGATCACGCGGATGCGGATGCAACGCATCGAGACCCTCTTCGCCTCGCTCCCCCGGCTCGTGCGCGATCTCTCGTCCGAACTCGGCAAGCAGGTCACGATCGCGCTCGAGGGCGGCGATGTCGAACTCGATCGCGAGATGATCGAGGTGGTGCGCGATCCGCTCACCCACATCATCAGGAACGCGATCGATCACGGGATCGAATTGCCTGCCGAGCGGCTCAAGGCCGGAAAGCGCGAGATCGCGCTCATTTCCATCGCCGCGCGCCAATCGGGCAACACGATCTCGATCGTGGTGGGCGATGACGGGCGCGGGCTTGACGAGGAGCGGATCGCCGCCAAGGCGATCGCCACCGGCCTCATCGACGAGGCCCAGCGCGCCGCGATGCCGCGCGACAAGCTGCTCAACCTGATCTTCGAGCCGGGCTTTTCCACCGCCGAGACGGTCAGCAACATTTCCGGCCGCGGCGTGGGGCTCGACGTGGTGCGGCGCAATCTCGAACATGTCGGCGGCAGCATCGAGGTGCGCAGCATTGCGGGCGAAGCGACGCTGTTCAAGCTCCAGATCCCGCTCACCCTCAGCATCATCGCCGGGCTCACCGTCGAGCTTGCCGGGCAACGCTTCGCGATCCCGCAATCCTATGTCGAGGAGATCGTCCAGTCGACCGGCGAGGCGCTCGATTTCACGCAGATGGGTGAGACCGCGCTCGTCACCTTTCGCGGCCAGCGCGTGCCGTGCCTCTCGCTCAACGACGTTCTCGCCCTGCCCCCGAGCGACATCCCCGCGGGCGAGCGCACGATGGTGCTGCTGCGGCTGGCGAGCGGCGACCTGTTTGCGCTCGCGGTCGATCGCATCCACACGCACGGCGATCTCGTCGTCAAGCCGCTCGCGCCCTCGGTGATGAAGTCGGGGGTCTATGCCGGATCGACCCTGCTCGATGATGGCCAGCCGGTGCTGATGCTCGATGTCGCCAATATCGCGGCCGAATACCGCCTGTTCGCCGAAGCGCGCGCGCGGGTATTCAATCCCCAGCTGGAGGACGAGGCCGGCAGCCGCAAGGCAGCGCAGCGCGCCATGCTGTTCACCGACTGGTCGGGCCGGCGCTGTGCGATCCGCCTCGAACTCGTCCGCCGCATCGAGACCGCGCCCGCCGCCAGCGTCGATCGCAGCGGGGCCGAGCCGCGGGTGGTAATCGACGGGGTGATCCTGCCACTGGTTGGCCTGCCCGAAGGTCCGCTCCCGGCCGACAAGCTGCGCCTGCTGCGCCTCAGCGACGGCACGTGCGAGCTGCTCTACGCGGTGCGCGAGGTCGATGATGCGGCCGAGCTGACTGAGCCCTTGAAGCGCGTGCCCGAGGACAGGCTGGTCGAGGCAGTCACACTGGTGGGCGGCGAGCCTGTCTCGCTCATCGACGGCCACGAGCTCTTTGCGCTCCACGGCGAGCCGCCCGAGGATCTTGAGAAACCCCGCTGCCGTTTGCCCAGCAGCGATTGGTCGAGCACGATCCTCGGGCCACTCGTGCGCGAGGCGGGCTATGAGATCGTCACCGATGAAGAAGCCGACGAAAAGACACTCGGGATCTGGTTCGAGGAGGAATTCGAGATCGCCGCCGAGCTTGGCATGGAGGTCAAGGGGCCGGTCATCCGTCTGCGCAACCGGCCCGAGGGTGCGCAGGATTGCCCGACGATCTACCGCTACGACCGCGAGGGCCTGCTCCAGGCGCTGCGCCGCGCGCGCGGCGATGCCCTGCTGAGCCCGCGCACGCTCGAGAAGGGAGCCGCCTGATGTCGCAATTGCTGGTCATGACCCAGATCGCCGGGCGCCGCTGCGCGCTCAATGCGAACGACGTCAAATCGGTCATCGAGCTCGGCGCAATCACCCCTGTGCCGCGCACGCCCGATTACATCGCCGGGATCACCGCATTGCGCAGTCAGGCGCTGACCGTGATCGAGTGCCGCCACTCGCTCGGCTTTTCCGAAATCGTCTGGGCGACCGATCACCGCGCCGCAGTGGTTGCGATTGAGGGCCATTCCTATGCCCTGATGGTCGATGCGATCGAGGATATCACCACTGCCCAGAGCGAGCCCGAGGAGGTGCCCGGCGGGTTTGGGCCCGAATGGTCGCGCGTCGCGACGGGCATGGTCGAGACGACCATCGGCCCTGCGCTCCTGATCGATCTGGCGGCGCTGATCCGGGGGCCCGTAGCTCTCGGAGCCGCCGCTTAAGAGAAAACTTACCGCTTTGTCCTAGCGTCCAGATTGCCGCAGCTCGGAAGGCTCTGACGCATGAAAACCTGTTTGATCGTCGACGATTCCCGTGTCATCCGGAAGGTTTCGAGGCACATCCTTGAGACGCTCGATTTCACCGTCAACGAAGCCGAGAACGGCAAGGAAGCGCTCGCTGCGTGCGAGACACAGATGCCCGATGTCATCCTGCTCGACTGGAACATGCCGGTGATGACGGGAATCGAGTTCATCACTCACCTGCGCAAGCGCGACGGTGGCGACAAGCCCAAGGTCGTCTTCTGCACCACCGAGAACGATGTCTCGCACATCCGCGAGGCGATCTCGGCCGGGGCGGACGAATATGTCATGAAGCCGTTCGATCACGAGACGCTCCAGATCAAGCTCCAGCTCGTTGGCTTCGCCTGAGCCGTGTCCGGCCCAGCTTCCCCTCCTTCCCGCAGCGATGCCTTGCCGAGGCCGCGCGCAACAACGCAGGTCGTCATCGTCGATGATTCGCTGACAGTGCGCACGATCCTCAAGCGCATGGTCGAAAGCGGCGAGAAGATGGAAGTCACCGGGACCGCGAGCAGCGCCGAGCGCGCGATCGCGCTGCTCAGATCTTCGCCCGCGCAGGTCATTCTGCTCGATCTCGAGATGCCCGGCATGGGCGGGCTCGAGGCACTGCCCGCAATCCTCAAGGCCGGCGCCGGCGCGCAGGTTCTGGTCGTCTCGTCGCTGACGCAGGACGGGGCCGAGCATACCGTGTCGGCGCTCTCGATGGGCGCGGCAGACACCATGCTCAAGCCGCGTCCCGGCGGCTTCAACGAGGAATACCGCGCGCAATTGCTCGCCAAGATCCGCGCGCTCGGCGCCGGGGTCGACGAACGCGCCGCCGTCTCGCCGGACGACCGCGTGAGCTCTGCCGCGCAAGTCGCTGCACCCTCCGCGACAAGGATCGCCGAGCACCACCACTATCCGAGCCCTGCGCCGACCTGCCCGCGCACGCCCGAGCTCATCGCGATCGGCGCATCGACCGGCGGCATCCACGCACTCAACGTCATGCTGCGCGCGCTGCCGCCTCACTTCGATCTGCCGATCCTCATCACCCAGCACTTGCCCGCCTCGTTCATCCCCGTTTTCGCGCGGCAGATCGAGATGGCCTGCGCACGGCCCGCGGTGATCGCCGAGGAAGGCACCGAAATCCGTCGCGGCGAAGTGGCGATCGCGACCGGGCACGGCCACATGATCGTGCGCCGCGTGGCCAATCGCCTCGTTGCCGGCATCTCGACCGAACCCGCACGCAGCGGCTGCCTGCCCTCTGTCGATCCGATGCTGGCAAGTGCCGCGCAGGCTTGCGGCGGGCGCGTGCTTGCAGTGATGCTTTCGGGCATGGGGCGCGACGGGGTGGAAGGCGCGGCCGAGCTGGTCGAGCTCGGCGGCGCGGTGTTCGCGCAGGATGCTCAGTCGAGCGCGGTGTGGGGGATGCCGGGCGCGGTCAGCAAGGCGGGCCTCGCCAGCTATATCGCCCCTCCCGCGGCGCTTGCGGCGGCGATTGCGGCGGCGATTGCGGCACAAACCAACCGGGATGCGACACGCAGCGAGAACACCGCCTTGAGGCAAGCCTGAAACGCCCCGCGCCTCGGCAAACAGCATCATGGAAGTCAGTCAAGCCTCTATCCAGATCATCGCGGATCTCCTTACCGAACAGACCGGGCAGCAACTCAGCGAAAACCGCCGCTGGCGCGTCTCGAGCGCCCTTTCCGGCATTTTTCGCGAACATGGCATCAGCAATGTCGACCAGCTCGTGTGCCTGCTGGACGAGCAGACCTCCCCCATCGCCAAGCGCAATCTCGCCCAGCGCATTGTCGAGGCGCTGCTCAACAACGAGACCTATTTCTTCCGCGACAAGCCAACCTTCGACCAGCTCCCCGCCGATGTCCTGCCCGAGCTCGCCGCGCGGCGGGCGTCCTCCCGGCGGATCTCGATCTGGTGCGCAGGCTGTTCGACCGGCCAGGAGGTTTACTCGATCGCCATGCTTCTGGCCGGCGAGCCCGAGCGCTGGCGCGGTTGGTCGTTTGATATCCTCGGCACCGACATTTCGGCCCGCGCGATCGAGGCGGCGCAAGGCGGGCTCTATTCGCAATTCGAGGTGCAGCGGGGCCTCAGTGTCGCGCAGATGCTGCAGCACTTCTCCGAGACGCCGCAGGGCTGGAAGATCGCCGACACGATCCGTGCGACCGCCCGTTTCCAGCGGCACAATGTGCTCGCAGAGCCACCTGCGCGCCATGCCTTCGATCTCGTATTATGCCGCAACGTGCTCCTCTATTTCGACCGCGAAACCCGCGAGCGTGCATTCAAGCGCCTTGCCAGTTCGCTCGCGCATGACGGGTTTCTCATGCTCGGCGCTGGCGAGACGGTGATCGGCCAGACCATCGCGTTCGAGCCGGTCGCGCAGCGCGCCAGCATCTATTCCCTCACACAGCGCCCCTGGAAGGACGAGCCACAGCGCGGTTTCATCGGGCTTGAGCAGGTCTGATAGAATGGCGCTTGCGTGCGCGCAGCGCACAATTGCGGTTCAGCACCGCAAATCTGCCCCTCGCCAGCATGGACGGGCGCCAGCCTTTACGCTTCGTTATCCGTTTATCTTTAGGGAATTGCTCAACAAAGCAATCGCCCTTCGGCCGCATTCACTAAAGGGATCATGGTGCCAAAGTCCGCCAAGCCGCCGCGCCTGACGCACCTTGGCCGTGTCTGGCTTTTGCTCGGCGTTGCGGGGCTGCTGAGTGCCCTTGCCGGGATGCTGGTTGTCGTCGGCGAGCTCGTCACCCGGTCAGCCCCGGCCCTCCTTTTCGCCGCCAGCCTCGCGCTTTATTCGGCCCTGCTGGTCATGCTCGCCCGCGCTTTCGCGCAGCCCGGCGAGCGCGCGATCGATCGCACCACCGATCCGCTCAGCAGCCTCGCCAATCGGCGCGCCTTGCACGAGGATCTTGCCCGCCACTCGCGCGGGCGCGAGGAGGTCGCGATCGCGCTGATCGATCTGGACGGGTTCAAGGCGATCAACGATCATTTCGGCCACTCGGTCGGAGACATGCTGCTCAAATCCTGCGCCGCGCTGCTGCGCGATACGTGCGGCGAGGAAGCCAAGTGCTATCGCCTCGGCGGGGACGAGTTCGCAGCAGTGATGGCAGGCCATGCGGCCGGCACAATCCTCGAGGGGATGTGCCGGATGCTGCTCGAACGGCTCGCCGCTCCGCTGAGCGCGGGCGGGCATGAGCTCGTGGTGGGCGCCAGCATTGGGCTTGCGCGCAGCCGCAAGGGCGATCGCTGCCCCTCGAGCGAGCTGCTGCGCCGCGCCGATGTCGCAATGTATATGTCCAAGCGCGGCGGCAAGATGCGCTGCACCTGGTTCAACCCCGCCTTCGATGAACGCCGCGAGATGGTGCGCGGGATCGAGGACGATCTGCGGCGGAGCCTCGATGCCGAGGAATTCGGCCTGCTCTACCAGCCGCTGATCGATGCCGGCAGCGGCAGGATCGTCGCAGTCGAGGCGCTGTTGCGTTGGCATCGCCCCGATGGGCGCGAGATCGGCCCGACCACCTTTGTCCCCGTCGCCGAGGAGACGGGCCTCATCAACCAGATCGGCGTGTGGGTGCTTGAGCAGGCGATGCGCGATGCGCAGCGGTGGGAGGGGATCACGCTTTCGGTCAACATCTCGGCGGCGCAGCTGCGCAATCCCGAATTCCCGATCAAGCTGGGCGAGCTGCTCGAGCAGACCGGCTTTCCGCCCGAGCGCCTCGAGCTCGAGATCACCGAGACCTGCCTCGTGCTCGATCCCGTCGTCGCCGAACGCAGCCTTGCGATGATCCGCGCCTTTGGCGTCCATATCTCGCTCGACGACTTTGGCACCGGCTATGCCTCGATCGGCTTCCTGCGCCAGTTCCGCTTTCACAAGCTCAAGCTCGACCGCAGCCTCATCAGCACCGCGAGCCGCGATGACGGCAGCCGCGCCATGATCATCTCGAGCATCGCCATGGCGCGCGCGCTCGATATGGAAGTGACTGCGGAAGGGGTCGAGACGCGCGAACAGGCCGATCTCGTGCGCACCGCAGGCGCCGATCACATTCAGGGATGGCTATTCTATCGCCCGCTCCCTGCCGCCGAGATCGACCGGCTTTACGCAGACCAGACAGCCCAGGAAATCGGCCTCCATCGGCCGGACACAAAGGATCGAGTGGCATGAGCGCCCTCCAGGAAATCGCAATGGACCTTGCAGCCGAGCGCGCGGGCGGCGTCGAGCAAAACAATCACAGCGGCCGCCCGCAGATGCCCGGCTCCGGGGTCGCGCGCGGTTTCAGGCGTTGGTTCGGCGGGCTCTCGATCGGGCGCAAGATCGAGACCTTTTTCGGCATCAACCTGCTGTTCGCGCTGATCGCGGGGCTGTTCGTGGTCTATGGCTATCTCCAGCTCGCCGATCGCGCCCAGAGCGTGACGAGCGAGCTTGAACACGCGCTGGTGGCCGAAAGCCTCGTTTCGGTGATGAGCGAGGCGCAGCGCCACGCCGAGATGCTGGTCGCCACCGATGATCCGGGCCGCGCGCGCGCCGCCCTCCAGCAGCTTCGCCTCGCTGATACCGGGATCGACGACTTGCGCATGCGGGTGCAGGGAAGCAACATCACCGCGTTCGACCGGCTCACAGCGATCGAGGCGGTGGTAAACGATTTCCGCAACCAGATCGCCGCGCTCGAAGCCGGCCCGCAAACCACTTCTCGCCGTGCGAGCCAGGCGAGCGAGGTTGAGGCCAGCGGTGCCTTCGCGCTCGAGGCCACCCGCGATCTCGCCAAAATCCTAAAGGCCGATGCAGTCTCCGTCTCGGAAGCGAACAGCGCGCTCATCGTTACCCTCATGACCTCGTGGATCGCCTTTGCCGGCATCCTCACCCTGCTCACCCTTGTCGCCCAGCGCTATCTCAACCGGTCGGTCGGCCATGCGCTCAAGGCGATGACCGCAGAGATGACAAAGCTCGCATCGGGCGCCAAGGACATCGCCATTTCGGGCCGCGATCGCCGCGACGAGATCGGCGCGATGGCCCGCGCGATGGACGTCTTTCACCGCGCCGGGATGCGGCTCGAGCGGCTCAGCATCGAACGCGCTGAAAAGGCGAAGGTGGCGCTCGAGGAGCGCACCCGCCAGCAGGCGCAGGAAGACGCGGCACGGGCCGAGCGCGAGGCGATGCTGCGCGATGTCGCCGACCAGTTCGAGCGCACTGTGGGCGATGTCGTGAGCACAGTCGCCGAAGCCTCGAGCCAGTTGCGCACCACCTCGACCCGGATGGCGAGCACCGCCGACCAATCGAGCGAGCGAGCGCGCCAGGTCGCCCTCTCGATGGAGAAGGCCAATTCGGGCGCAACGGCAGCGGCGGCGGCAAGCGACGAATTCGCGCTCTCGATCGGCGAGATCAGCCGCCAGGCAGCCTCCTCCGCCGAGCTCGCGCGCGCCGCGACCCGCTCTGCCGAGGAAGCCGACGGCACCATCGCCGCGCTTTCGCAATCGGCGGACCAGGTCGGCCAGATCGTCGCGCTGATCCAGACGATCGCCCAGCGCACCAATCTGCTCGCGCTCAACGCCTCGATCGAGGCCGCGCGCGGCGGCGAGGCGGGGCGCGGTTTCGCGGTGGTGGCAAGCGAGGTCAAGGAACTCGCCATGCAGACCAGCCGCGCGACCCAGCAGGTCGCCGAGCAGATCCGCACCATGCAGGATACGACCGGCGCCAGCGTTGCCGCCCTCAAGGCAATCGCAGGCCAGATTCAGCAGCTCGAGACCACCGCCGTCTCGATCGCGAGCGCGGTCGATCAGCAATCGGTCGCGGGCCATGATCTGGCGCGCAGCATCGATCTCGCCGCCCGCGAGACCGAGCAGGTCTCCGGCCATGTCGAGGAGGTGCGCGATCTCTCGCAATCGACCGGCATCGCGGCGGGCGAAGTGCTCGCCAGCGCGACCAATCTCGAGGATCAGGCTTCGATCCTGCGCGATCAGGTCGATGCCTTTATCGCGAGAGTCCGCGCAGGCTGATCCGTCACCAGCGGACAGCGAAAGCTGATATTAAGGAGTTTCCTTCAGACCTGCGCGGGTAGACCGCAGCACCGGCAGGGGACGATCGCCGTGGAAATGTCGAAGGTTCAGGATGCGCTCGAGGAGCAATCGGTGCCGGCCTTCGCTTATGCGCCTGGGCCTGAAGATGCTGCATGGGATCCCCATGTCGATGAGGGAGGCGCGCCGGGCACCGGATCCGGGAGCCTGTTCGACGGCTTCACCTGGTTTCAGAACCGCCGCATCGCAGCCAAGATAAACACCATCTTCGCCGTCTTCGGCACGCTCGGCGCCGCCATCGTCCTGGTCCTCGGCATCGGCATGAGCGATATCTGGAAGCGCTATCACGTCTCGGCTGACATTCAGCAATCGCTTGTCAACGCGAGCAGCTTGCGCGGCACGATCGGCGAACTGCGCTACAATACGTCGCGCTTCCTGTTCGAACAGGAGCCCACCGTGCTCGAGCGGCGGCGCGCGGCCTACATCGCGGCGCGCCAGCAGGTGGACGCCATCGACGAGGGCCTGAGCAAGCATGCCCCGCAGTTCGGCGACGAGATCGACCAGCTTCGCCGCGATCTCGTCCAGTATGATCAGACATTCGATGCTACCATGGCGCAATTGCGCTCCGCTGGTCGAACGGCGCGCGCCGAGGCGCTCGCATACGAGATCGCTGATCGCGGCGATGCCCTGTTCGCCAACACCCAGACGCTGATCGACGAAGTGACGGCGCATTCCGAGGCGCTCGAGGAGAAAGGCATCGCCTACTTCCTCTCGATCATGACCTGGGCCGGGGCACTTGCTCTTCTCGCGGGATTATTCCTGCTTGCAGGCTTTGGCTATGTCTCGCGCGATCTGGTCGCCAAGATCGGCAAGATCACGCAAGGAATGACCCAGCTCGCCAATGGCGATCGATCGTTCAGCATCGAGGGCCGCGAACGCAAGGACGAGATCGGCGAGATGCTGCGCGCGCTCGCCCTGTTCAAGCGGGCGAACCACCAGCTCGAGATGTGGGCGCGCGAGCGGACCGAGCGGGCCGAGGCCGAGGTGCGCGATCAACACGAGCGCGAGCGCGAGCGGGCCGAGCAGGAGCGCAAGCGCGCCGCCCTGCTGGCCGATCTTGCCCGTCAGTTCGAGCGCACTGTAGGCGAAGTCACGCAAAAGGTTGCCGCCGCCTCGGGCGAGCTGCAGACCACAGCCCGGCGCATGGCCGAGACGGCCGAGGGCGCCGCCTCGGGCACGGAGGCCCTGACCGAGCACATGGCAAGCGCCAATGCCGGCGCCACTTCCGCTGCTGCGGCGAGCGACGAATTCGCGCTCTCGATCAACGAGATCAGCCGCCAGGCCTCCTCCTCGAGCGAACTCGCCCGGCTCGCGAGCGATGCAACGGTCGAGGCCGATGGGACTATCTGCGCACTCGCCTCCTCGGCGGAGGAAGTGGGCCAGATCGTCGAGCTCATCCAGAGCATCGCCCAGCGCACCAACCTCCTCGCGCTCAACGCCTCCATCGAGGCCGCGCGCGGAGGAGAGGCGGGCCGGGGCTTCGCGGTGGTTGCCAGCGAGGTCAAGGAACTCGCCATGCAGACGAGCCGCGCGACCGAACAGGTGGCTGGCCAGATCCGTGCGATGCAGGATACCACTGGCGCCAGCGTCAAGGCGCTGCGAGCGATCGCGGCGCAGGTCAAGGAGCTCGAAACCACCGCCGTCGCAATCGCGACTGCGGTCGATCAGCAATCGGTCGCGGGGCAGGATCTTGCGCGCAGCATCGATCTCGCCGCCAGCGGAACGCGCAAGGTCGCAGGGCATATCGAGGACGTGCGCGAACTCTCGCTCTCGACAGGAGCAGCGGCGAAGCAGGTGCTTTCGAGCGCCGACGAACTCAAGCAACAGGCGACGACGCTCAGCCAGCAGGCCGAGGGTTTCCTCGCCCAGGTCCGCCAAGGCTGATGTCCAAGGACCGCTCCGGAGCGCTCCACACCCCTGTCATGTCCCTGCAAGATTGAAGACCTAGTCACATCCCGACCTGTGCGGCCGTGCGTTTCGCCCGAGCGCCAGATGCAGATCGAGATGCTCGTGACGTTTCAGCCCCGCTTCGACACCGCCCCGGCCCCTTGCCTCCTCACGAACGCTGCGGCGATGGCTGCTGACGGCTCGCTTGCGGGGCGCTTCATGGCTGCGCTGTGCGATGAAGGGATCGCCGCTCATGTCGGCAATGCGAGTTCGCAGCCGATGCTGCTGCGGCATGGGCGCCATCGCCTGCCCGTTCTTGCCGAAAGCGGCGGCTATGGGGACACCTACATGACCGCGCCGCACAGCGCCTATGTGCTTTATGCGCGCGACGAGCTCGACATCATGGGTGTGACCGGAGTGCGCCGCCTGGCCGGCGAGGCGGCGCTATTCATGGTCGACCGGGCGCTGCGCGCGATCCGGATCAACCGCGCGGTGCATCTTGACAACTGGCTGCTCTCGACCAGCCTGCACGGCGAGTGGGACGGCGAAGATCTCGGCGCGATGCGCGCCGTTTTGTGCGAGGCATTCCCTGATCGTGTGATCATCCTGCGCACGCTCGACGAGGTCACTTGCCCCCTTTTGCTCGAAGCCGCGCGCGCGGATGGATGGACGCTGCTGCCCGCTCGCCAGATTTGGATCACCCAGGACATGGCGCGCGATTGGCAAGTGCGCAGCCACGTCAAGCGTGACCGCGCGGCCCTGCGCAAATCGGGACTGAGCGTGGAGCTGGCCGAGACGCTGAGTGCGGCCGATTGCGAGCGCATCGCGGGCCTCTACCACCGGCTCTATCACGGGCGTTATTCGGGCCACAATCCGCGCTACACCGCCCATTTCGTCGAACTCGCCGCGCGGCTTGGCGTGCTGCGCTTCCGGGTCGCGCGCGATAGCGCCGGGCGCATCATGGCTGCCTCGGCCATGCGGATCGCCGGTGGCGTTCTCACTGTGCCAATGATCGCCTATGACATGGATCGCCCGCAGGACGAGGCGCTATACCGCATCGCGAGCTATCTCAGCGCCGAACTCGCCTGCGAGCAGGGCCTCATCCATCACGGATCATCGGGGGCGAGCACCTTCAAGCGGCATCGCGGCGCGGTGGGCGTGATCGAATACATGGGCGTTTATGCCCGCCACCTGCCCCGCGCGCGTCAGCTGGGGCTGAGCGCCTTCGCGGCGTTCCTCGAGCGAACCATGGTGCCAACCCTCATGCGGCAGGGGTGGTGAGCCGTCAGCGGCGCGTTGCCAATTCTTCCATCTCGTCGACTTCGCGACCAAGCCGGTCACTGGGCGGGCCGGGTAGGAGCCTTGCGAAGGCATCGGCCAGACTGCGGTAATACCACAAGGTGCCCTCCTTCCCGCCAGTGAACCGCGACCACAGGGCTTCCCCAACGACGCGCAGATCGGCGTTGATTGCGCCTGCATTGTGGGTCTTGTCGGCAATGCTGACGAGCAGCGATGCAGCGGGCTTGTCAGCAAGGCTCGCGATATAGGCCTCCTTGCGCTGCCGCCATGGCGGTTTGGGCTCGATCTCGCTGTCGGTGCAGTCCGCCACGATCGCTGCAACGCAATCGCCGTAACGCGCCCGGATGTCAGCGAGGCGCTCCGCTCCCCCCTGGTCCTCGACCGCATCGTGCAGCAGCGCGGCGATTGCCTGGTCCTCATCCGCGCCGAACTCGAGCGCGAGCGAGGCGACGCCGAGCAGATGCGCGACATAGGGGGTGTCCGAGCCCTTGCGGATTTGGGTCCGGTGAATCCGGCTTGCATAAGCGAGCGCATCGTCGAAACGCTCGGTGAGTGTGGGTGAAGCGGTCGTGTTCATCTTGCCCTCCTGTTGCGCAGCGCAGCCAACGCCAATGGGGCCCGGCAGCTAGGCTGCGGGCCAACATCGTGTCATTTGAAGAAAGGCTGGTTGCGGGAGTTGGATTTGAACCAACGACCTTCAGGTTATGAGCCTGACGAGCTACCGGACTGCTCCATCCCGCGTCAGCAATGTTTGGCTATCCTTGCCTTCGCGGCCCAGAGGTCGCGGTGCTGTGGACGGCCGGTCTGCCTTGCGGACCCTGAGGATCCGTTCGGCGTGGTTCGCAGGCCATGACCCTGCGAAAAGACGATCTCGAAGGCAATGCCTAGAGACGCCAAAAGGGCCAACCTTCCAAGAAGGTCAGCCCTTTGACTGTGAATGGGTTTTTTCCGCGCACAATCGCCGGCTACAATGCCTGGCGGCGACCTACTCTTCCGTGCCTTAAGACACAGTACCATCGGCGCTACCTGGTTTCACGGCCGAGTTCGAGATGGGATCGGGTGGGTCACAGGTGCTATGACCACCA
>JAZBNR010000015.1:0-26838 GCA_036350735.1 Erythrobacter sp.
GCCTCCGGATCGGTCACGCCGGCAAGGCCTGCGAGGAAGGTTTCCTCGGCGTCCACGGCCACAAGCGGGATGTTGTAGGAATTGCGGAACAGGCTGACGACCTGCTCGGTCTCGCCCAGGCGCATCAGGCCATGATCGACATAGACGCAGGTGAGCTGGTCGCCGATCGCCTCGTGGATCAGCACAGCGGCGACAGCTGAATCGACCCCGCCCGAGAGGCCGCAGATCACGCGCCTGTCGCCCACCTGCGCGCGGATTTCCTCGATCTTGACCTTGCGGAACTCGGCCATCGTCCAGTCACCCGCCAGTCCGCAGACATGGCGCACGAAATTGGCAAGCAGCTTGCCGCCATCCGGAGTGTGGACGACCTCGGGGTGGAACTGCGTGCCGTAAAACTTGCGGCTCTCATCGGCGATCACCGCGAAGGGCGCGCCATCGCTGACCGCGACGATCTCGAAACCATCGGCGAACTGCGTCACCTTGTCGCCGTGGCTCATCCAGACCTGGTGGCGCTCGCCCTCTTTCCACAGGCCATCGAACAGCGCACAATCGCGGGTGACGGTGAGGAAGGCGCGGCCAAACTCGCCGCCATCCCCGGTCTCGTGGCCGGGGCGGACCTCGCCGCCGAGCTGGTGGGTCATCACCTGTTGACCATAGCAGATGCCAAGGATCGGCACGCCCGCCTCGAACAGGCTCTGAGGCGCGCGCGGAGAACCTTCCTCGGGAACGCTCGCAGGCGAGCCTGAGAGGATGATCCCCTTGGGTTGCATCCGCTCCAACGCGGCCTCGGCCTGCGTGAACGGGGCGATCTCGCAATAGACCCCCGCCTCGCGCACCCGGCGGGCGATGAGTTGCGTCACCTGACTGCCGAAATCGACGATCAGGATCGAATCTTGCGTGTCGGTCGCGTCCATGTCCAGCCGTTACGACGCCGCAGCGGCCGCTGTCCAGCGCGCTGATTGCGCTGTTGACAGGATCGGGCAGGCATTCGGCCCCGCGAGTGATGCAAGAATTCGATTACCTTGTGCAGTAATTTCCAAGTTCTTAAGCCTAACAAAGTTGCGCGCGCCATCCCATTTGTAAGTCCAGCCGGGGTGGCCCTCTTCTCTCGTCGATCTCTGCTGATCGAGACCTCCCCGGGCAGGACTTTGAAAGGAACCACCATGAACGCCGTAACCGAAAAGGCGCTTGCCCTGCTCTTCGCGATCGCGCTGAGCTCGGCGGGCTTCAACACGCTGATCGTCTGAAGCTGATCGCCTGACGATGCGCTTCCTCGCGCCGCGCCCAGTCCCCCCCGGGCGCGGCAGCGAGGCTCACGGCGGCCCCCGCGCGCTCCCTCGCGCGGGGGCCGTTCGCGTTTCAGCCCTTGCCCTCAGCCCTCTCTCGCCTGCGCCTCGGCCTGCGCACGCAGATCGCTCTTCAAAAGCTTGCCGATATGGCTGCGCGGCATCTCGGCGATAGGATGGAGCGCGGAGAGGCGCTGCGTCTTGCCGAGCCGGGCGTTGACCGCAGAAAGGATCTCCTCGCACCCGCGCGCATTCTCGCCCAGCACCACGAAGCCCACCGGCGTTTCGCCCCATTGGCGCGAGGGTGCGCCGATGACGGCAGCTTCGCGCACATCCACCTCGCGCTCGAGCTCGGCCTCGAGATCGCTGGGATAGATGTTGAAGCCGCCTGAGATGATCATGTCCTTGGCGCGCCCGACCAGCTCGACGAACCCGTCTTCATCCACCCGCCCGATATCGCCCATCCGCATCCACACCTCGCCCGTGGCCGGATCGGTCCACTGCGCCTTTGCGGTTGTGTCGGGGCGGTTCCTGTAGCCGTTCATCATGGTCGCGCTGCGGCCAATGAGATGGCCCGGCGTGCCCGGCGCCACCTCGCGGTCTTCATCGTCCAGCACCTTGAGTTCGCTCCCCGGTGCAGGCCGGCCGACGGTGTGGAGCTTGTCGGGAAATTCATGGGCTGGCAGCAGGCAGACAACCCCGCCCTCGGTCATCGAATAAATCTCGATCAGCCCGCCCGGCATGCGCGCCAGCACCTCGCGCTTGAGGCTCGCGGAGAACGGTGCCGAGGTGCAGTATTTGAGGACGAGCGAGGAGAGGTCGAACGCCTCGAACCCGGGAAAGTCCATCAGCCGCTGATATTGCACCGGCACCAGCATGGTCAGCGTGGTGTGATCGGCCTCAGCGTGCGCGAGCCAGCGCGCGCAATCGAACTTGCCCATGATCCGCACCGTCCCTCCGGCGAGCAGCGGGGCAAGGAAGGCGACCATGGTGGTGTTGGAATAGAGCGGCGTCGAGGCGAGCGCGCGGACGGGGAAACCGGCCCTGAGGTAGGAGAGGGCGGTCGCGCCGAACTGGCGCCAGCGCATCTGGTGCGAGTGGACGATGCCCTTGGGGGTGCCGGTCGTGCCCGAGGAATAGATGATGTTGAACGGCTCGTCCGGCTCCGGCGCCAAAGCGGGGGCGCAGGCGCCGGGCGGGGCCATCCAGCGCTCGATTGCCTCGAGCGGCACGCGGATCAGGTCCGCCATGAAATCCGCGCCGAGCTCGGCGGCCTTGGCGGCGTCGATGAAGAGGTGGAGCGCGCCGCTGTCGGCAGCCATGGCGGCGAGCTGCTCGGCGCTGGCGCTGGTCGTGAGCGGCGCGGCTACTCCCCCTGCGCGCACCGCGGCGAGGAAGACGAGCGCATATTCGACCGAGGACGTGCCGAGGATCGCGACCGATTGCCCGCGTTCGAGCCCCGTCTCGACGAGCCGCGCAGCGAGCCGCTCGACGAGGCCGATCAGCTCGGCCCAGGCGATGTCCTTCGTCTCATCGACCAGCGCGATGGCGTCGGGCTGCGCCTGCGCCCAAAGTGTGAGGATGTCGGGAAAGGTGCCGAAGGGCTCTTCGAGCGCAGCGATGATCCTGTCGCGGATCGCAGGGTTTTTAGGGTTGATCGGGTTCATGGCGGCAAGGTGTAGCGCTCCGCGCACAGGGCTCAAGCCCTTCGCACCGGCTGGTCATGCCCACCCCGCTCTGGCATCGTGCCGCTTCATGAAGACCATCGCTCTCGGTGCCGCCGCGCTCCTCCTGTTCTGCGCCCCGCTCGCCGCACAGTAGGGGGCCGATCCCGAGCCGCCGCTGGTGGTGGCGATCCTCGCCCACCCCGATGACGAACTGCCGATGGCTCCCGCGCTCGCAGCGCTCGCCCGGCAGGGCCATTTCGTGCGGCTGGTTTATGCGACGCCGGGCGATGCGGGGCCGGGCGTCTCGGAGATGAAAAAGGGCGCGGCGCTGGCAGAGCGGCGGCGCGGCGAGGCCGAGTGCGCGGGCAAGGCGCTGGGCGCGCGCGAGGTCGTCCACCTCGGCTTCGGCGATGGCAGGCTGGGCGAGCATGTGCGTGACGGCTCGCTCGCACGCGCGCTGTTCGATCATGTCGCAGCGGCGGACCTCGTGCTGACCTGGGGGCCGGATGGCGGCTATGGCCATGCCGATCACCGGCTGGTGAGCGCGCTCGCCACCCAGATCGCGCAAGCCCAGCCCGAGGGCGAGCGGCCCCAGGTGCGCTATTTCGGCATTCCGGCAGGGCGCATCTTTGCGCTTCCCCCGCTCGCCGACTGGGCCGAGACCGATGCCGCTCTGCTAACCGCCGGGATCGCCTACACCCCCGCCGATCTCGCCGCCGCCGGGAAGGCCGCCGCCTGCTATGTGACTCAGTTCGACGAGGCGACCCGTGCGGCAATGGCGGCGGCGTTCGATGCGACGATCTGGCAGGGCAAGGTGCATTTTCGGCCCGCCTTCTGAGCTGCTGTGCTAGCCCCTCGTCGGGGCGGCGGGAACTCTCGTGGAAAAGCGCCTTCCCAAGCGCCCTGGCATTTGGGAATCGGGCGCGCAGCGCCTATATGATGGGCATGGAAGAGACAGCTTCGCAAACCCCCGAAAAGCCGCGCCAGAACGGCGAATATGGCGCCGACCAGATCAAGGTCCTGAAGGGCCTCGATGCGGTGCGCAAGCGCCCTGGAATGTATATCGGCGACACCGACGACGGATCGGGCCTGCACCACATGGTGTTCGAGGTTTCCGACAACGCGATCGACGAGGCGCTGGCAGGCCATTGCGACCGCGTGCTGATCGAGCTCAATCCCGATGGCAGCGTCTCGGTGGAGGATAATGGCCGCGGCATCCCGGTTGATATGCACAAGGAAGAGGGCGTCTCGGCGGCCGAGGTCATCATGACCCAGCTCCACGCGGGCGGCAAGTTCGAGAACACCTCGGACGACAACGCCTACAAGGTTTCGGGCGGCCTCCATGGTGTGGGCGTTTCGGTCGTCAACGCGCTTTCGGAATGGCTCGAGCTTGTCATCTGGCGCGATGGCAAGGAGCACTGGATGCGCTTCGAGCACGGCGATACCGTCGCGCCCTTGAAGGTGCTCGGCGATGCGCCGCGGGTCGATCAGAATCCTGACGCCAACGGCTTCAAGAAGGGCACCCGCGTCACCTTCCACCACTCGAACAACACCTTCAAGAACGTCACCGAATACGATTTCGAGAAGCTCGAACACCGCTATCGCGAGCTCGCCTTCCTCAATTCGGGCGTGCGCATCCTGCTGCGCGACAAGCGTCACGAGGAGCCGCTCGAGCACGACCTGTTCTACGAGGGCGGGATCGCCGCCTTCGTGAAGTATCTCGATCGCAACAAGCAGCCATTGGTGGCCGAGCCGATCTCGGTTTCGGCCGAGAAGGACGGGATCGGGATCGACGTCGCGCTCGAGTGGAACGACAGTTATTACGAAAACGTCCTGTGCTTCACCAACAACATCCCTCAGCGCGACGGGGGCACGCATCTCGCCGCCTTCCGCGCGGCGCTGACCCGCACGCTCAACAACTATGCCGAACGCTCGGGGCTGCTGAAAAAGGAGAAGGTCTCGCTTTCGGGCGAAGACATGCGCGAGGGGCTGACCGCGATCGTCTCTGTCAAGCTGCCCGATCCCAAATTCTCCTCGCAGACCAAGGACAAGCTGGTCTCCTCCGAAGTGCGCCAGCCGCTCGAGAGCCTGATGGGCGAGAAGATGAACGATTGGCTCGAGGAGAACCCGGCGGATGCCAAGGCGATCATCCAGAAAGTGATCGATGCCGCCGCCGCGCGCGAGGCCGCCCGGCGCGCGCGCGAGATGAGCCGTAAAGGTGCCATGAGCGTCGCCTCGCTCCCCGGCAAGCTCGCCGATTGCCAGGAGCGCGACGCCACCAAGGCCGAACTGTTCCTCGTCGAGGGCGATTCGGCGGGCGGCTCGGCCAAGCAGGGGCGCGACCGCAAGACGCAGGCGATCCTGCCCTTGAAGGGCAAAATCCTCAACGTCGAGCGCGCCCGGTTCGATCGGATCATCTCCTCCAAGGAAGTGGGCACGCTGATCCAGGCGATGGGCACCGGCATCCGCGACGAGTTCAACCTTGAAAAGCTGCGCTATCACAAGATCGTCATCATGACCGATGCCGATGTGGACGGCGCGCATATCCGCACACTGCTGCTCACCTTCTTCCACCGCCAGATGCCCGAGATCATCAAGGCGGGGCACCTGTTCATCGCCCAGCCGCCGCTGTTCAAGGTCGCCAAGGGGCGATCCGAAGTCTATCTCAAGGATCAGGGTGCCCTCGATCGCTATCTCGTTGATGCGGGGCTGCAAGGCCGTGTGCTCGAGACACCCGAGGGCGCGCGTTCGGGCGAGGATCTGCGCGCGCTGGTCGAACAGGCGCTGCGCTTTCGCAACATGCTCGGCTTTGCCCCGCGCCGCTACGATAGCGGGCTGATCGAGCAGATGGCGCTCTCGGGCGCGCTTGAGCCCGAATTGTCGGACGAACTGCGCGTCGCCGCGCTCGAGCTGACCGCACGGCGGCTCGAGACCGGGGATCCGCTGGCCCGTTGGACCGCGCAATTGCTCGATGCCGGGCCGGATCAGGGCTCGGTCAGGTTTTCCAGGGTGTGGCGCGGGGTGACCGACGTCCACGATATCGACGCGCGCTTCCTCACCAGCACCGAGGCGCACCGGCTCCACGCCCTCGCAAGCGCGCAGGCCGAAACCTATGCCGCGCCCGTCCGGCTGGTGAAGGCAGCCGACGCGCCTGCCGAACCCGAAATGGCTGAGGACGAGGACGGCGCGGAAGAAGTGATCGCCGCTTCCCACGAGGACGCGATCACGCGCCCCACCCAGCTGCTTGACGCGATCTTCGCTGCCGGGCGCAAGGGCATCTCGGTCCAACGCTACAAGGGCCTGGGCGAGATGAACGCCGACCAGCTGTGGGAGACGACGCTCGACCCGGAGAACCGGGCGCTGCTGCAGGTCAAGGTCGAGGATGCCGACGTCACCGACGAGATCTTCACGCGCCTGATGGGCGACGTGGTCGAACCGCGCCGCGAGTTCATCCAGGATAATGCTCTCAACGTGGCGAACCTCGATGTCTGATGGTATTTGCCGCCTAGAACCGCCAGTGGCCCTCAACATGGCGAACCTCGATGGGTGAGGCACGCCGTCACGCCCGGAACCGTTCGCGCAGCCAGCGGTAGGGATGACAGCATGACCGGCGAAGACCACGGCACGACCGAACTCAAGCAGATCAGCTTCCTGCTGCTCGTAGCCGCCGTGACCTTCATGCTGGTGGTGATCGTCTGGCCGTTCGCGACCACGATGCTGTGGTCCGCGCTCGCGGCGATCATGTTCCAGCCGCTCTACAGGTGGTCGCTCGTCAAGTGCCGCGGCAAGCGCAACTGGGCCGCGACGCTCGCGCTCACGATCATCCTGTTCGCGGTGCTCCTGCCCGCATTGTGGATCGGCACGCTGGTGGTTGCAGAGACGGTCGAGGTGGTCAATATCCTGCGCCAGAGCCCGCTCGATCTCGCCGCGTGGACAGATACCGTCTATGGCTGGCTCCCGCCCTACGCGCAGGAAATCGTGCGCGAAAACGGGTGGAACAACATCTCGGTCCTGCAGGAGCGGCTGCAAGGCGTGATCGGCGAGATTCTCGGCTGGGTCGCGGGGCAGGCGGTTTCGATCGGCGGCGGCGCGTTCAGCTTCGTCCTCAGCTTCGCCCTCGGCTTATACGTCACCTTCTTCCTGTTGCGCGACGGCAAGCGCATCGGCGAGGCGATCCTCCACTCCGCCCCGGTCGAGCGCGCAATCGCAGACCGGTTGGCCGACCGCTTTCTCGGGATCGTGCGGGCGACGATCAAGGGATCGTTCGTGGTGGGCCTCGTGCAGGGCGCGCTGGGAGCGATCACATTTTTCGCGGTGGGTGTGCAATCCGCGCTGTTGCTCGGCGTGCTGATGGGGCTGTTCTCGCTTATCCCGGCGGTGGGCACGGGAGTGGTGTGGGTGCCGGTGGGCGTGTGGCTCCTTGTCGGCGGCGAAGTCTGGCAGGGCATCGTCGTGCTTGTCGCGGGCTTCTTCATCATCAGTTCGGCGGACAACGTGCTGCGCCCGATCCTCGTTGGGCGGGACACCGGCATTCCCGACTGGATCATCCTCGTCACCACCTTCGGCGGGCTCTCGCTGGTCGGGTTCTCGGGGATCGTGCTGGGGCCGCTCGTGGCTGGGCTGTTCCTTGCGAGCTGGTCGATCCTGGGCGAACAGCGCGCGGAGGACGAGGAGGCCGCGCGGCTCTATCGCACCCGCGTCGGCGTCGATGGCAAGGCGCGCGAGAGCGAGGGCGCGCCCGAGGACCAGAAACCCCTCAAACAGCCCGAAGAGGCATAAGGCGGCCGGCGTGCGCTCAATGGTTCAACCCGGTAGCCAGGCAGAGCAGGTGGGGCGCCTGCTGCTGGCGGTGATCGTCGTGCTCGCGCTGCCCGCGCTGCCGCTGGGCACCTATCTCATGTATCCCTTCGTGATCCTGACCACCTGGTTTCACGAGATGGGCCACGGCCTCACCGCCGCCCTGCTCGGCCAGCATTTTGAGCAGTTGCGGATCTATGCCAATGGATCGGGCGTCGCCGAAAGCTTCGTCGAGGCGGACGCCTCGCCGCTCACCCTCGCCGCGATCGCTGCAGGGGGGCCGCTCGCGCCCACCATCGTCGGCGCGGGGCTGATCATCGCGAGCGCGCACGCGAGGCTGTGGCGCCCTGTGCTGTGGCTGGTTGCGGCGGCGATCTTCGCCTCGGTGATCGTCTATGTCCGCTCGCCGGTGGGCTTTGCCGTGCTGCCGCTGGTCGCCGCGCTGCTGGCGCTGATCGCATGGCGGGCGCAAGGCCCATTCACGCGCTTCACCCTGCAATTTCTCGGCGTTCTTGCAGCAATGAGCATGTTGCAGGATTTCAACTACCTGTTCACCGAAGAGGCCGTGATCGCCGGCCAGCGGATCGTCTCGGACACCGGCCAGATCGAGGATGCGCTGTTCTTGCCGCACTGGTTCTGGGCTGCCGCGATCCTCGCGATCTCGGCGGTGACGATCGGCGCGAGCCTGCGCTATGCGCTCTCCGACAAACGCCGCTTGCCGCCTGCGCGCGCGCTGCCGAAAAATGTGGTCCGTTTTCGCCGCCCGAAGCGGTAGAGCCCTGTCAGGAGACGACCGAAAGCCGGTTCACCCCGCTCGCCTCGCCGCCGGCCTCCCCCGAGAGGCCGATGAAGATCGTATCCACGATCCGGGCCAGCTTCCCCTCGGACAGCTTGTCGCCGAGATAGATCAGCGCATCCGGCAGGGTGTAGTTCGAGACCATCTGATTGATCAGCGAGAGCGTCTCGTCGATTTCGAGCCCGGCGAAATAGCCATCGGCCTGGGCCTGGACGATGATCTCGCATAGGTAATGGTCGGCAAGATCGACATAAGAGCGCACCTTCTCCATGTTGGCCGCGCCCATCTCGCAGATGATCCGGAATGTCTCGGGATCCTCGCGCCAGCGCTCGCGCGAGATCATGAAGCGCCTGCGAAAGAATTCGTACATCTTGCGGTTGGGCGCGAGATCGCTCGCGAGCACCTCTTCCATGGCGGCAAGGTGCTGGGCGAGCCAGGTCTGCGCGACGGCATCGAACAGTTCGTCGTAATCCTCGAAGATCTGCTCGAAGCGCGGGCGGGTCAGCCCGCTTTCGGCGAGCGCGCCGGTATAGGAGATTTCCACTCCCCGCTCGCTCACCAAGTCGAGGACCAGCCGGGCAATGCGCTGGCGTTCACTCGCGCGCGCTTCAGGGGAGAGAGCCATTCGCTGCCTTTCTGTGCTGCCAGCTACATAGAGCGCGGGCGCGAAGGCTTAAACCCCCGCTGATGCCGGTGCGCCAAAAATTGTGCGACGCAGCACGAGCGCCGCGTGAGCGGCGAGCGCCTCAGATGTCGTTCTTGCCCGCAATGATGTCGCGCGCCTGCTGCTCGAGGACCTTGAAGCGCTCGTAATCGGGCAGTCTGGAGCGGAACCACTCGGCGAGCTTCAGGAGGTCTTCGCCGTAATTGCCGGTTGGGATCATGGGTTCGCCAAAGCTGATGATCATCCGCTCATTGTCCGCGCAGGCCGGGACGATCGGGACCGCGGCCGCCCGGGCGATGTTGTAGAAGCCCGATTTCCACTTGCCATCGGATTTGCGCGTGCCCTCGCAGGCGATCACGAGCGCAAGCTCCCGGCGCCGCTCGAATTCGAGCTTGAGTTGCTCGACCACGTTGGTGCGCTTGCCCCGATCCACCGGGATGCCGCCCATGTCGAACATGAAGTTCTTCATGATCCCCTCGAAGAGCGTGTGCTTGCCCATGAAATTGGGCTGCACCTGCTCGTGCCGGGTGGCACCGGCAAAAAAGACAAAGTCCCAGTTCGAGGTGTGCGGCGCGCCCGCGATAACGTATTTCTTGAGGTGCTTGGGCAGCGAGCCTTCGATCTTCCAGCCCTTCAAGCGATAGATCAGGAGGATGATCCGGTTGACGATCCGCGAGAGCAGCGTGATGCTGCGGGTTTCGTTATGACGCAATGCCTGATCCCCTACCCCAAGGCGTTCTGACTAGCAGTTACGTCGCGGAAAGCGAGAGGGTTTCAGCATGTCTGAATGCCGCAGCGAGGGCGCCGATCACATCCTGAACACGCCGAACCCGGTGCGTTCGGGGATCGGCGCCTCAAAGCAGGCGGCGAAGGCGAGGCCGAGAACGTCACGGGTCTGCACCGGGTCCACTACCCCGTCATCCCACAGGCGGGCGGTGGCATAATAGGGGTTGCCCTCGTCCTCGTATTTCTGGCGGACCGGGCCCTTGAAGGCCTCGGCCTCTTCCTCGGACCACTTTTCGGCATCGCGGTGGACCGTGGCTAGGACACTCGCGGCCTGCTCGCCGCCCATCACCGAAATGCGCGCATTGGGCCAGGTAAACAGGAAACGCGGGGAATAGGCGCGCCCCGCCATGCCGTAATTGCCCGCGCCAAAGCTGCCGCCGATCACTACGGTGATCTTCGGCACGGTCGCGGTCGCCACCGCCGTCACGAGTTTCGCACCGTGCTTCGCGATGCCTTCCGCTTCGTATTTCCCGCCGACCATGAAGCCCGAAATGTTCTGGAGGAACAGCAGCGGAATGCGGCGCTGGCAGGCCAGTTCGATGAAATGCGCCCCCTTGAGCGCGCTTTCGGAAAAAAGCACTCCGTTGTTGGCGAGGATCGCGACAGGCATCCCCCAGATATGCGCAAAGCCGCAGACCAGCGTTGCGCCGTAATGCTGCTTGAACTCGTGAAACTCGCTCCCGTCAACCAACCGCGCGATCACCTCGTGCACGTCATAGGGCGCGCGCACATCCTCGGGGATGAGCGCGTAGAGGTCTTCAACCTCGTATTTCGGTAGCCGGGGCTCGCTCAGATCAACGCCCTTCGCCGCGCCGGTGTTGGCGCCCAGATGGCTGACGATGTCGCGCACGATCGTTAGCGCGTGCTCGTCGTTTTCGGCCAAGTGATCGACCACGCCCGATTTCTTTGCGTGCAGGTCGCCGCCGCCCAGGTCCTCGGCCGAGATTTCCTCGCCCGTGGCGGCTTTCACCAGCGGCGGGCCGGCTAGGAAGATCGTGCCCTGACCCCGCACGATCACGCTCTCGTCGGACATCGCGGGGACGTAGGCCCCGCCCGCGGTGCAGCTTCCCATCACGCAGGCGATCTGCGGGATGCCAGCTGCGCTCATGTTCGCCTGATTGAAGAAGATGCGCCCGAAGTGGTCGCGGTCGGGGAACACCTCAGCCTGATGCGGCAGGTTGGCGCCGCCGCTGTCGACGAGATAGATGCACGGCAGGCGATTTTCCTGCGCGATCTCCTGCGCGCGCAGGTGCTTCTTCACCGTCATCGGGTAATAGGTGCCGCCCTTCACGGTGGCATCGTTGCACACGATCATGCACTGGCGGCCCGCAACCCGGCCGATGCCGCAGATGATCGAGGCGCCGCTGACGTCCCCCTCATACATACCGTTCGCGGCGAGTTGGCCGATTTCGAGGAAGGGCGAGCCCGCATCGAGCAGACGCTCGACCCGCTCGCGTGGCAGCAGCTTGCCGCGCGCGACATGCCGCTCGCGATGCCGCTCCGCTCCGCCCAGCGCCGCCTCGGCGACACGCGCGCGCAGCTCCTGCGCAAGGGCGCGGTTGTGCGTGAAGCGGGCCTTGGCCTCGGGGCTTTCACGGTCGAGCTTGGTGGTGAGGATGGGGGCGGTCATCCCACACGCTCCTTGAAGAAGAAGATTTCCGGGGAATCGTCTTCATTGGCCATCTCGACGGTTCCTGCCATTTGCCAACCCGAATTGGGCAGCAGTGCGAGCATGATCTCATTGTCCATCTGCGTGGAAGTGAACACGCGTCGTCGATCAAGTTTTGCCAGCGCGGCATCGAAGAGGCGCGATGCGATGCCGCAGCGCCGCGCAGCCGGATCGACAAAAAGGTATGTGATGTAGTCGAACTCGACGAAACCCCTGGGCTTCCACGCAATATAGCCAACCGCTCGATCATTGGCTTGAGCGACCAGCATGCAATCCAGCGCAATCTCTTCGCTGCGCTGCTTCGCGTCTGGGTCGAAGCGCGCGATGTCCAACCAATCCTCCTTGGTCGCCGGCCGGATCACCCGTTCGCCCCGATCAGTTCGCGCCCGATCAGCATCCGGCGGATCTCGTTCGTGCCCGCGCCGATATCGAGCAGCTTGGCGTCGCGGTAGAACCGTTCGACCGGCCAGTCGGTGGTGTAGCCAGCGCCGCCCAGCGCCTGGATCGCCTGATTGGAGACTTCGACCGCGCTCTCGGAGGCGCGCAGCAGGCAGCCTGCGGCATCGAAGCGCGTCGTCTGATCGGCATCGCAGGCGCGCGCGACGTTGTAGACATAGCTGCGGCAGCTTTGCAGCGCGACATACATATCGGCGATCTTGGCCTGCATCAGCTGGAACGAGCCGATCGGCTGTCCAAACTGCTTGCGTTCGCGGACATAGGGCATGACGACATCCATGCACGCCTGCATCAGCCCCAGCGGCCCTCCGGCCAGCACCACACGCTCATAATCGAGCCCGCTCATCAGCACGCCGACCCCGCCATGCAGCGGCCCCATCACGTTTTCCTCGGGCACCTCGCAATCCTCGAACACCAGCTCGGCGGTGGGGCTGCCGCGATTGCCCATCTTGTGGATCTTCTGGCCGATCGAGAAACCCTTCATGCCCTTCTCGATGAGGAAGGTGGTGATCCCGCGCGATCCGGCCTCGGGCGCGGTCTTGGCGTAGACCACCAGCACATCGGCCTCGGGCGCGTTGGTGATCCAGAACTTGGTGCCGTTGAGAACATAGCCGCCCTGCACCGCCTCGGCCTTCAGCTTCATCGAGACGACATCCGATCCCGCCGCAGCTTCCGACATGGCGAGGCTGCCGACATGCTCCCCGCTGATGAGCTTGGGGAGGTATTTCGCCTTCTGCTCTTCATTGCCCCAGCGGCGCAGCTGGTTGATGCACAGATTGGAGTGCGCGCCGTAGCTCAGACCCACGCTGGCGGACGCGCGGCTCACTTCCTCGACCGCGATCACATGTTCGAGATAGCCCAGGCCCAGCCCGCCATCCTCCTCGCTCACGGTGATGCCGTGGAGGCCGAGTTCGCCCATCTTCTCCCACAATTCGCGCGGGAACCAGTCCTCGCGATCGATCTTCTCGGCGAGCGGCGCGATCTGCTCATCGGCAAACCGGCTGACGGTATCGCGGATCATTTCGGCCGCTTCGCCGAGCTGGAAATCGAAATCGGGGGTGGCGCGCATCGCTCTCTCTCTTGCTTGTCCCCGCTGCGCCAAGGGGCGGCAGCCGGGCGGGTTTTCCGGTCTGGCCAAGCGCCTTAGCAACCCGCCGTGCAAAGGCCAACGCAGCTTGCGCATGGCGCTTTCGACGAACGCTCGATGCGAAGGTTTTTGACGGCGCTCACCAATCCTGTATGGGCGATTTTTTTGAAAGACCTGCGCCCTGGACGAGACAGAGCCCCGCTTATGGCCGATCGGCACCGACCCTCGCGCAGACTTCTGCAGCGAGGCTGACCGGCTGGCCGCGCTCGCCGCCTTCAACGCCAATGAGCTGACCGGCGATCCTGAACTCTCGCGCATCGCCCGCTTCGCCGCTTTCCTTTGCGAGACGCCTAGCGCCGCGGTCAGCCTGGTGGAGGCCGAGCGGCAGGTGTTCCTCGCCAGCGCCGGGCTCAAGACTGCCTATACCCCGCGTTCCACCAGCTTCTGCGCGCAGGCGATGCTCTCGGGCGAGATCCTCGAGGTGCGCGATGCGAGCAAGGACCCTCGGTTCGCCGATTTCGCGCTCGTAAAGGGCGAGGCGCATGTGCGCTTTTATGCAGGCGCGCCGCTCATTTCGGCTGAAGGCGCGGCGCTGGGCGCGTTGTGCGCGTTTGACACCGAACCGCGCCCCGAAGGCCTGACCCCGGTCCAGCGCGAGGGGCTGCTGGTGCTGGCGGACGCGGTCAAGCGGCGCCTGCTTGCCCATCGCTCGGCCAACAAGGCCAATGCCGAGCTCAGGATAAGCGCACAGCGGCTGCAATTCATGCTCGACAGTGTGCCTGATATTGCCTGGTCGGCCGCACCCGGCCCGGTGTTCGATTTTTTCAACGCGCGCTTTGGCGAGACCACCGGCGCGCCGCCCCCGCAGACTATCGAGGGCTGGCGCGACGTGATCCACCCCGAGGACTTTGACGCAAGCGCGGTGCGCTTTCGCGAGGCGCTGCTCGCTCCGCAGCCGTTCGAGGATGAATGGCGCCTCAGGCAGGCTGACGGCGGCTATCGCTGGGTGCTGAGCCGCGCGGTCCCCTCGAGCGATGATCCGCTGACCGCGCGCTGGTTCGGCACGCTCACCGATATCGACGAGGGCCGCCGCGTGCGCGAGGAACGCGAGATGCTTGCGGGCGAACTCGCGCACCGCATCAAGAACATCTTCACGGTCGTGATCGGGCTCATCTCGCTCAATGCACGCGGCGATGCCGCACGCGAGGCCTTCGCCGCGATCCTGGCCGACAACATCCGCGCGCTCTCGCGGGCGCAGGAATATGCGCTCGAGATGAACCGGATCGCGGCCGATGATCTCGCCGGGCTGATCGAAATGCTGATGGAACCTTATCGGGTCCAGGGCACCAAGTCGGTGCGGATCGCTGGCGATGCTGTCGAGTTCGGCCCGCGTGCGGCAACCCCGCTGGCGCTCGTCTTTCATGAGCTGGCGACCAACTCGGCCAAATACGGCGCGCTCAGCGTCTCGCAAGGGACGGTCACGATCGCGATCGAGCGGCGCGGAGACGAGGCGGTGATCACCTGGCAGGAGCGCGGCGGGCCGGAGGCCAAGGCGCCCGAGACAGAGGGCTTCGGCTCGCGTCTCGTCACCTTCGCGATTGCGCGCCAGCTCGCCGGCCGGATGACACACAACTGGGAGCGCGAGGGCCTGCGAACCGTCATCGAGTTGCCGCTCGAACAGCTGATGGTGTGAAGGCCTGCGCGCCTTGTCGCTCTGGGCTGTCGCTCTTGGCTGTCGCTCTTGGTTGTCGGGTCTTGGCGAAGCCCTGCGGGCGCTCTAGGCTCGGATCGATGCGCATGCGATTGACGCTCTTCCCCACCCTTGGCGCTGCAGCCGCGCTCGGCCTTGCCGGATGCGAGGCGGGAGGCGAGGCGCAGCAAGCGGGCGGGCTCGAAACCTCGCAGGCGCCAGAAGACGAGGGCGAGGCTGGAGCGCTTAGGCGCATCTCGATGCCTGGCACCGCCTGGCTCTCCGTCAGCCGCGAGGGCTATGCCTATCAGACCTTCATCGACCCCGATGGGCGCTACCGCGATTATCGCGATGGTGCGCTCGTCTTCACTGGCACGTGGCGCGAGGATACCACGGGCGAGCTGTGCTTCGCGCCGGACGAGGGCGCGGGCAAGTGCTGGAGCTTCGGAGGCCCCCAGCCCGACGGCTCGCTGCGCGTCACCGACGAGGACGGGCGCGAAGTGATCCTGCGGCGCATCACCTACACCCCGCGGGTAGAGGATGACGCGGAGGGCGAGGATGAGGCCGAAGCGGACGAAGCAGCCGATGGGGCCTGATCGCGGCCCGGCGCCGACAGGGGCCTCATCGAGCCTCCTGCAATTCCATTCAGTCGAGCGGCGCTATGGCGAGCGTGGCGAGACCGTCGCGGTCGGCGGGCTTTCCTGCGAGATCATGGCCGGCAGCTTCGTCGCGCTGGTCGGCGCATCGGGCTCGGGCAAGTCGACGCTGCTCAAGATGGTCAACACGCTGGTGGAGCCCACGGCCGGACGCGTGCTGTTCGGCGGCGAGGACGTCTCGCAACTCAGGCCGGCGCGGCTGCGGCGGCGCGTCGGCTATGTCTTTCAGGGGATAGGGCTCTTCCCGCATATGGCGGTCGCGGAGAACATTGCGATCGGCCCGCGGCTCGCCGGCGAACGGCTGACCGACGAGCGGATCGCCGAGCTGCTGACGCTGGTCGAGCTCGAGCCTGCCATGGCGACCCGGATGCCCGACGAGCTTTCGGGTGGCCAGCGCCAGCGCGTCGGCGTGGCGCGCGCGCTGGCGGGCGATCCCGAGCTGCTGCTGATGGACGAACCCTTCGGCGCGCTCGATCCGATCACCCGCGATGCGCTGGGCGAACGGGTGCGCGAGCTGCACGAGGAGCTGGGTCTCACCACCATCATGGTCACGCACGATATGAGCGAGGCGCTGCTGCTGGCGGACCGCGTGCTGGTGATGGATGCAGGCCTGCTGGTTGCCGACGAAACCCCGCAGGCGCTGCTCGCCGGGGCGGGCGGAGCCATTGCGCAGGGGCTTGTCGCGGTGCCGCGCGAGCAGGCCGAGAAGCTCGCCCGGATGGAAACGGGCGCGGCTCCTCGATGAACGATTTCCTCGGCATCCTCGCGGGCCTCGGAGACAAGCTGACGGCGCATGTCATCCTTGCAGCAAGCGCGATCGGGCTCGGCATCGCGGTCGCGCTGCCGCTCGCGGTGTGGGCGAGCCGCTCGCAGACGGTCGCGCGGGTGACGCTCGGCTTCGCTAGTCTTGTCCAGACGATCCCGGCGCTGGCGCTGCTCGCGCTGTTCTTCCCGATCCTCCTCTCCTTGCGCGCGGTGTTCGGCGAAGGCTTGCCGACGCTCGGCTTCCTGCCTGCGCTGCTCGCGCTTGCGCTCTACGCGCTGCTGCCGATCCTGCGCAACGCCGTGACCGCGCAGGCCAATCTCGATCCCGGCGTGCTCGAGGCGGCAGACGGCGTGGGGATGACGAGCTGGCAGAAGCTCACCCTCGTCGAGGCGCCGCTCGCCGCGCCCTTCATCATGGCCGGGATCCGCACCGCGAGCGTGTGGACCATCGGCGCGGCCACCCTCGCGACCACGATCGGCCAGCCGAGCCTGGGCGATCCGATCTTCGCAGGGCTGCAGACGCAGAACTGGGCGCTGGTGCTCGCGGGGTGCTTTGCCAGCGCCGGGCTCGCGCTGGTGGCCGATGCGTTGCTCGGGATGATCGAACGCGGGCTTGCCGCGCGCTCGCGCCCGCTCTGGCTCGGCGGGATGATCGCGGTGGCGCTCGGGCTTGGAGCGGCACTCATCGCGCAGATAGATAGTTCGGACGAGGATGCCATCGTGATCGGCTCAAAGCAGTTCTCCGAGCAATACGTTCTCGCCAAGCTGATCGGCGCGCGGCTCGAGGAGGCGGGCTATGCGGTCGAATATCGCGACGGGCTCGGCTCGGCGGTGGTTCACAGCGCGCTCGCCAATTCGAGCATCGACATCTCGATCGACTACACCGGCACGATCTGGACCAACGAGATCGGCCGCGAGGACAATCCCGGGCGCGAGGCGATGTATGAGGCGATCGTGCGCTGGGAAAGGGAGAACACCGGGATTGACGTGCTCGGTCGGCTGGGCTTCGAGAACGCCTACGCGCTCGCCATGCGCGAAGACCGCGCCGCGGAGCTGGGCATCGAAACCATCGAGGACCTCGCCGCCGCCGCGCCCAATCTCACGATCGGGGGCGATCCCGAATTCTTCGAGCGGCCCGAATATGTCGCGGTGCGCGAGGCTTATGGCCTGCGGTTCGGCGAGCAGCGCAATTTCACCACCACCTTCATGTACAACGCGCTGCGCTCGGGCGAGGCCGATGTCATCAGCGCCTACACCAGCGACGGGCGGATCGCGGCGGACAATCTGGTGGTGCTCGAAGATCCGCTCGGCGCCTTCCCGTCTTATGATGCGATGATCATGCTGAGCCCGCGCGTGGCGGACGACGAGCGATTGCAGGCGGCGCTCGAGCCGCTGATCGGGGCGATCCCGGCAGAGGCGATGCGCGAGGCGAACTACGCGGTTGACCGTGAGGATAGCGGCAAGCTTACACCGCGCGCGGCGGCGTCGCAGCTCAGCGAGCGGATCGCGCGCTAGAGCCGCTCAGCTCGCGCGGCGCCAGGTCTGGCTCTGACAGAAGATCGTGATGCAGCCCTGCACCTCGAGCGTGCCCGGCCCCGTTCGCCGCACAACCGAGCGATAGGTCTTGCCTGTCTTGGGATCGTAGATTTGCCCACGCCACAGGTCATCGTCCCGCGTGAAGCCGGTCAGCACAGGCATACCGAGGAGCTTGCGCTGCTTGAGCTTGGGATCGGGATTGTTGATGTCGCGCTGATCCGGCCCCTGCGGAGGGGGCTCCAGAAAGCGCGCGATCTTGCCGCACAGCGTCTTGCCGCATTGCTCGATCGTGACCACGGCGTCCTTCTCGGCGGTGATCCAGCGCCCGGTGATCGGCTCCGCCGCCGCGGCCGGGCTCACCGCAAGCACGCCGATAGCGCCGCCCAGGAACAAGCTTCGCATGGTCATTTCGCAATCGTCTCCCTTTGCAGACTGGCGTTCTGATAGGGCAAACAGCTTCATGGGGGCACCCCCAAACGCATCCTAGCGCGGATCGAACCCGACGCCGATCGGCCAGCGTCGCCCGCAAATGCCCAGCACCTTGAACAGCGTGCCCATCTGGTTATCCGCCACCAGCCGCTCGTATTGCCGCTTGATCACGTCCGCGTTGCTCGGATCGCGCCGCTGGAGCGCCTCGAGCCGGGTGTCGATGCCGAGATTGCGCAGCCAGTCGCCCTGCATCTCGATCCCCATGATTTCCGCGCCGTTGGCGACTGCAACGTGCTGGAGAAGCTCGAAATCGACGTGCGCCGTCAGGTCCGCCTCGCCCGGATGGGTGAGTGGATCGACATGGGCATGGCTCTTGATCGCCTGCAAGGTCGAGCCCGAGCGCAGTTCGAACGGGCCATAATCGATGATGAGCGCCGCGCCGCCCTGATTGGCGAGCCGGGCCGAGATCTCGGCCATCAGCGCGGTGGCGGCGGGGCTGGTCTCGATCATCGTGCCTTGCGGGGCGCTGCGCCAAGTCGGCGGGACGAGCGCATCCATCGGCTCCGACCCGGCGACGAACACGAAGTCATCGCCCTCGAGCCCGACCAGCTTCTCGTGCCAGCCCTGCGCGGCGCACACCAGCTGGTGGATCGGCAGTGCATCGAAGAACTCGTTGGCGACGATCAGCAGCGGGCGATCGTCGGGCAATGTCGAGAGATCGTGGTGGTGGATCGCCTTGGGGAAGGCCTCGAGCTGCACCTTGCGCAGTGCTTCCGACCCCTCGACGAAATGGATCGGCGGATCGAAACCGTATCGCCCGGCCGCGCGCAGCGCGTCGGTCGCGAGCGTTCCACGCCCGGGGCCAAGCTCGACATAATGCACCCTGTCCGACATGCCCATGCGCACCCACAGATCCGCCAGCCACAGGCCGATCAGCTCGCCGAACATCTGGCTGACCTCGGGCGCGGTGATGAAATCGCCGGTGTTGCCCGCGCTGGCCGCATCGCCGCCCAGGGGATCGCGCGAATTGTAATAACGCGCGTTGCTCTCGGCCATGAATTGCGCAAGGCTGATCGGGCCGGTCGAGCGGATCAGGCGGCGGAAAGTCTCGGCGAGATCGGCTGGGGCCGCGTGCTCGGCTTCGGCGGGCTTGGGCGGCGATGGCGCAGGAATATCGGCCTTGGCCGGCTTCGATTTGGGCTTGGCCTTGCGTATGAGAGGGGGCGGCTCTTCGGTCTCTGTCGCGGTCGTGGCCTGCTTTGCAGGAGCGGCCTGTTCGGCGGCTTCGCGCGCGGCCTTCGCCTCGGCCTCCTCGCGTGCTTTCCTTTCGGCTTCTTTCGCCGCCTTGGCCTCCGCCTTGGCGAGCGCGCGGGCTGCCTTTTCCGCTGCAGCCTTTTCGGCTCCGGCTTTTGCCTTGGCTGCTTCTTCGGCCGCGCGCTTGGCTTCCGCTTCAGCCTCGGCTTGCGCCTGCTCCTCGGCCTCGCGACGAGCTCGATCTTCCGCAGCGGCCTTCGCCTTGGCTTCTTCCTCCGCCTTGCGCCTGGCCTCCGCTTTCGCCTTTGCCTCTGCTTCGGCCTTGGCCCGCGCCTCTGCCTCGGCCTTGGCCTTTGCTTCGGCCCTGGCCCTTTCCTCTGCCTCGGCCTTCCGCCTGGCCTCCTCTTCGGCTTTACGCTTCGCTTCGGCCTCGGCCTTGCGTTGTGCCTGCTCCTCGGCCTTCTTCCTGGCTGCCGCCTCGGCTTTTCGGCGGGCTTCAGCCTCGGCGCGCGCCTTGGCCTCGGCTTCGGCCTTCGCCTTTTCGCGCGCGGCCTTTTCCTGCGCCGCCTTGAGCGCCTTCGCCTTCGCCTCCTCGCGGGCCTTGGCTTCTGCCGCACGGCGAGCTTCCTCGGCTTCGCGAGCCTCGGCCTCCTCGCGCGCCCTTGCTTCCGCCATCGCCCTGGCGCGCGCCTCGGCCTTGGCTTTTGCGAGCGCTTCGGCCTTCGCCTTGGCTTCGGCTTCCGCTTTCCGCTTGGCCTCCGCCTCCGCCTCCGCCTTGGCCTTGGCCCGCGCAGCCGCTTTCGCCTGCTCCCTCGCCTCGGCCTCGCGCCGCTCGCTTTCCGCCGCCTCGGCGCGCTGCGCTGCAAGCGCGGCTTCCTCGCTATCCTCCTCCTCGGGGTCGAGCAGGATAACCGTGTCATCGTCGAAGCTCGACACAAGCCCCGATTCGGCCTCGCTCGAAAGATCGATGAGAAGATCCGCGTCGTCATCCTCGCGCAGATCGACCAGATCCTCCTCGTCCTCGCGCGCAAGCGAGACGATATCCTCCGGGCCGGCTTCCAGCGTTTCGGGATCGATCAGCCTGACCGAGCCCAGCGCGCCCTCGCCATCATCGAGGTCGCGCCAGCTCGAGGCATCGATCGCGTCGACGTCCTCTCCGGCTTCTTCCGTCAGGCGGCTGCGGTCTGGTTCGTCCGCCCGGCGCCCACTGGCTTGCGCATCACGGCGTAGATCGTGACAATCAACCCAACGAGGATAAGTGGAATCGTGAGCCATTGTCCCATCGAAAGACCGGTTTCCGCGGCGAACTGCGACAATTGTGTGTCCGGTTCGCGGAAAAATTCATTAACAAAGCGCGCAAATCCCATCCCCAGGGTGAAGATGCCGACCAACAGGCCCGGACGATAGCGCGCGCGCGTTTTCCAAAATAGGAGCATGAGGATGATGAGCAAGGCCAGCCCTTCGAGGCCCGCCTGATAGAGTTGGCTCGGATGGCGCGGCACCTGCTCCGGGTCGGTCGGAAAGACCATCGCCCAGGCAACGTCGCTCGCCCGGCCATAAAGCTCGCCATTATTGAAATTGGCGAGGCGGCCTAGCATCATCCCGAGCGGCACGTTGACGCTGATATAATCGCACACGCGCAGGAAGGAGAGCTTGTCGCGCCACGAGACCCAGGCGATCGCGAGGAGCACGCCGATCAGCCCGCCGTGAAAGCTCATGCCGCCATCCCACACTCGCAGCAGCTTCCAGCTGACGAAGCCATCGCCCGAGAAATCGGTGAAGGCGGACGGGATGTCGGATGCGCCCCCGGTGTAGAATGCGGCATAGCCGAGCCGGCCGCCGACGATCACGCCGAGCGTGCAATAAAAGAAAAGGTCATCCGCATGCCGCTGCGCGAGCGGGGCACCGGGCTGCTTGATCATGCGCGAGAGGTGCCAATAGGCGAACAGCACACCGATCAGATAGGCGAGCGAATAGAACCGCAGCGTGAAAGGCCCAAGCGGGATACCCGGGACAAGGCCCAGATCTTCCCAGTAGATCGGCGATGCGGCGGCAGCGGCGTCAACGCTCGCGGCAAGTAGTGACAGCAAGGTGCGAACCCCTTAGTAGGAATGATACGCCGTATCGGCAGGTCTGCCGCGCGGCTTTTGGCACACGATGTGGTTCGGGGAAAGAGCGCCCCTTGGCAAAAGGCCAGCCGGGAGTGGAGCCCGGCGGTCGGCAAGGCGGCTCGATGCGTGTCGCGCCGGCCTCGCGGCTGCAGCGCTCGGGGAATCGCATCGCGGTGTCGCAGCGCTCGATCGCTTCATCCCGGCGCAAGCCCGGATGAGCCACACGGTGCGAACGCGTTTGTGTTTGAGGAGAGAGAGAAACCCGATGCCCACCCAGTTGGACAATGCCCTCGAGGCGATCATCACCGAGCTGACCAAGGAAGGTCAGCCGTTCCACACCTCGCCGATCGAGCGCGACGGCGTGACGATGCCGGCCTTCACCATGGCCCCACCATCGCTGGCGCATTATTTCGCGCATTTCTGCAACGAGCACAAGGACATCGACTTCATCGTCGATGGCGATGTGCGCCTCACTTTCGGGCAGACCTATGGCGCTGCGATGTGTGTTGCGGAAAGCCTCGTCAAGGATCACGGCATCGCCAAGGGTGACCGGATCGGGATCGCTGCGCGCAATTCGGCCAATTGGATGATCGCCTTCATGGGCGTCACGATGGCGGGCGGCTGCGCGACGCTGCTCAACGGCTTCTGGTCGGGCGAGGAGCTCGCTTACGGAATCCGTCTCGCCGAATGCAGGCTGGTGCTGGCCGACCAGGGCCGCGCCGCGCGGCTCGAGGGGCACGAGCACGGCTCACAGCTGGTGCTGATCGACCACACCTCGCCGCCCGAAGGGCTTGCCAAGGTGTGGCGCGCGCCTGCGGATCAGGCCTCCTCGGTGGCAATGCAGATGCTGGGCGCGCTCGGCCCCGATGATCTGGCGACCATCCTCTACACCTCGGGCTCGACCGGTCAGTCTAAGGGCGCCTATTCCGATCATCGCGGCGTTGTCTCGGGCGTGATGAGCTATGTCGCGCAGTCGGCAATGGCCAAGGTCCATCTCGAGAGCCGGGGCGAGGACATGAGCGCACAGCCCTGCGCGCTGGTTGCCGTGCCGCTGTTCCACGTGACCGGAGAGGTGCCGCTGTTCCTCCAATCCTACGCGATCGCGCGCAAGCTGGTGCTGATGCCCAAATGGGACGCGCTTCACGCGATCCAGCTGATGGCGGCGGAAAAGGTGACGTATTTTGTCGGCGTCCCGCTGATGAGCTACGAGATCGCGACCCATCCGGAGCTTGGCAATTACGACCTCTCCGCCTGCAAGAGCTTTGCTGCCGGCGGCGCGCCGCGCCCGGTCGAGCATGTCAACAAGATCAAGGAGGCCTTTCCCGGTGGCTTCCCGCTGCTGGGCTATGGCCTGACCGAGACCAATGCGGTCGGCTGCGGCAATTTCAACGAGAACTATCTCGCCAAGCCCGGCTCGACCGGCAAGGCCTCCAAGCCGCTCGTCGAACTCGCGATCCTCGATGATGACGGCAAGCCGCTCCCCGCTGGATCGACCGGCGAGGTCTGCATCCGCACCGTCGCCAATTTCCGCGGCTACTGGAAGAACGAGGAGGCGACCAAGGCGGCCTTCACCGATGATCGCTTCTTCCGCACCGGGGATCTGGGCTATCTCGACGAGGACGACTATCTCTTCATCGTCGATCGCAAGAAGGACATCATCATCCGCGGCGGCGAGAACATCTCGTGCATCGAAGTCGAGGATGCGATCTATGCGCATGACGACATCTCGGAATGCTCCGTCTTCGGCCTGCCCGATGAACGCTTCGGCGAAGTGCCCGCCGCGGTGATCCTCACCAAGAGCGGGCGCGAGACAGTCACCCCCGAGGCGCTGCGGGGATTCCTGCTCGAACACATTGCCCCCTTCAAGGTGCCGCTTGCAGAGCATATCTTCGTGGTCGATGAGACACTCCCGCGCCTTGGTACGCAGAAGGTCGACAAGAAGACTTTGCGCGAACATTACGCCCGGCAGTTCGCCGCTGCCTGAGCGCGCGAGCTGCACACGCCTGCGCGCGGCGCTCAGCCTGTGAGCGCCGCGCGGCGGGTGGCTGAGCGCGGTGATCCGGGGCGCGGCGGGACCGGGCGCGTCCAGGCGCCCGTCCAGCACCGTCTCGCGCGCCAGCGGGCGATCTTCGACCGGCGCACCATCGCCGAGACCATCGTCAAGCTGGTCGAGGCGCATGGCGCGCGCGCGCGGCCGCACATCGTCGCCACCTTGCGCAACGCGATCGACAAGGGCCGGGGCGAGCTCGCGCGGAGGCTCGCCGAGAAGCCCACCACCGGTCACGAATGCGCCGCCGGGCACGCCTTCCTGACCGACCAGCTGTTGCGGGTGATCTACGATCATGTGACCACCCATCTCTTCCCTGCCCCCAACCGCACCGCGGCTGAGCGCATCGCGCTGCTCGCGGTGGGCGGATATGGCCGGGCCGAGATGGCGCCGCATTCGGACATCGACATCGCCTTCCTGACGCCCATGCGCCGCGCGCCCTGGTGCGAGCAGGTGATCGAGGCGATGCTCTACCTGCTGTGGGATCTCGGCCTCAAGATCGGCCATTCGAGCCGGACCGTTTCGGACATGATCCGAATGGCGCGGGAGGATCTGACGATCCGCACCGCGCTGCTGGAGGCTCGGCTGGTCTGGGGCGAGCAGGCAATCTACGAGGAGGCGCGCACCCGCTTCTGGCGCGATCTGGTAGCCGGGACCGAGCGCGATTTCCTCAAGCAGAAGCTCGCCGAGCGCGACGAGCGGCACAAGCGGATGGGCGACAGCCGCTATGTCGTCGAGCCCAACGTCAAGGAGGGCAAGGGCGGCCTGCGCGATCTCCAGACGCTCTACTGGATCGGCAAATACATTCACCGCGCCGAAACCGCCGCGCAGCTTGTCGATGTCGGCCTCTTCACCCCGGAGGAATATCGCAGCTTCCGCCGCGCCGAGAGCTTCCTTTTGGCGGTGCGCTGCCACATGCACGAGATCGCCGAGCGCGCCGAAGACCGGCTGACCTTCGATCTCCAGCGCGACGTTGCCATGCGGATGAACTTCGCCGACCGCCCCGGCAAGAGCGCGGTCGAGCGGTTCATGCAGTTCTATTTTTTGCAGGCCAAGAAGGTCGGCAGCCTCACCGGCGTATTCCTCGCCACCCTGGAGGAGGAATTCGCTCGGCGGCGCAGCCGCGCGGGCGATCTCGTCGCGCGCTGGACGCAAGAGAAGCCGCGCAATCTGGCGGGCTACGAGGTTGCAGGTGGCATGATCAGCGTGCCCTCGGACGATTGGTTCGCGCAGGATCCGGTGCGGCTGGTCGAGATCTTTCAGCTGGCCGAGGCGAACGGGCTCGAGCTGCATCCACAGACCATGCGCCTTGCTGACCGCGATGCCAGGCTGGTCGACAAGGATGTGCGCAAGAGCAGACGGGCCAATGCGCTGTTCCTCGATCTGCTGTGCGGCCGGCGCGATCCCGAAACGGTGCTGAGGTGGATGAACGAGACCGGCGTGTTCGGCCGCTTCGTACCCGATTTCGGCCGGGTCAACGCTCAGATGCAGTTCGACATGTATCACCACTACACGGTCGATGAGCACACCATCCGCGCGATCGGCCTCCTCTCGCAGATCGAGCGGGGCCTGCTGCCCGACGATCACCCGCGCGCGACCGAGCAAATCCACAAGCTCTCCTCGCGCCGCGCGCTGTTTGTCGCGGTGCTGCTGCACGATATCGCCAAGGGGCGCGGCGGCGATCATTCGGTGCTGGGCGCCGGGGTCGCGCGGCGGCTGTGCCCGCGCTTCGGGCTTGATGAGCGTGAGACCGAGCTGGTCGAATGGCTGGTGCTGGAGCATCTCTTGATGAGCCGCACGGCGCAGAAGCGCGATCTCACCGATCCCAAGACGATCGAGGATTTTGCCGCCGAGGTGAAGACGATCGACCGCCTGCGCAATCTCGCGATCCTCACCGCGGTCGATATCAGAGCGGTCGGGCCAGGGACCTGGAACAGCTGGAAGGGCCAGCTGCTCGGCGAACTCTATGACGCGGCCGAGGAGCGCATTCGCCTCGGCCACATGCGGCATGGGCGTGCTGAACGGGTGGAGGCCAAGAAGGAGGCGACCGCACAACTGCTGGGGGGCGATGCGGGGCTCGTCACCAGCATCGGCAAGCTGCTGAACGATGCCTACTGGATCGCCGAGCCCGAGGACGTGATCGCGCGCAACCTCGTCCAGTATCGCGACGCGGAGGCGATGGGCGAGCACCTCTCGATCCATTGCGAGGTCGACGAGGAGCGCGGAGCGACGCTCGTCAGCGTGATCGCAGCGGACCATCCCGGGCTGTTCTTCCGCATCGCGGGCGGCATCCATCTCGCGGGCGCCAACATCATCGATGCGCGCATTCACACCTCGCGCAGCGGCATCGCGATCGACAATTTCCTCGTGCAGGACCGCGAGGATGCGCCGTTCAGCGAACCCGCGCAGATCGAGCGTCTCAAGACTTCGATCAGCGATGCGCTGATGGCCAAGGTCGCGCTGGTGCCAAAACTCGCAGCCCGCCCGCTGCGCCATTCGCGCTCCAAGGCTTTCAGCGTCGCCCCCGCGGTCAATTTCGACAACGATGCCTCGCGCCAGTTCACCGTGATCGAGGTGAGCGCGCGCGATCGCCCGGCGCTGCTGAACCGGCTCGCGCACGCGCTGTTCGAGGAGAACACCATCGTTCATTCCGCGCATATCACCGCCTATGGCGAAAGCGCGGCGGATACGTTTTACGTCACCGACCTCACCGGCGCGAAGATCACCTCGCCAGCGCGAATGTCCGAGATCCGCAACGCCCTCCTCGCCGCCGCGAGCGACAAGCGTCAGAGGCAGCTAGAGCGCGCCTCGCGCTGAGGCATTTTTGGCACAGTGGTGCCCAAAGTGCCAAATTCCGTTGCGAATTGGCAACTTATTGGCTAGCCGCGCGAGTCCTAGTCAGGAGAGGTCAAAACATGAGAACCCACATATGGACGCAGCGCAGTCTTGCGCTGCTGCTTTCGAGTTGCGCCTTCGTCACTCCGTTCGCAGCGCAGGCCGAGGCGGCGATGCAGGAGAGCGTCGAGGATAACGACGACGAGACGGACGCCCCGCAGGAGCGCCAAAGCTCGCTCGATGCGATCGGCAACATCGTGGTCACCGGCACCAAGACGCAGAACGTCGAGAACGTCCAGGACGTCGC
>JAZBNR010000016.1:0-23222 GCA_036350735.1 Erythrobacter sp.
AGTCGTGCCGGTCATCTCGCCATTGCCATTGAGCGAGAACCACCCGGCGTAGACCGGATCGAAGGTCTTCCCCCGCGGAAGAACCGCCGTCACGCCCGTGCGCACCGGACCCTTGCCGATGATCAGCTGGCCCTCGCCCGATATAAGCGTCGTGTGCCCGACCTCCACGCCAGCGACATCGGTGATGGCGTTGAGTGGCCCCGGAGTGCCACCAAAAGGAACTCCGAGATCTCGTGCCCGGACCGAATGAGCGGGTAGCGAGTCCGTTTCCGCCATGAGCCCGAAAGCCGGGACAATCATCACGAGCAGTAGAAATGCGCCGAACGCCGACCTGCCTTTGATCACCCCGTCACCCCCCCTTCAAGCCATGCAGACCTACCTGTATAGGTGGTGTCACGCAAGTTCCGCAAAGGGGTCAGTTGCTGAACGGCAACTTCAAGGCTCCAGCGTGCTTAAACACAAGCTGAAGCTGGCGCCGTGTTGTCGTCAGCCCCCGTGCGTGGCGATGAATTCCTCGACCACCGGCGCGATCTTGGTGCGCCACTTGCTGCCGTTGAAGATGCCGTAATGGCCCGCGCCTTCGGCCATGTAATAGCGCTTCTTGTCGGGCGCGAGGCCGGTCGCGAGCTTGAGTGCGGCCTTGGTTTGGCCGATCCCGGAGATGTCGTCGCGCTCGCCCTCGATCGCAAGCAGCGCGGTGTCGGTGATCCTGGTCACGTCGACGATCTCGCCGCGATGCTCGAACGTGCGGTTCGGGATCGAGTGCTTCTGGAACACCTCCTCGACCGTCTGGAGGTAGAATTCGGCGGTCATGTCGCAAACCGCGCGGTATTCGTCGTAGAAGTCCTTGGTCGCCTGCGCGCTTTCCTCATCGCCGGCGCTCAGGTGTTTGAACATCTCGTAATGGCTCATCATGTGGCTCTGCAGGTTCATGCTCATGAACGCGGAAAGCTGCATGAAGCCGGGATAGACCCGCCGCCCGGCACCCGGATACTTGAACGGCACCGTCGCGATCACGCTCTGGCGGAACCATTCGATCGGACGCTTCATCGCGTGATGGTTGACGCTGGTCGGGCATTCGCGCGTGTCGATCGGTCCGCCCATCATGGTGAGGGTGAGCGGGGTGGCGGGCGATTTGCGCAGGTTCATCAGCGCGGTCGCGGCATAGGCGGGCACCGAAGGCTGGCACACCGCCAGCACGTGCGCCCGGCGGCCCTCGTTCTTGCTGGTGATGTGCTCGAGAAACTCGATGAGATAATCGATGTAGTCGTCGAGATCGAAGCTGCCATCGCTCAGCGGCACCATCTTGGCATCGGCCCAGTCGGTGATGAACACTTCGCTCGATTCGAGCATCCGCGCGACCGTGCCACGCAGCAGCGTTGCATAATGCCCGCTCATTGGCGCGACGATGAGAACGCGCGGGCGATCCTTGCCGAGGCCCGCGACCCGGAAGCGCCTGAGGTCGCCGAACGGGCGGCGCATCACAGCGGCTTCGGTCACCGGGTGGAGCTGGCCGTCGATCTCCACCTCGCGAATGCCAAACTTGGGCTTCTCGTAATTGGCTGTTGCGTGAGCGAGCACGTCCAGCGCGTTCGCGGCCATCGGCAGCAGACCCGAAGTGCCGAACGGGACCATCTTGCCGAACGGATTGGTCGGCCGCGTCAACATTTCCGCGCCCATCGAGGCGAGCGAACTCACCGAATTCAACCAGTTGCGCTGCAATTCATAGGCTTGGTAAAGCATCGGGTCTTCCCCCTCGAATGGTCCTCACCAAATCATCGGGCGAGGCCGTGTTTCGTTCCTGTCCGTCCCGCAGAGCCCGGCGAGCGAGGGACGGCCCGTGGCAAGCCTGGCCCGCGCACCCAGGCCTCGTTCCGCCGGCGCCCGATCCGTGAATCGCGACGCCGGATAGCTTGGGTGGCCCAGCTTCGAGCTCTCGTTCGCGGCGCTAGATGGCGTTTCTCATGCCGTTGTGCAATGCACAATATGATGCAGGCGGGCTGCCTTGCGCACGTCAATGTGCTTTTTGCACGTGAAATTGACAGAATGGGGGGCTAGGACCCTTGGCACGATGACCGTTGAAACCCAGCCCGTCAGCCCTTCATCCACGTCTACGCTAGCCGAGCCGGAGCCCTCGACCGAGGAGCTCCCGGCTGGCGACGAGGCGAAGGACGAGCCGCGCAAGCCCCGCTCGCTGGCGCCGCTGCGAATGGTCTATCGCGAGGCGGCCAAATACCCGCAGCAGGTGTTCCTCGCGCTGGTCGCGCTGACGGTGACGGCGGCCGGCACGCTGGCGATCCCGGCCGCGATGCAGCTGATCGTCGATCGCGGCTTCGGCGGCGCGGTGGAATCGGGCGGCGAGGCTGTCGGCGATATCGGTCGCTGGTTTCGTTACCTGATGGTGATCGTGGTTGTGATCGCGTTCGGCACCGCCGCACGGTTCTATTTCGTGAGCTGGATCGGCGAGCGCGTGGTCGCCGACATCCGGCGCAAGGTGCACCGCAACCTCATGCGTCTGTCCCCCGGCTTTTACGAGGAGAACAGCCCCAAGGAAATCTCCAGCCGGATGACTGCCGACACCGCGATCATCGAGACGGTGGTCGGCACCACCATCTCGGTCGCGCTGAGAAACGCCTTTCTGGGTATCGGGGGCACGATCTATCTCTTCGCGCTGTTGCCCGGCCTCACCATCTGGCTCGCGCTAGGCATCCCTGCGATCATCCTGCCGATCGTCATCTTCGGCCGCCGCATCCGCACCATCTCGCGTGACAGTCAGGATCGCGTCGCCGATGTCGGCGCGATGGTGACCGAGGTGCTCTCGGCGATGAAGATCGTCCAGAGCTTCAACCAGCAACACCGCGAGGCCGGCCGCTTCGGCGAAGCTGTCGAGCGGACCTTCGACACCGCGCGGCGGCGGATCGTGCTGCGCTCGGTGATGACCGCGATCATCATCCTCGCGATCTTCGGTTCGATCGTCCTCCTGCTGTGGCGCGGCGCGGAAGGCGTCGCCACGGGCGAAATCACCGGCGGCACCATCCTGTCCTTCATTGTGGGGGCCATGATCGTGGCGGGCGCATTCGGCGCGCTGACCGAGGTTTATGGCGATCTCCTGCGCGGTGCGGGGGCGGCGAGCCGCCTGTCCGAGCTGCTCGAGGCCGAGCCCGATATCGCCGCACCCGCCCGTCCCGAGGCGCTCCCGGTGCCCCCGCGCGGCAGCCTCTCCTTCCGCAACGTCACGTTCCGCTATCCCGCGCGCCCGGAAACCGCGGCGCTCGCCGATTTCAGCCTCGAGATCGAGCCGGGCGAGACGATCGCGATCGTCGGCCCGTCGGGTGCAGGCAAGTCGACCGTGTTTCAGCTCGTCGAACGATTCTACGATCCGCAAGGCGGCACGATCCGCTTGGACGGAGTCCCGCTGACTCATGCCGATCCGGCCGACATCCGCGAGCGGCTCGCTCTGGTGCCGCAGGATGGGGTGCTGTTCAGCGCCAACGCCCGCGACAATCTGCGCTACGGCAAGTGGGATGCGAGCGACGAGGAGATCTGGCAGGCAGCGCGCGCGGCCAATGCCGAAGGCTTCCTGCGCGCCCTGCCGCGCGGGCTCGACACCTATCTCGGCGAGGGCGGCACCCAGCTTTCGGGCGGTCAGCAGCAGCGCGTCGCGATCGCGCGCGCGCTGCTGCGCGATGCCCCGATCCTGTTGCTCGACGAGGCGACGAGTGCCCTCGATGCCGAAAGCGAGCAATTGGTCCAGCAGGCACTCGAGACACTGATGCAGGGCCGCACCACGCTGGTCATCGCGCACCGCCTCGCCACCGTGCGCGCGGCCGACCGGATCGTGGTGCTCGACAACGGCCGCATCGTCGAGCAGGGCACCCATGCCGAGCTCTCCGCGCATGGCGGGCTCTACGCGCGGCTCGCGCGGCTGCAGTTCACCGCAGAACGCGCTGCCTGAGCGAGCCTGCCCTGCAAATCCGTTTGACTTGATCCGAACGCGTGCCAGAGGCCGCTCGCCATGACCATTTTCCAGTTGCTGCTCATCGCGATCGTCCAGGGGATCACCGAGTTCCTCCCGATCTCCTCCTCGGGCCACCTCATCCTGATCCCCAATCTCACCGATTTTCCCGACCAGGGGCCGCTGATCGACGTTGCGGTGCATGTCGGTTCGCTGCTCGCGATCATCGTCTATTTCTTCAAGGACGTGCTGGTGCTCGCGCGCGGCGGTTTCGCCAGCATCGGCATCGGTGCCAAGGCGCCGCGCGCGCCGGCCGAGCGGCGGCTGTTCTGGTGGATCGTGCTCGGCACCATTCCGGCGGTCGCCTTCGGGCTTGCGATCAAGCTGGGCGTGTTCAATTCGGCGGTTGAGACGATGTTCGGGATCACCGTGGTCGACGGCGACCTCATGGCCTCGATCCGCTTCACCGATCTCATCGCCTTCAATCTCATCGCCTACGGTATCCTGCTCGGCCTCGCCGACCGTTTCGGCAAGGAGACCAAGGTGTTCGAGGACATGACCTGGCGCGACGGGCTGATCGTCGGCACCGCACAGGCGCTCGCGATCATTCCGGGCACGAGCCGCTCGGGCGTGACGATGACCGCGGCTCGCGCGCTCGGCTACGAGCGTGTGGAGGCGGCGCGCTTCTCGTTCCTGCTGTCGATCCCGGCCGTGGCCGGGGCTGGGGTGCTGATCGTGCCCGAAATCTTCGAGGCAGGGGCGGCGCTTGCCTGGGATGCACTGATCGCCGGGGTGCTGACCTTCCTTGCCGCCTTTGCGACCATGGCCTTCCTGATGAGCTTCCTCAAACGCGCCTCGATGTTGGTCTTCGTGCTTTACCGCATTGCGATGGGGGCGTTGCTGTTGATTGTTTTTTAGTTCGCTGCCCGCGCAATTGCCCGAGGAACCGCTCGGCCGTTGGGGTGTTTCATGTTTGCAACCCACCTGTCACAAGAAATAGACATCGCATGGCGTTACTCGTTTTGATCATCCTTGGAAGCAGCCTCGGCTGGTTCGGCTCGATCCTTATGCGCACCGAGGGCGCGGGCGAAATCCTGCGCCAGATCGGGGTCGGCGTCGCCACCACGGTGGTGCCCGGGCTTCTGCTGAACGAAGGTGGCTTCCTTGGCGGGCTGACGCTGGTCGCGCTCGGCGGCGGTGCGCTCAGCGGCATTCTGGCGCTCGTGATCTACAATGCGATCCTCGCACGCGGTGACAACGTTCAGGCCTAGACGGGCTTCGCCCCGCTCCCCTTCCCGCCGCGCAGGTGATATTCCTGCGTGCCGCGGTGCACCACATAATCGACATCGATCACCGCACTGTTGGCATAGGTGAAGCCAGGCGCGAGATTGCGATAGAGCCGGTCGAAATCGCGTGTGACAGTCTGGCGATAGAGATCCTCGAAGCTCTCGATCACGAAATAGGTTGGCTGCAGATCGCTGATCACGTAATCGGTGCGCATCACCCGGTCGACCGCGAGCATGATCCGGTTGGGGCTCTGCGCCTCTACCGCGAACACCGCCTCGCGCGGCCCCGAGAGAATGCCGGCGCCATAGGCGCGAATGCCTTGCGCTTCCTCGATCAGCCCGAATTCCACTGTGTACCAGTAGAGTGCGCCCAGCGCCTTCAGTCGGTTGTAGCGCATCGCCTTCCACCCTGCGCGGCCATATTCCTGCATGTAATCGGCATAGACCGGATCGGTCAGCATCGGGACGTGCCCGAACACGTCGTGGAAGACGTCGGGCTCCTGGATGTAGTCGAAGGTCTCGCGCGTGCGGATGAAATTGCCCGCCGGGAAACGGCGGTTGGCAAGGTGCCAGAAGAACACGTGATCAGGGATCAGCATGGGCACGGGGACCACGCTCCACCCGGTGAGCGCGCCGAGCTCCTCGGACATGGCACCGAATTCGGGCACACCGCCGCGCCCGAGTTCGAGCTTGTCGAGGCCGCGCAGGAAGGCGGTCGCCGCACGGCCGGGGAGGATGTCCATCTGGCGAGCGAAAAGGTCGTCCCAGATAGCGTGATCCTCGCTCGAATAATCGGCCTGGCGCGGCTCGAGCCAGTCCGTGCCCACGTGGTCAGGTTTGGCGAGCGGCGCGGTGAACACGTCTGCCGGGAGGCTCGGCAGCCTCGAATAATCGATTTCCTGGATCGCTGGGGTGGCCATGGCCGGCAATGTGAGGCTAGCTCGGGGTTTAGACAAGGGCACAGAGGGGCACTGGGCATGAAGAGCGGCGAAAGGCTGAGGAGCAAGGATTATCGTGTGGCGCTCGAGCCGCTGACCGAGGAACTGGTTGGCATGGCGCGTTGGGCGAGCGCGACAGGGGCGCGGATCATCGTCCTCTTTGAGGGCCGCGACACCGCAGGCAAGGGTGGTGCGATCCGCGCGGTGCGCGATCAGCTCAACCCACGCCAGTGCCGCACCGTCGCGCTCGGAAAGCCGACCGAGGCCGAGCGCACGCAATGGTATTTCCGACGATACGTCGCGCATTTGCCCGCTGCGGGCGAAATCGTGCTGTTCGATCGCTCATGGTACAACCGTGCGGGTGTCGAGCGGGTGATGGGGTATTGCACGCAAGAGGAGGCCGAGGCTTTCCTCAAGGCTGCTCCGGTGTTCGAGAAGATGCTGACCGAAGACGGCATCCTCCTGTTCAAATACTGGCTGACGACCGATCAGGCGAACCAGGAAGAGCGCCTGCGCGAGCGGCTGGAGGATCCGCTCAAGCGCTGGAAGCTCTCGCCGATAGATCTCGCCGCGCGCGCGCGATACGATGCCTACACCGAGGCGCGGGAGGCCATGCTGCGATCGACGCACACGAGCCACGCCCCCTGGACGCTGGTTGATTTCAACGACCAGAAACGGGGCCGGCTCACCCTGATCCGCGATCTGCTTGACCGGCTGCCCGACACCAATATCGAGCCCTCGCCGATCGACTTTCCCGATCTTGGCCGCGAAGCGATCCCAGAAACCTACGAGGTGCTCGAGCCGATCGCGCCTTATCCGCTGGGCGATTGACGGGGCAGGGCTCTCGATATAAAGGCAATATCATCTTTATATCGCGCGGGGATCGCCATGGTTGAACGGATCGAGAGCATGGCAGCCAGCCGCGAGAGCCGCGGCAGGGCCATCAATGGCTATCTGATGCTGGCCACATTGCTGGGGCTGCTGCTCTTGCCGGGCCTCGTCCTCTTTGCCTCGGGCGGGGGCGGGGCGCTTGGCATAGCGGCGGTGGTCGCTCTCATCGCCTCGGTCTTCATCCTCAGCGGCTTCTTCATGATCCAGCCGAACCAGGCCGTCGTGCTGACCTTATTCGGCGAATATCGCGGGACGGTGCGCAAGGACGGGCTGCACTGGGTCTGGCCATGGATCGGCCGTCAGAAGCTTTCCGTGCGCGCGCACAACATTCATTCGGAGCGGGTCAAGATCAACGATCTGCGCGGCAATCCGATCGAGATTGCCTGCAACGTCGTCTGGCGGGTGGCGGACACGGCGCAGGCAGTGTTCGATGTCGATGACTACAAGGAATTCACCAATATCCAGATCGAGGCAGGCTTGCGCACGGTCGGCTCACGCCACCCCTACGACGACATGTCGGACGACGACGAGACCACTCTTCGCGGCAGCGGCGAAGTGGTCAATCGCGAGCTGATCGTCGAGCTCAACGAGCGCCTTCGGGTTGCCGGGATCACGGTCGATGAGGCAGGCCTCACCCATCTCGCCTACGCACCCGAGATTGCCGGGGCGATGCTCCGCCGCCAGCAGGCGGACGCGGTGATCGCGGCCCGGCGCAAGGTGGTGATCGGCGCTGTCGGCATGGTTGACGACGCGCTCCAGAAGCTGAGCGCCGATGGCATTGTCGAGCTCGATGACGAGCGGCGCGCGGCGATGGTCTCAAACCTGCTCGTCGTCCTGTGCGGCGAGCGCGAGGCGCATCCGGTGGTCAATGCCGGCACGCTTTATCAGTGAGAAGAATTTCAAGGAGGCAGCCATGGCTGCACCCGCCAGCAAGAAGGCCTTCGCCCTCCGGCTCGACCCGGAAGTGCACAAGGCGATCGAACGCCTCGCCGCGGCAGAGCTGAGATCGGCCAATGCCGAAATCGAGATGCTGCTGCGCGAGGCACTCGGCGCACGCGGGATCGAAGTCGGGCGGACCAAACCGCCTCGCCGAGGGCGCCCGCCACAGGCGGACTGAAGGTTAGAGGCTAGCGCTCGCAGCCGTCACCTGTCGGCCATCAGCCGCAAAGGCGCCGAGTTCCAGACCGTCCGCGCTCTCGCGCATGGCAAGGTGTAGGAGATCGCCCGCTATTGCCGGCGACATCCCACGAAAGGCAAAGCGCCGCAGCCTGTTCTCGCCCACTTCGCGCGCGGCGAGCTGCAACAGCAGGCTGGCGATCAGCGGTCCGTGAACCACCAGCCCGCGATAGCGCTCGACCCCGCGCGCATAAAGAGCATCGTAATGGATGCGGTGCGTGTTGAAGGTGAGCGCGGAATAGCGGAACAGCAGGCGCGGGTCCGGGGTGAGTGCGGTGTGCGCGGTCCATTCGGATTTCTCGAACCGGCCGCTCTCGGGCTTGGGAGGCGCCAGCGGGGCGTCGGCGGCGGCAGCCTCGCGATAGACCAGCGTCTGCGTCTCGATCACCGCGAGGCTGCCGTCCGCGCTTGTCTCGTGCGCGACTTCGACGAAGGCGAGCCTGCCCGAGCTGCCCTCCTTCTGCTTGATCGAGGCGACGCGGCTGACCCGTTCGATCACCGCGCCGACCGCGATCGGCTTGCGGAACTCGATGGTGGAGGACGCCCACATTCGGCGCGGCATGGGAAAGGGCGGAAGGAAGCTGTCGGCGGTGTCATCGCGTTCCGGGTGCCCGTCATCGCCGAGCGCGCGGGTCTGCGCGTCAGGCGTGCACAGCGCGAAGTGGATGCCCAGCGGCATGATCGCTGGCGAAGGCAGTGCGCGGTCGAAGGTCGCGCACCAGCGCCGCGCGAGCCCCTCGTCGAGCCGGTCGGTGGCGCGGATGGTGCGCCCGATCCACGCCTCAAGGTTCATTGCGCCCGCTCGAACACCGCCGCGATGCCTTGGCCGCCGCCAATGCACATCGTCTCGAGCCCAAGCCGCGCGCCGCGCCGGTGCATCTCGGCCGCCATGTCGGCGAGGATGCGCCCGCCGGTGGCGCCGATCGGATGGCCAAGGCTGATGCCCGAACCGTTGACGTTGAGCAGGTCGAGCCGCGAATCGTCCTCGCTCCAGCCCCAGCCCTTGAGCACCGCCAGCACCTGCGGAGCGAAGGCCTCGTTGAGCTCGACAAGGTCGATATCACCCCAGCCATAGCCCCGGCGGGCGAACAGCCGCTCGACCGCTGGCACGGGGCCGATGCCCATGCGCGAGGGATCGCAGCCCGCCGCCGCCCAGCCTCCGAACCACAGCGAGGGGGTGAGGCCAAGCTCCTCGAGCTTGTCCTCCGCGACCACGAGGCAGGCGGAGGCGGCATCGTTCTGCTGGCTGGCATTGCCCGCGGTGACGATCGCTTGCGGGTCGCGCTTGAGATCGATCGGGGTGAGCTTCCCCAGAACCTCCATCGAGGCATCGGCGCGGTAGCCCTCGTCATGGTCGAACATCACCGGATCGCCGCGCCGCTGCGGCACCGCCACCGGCACGAGGTGATCGGCGAACTTGCCCTCGGCCCACGCGCGCGCAGCCTTACTGTGCGAGCGGACCGCGTATTCGTCCGCTTGCGCGCGGGTGATGCCGTAATCCTTGGCAAGGTTCTCGGCGGTCTCGATCATGCCGGTGATGATGCCGAAGCGTTCGATCGGCTGGCTCATCAGCCGCCCGCGCGTCAGGCGATCATGCAGCGTGAGATCGCCCATCCGTGCGCCCCCGCGCGCGGCAAGCGTGTAGTGCTCGACATTGGACATGCTCTCGCATCCCCCTGCGACCACCACATCGGCCATCCCCGTCTCGACCATCATCGCCGCGTTGGCGACCGCCTGCAGCCCCGAGCCGCAGCGCCGGTCGAGCTGGTATCCGGGCACTTCGAGCGGAAGCCCTGCGGCAAGCCACGACCAGTGCCCGATCGCAGGCGCCTCGCCATTGCCGTAGCCCTGGCTGAAGACGACATCGTCGACCCGCGCAGGGTCGATCCCCGAACGCTCGACGAGCGCCTTGAGGATCACCGCGCCGAGCTCGCCTGCGGTGAGGCTCGAGAGGCCTCCGAGGAACTTGCCGACGGGAGTGCGTAAGGGAGTGCAGATGGCGGCTCTTCTGGTCATGTCCTGTCCTTGTCCGAAAGGGCAACGGTGCCCGCGTCGATCAACCGGCCGATCTCTCCGCTGGAGAGCCCCAGTCGCTCGGCCAGCACCTCCTCGGAGTGTTCGCCAAGATAGGGCGCGGGCCGGGGATCGCCCGCCGCATGGGCCGGGAGGTTGGCGAAGCTGCGGGTGGCGGGATAGTCGAAGCCGCTCGGATTGGCCGGCGATGGGCCGAACAGCGGATTATCGCGCACGAGCACCGGATCGTTCGCCGCCTCGAAGGCGGTGCGATAGCGCTCATAGGTGCAGCCTTGCGCCTTCATCATGCCCTCGAGTGCGGCGTAATCATGGCTGCCGGCGACTTTCTGGAAGATCGCGAACAGCGCCTCGCGGTGCTCGAACCGGGGTCGATCGCCATCGGCAAAGCGCACCCCCCGCTCGGCTTCAAGCAGCCCCACCGGACCGGCAACCCCAAACGCCGCGACCAGCCCCGCCCATTGCTTGGGCGTAAGGGCTGCAACCATGAAGCGCACGCCGTCCTTCGAGCGGAAATCGCGCCCGAACGCGCCCCAGATCGCGTTGCCGAGCCTCGGGCGGTCGGCACCGCGATAGAGCATCTCGGCATACATGCCCGAATTGGCCGCCGTTCCGATCGCGACATCGCCCAGCGGCACGCGCACCTCGGTGCCCTCGCCGGTCGCGGCGCGGTGGTGCAGCGCGGCGAGGAGAGCGAAGGCCGAGTAGGCGCCGGTGATGAAGTCCCACGCCGGGAGCACCTGGTTGACTGGTTCGGCGCTGGCCGCGTCCCACTCGGCAGGCCCCGTCATCAGTGGGTAGCCCGAAGCGGCGTTGACGGTGAAGTCCATCGCCTGGCGCCCGTCATGCCAGCCCATGATCCGCACCGAGATCATGTCCTCGCGCTTCGCCGCCATGGCCTGATGGCTGAGGAAGCTCTGCTCGGGCAGGTTGGTGATGCACTGGCCCGTCTTCGCCGCCAGTTCCACGCACAGCTCGCGTCCCTCGCCCGAGCGCAGATCGAGTGCGACCGATTTCTTGGCGCGGTTGAGGTTCTCCCACGAGAGCGAGCGGCCCTCGCGCGTCAGCATGTAGCGGTCATAATCGAGCCCGCCTTGTGTGTGGTCGACGCGGATCACCTCGGCGCCCATCTGCGCGCAATAGAGCCCGGCGGTGGGCGAGGCGACGAAGCTCGAGACTTCGATGATCGAGACATCGCTCAGCAATTGATACACAGATGGCTCCCGCAGGAATGATGCCGCAGCGATGCTAGAGGTTGGCTGCTTCCCACTGGCGCAGCGTGTGCTTGGCGATTTGGAGCTGGAGGATCTGGGTGGTGCCTTCGTAGATCCGGTAGATCCGCGCATCGCGATAGAACCGCTCGGCATCGTATTCGGCGAGGTAGCCCGCCCCGCCGTAGATCTGCACCACCCGGTCAACCACCCGGCCGCACATCTCGGAGGCGAACACCTTGAAGGCGGCGGCCTTGACGAGAATGTTCTCGCCGCGATCGGCCCGCTCGGTGACATCGCGCATCATCGCCTCGGCGGCGTAGATCTCGGTTTCGCTGTCGGCGATCATCGCCTGAATCAGCTGGAAGCGCGCGATCGGCTCGCCGAAGGCCTTGCGCTCATTGGCATAGCGCAGCGCCGAATCGAGCGCGCGGCGAGCATAGGCCGTCGCCGCCGCGCCAACGCTGATGCGGCCGTTGTCGAGGCTCTGCATGGCAAAGCGGAAGCCTTGGCCGGTCTCGCCGCCGAGCAGCGCATCGCCGGGCACGCGCACGTCGTCGAGCATGATGTCGGAGATGTGGCTGCCGGACTGGCCCATCTTGCGGTCGGGCGAGCCGGTCGAAACGCCGGGCGTATTCATCGGCACGATGAAGGCCGAAACATGCGCGTTCTTGGGCAGCGCCTCCTTGCTCGTGCGCGCCATGATCAGCGCCACATCGGCGTGGGGGGCGTTGGTGATGTAGCGTTTGGTGCCGTTGAGGATCCAGCCATTGCCATCGGGATCGGGCACGGCGGTGGTCTGCATCGCGGCCGAATCGCTGCCCGAGCCCGGCTCGGTGAGACCGAAGCACGCGATCCTGCCCTCGACCAGCCTGGGATACCATTCGGCGCGCTGCGCCTCGGTCGCCCCGTTCTTGAGCGCGCTCGCGAACATGCCGATATTGATCGAGAAGATCGAGCGATAGGCGGGCGCGGCATAGCTCATGATGTTCACCACGCGCGCATATTGGCTCATGTTGAGCCCCGCGCCGCCATATTCCTCGGGGACGCTGATGCCGAAGAGGCCCATCTCGCGCATCTCGTCGACGATAGCTGGAGGGACGCGGTCGGCCTCGATCATCTCCGGCTCGGCCGGGATCAGCCGCTCGCGGACATAGCGCTGGAGCTGCTCGGCGAACTGCTCGAACGTCTCGGGGTCCATGCCCACGTTGAAGGTCGCTGGATCGGTGGGGGCATTCATTTTCTTTGTTCCTCTCCTCGCAAGCCTCGCGGCCCGTGCTTCAGCGCGCCGCTCCCGTGCCGCGCAATCCGGCTTCACCCTCGCCCTCCGCGCCAGGCTCAGCCTCGACCTCGGGCAGCGCGCCCTCGGGAATGCGCGTCTCGTCGAGCATGCTCGCCGCCTCGTCGAGCGCTTCCGCCTCGCCCTTGCTCACCCCCCCCGGTGCGGCTGGTTCGCTCGCACCCCCGCATCCCGCAAGGCCCAGGGCCGCTGCGAGAAGTGCGAGGGTGCCGGCGGCCTGCGTGCCGCGCCTGATCTCAGCGCTCCTCAAGATTGTCCAGGCCCTCGGCGGCGCTGGCAGCCGCTTCGGCCTCGGCAGCGGCGGCCTCAGCCTGCGCAGCGACGTCGGCGGCGTTGTCGGCCGCTTCGGAGGCTGTGGTCTCGGACACGGCAGTGTCATCTTCCTCGAGCGGCGGACCGTCGAGCGAGGGATCTGCGACCGGCTCCTCGTCGATCGGCTCGAGCGCTTCGGCGGCGGGCATCTCGACAGTGTCCGCGACCGCCTCGGTCGATGCGTCTTCCGAGCTGCCGCACGCGGACAGCGCAAGCGCGCCGCCGACGAGGATAGCGACGTAGATAGCCTTCTTCATTCCTGTCATCCTTCCAAATTGCCCGGGAGCACCCGGGGCCGATGACGGGGGGTTTAGCGAGGGAGATGCGGTTAAGCCAAGGCCCAATCTTTGGCCCAGGGCGGCACAGCACGCAATCCGCCGCTCGCCTGGCGCGATGCTGATGATATTCGGCTCTCATGACAACGCCCCGCCCCGCATCCCAGGCGCAACGCCACCAGCCTCCGCTCTCGCTCCGCGATCGCTTTCGCAAGGCACCGCGCCTTGCGCTTGCCCTGCTCGTGGCGATCGTTCTTCCGGCTGGAGGGCTCATCGCGCAGGGCCAATCCAGACCCTTCACCATTGTCGAGACAGGCGAGAGCTTCGCGGTTCTGCAGGATGCCGTGCGCGCGATCGGCGACCGGCGCGGCACGATCCGCTTTGCCCCCGGCGTTTATCGCCAATGCGCGGTGCAGGAAAAGGGGGTGATCGTCTATCTCGCCGAGAAGGCCGGCAGCGTGATCCTCGAGGGCCGTTCTTGCGAGGGCAAGGCGGGGCTCGTGTTGCGCGGCGTGGGTGCGGAAGTGCGCGGGCTCACCTTCCGCAACTATGCGGTGCAAGACGGCAACGGTGCGGGCATCCGGATCGAGCGCGGCGCGCTCAACATCGCCTATGCCCGTTTCCTCGACAGCCAGCAGGGCATCCTGAGCGCCGCCGATCCTAGCTCCAAGATCTACATCACCCGCTCGACTTTCAGCGGGCTGGGCACCTGCGAGCACTCTGCCGGCTGCGCCCATTCGATCTATATCGGCGATTATGGCGAACTCACCGTGCGCGAAAGCCGGTTCGAGCGCGGCATGGGCGGCCATTATCTCAAATCGCGCACCGCGCGCGTCACCATCGAGAACAATTCGTTCGACGATTCGGCCGGGAAGGCGACCAATTACATGATCGATCTTCCGGCCGGCTCGACCGGGCGGATCGTGGGCAACTGGTTCGTCCAGGGGCGCGACAAGGAGAACTATTCCGCCTTCATCGCATTGGGCGCCGAACAGGGCCAGAACAATTCGGATGGCCTGATCGTCGAGAATAACGAGGCCCGGTTCGTGCCCGGCCTTCAGCGCAACAGCGTGTTCCTGGCGGACTGGGAAGGCGCCCGCTTGGCGATCCGGAACAACCGCCTCGCTCCCGGCCTCACTCGCTACGAGCGGCGCTAACCGTCGAACGCGGGCGCGTAACGGACTTCGCCTTCGGGCAAAGGCCCATCGAGCAGCAGGCACTGGAAGTATTGGGCGGGCGGCCCCGGATAGCGCAGATGCGGCTCGTGCACGAAGCCGAAGCGGGAATAATAGTCCGGACTGCCGAGCAGGACGATCCCCTTTGCGCCGAGTGCGCGCAGGTCCGCGATCCCCCGCCTTATCAGCGCACTGCCGATGCCTTGCCGGTGAAGCTCAGGCCACACCGAAACCGGGCCAAGCCCAAACCAATCGGGCGCGCCATCGCTGATCGTCACGCGCGAGAAGGCGATATGGCCCACGATCCGCACCGCGTCCTCAGCGACCAGCGAGAGCGCGAGATCGCCCTCGCGGCGCAGCGCATCGACGAGATGGTGCTCGTTGCCGTCGCTGAATTCCATCTCGCGGAAAGCGGCTTCGGTCAGACGGTGAATCGCCTCCTCGTCGCCTTCGCGCTCAGGGCGGATTGTGATGGCGACCTGCGACCCGCTCACAGCAGCAGGTGCCCTGAACGATCGCGCTTGGTGGCGAGATATTTCGCGTTGTGCGGATTGTCAGGAAGCTGATGGCGCACCCGCTCGCTGACGGTGATCCCGTGTGCTTCCAGAGCCGCGACCTTGGCCGGATTGTTGGTGAGCAGCCGGATGGCGCGCGCGCCGAGGAGCTCGAGCATACGCGCCGCAACAGGAAAGTCGCGCGCCTCGTCGGGCAGGCCCAGGCGGGTGTTGGCATCGACCGTGTCAAACCCCTGATCCTGCAGGCGATAGGCGCGCAGCTTGTTGATGAGCCCGATCCCGCGGCCTTCCTGTCGCAGATAGAGCAGCGCGCCCCAGCCACCTTCTTCGCGGGCATGGCGGGCCATCGCCTCGAGCGCTCCATCAAGTTGCGGCCCGCAATCGCATTTGAGGCTGGAGAGCACGTCGCCCGTCAGGCATTCGGAATGAACGCGCACCAGCGGCGGGCGATCGCCGCTCTGCTTGCCGATGATCAGCGCGACATGCTCGCGCGCGTCGGCGGGCGAGCGGAAAGCCACGATCTCGGCCTCTTCGCTTGCCGAGACGGGCAGGCGCGCGCGGGTTACGACGCGCAAGGGGCGCGGATCGGAATAGGCGGCGAGGTCGCTCGCCTTGAGGCCGTGCGCTTCCCCGCTCGCCGCCGGATCGACCAGAAAGGCGGGCAGGATGCCGGCGATCCGGGCGAGCTTCATCGCGGTCTCCGCCTCGTCAGCCCATTCCAGCGCTTCGGCGCGGAACGGGCCTTTCAGCGGGTTGGCGAGATCGAGCGCGGGATCGGCGATCGGCAGCGCGCTCGCAAGATCGAACGGCTCGCTGCCGCTGATCAGCACCGGCGAATGCGGCACAGCCGCCTCGCGCTGGTTGGCGAGCTTCAGCGTCGCGGCGCGCGCGGCCGAAATGAGCATTCGCGCCGCAGCCGCGTCGGGGGCGGCAGCGGTCTCGACCGGAAGCAGAGTTGGGCCATCAGCAAACCGCAGCGGCCAGCCATGGCGCAGCGCATCGACCGCCTGAGCCGCGCGGCGTCCGGGCGAAGGCGAGCAGCCCGCGTGATCGGGATGATCGCACATCCCCGCTAGACCTCGAACCTTGTTACCAGCGGGATGTGGTCCGAGGGCTTGTCCCAGCTGCGCGCGTCCTCCTGCATGCGGTGCTCGCGCGCCTGCGCGGCGAGCTGCGGGCTTGCCCACATGTGATCGAGCCTGCGCCCGCGATCGTTCTTGCGCCAGTCGGGCGAGCGATACGACCACCACGAATAATAACGTTCTGGATGGGGCACATGCTCGCGCCCGATATCAATCCAGCCATGCGCCTGACGGAAGCGCTCAAGCGCCTCGACCTCGACGGGCGTGTGGCTGACCACCTTGAGGAGCTGTTTATGGCTCCACACATCGCTCTCGAGCGGGGCGATGTTGAAATCGCCGACGATGAGCGTGGGCGCATCGACGCTGTCCGCCCATCGCGTCATCCGCTCGAGAAAATCGAGTTTCTGGCCGAACTTCACATTGACCTTGCGATCGGGCACGTCGCCACCGGCCGGCACGTAAACGTTCTCGACCACCAAATCCTTGCCGACCACCTCGACACCAACATGGCGCGCCTCGCCATTGTCCTGCCAATCGTGGCGCGCGATCTCGCGGATCGGCACCCGGCTGAGCGTGGCGACACCGTGATAGCCTTTCTGGCCGGAGATCGCCTGATGGACATAGCCGAGCTCGGCCAGCGCCCTTGCGGGGAATTGCCCCGTCTCGCACTTGATTTCCTGCAAACACAGGATGTCGGGCGATTCCTGATGAAGATAGCGCTCGATCAGGGGTAGGCGCAGGCGGGCCGAGTTGATGTTCCAGGTGGCGACGGAAAGCATGGCCGCTGACCTAGTGCCCGACGGGTGGGGGGACAAGCCTTAGCTGCTTGCGCGCAAACCGGCCACGTTGCGCCGGGCAACAAAAAACCCCAGTGCCGGGGGCGATGGCACTGGGGTTCCGTTTCAGCGTTCGTCACGCTTGTTCCAAGACGGCACTTTCCGAAGACCAGGGCAACAGGGGGGAAACCCTTCTTCGACCGCCTTGTTGAGTTCTTCTACCGCGAGGAGCCTTTCATCTCAATGAACGCGCCATTAGTTTTGTCGCGTCCCGACAACCGTTCACGGCTTAACCGTTCAGCGACGGCGACGAGACGTTCGGCGCGGATCCTCGAAGCTGAACGCGCTTTCCGCGACATCCATTCCGTAGCGATGATTGGTCAATCGAACCGTCGTGCGATAATTCTGCGCATCCAGCGCGACCCAATGGGTGAGCTGCAAGCCGCCCGGCGCGCGCGGATCGGAGACGAAGATCAGGTTGATCGTTCCGTATTCGGGTTTCTTGGGATCCTTGACGAGGATCGAGAGCACCTCGCTGCTGCCGGTGGGCATGAGTTCGCCATACCGGCTGACATCGCGCGAGGGATCGAGCAGCGCCCCGAGCGGCGAGCGCTGAATCGGATAGCGTTCCACCTGCCCCACCTCGTAATCAACAAAGTAGAGCGACTTGCCGTTAGAGACGACCAGCATCTCTGCATCCTTGCCGTAATCGAAGCGGATCTTGCCGCCGCGCTTGAGCGTGAGGGTGCCCTTGAGCAGATTGCCCTGCCGATCGGTCTGGCTGAAATCGGCGCGCATGGTCGAGATGCCGCGCAGCGCGGCCACCGCCCGGTCGAGCTCGGCGCTGCGGGACTGGGCCTGAGCGCTGGTGAGCTCGGGAGCGATCGCGGGTGCGGCAAGAAGGCTGGCCGAAAGCGCGAAAACGCCCGCCGCGAGCGCTCGGCCCGGGCGGGCGATCTTTGCAAGAAGCTGGTTCATCATCCTGCCGTGGCTATGCGAGGCGCATTGAACCGGGGCTGAATTGACCAATCTTACTTGATCTTCGCTTCCTTGAACTCGACGTGCTTCTTCGCGACCGGATCGTATTTGCGGAACGACATCTTCTCTGTGATGTTGCGCGGGTTCTTCTTGGTCACGTAGAAAAAGCCAGTGCCCTCGGTCGACACAAGCCGGATCTTGACGGTTGCTGGCTTCGCCATGGTGGTATCCTGTCAAATGGAATGGCCCGGACGCATTGCGTTGCGGGCGCACAAAAATAAATGGCGGCGCGCCCGATAAAGCCGGTGCACCGCCGATAGAACCGCGCCATTGATCGAATCGCGATGAAAAGTCAAGGTCGCACCGTGCGGGAGACGCCGCGCCAGAGCGAGGACCGATGAACCAGGATGACCGCCCGATTGCGCTCGCCGCCTACGAGGCGCTGGCCCAGGCCTATTCCGAGCGCGCCGAGACCAAGGCCGAGAACGGCTATAACGAGCATCCCGCGATCCGCCGGGTCATCGGCGAGGTCGCAGGGCTGGCGGTGCTCGATGCTGGCTGCGGTCCGGGCTTTCTCACCCGCGACCTGCTCGCGGGCGGCGCGGCGCGGGTTGCTGCGTTGGACGTCAGCCCGGCAATGGTCGCGATTGCCCGCGAGCGGGCGGGCCCGCACGCCGAGATCCGCATCGCCGACATGGCGCAGCCGCTCGACTGGCTGGCGGATGCGAGCTTCGACCTCGTCGCCTCTTCGCTTGCGATCGACTATGTGCGGGACTGGTCGCGCCCTCTGGGCGAATTCGCGCGCGTGCTGCGGCCCTCCGGGCGGCTGGTGTTCAGCGTTCAGCATCCGATGGGCGCGTGGCAGTGGTATCGCCCGCCCAGCGCCTTTGGCGTGCATCTGTGCGAGGCGATGTGGAAGAATTTCACGCCCGAGCCGGTGGCGGTGCCCGATTACTATCGTTCGTTCGAGGAGATCGTGAACCCGTTGCTTGCCGCCGGCTTCGCCCTGCGCGGATTGCACGAGACCCGGCCGGTGCCCGCACTCGAGGCGATCGACCCGGAGCGATTCCGGCGCCATTCGATCGAGCCCACCTTCATGGTGATCGACGCCGCACTCGCGTAAGGCTCACCAATCGCTGCGATCGACCTTGCCGCGCCTGGCCTTGACCTCGCCGCGCTCTTTCTTGGTCTTGAGCCGCCTGGTTTTGCCGACCCGATTGACGCGGGTCTTGGCGCGGCGCTTGGGAACGCGGTGGGCGGCCTCGAGCAGCGCCTCGAGCTTCTCGCGTGCCTCCGCGCGGTTGGCCTCCTGCGTGCGGTGTTCGCGAGCAGTGATCAGCAGATCGCCGCTCGCCGTCAGCCGCGATCCTGCCGCCTCGCGCAACCGCGCAAAAACCGCCGGGGGCAGCCGCAGCGCATAGACGTTGACCCGCAGTTGGACTTCGGTCGCGACCTTGTTGGCGTTCTGCCCGCCCGGCCCGGAGCCTGCGAGAAAGCTCTCGCGCGCGAGCGCGTGGGCCCGGTCGAGCAAGGCGCTATCCAACGCTGACCCCGAGCGCTGCGAAGTTCGCTGGCAGCGGGCTCACCGCGCTGATCGCGGTCTTGCCCTCCCGCGGCACTAAAATGCTCTCGGCGTGCAGCATGGTCCGCCGCGCCCCCGCCACCGCGCCCGCGCCATAGACCGGATCGCCCAGCAGCGCTGCGCCAAGACCTTTCAGCGCATGGACGCGCAGCTGGTGGGTCCGCCCGGTCTCGGGGCGAAATCGGATGAGACTGCGGGCTCCCAGCGTCCCGACCAGCTCCCAGTGCGAGACCGCAGGCTTGCCCTTCTTCGCCGCGATCATGCGCCAGCCTTTCGCCTCGGAGCTGATCTTGGCGAGCGCGAGCTCGATCGTGCCCGAGCTGCCCTCGGGGTGGCCGTCGAGAATGGCGAGATAGGTCTTGGCGACGCTACGCTCCTCGAAAGCACGCGAAAATCGGGTCAGTGCCTTGGGGTTGCGAGCAAGGAGGAGGCAGCCGCTGGTGTCTGTGTCGAGCCGGTGAACCGGAGCAGGAGCGCGCTGGAAGCCGAGCTTGAGCGCGTCGAGATGATCCGCAAGGCAAGGCCCTCCGCGCCTAGGGCGATCGACCGCAAGCCCGGCGGGCTTGTCGATTACCAGCGCTTCGCCGTCTTCGTAAAGGATGGTCGGGGTCATGCCAATCGTGCCTGAGCCCTAGACGAGCCGGGCCGCGACGAGCCCGCGCACCGAATTGCCGAGCCAGAAGCCATTTGCGAGATCGTCGAGCGTGAGTTCGGCCTCGCGCGCGCGGCCCTCGGTGATGAGGTGTTCGCGCAATATGCCGGGGAGGAGCCCCAGATCGGCGCGCGGTGTCAGCAACACACCCTCACCCGTGCCTGCGGGGTCAACGAAGATGTTGGTATAGCAGCCCTCAGTGACGAGGCCATCCTCGCGCACCAGGATCGCCTCGCGCGCGCCCAGATTGCGTGCGGCGGCGAGCGCTTCCTCGTAGAAGCCACGATCCGAAGTCTTGTGCGCCAGGCGCCAGTCGCTCGGATCGAGCGGATGGGGCAGCGCCACGCAGTCCAGCTGACCATCGGGCGAGTGCGGAAGCGGACCTGTCTCAAGCGCAATCGCCCCGCGGCGCGAGGCGAGGAGACGCAGCTTGGCCGGGGCATCGAGCTCGAAGCAGAGCGCCTGGATCTGGTTGCGCGCGGCGTGACGATCAAATTCATGGCCGAGCGTTTGCGCGCTGCGCTTCATCCGCTCAAGGTGCCGCTCGAGATGGAGCACGCCCGCCTCGGGTTCGAATCGCATCGTTTCGATGAGGTCGCAGGCAGGCGCCGCGAGCTCGCCCAAGGCGGCCCGCGCAAAGCCCGCCTTTACTTCGCATTCGCGCCGCTCGGTCATAGCCTTGCTGTCTGCCACAATTGCCGACCCGACGCCAAGCACTGCTGTACCCTGATCGTTTTCGATCGGGGTCAGCCGCAAGGTGCGGATCGCAACATTGAAGGCGGCGCGGCCATCCGCCGCGATCATCCCGATTGCACCGCAATAGGGCCCGCGCGCATCGCGCTCGTGGCGGGCGATCACTTCCATCGCGCGAATCTTGGGCGCGCCCGTGATCGAGCCGCAGGGAAACAGGGCCTTGACGAGGTCCATCGCGCTCACCCCACGGGTAAGCCGCGCGTGCACGTGGCTCACCATCTGGTGAACGCTCGGATAGCTCTCGATTGCAAACGGCGCCTCGACGCGAACCGAGCCGGGTTCGGCGACCCGCGCGAGATCGTTGCGCATCAAGTCGACGATCATGAGGTTTTCCGCCCGGTCTTTTTCCGAGCTCGCAAGGTCCTGCGCCATCGCGCGGTCTGCTTCGGGGGAAGCCAGGCGAGGGCGGGTGCCTTTCATCGGCTTGGCGTGAACTGCGCGCCCGTCGCTTTCAAAGAACATCTCGGGCGAGAGGCTGGCGAGATAATGCGTCCCGTCGAAGAGCAACGCCCCATAGCCCGAGCGCGCCGCAGGGCGCAGCGCCGCATAGAGCGCCAGCGGATCGCCGCGATAGGTCCCGACCAGCGGATAGGTGAAATTGGCCTGATAGATGTCGCCCGCGAGGATCGCCTCGCGCACCTTGTCGAAAGCGCGCTCGTAGCCGCCCGGTGAGAGCTGGGGGTCGAGCGGGCCGAGCGAGGCGTGCCCCTCCCCGCGCGCCGCGAGCCATGCAGGAACCTCCTCGGGCGCGATCCGCTCGGGCTCCGCCTCGAACCGCGCCAGCCACACGAGCGGCCCCGCCGCGCCGTGCCGCGCCTCGGCCAACCCCGCGAGCCGCGGTTCGAGCGCGAGGCCCGCTTCGTAGGCGAACATCCCGGCCAGCGTCCCGCCCTTGGCATCGAGCGCGGCCTGCGCCTCGGTCAGCGCGCGCGTGACCTCGCCAGGCCGGTGCGCCGCGAAAACCTGCGCAGGTGCCTCGAAGAACAGCGCGTCTCCCGCGCCCTCGCTGGCATCGTCGAGGAGGATGAACGGTGCGGTGCGACCCATCACCCAAGCCTTAGCCCATTGTCCGGGCAAGTCGAGAGGTTGACCGCCGGGCGGGCTGATTGCACAGCCATCGCACGTTAACGCATCAGTAACGCAAAAGAGCAACGTGATCAGGGGGCACACGCGCGTGGACGACATTTTTCTTGGGCTTGGCGGCAATGGCGAACACCAGCACCTCGCGCTCAGCCGCTCCAACCGCCATTGCCTGATCGCGGGCGCGACCGGCACGGGCAAGACCGTGACGTTGCAGGGCATCGCCGAAAGCTTCTCGGCCGTCGGCGTCCCGGTCTTCGTCGCCGACGTAAAGGGCGATCTCTCCGGCATCGCCATGCCTGGCTCGCCAACCTTCAAGCATGCCGACAAGCTCGAGGCGCGCGCCCGGGAGCTCGGGATGGAGGACTACGCCTATTCAGACAATCCGGTGATCTTCTGGGATCTCTATGGCGAGCAGGGCCACCCGATCCGAACCACCATATCCGAGATGGGCCCGCTGCTCCTTGCCCGTCTGCTCGATCTCAACGAGACGCAGGAAGGCGTTCTCCAGATCGTGTTTCGCTATGCCGACGAGAACGGCCTCCTGCTGCTCGATTTCGGCGATCTTCAGGCGATCCTCGCCTACGCGCACGAGAACGCCGCCGAACTCTCGGGCCAATATGGCAATGTCTCCAAGCAATCGGTCGGTGCGATCCAGCGCCAATTGCTGAGCTTCGAGGCGCAAGGCGCGGGGCACTTCTTCGGCGAGCCCGCGCTCGAGATCGACGATTTCCTGAAGCGCGACGATCAGGGGCGCGGCTATGTCAACGTGCTCGCCGCCGACAGGCTCATGCGCAGTCCCAAGCTCTACGCAACCTTTCTGCTGTGGCTGCTGGCCGAACTGTTCGAGAGCCTGCCCGAGGTGGGCGATCCCGAAAAGCCCAAGCTCGTCTTCTTCTTCGACGAGGCGCACCTGCTGTTCGACGATGCGCCAAAGGCGCTGCAGGACAAGATCGAGCAGGTCGTCCGGCTGATCCGCTCGAAGGGCGTGGGCGTCTATTTCGTGACGCAGAACCCGATCGACATTCCAGAGGAGGTCGCGGGCCAGCTCGGCAACCGGGTCCAGCACGCGCTGCGTGCTTTCACCCCGCGCGATCAGCGCGCGATCCGGGCGGCGGCGGAAACCTTCCGCATCAACAAGGATCTCGATGTCGAGGAAGCGATCACCCAGTTGCGCGTGGGCGAGGCGCTCGTCTCGACCCTCGACGAGGAGGGCGCGCCCGGCATCGTCCAGCGCACGCTGATCAAGCCGCC
>JAZBNR010000017.1:0-20858 GCA_036350735.1 Erythrobacter sp.
ATCTCGCTCGGGTCGAAATCCTCAGGCGGCTCGAGTTCGGCGTATTCGGCCTCGATCTCCTCGGCGCTGCGCTTGGCCGTGGAGCGCGGGATGATCCGCGAGATGAGCCCGCCAAGAAGCCCGCCGCGAAGCCTGGCAAGCCGGTCGAGGTGGCCGAGCTCGAGGAGGACGAGGGCGATGCGCTGGGCGGGGCGGAGTTCGATCTCGAGGCGGGCTACAGCACGCTCGAGGGTCGCCATGTGCTGATCACCGCCGGGCCGACCTGGGAGGCGATCGATCCGGTGCGCTACATCGCCAATCGCTCGAGCGGCAAGCAGGGCTTCGCGGTCGCCGCCGCCGCCGCCGCGCTCGGCGCGCGGGTGACGCTGATTTCCGGCCCGGTCGCGCTCAAGACCCCGCCGGGGGTCGAGCGGATCGATGTGGAAAGCGCGGCCGAGATGAACCAGGCGGTGCGCGAGGCGCTGCCCGCCGATGTCGCGATCATGGTGGCCGCGGTCGCGGATTGGCGCCCGCGCCAGTATCAACCCAACAAGATCAAGAAGCGCGGATCGGCCCCGCCCGCCTTGATGCTGACCGAGAACCCCGACATTCTCGCCAATCTCGCCGCAAGCGACAAGCGGCCCGAACTCGTCGTCGGCTTCGCCGCCGAGACGGAGGACGTGATCCACAACGCCAAGCAGAAGCGCAAGCGCAAGGCGGCCGACTGGATCGTCGCCAACGATGTCTCGGGCGGGGTGATGGGGGGCGATGAGAACCGCGTCCACATCGTCAGCGAGGACGGGGTTCAAAGCCTCGACGAGATGCCCAAGGCCGCCGTCGCGATGGCGCTCGCGCAACGCATCGCGCAGGTGCTGAGCAAGGAGGCGGCGGAATGACCCGCACCCTCGGCCAGGAGGGCACGCACACGGGCGCGCCGGTGCCTGTCCAGGTCAAGCGCCTGCCGCGCGGCGAGGGACTGCCGCTGCCGGCCTACGCGACCGCCGGGGCCGCCGGGATGGACGTGGTCAGTGCCGAGGATGTGACTCTGAGGCCCGGCCAGCGCTATGCCGTGGGGACTGGCCTCGCGCTCGCGATCCCGGAGGGCTATGAAATACAGGTTCGCCCGCGTTCGGGGCTCGCATTCAAGCATGGCATCACCGTGCCCAACACGCCCGGCACGATCGACAGCGATTATCGCGGCGAATTGCTGGTGCTGCTGATCAACCACGGGATGCACGATTTCACCATCGCGCGCGGCGATCGCATCGCGCAGATCGTGCTCGCGCCGGTGGTGCGGGCGGTTTGGGACGAGGTCGAGCAACTCGAGACGACCGATCGCGGCGCGGGCGGCCTGGGTTCGACCGGCGGGCACGCTGCGCTCTAGGCTGCTTGACCTGTGCCAAGCGCTGGCGCATTCTGATAAGCGAACTGTAAGGCAGAAATTCATGTTCGAGATTGTGATCCGCTGAACGGCCCTGCCGTGTCCCTGATGATTTCGGGATGCGAAGCTGGCCGATTGCATCGCCGCCGGGACCCGCTCCCGGCGTGAGCTTCAGCATATACAATCAGGACACTTCCCTTGAACATATCAAGAAACGAGCAGCGTGTGCTGCACGTCCTCGCGCAGGGCGGGTTGATCCGCTTCACACGCAATGGAGCCGGCAAGGTTACCGAGATCGACTGCTTCAATCGGGAGGGCTTGCGCCTCGCCGATTGCAGCCTTTCCGTGTTCGAGCGCCTTCGCAAACGTCGGCTGATCCGAAGCCGTTCCGGCGGACCTTACCGAATCACACGCGAAGGGTTGCTCGCCGTGCGCGCGCAACTCGACAACCGCTGAACCAACCGTGAAAACCAAAAAGGCGGCGCTGATCCCTTGCGCCGCCTTTCCGTCCCATCCACGGGCATTTTCACGATTGTTGTCGCTAGTAGCTATAGCCGATTAATCGACGCTGCGCACTTTCTTTTCATCATCGCGGATCGTGATGCGCAGCGTTTCGCCCGAATTGCCAGGGAAATCGGTGAACATCGCATCGACGAGATTGGGCACGATCGTCTGCAGGCGGTTCGAGCGCGAGACCGATTCGGCGCGGCCCTCGAACAGCCGCTCGCCCGTCGCGGCGCGCTCGATCTTCACGTCGATCTCGCCGGTGTAGATCGTGTAGCTGCGCACGTCCGGCCCGGCGAGAAACGGATCGTAGAAGCCGAAGGCGAAGTTGTTGCGGAAGCCGAAGCCGCCGAAGCCGCCCCACGGGCCAAACCCGCCAAAGCCGGCGCCGGGCGTGGTGCGGACGCGCTCGCGCCCGTTATCGACGCCGTAATCGAAGCGCACGATAAGGTCGGCAGCCTCGGGCGAGGCGGCCCGCTGGTAGCCCACGCGCTGCAGCTCCTCGGCGACTTCGTCGGCGTAGAGGCTGAACTCAAGGCCGCCGGCAAGGCTCGGATCCTCGGCGACGACCGCGAAGCTCTGGCCCTGCGGCGCTGGCAGCGGGGCGCTGAAGCGCGAGACGTCCGCCTTGAACGGAGTGGCGCAGGCTGCAAGGCTGGCGGCGAGCGCGAGCGGAAGAGCGAGGCGAAGCGCGCGCTTCTGGCGGGGCTTGGCGGCAGCGGCGGCGGCGGCGGTGTCTGAGAGACGATGTGTCATGGCAATCCCTTTGCGTGGCCCTTGGAGCGACCCTTGCGGTGACTGGCCCTCCAAGGCCAGCACCCAAGATACGGGCCTGATAGCGGTTTGTATCCGAGCAGGCGCCCGCGTGCCAAGCCCTCGCAGCGAAGCCGGTGCGCCCTGGCCTTTATCGTTTGGACCTTCGGGCGCGGGGCGGCGCTCGCTTACGGCATGCTTTCACCTGCGAGGAAGGGGCTAACCCATTCGGTCTGAATGGCATTTGAACGCATCGGGCGCTCGCCTCGCCGCACAAGCGAAAATCGTGCCAGATTGCGTCACCCCTGGATCACCCCCGAACGAGGCCGAGCGCCGTGTAGGCTGCGGCCAGCGTCGGCGCGGCGCGCTCGCGCGCCTTGGCGGCGCCCCGCGCGAGAATCGCATCAAGCGCCTCGCGATCCGCCTTCAGCCGCAGGAATTCCGCCGAGATCGGCGCCAGCGTCTCGATCAGCGCCTCGCCGAGCGCCGGCTTGAACGCGCCGAAGCCCTGCCCGCCATGCTGGCCGAGCACCTGCGCCACGCTCTGCCGGGTGAGAGCTGCGAAGATGGTCACGAGATTGAGCGCCTCGGGTCGGCCCTCCAGGCCCGCCTCCTCGCTCGGCAGCGGCTCGGGATCGGTCTTGGCCTTCTTGACCTTCTTCATCACCGTGTCGGCATCGTCGGCGAGGTTGATCCGGCTCATGTCGGAAGGATCGGACTTGCTCATCTTGGCAGTGCCGTCGCGCAGGGACATGATCCGTGCGGCCTCGGGCGGGATGATTGGCTCGGGCAGAGTGAAGACGGGGGCGTCCGGGGTGCAGAAATCGTTGTTGAACTTCTGCGCGATGTCGCGGGCGAGCTCGAGGTGCTGCTTCTGATCCTCGCCCACGGGCACGTGGGTCGCCTGATAGAGCAGCACGTCGGCGGCCTGCAGCACCGGATAGGTGAACAGCGCCACGCTCGCGCCTTCGCGGTTCTTGCCGCTCTTGTCCTTGAATTGCGTCATCCGCCCGAGCCAGCCCATCCGCGCCGTGCCGTTCAAGAGCCATTGCAGCTCAGGGTGCGCGGGAACCTGCGCCTGGTTGAACAGCACCGTGCGATCGGGATCGAGCCCGCAGGCCACCAGCGTCGCCACCAGTTCGAGCGTCGCCGAATGGAGCTCTGCGGGATCGTGCGGCATGGACAGCGCATGAAGATCAGCGAGGAAGATCAGGCACTCGCCGCCGGCCGCGTGCGCATCCTCCTGAAACTTCACGTAATTGCGGATGGCGCCGAGATAATTGCCGAGGTGGGGCTTTCCGGTCGGCTGGATGCCGGAGACGACACGCATGTTATCCTGCTCTCTTCGTAAGGGTGGCAATGCGCTGGCGATCGAGCGCGCCGATCGCGAAGGCAAGGCCGAAATAGACCACGGCTGCGGCTGCGACCAAGGCCACGAGTGCCCCGAGGCGAGCGAGCAGCCCTGCTGCGAACCAGTCGGTTAGCAGGTCGCGGGCGTAGAACAAGGCCGCGCCCATCGCGGCGGCGGCCACGAGCTGCTTGGCGATCCGCCAGATCAGCACGCCCGGCACGCGGTAATGCCCTCGCGTGGCCAGCACGATCAGGAGAAAGCCCACGTTGATCCATGCGCCCACCACGCTCGCCAGCGCCACGCCGACCACGCCGAGCGTCTCGAGCACGGTGAAGCTGAAGGCGATGAACACACCGAGCGAGATGAACGCGGCGATCACCGGCGTCTTCGTGTCGGCGCGCGCGTAGAAACTGGGCACCAGCACCTTGACCAGCACATAGGCGGGCAGGCCGAGCACCAGCGCTGCGAGCACCTCTCCTGTCACGGCGGCATCGGCGAGATCGAACCGGCCGCCTGCAAAGATCATCGTCACGAAGGCCTCGGCGCAGATCGCCAGCGCCACCGCTGCGGGCAGGGTGAGCAGCATCGCGAGCTCGATCGCGTCCGACTGGATCCGGTCCGCGCCCTCCTTGTTGCCGGTGCCGACGAATTTCGAGAGCGTCGGCAGGATCGCGGTCGAGAGCGCGATGCCGATGATGCCCAGCGGAAGCTGGTTCAAGCGATCGGCATAGTTCATGTAGCTGACCGCGCCATCGGCGAGTTGGTTCAGGAAATAGAGCTGGACGAGCGTGTTGATCTGGTAGGCCCCGCCCCCGATCGCGGCGGGCAGCGCGATGATCCCGAGCCGCTTCACCTCGGGCGTGAGGCGCGGCCACAGCAGCTTGGGGCGAAACCCCTCCACCCGCGTCCAGTGCCACAGCCATGCGAGCTGGAGCACGCCGCCCAGCGTCACCGCCCAGGCGATCGCGTAGGCGACCTCTTCGAGGCTCGCCCCCGTCGCCATCCAGCGCTCACCCGCCAGCAGCGCCGCGATCAGCACGAGATTGAGGATGATCGGGAAGCTCGCGCCGGGCGCGAAGCGCGAGACCGAGTTGAGCATCCCGGTGAACAGCGTCACGAGGCTGACGAGGACGATGTAGGGGAACATGATCCGCGCGAAATCGACCCCGAGCGCAAAGGTGCCGGCATCGACCGGCTTTTCCGAGAGCAGCCAGATGACCCCCGGCATGGCAAGCTCGAACATGGCGACAAGCGCGATCAGCACCGGCAGGAAAACACTCAGCACATCGGCGCTGAACGAGCGCGCCTCTGCGAGCCCTTGTTCGGGTGTCTCGCCGCCATGGAGACGCTTGGAAAACATCGGCACGAAGGCCGCGGAGAAGGCGCCTTCTGCGAACAGGCGCCGAAAGACGTTGGGAATAATGAAGGCCTGAAACCACGCATCGGTGACGCCATTGGCGCCGAGCACGCGCGCAAAGATCATCTCGCGCGCCATGCCGGCGATGCGGCTAGCGAGCGTCAGGGAACCGATCGTCCCGACATTGCGGAGCAGGCTCACTGCCGCAAAGGCCCGCTGGCGCCGGGGTTTACGCCTCGCCTGCGGGCGTGCCGGCGCCCGCGCCCTCGCGCTGCGCGCGCGCCTGCTGGAGCTGCTGGCTGTAGAGCGCGGCGAAGTCGATCGGGTCGACCATCAGCGGCGGGAAGCCCGCATCGCGCACCGCATCGGCCACCACCCGGCGGGCGAACGGGAAGAGAATGCGCGGCGCCTCGGCAAAGAGGAAGGCGTGGGCCTGCTGCTCGGGGATGTTGCGCATCCCGATCAGCCCGCAATAATCGAGCTCGACGATATAGGCCGGGCCGCGCTCGCACACCGCCTTGATGTTGATCCTGAGGCTGACTTCGTGAACCTCGTCGCCCTTGGCATCGGCGCTGATGTTGAACTGGACGTCGATCTTGGGCTGCTCGGTCCACTGGAAGACATCGGGCGCGCTCGGATTCTCGACCGAGAGGTCTTTCACATATTGCGTGATGATCGCGGCGGCGGGTTGGGTGTCCGCCCCGTTGCCGGCATTGGCGTCGGTGTCGAGATTGGTGAGAACGTCGCCTTCATTGGCCATGATGTATTGTCTTTCGGCTGGACTTCGGATCGGTCGCGCGAGGGCCCTTGCGGTTGACGCGGTGGCGCTGCGCGAGCCGGTGTCGAAAGGGTTGCAAAACTGGCGGCGCGCCTAGCAGGCGCGCGCGCTTGCTGCAACTGGCCAGGCGGGGGGCAAGGGCAAGGTGGGGGATTCGCCCGCATCCGGATCGCTGCCGGCCGCGTAGATTGACCGCAGCGCAATCACCCTTGCCAAAAACCGCCAAAGCCGTGGCACTCACCCTGCAATTGCCCTCAATTGGACCGGAACGCGCGTTGTCGAATTGTATTTGGGTCTTATGTTAGGCATGATGGGAATTGGCTTGGCGTGATCGGAGTGGTGCGCGGCCAGGCATAGCAACCGGGTATTTATAGTGATCACAGAAATTATCGTTCTCGCCATGATTGCCGCCTTTCTCGGCCTGCGGCTCTACTCGGTGCTGGGCCGAAGAGCCGAGCACGAGGAGGAATCGGTGCCGCAGCGGTTCGAGCCCGGTGAAAGCAATGGCCAGAACGGCGCGCCCGCTCAATCGGCGTCCCAATCGCAGGCGAGCGCCACCGCTTCGCCCGCGATCCGCTCGATGCAGCTCGAGGGCGTGATGCCTGCGGTCGAGCGCGGCATCCGGGAAATCGCCTCGGCTGACAGCCGGTTCGATCTCGCCGCCTTCCTCGAGGGCGCGCGCGGCGCATACGAGATGGTGCTCGAGGCGTTCTGGAAGGGCGACAAGGAGACGCTGCGCGAGTTGTGCGATGATGACGTCTATGAAGGCTTCAGCAACGCGATCGATGCGCGCGAGGAAGCCGGCGAGACGCTCGAGAACACGCTCATCCGGATCGAGGAGACCCGCATCCACTCGGCCGCGCTCGATGGACGCATGGCTCGCATTGCGGTGCTGTTTGTGGCGGACATCGCCGCAGTGACGCGGGACCGGGATGGCAATGTCGTTGCCGGCTCGCTTGACGATGCGATCGAGAGCCGCGACGTATGGACCTTCATGCGCAATGTCAGCGCGCGCGATCCGAACTGGCTGCTGGACGAAACCGACGAAGGCTGAGCGCGCCGCTCATCGCCGACGTAAAACCGGGAGCCCGCCGCATGGCAAGCACGCGCGCGTTTGTCATCAGGCTGCCGCATGAGCCTGCCGCGTCTGATCGGCGCACGCGGCTTTTGCCAAATGGCCTTGCCTTTGCCGGCCTGTGCGCGCTGCTGAGCGGGTGCGCCGTCATCCCGCCCGCCCGATCACCCTCCGCGCCGATCGCCCCGCCACCCGCCGCGCCGTCCGCCGGAGAGACTGCTGCGCTTGTCGGTGCGGTGCGCGGCCCCAGCATCGCGGCGCTGCCGATGAGCGCAGGCGATGCGGGCGGCGCGCTTGCCTCTTTTAGCGAATCATGCCCCCGCCTGCTCGCGCGCGAGGATGCGAGCGGGCTCTCGCGGCCCGAGGACTGGCGCGAGGCCTGCGCCGCCGCCCCGGCCTGGCCGCGCGGCGATGCGCGCGGTTTTTTCGCCCGCCATTTCGAGACCGTGCGCATCGGCGATGGCCGCGCCTTCGCGACCGGCTATTTCGAGCCCGAGATCGCCGGCAGCCGCACCCGCCGTCCGGGCTTCGCGGTGCCGGTTTATGCGATGCCTGATGACCTCGTGCGCGACTGGCCGGCGGACATGCCGCCTGAACAGCGCACCGGACGCGCCCCGCTCGGCCGCTACGATTCGAGCGGCAATCACGTTCCCTATTACGACCGCGCCCAGATCGAGGACGGCGCGCTCGAGGGTCGTGTTCCCGTGATCGCCTGGGCGGCGGACCCGGTCGAGTTTTTCTTCCTACAGATCCAGGGCTCGGGCCGCTTGCGCACCCCCGAGGGCGAGATCATCCGCATCGGCTATGCCGGGCAGAACGGGCGCGGCTACACCGGGATCGGCGGCGTGATGCGCGAACGCGGGCTGCTGGGTGACGGGCCGGGGCAATATCCGGGCTCGATGCAGGGGATAATGGCCTATATCCGCGACAACCCCGAGGAAGGGCGCGCGCTGATGCGGCTGAACCAGAGCTGGGTGTTCTTCCGCGAACTCACCGGAGATGGCCCGATCGGCGCGCTCGGCGTGCCTGTGCGGCGCGAGGCTTCGGTTGCGGCGGACCCGCGCTTCGTGCCGCTGGGCGCCCCCGTCTGGCTCGATCTCGATCGCGGCGAGGCGGACGGGCTGTGGATCGCGCAGGATACCGGCGGGGCGATCAAGGGCGCCAACCGGTTCGACACCTTCTGGGGCGCGGGCGAAGAGGCGCGGGCGATCGCGGGGGGGATGAGCGGCCGCGGTGAGGCGCTGGTGCTGTTGCCACGGCAGGCGGTCGCGCGGCTCGTCGAGCCGTGAAGTGTTCTCCTGGCCTCAAGCCGTGAGGCCCCCTCGCGGCCTCAGCGCCGCCGAGGAAGCCGCCTGGGCGAGGCTGGCTGAAAGCGTGACCCCATTGCCCGGTCGCAAGGCCCCCCCGGCGCCGCCCGAGCCTGCGCCTGCCGCCAAGGCGCCCCCGCCCGCGCCGCCAAAGCCGCAGCCCCGCGCCCGGCCCGCGCCGCCAACCCAGATCCCACCGAAGCCTCAATCGAGGCCACCGCTGCGCGAGAACCAAAGCGGGCTCGATTCGCACTGGGAGCGGCGGATCAAGGGCGGGCGGCTCGAACCCGATCTCACGCTCGATCTTCACGGCAACACGCTCGATGCCGCCTATGACCGGATTGACCGCGGGCTCGAACAGGCTCGCGGCATGGGCGCGCGCGTGGTGCTCGTGATCGCCGGGCGCGAGCGGCCGGTCGATCCCGCCGACCGCCAGAGCCGGCGCGGCGCGATCCGCGCCAAGCTGCTCGATTGGCTCGCGGCCAGCCCCCATGCCGATGCGATCGCGGCGGTGCGCCGGGCGCATCGCAGCCATGGCGGCGAGGGCGCGCTCTATCTCGTGCTGCGGCGCGGGCGTTGATCGTGCGCTGGGGTGACGCACAAAAAGAGCCCCCCGGAACCCCGCTCTGCGATGCGGGGCTGCGGGGGGCTGTGGACGTTCCGGCGCTGGAGGGTTGGGGGTCAACGCCGGAGCGGGTGCCCTTTGCAAGGGTAATCAGGCGCTACGCGTGATATTTCGCGCAGGTCACATCGAAGCGATCTGCATTCATCACCTTGTTCCAGGCCGAGATGAAGTCGCACACGAACTTGCCCTCGCTGCCCGCCTCGGCATAGACCTCGGCCTGCGCGCGCAGCTGCGAGTTCGAGCCGAAGACCAGGTCGGTGCGGGTGGCGCGCCAGCGCTCCTTCCCCGTCTTGCGGTCGGTGCCGACATATTCCTCGTCGCCCGAGCCATCGACGGGCGTCCATTTGGTCCCCATGTCGAGCAGGTTGCGGAAGAAATCGGGCGTGAGCTTGCCGGGCGTTTCGGTGAGCACGCCGATGCGGTGGCCGTGATGCGCATGATCGCTCACCGCGCCCAGCGCCCTGAGGCCGCCGACCAGCACCGTGAGTTCGGGGATCGATAGGCCGAGCAGGTGCGCCCGGTCGATCAGCATGTCCTCGGTGCGGACATTGGCCTTGGTCTTGAGGTAGTTGCGAAAGCCGTCGGCGAAGGGCTCGAGCGGCTCGAAGCTGGCTGCGTCGGTGTGATCCTCGCCCGCATCGCCGCGCCCGCCCAGGAACGGCACCTCGACCTCGAAGCCGGCATCCTTCGCCGCCTTCTCGACCGCCGCCGAGCCGGCAAGCACGATCGCATCGGCCATGGAGAGGTCGCCGCGATGGGCCTCGATGGTATCGAGCACCTTGGCCAGTTCAGCGGGATCGTTGACCGCCCAATCCTTCTGCGGAGCAAGCCGGATGCGCGCACCATTGGCGCCGCCGCGATGATCCGAATTGCGGTAGGTCGAGGCCGAGGCCCAGGCCGCCTTGACCAGTTCGCGCACCGAGAGGCCCGAGCCGAGGATAGCCTGCTTGAACCGCGCCACCTCGGCATCCGAAGGTGTGGTGCCAGCGGGGACCGGATCCTGCCAGATCAGGTCTTCGGCGGGGACTTCCGGGCCGAGATAGCGGATCTTGGGCCCCATGTCGCGGTGGCACAGCTTGAACCAGGCGCGCGCGAAGGCATCGTCGAGCTGTTCGGGATGCTGAAGGAAGCGCTCTGAGATCTTGCGATATTCCGGATCCATCTTGAGCGCCATGTCGGCGGTGGTCATCATCGTGGGCACGCGCTTGCTGGGGTCGCGCGCATCGGGGGCCATATCTTCGGGATCGGGGTTGATCGGGGTCCATTGCTGGGCCCCGGCGGGGCTCCTCACCAGTTCGAAATCGTATTTGAACAGGATGCGGAAATAGTCGTGGCTCCACGAGGTGGGGTTGTTCGACCAGGAGCCCTCGATCCCCGAGGTGGTGATATGGCCCTGCTCGATCTCGCCCTCATCGTTGAGCCAGCCGAAGCCCATGAGGTGCAGGTCTTCGCTCTCGGGCGCGCCGCCAAACGTGTCGGACGGCTCGGCGCCATGGGCCTTGCCGAAGGCGTGCCCGCCGGCGGTGAGCGCGACGGTCTCCTCGTCGTTCATCGCCATGCGCGCGAAGGTCTCGCGCATGTCGCGCGCGGATTCCAGCGGATCGGGATTGCCGCCGGGGCCTTCCGGGTTGACATAGATGAGGCCCATCTGGATCGCGGCGAGCGGGTTTTCGAGCGCCATGCCCTCCTTGGGCTGGATGCGCGTGGCAACGCCTTCGTTGACCCATTGCTCCTCGGTGCCCCAATAGACGCTCTCGGGCTCGAACACGTCGGCGCGGCCGCCGCCGAAGCCGAAGACGGGGCCGCCCATCGATTCGATCGCGACATTGCCGGCGAGGATGAACAGATCGGCCCAGCTGATGTGACGCCCGTATTTCTGCTTGATCGGCCACAGCAGGCGGCGGGCCTTGTCGAGATTGCCGTTGTCCGGCCAGGAATTGAGCGGGGCGAAGCGCTGCTGTCCGGTCCCCGCGCCGCCGCGGCCATCACCCGTGCGATAGGTGCCTGCGGCGTGCCACGCCATGCGGATGAAGAAGGGGCCATAGTGTCCGTAATCCGCCGGCCACCAGGGCTGGCTGTCGGTCATCAGCGCGGTGAGGTCTTGCTTGAGCGCGGTGTAATCGAGCGCGTTGAAAGCCTCGGCATAGTCGAAACCCTCGCCATAGGGATTGGCGCTCTTGCCCTGCTCGGTCAGGATGTCGAGCTGCATCGCCTCGGGCCACCAGTCGCGATTGGTGCGGCCCAGGAGGCTGCGCATCGCATCGCCGCCATGCATCGGGCAGCCGCTCATCTCTCCGGTTTTCGCGTCCATTCTCTCTTCTCCCATCATTGCCAGCGCCCCCGAGACTCGGGGATACGCCATCCTGATGGCAGGAGAATGATACGCGCAGGGGGATCAGTCCAAGCGAATAAGATGCGCAGCTTGATCGGAAAAGGCGATTGAAATGGCCCCGACTGATTGATGCAACGCACAATAGCCGGAGTTCAGCGCGAATAATTCCCGCCGCAGGAGCAAGGCCGACCGGCCGCCCGCAGGTGCCCCGCAGCATAGCGGAGGGATCAGCACCGAGGACGCTCGCCCGGATGGGCGAGCGCCACACAAACTACGCCGCCTGCGCGATCTCGTCGACCGGCTCGTTGCGGATGAGATAGTCGAACGCCGAGAGACCGGCTTTCGAGCCTTCGCCCATCGCCACCACGATCTGCTTGTAGGGCACCGTGGTCGCATCGCCCGCGGCAAAGATGCCGGGCAGGTTGGTCGCGCCTTCCTCGTCGATGATGATCTCGCCGAACTTCGAGAGCGAGAGCCCGCTGTCCTTGAGCCACTCGGTGTTGGGCACGAGGCCGATCTGGACGAACACGCCCTCAAGCTCGATCCGGCGTTCCTCGCCGCTAGCGCGATCCTTGAGGATGAGGCCGTTCACGCGCGAGCCATCGCCGGTGATCTCGGTGGTCTGGCCATTGACGATGATCTCGACATTATCGAGGCTCTTGAGCTTGCGCTGGAGCACCTCGTCGGCGCGCAAGCTTTTGTCGAACTCGATCAGCGTGACATGGCCCACGATCTTGGCCAGATCAATCGCCGCCTCGACGCCCGAATTGCCGCCGCCGATCACCGCGATGCGCTTGCCCTTGAACAGCGGGCCATCGCAATGCGGGCAATAGGCGACGCCCTTGTTGCGATATTCATCCTCGCCCGGCACGCCGAGCGAGCGCCAGCGCGCGCCGGTCGAGAGGATGAGCGAGCGGGTCTTGAGCACCGCGCCATTCTCGAACTCGATCGTGTGCATCCCGCCCGCCTCGCTCGCAGGGGTAATCGCGGTGGCGCGGGCAAGGTCGATCATGTCGATCGCATTGTCGGCCACCTGGCGCCTCAAATCATCGGAAAGCTTGGGGCCTTCGGTGTAGCTGGTGCCCGGCAGGTTCTCGATCCCCAGCGTATCCTGCAATTGCCCGCCGAAACGCTCGGCCGCGATGCCGGTGCGAAACCCTTTTCGCGCCGTATAGATGCCGCTCGCAACGCCTGCGGGCCCGGCGCCGATGATCAGCACCTCGAACGGGTCCTTCGCGCTGATCTTCTCGGCCGCCTTGGCCGCCGCGCCGGTATCGAGCCGGGCGAGGATCTCGGAGAGCTCCATCTTGCCGTTCCAGAACGGCTCGCCATTGAGGAAGGTCGCGGGCACAGCCATGATGTCGCGGCGCTCGACCTCGTCCTTGTGGGTGCCGCCCTCGATCAGCGTCGCCGAGACGTTCGGGTTCTCGAGCGCCATCAGCGTCAAGGCCTGCACCACATCGGGGCAGTTATGGCAGGTGAGCGAGAAGAACATCTCGAACTCGTAGGTGCCTTCAAGCCCGCGCGCCTGCTCGATCAGATCGGCATCGACCTTGGGCGGATGGCCGCCCGCCCACAGCAGCGCGAGCACCAGCGAAGTGAATTCATGGCCCATCGGGAGCCCGGCAAAGGTGACGCGGCGGGCGGGATCGTGCTTGCGCACGATATCGAAACTGGGGGTGCGGGCGTTGGTCCCGTCGAAGCGCGCGGTGACGAGGTCGCTGAGGTCAGCGATCTCGCTCAGCAGTTCACGGGTCTGCGCGCTCTTGTCGCCTTCGCCGAGCGTGGCAACCAGCTCGATCGGCTCGCGCAGATTGGCGAAATATTGCCGGAGCTGGGCTTGCATGGTGGGATCGAGCATGAGTGAATCCTTATCGGGAGAGTTCGGGGAATTGAGGGCGAAACGCCGCCCGCCTCCTTGGGGAGGGGGCGGCGCCTCGCTACATCGCTAAGGAAGCGAGCTGTTGGACCTTGTGGGCCTCAGATCTTGCCGACGAGATCGAGCGAGGGCGAGAGCGTATCGCCACCCTCTTCCCACGCGGCGGGGCAGACCTGACCGGGGTTGGCGCGCACATATTGAGCAGCCTTGATCTTGCGGGTCAGCTCGTTGGCGTTGCGGCCAACGCCCTCGCAGGTGATTTCCATGATCTGGATCACGCCATCGGGATCGACCACGAAGGTCGCGCGGTCAGCCAGGCCCATTTCCTCGCGCAGCACGCCGAAATTGTTGGAGAGCGTGTGAAGCTGGTCGCCGAGGAACGGGAACTTGAGCTTGCCGATCTTCTCGCTGTTATCGTGCCAGGCCTTGTGGCTGAAATGCGTGTCGGTCGAGACGGCGAAGACCTCGACGCCCATGTCCTGGAGCATCGAATACTTCTCGCCGAGATCTTCGAGCTCGGTCGGGCAGACGAAAGTCCAGTCCGCCGGGTAGAAGAAGAACACCGCCCATTTGCCGGCGATGTCGTCCTGCGAAACTTCGAAGAAGTCCTTGCCGGCCTGGAAGGCGGTCGCCTTGAACGGTTTGATGGTGGAGCCGATGATACCCATTGTTGTTCCTTTTGGATTTGCGTTGGAGAGGTAGGGCGGAAATTCGATGCACCGCATCTAGGGATTGCTGCGATGCAAAAAAGCGAAATTGTGCGATTGCGATGATCGGTTTTTTCAATCGGTTTAACGGGAACTTACGCGCAAGGTTCCGATGAGCGCGGCAGGGTGGGCTTGCCGCGCCTGCGATACCGCGCGAGGCCGGGATGTTCCTTGCGCTGGATCAAGGAAGCCGGGGCGCTATTCGGGCCTTGCGGCGATGCGCGCGGCTGCCGGCAGGACTTCGAGGCTGGCGCGATCGAGCTGGCGCAGCACCTCCTCCCAGCCGTGGCGCATTTGCCAGCCGAGCCGGGTTTGCGCCTGCGCGGGCGAATAGACCCGGTCGATGGTGCGCGGCAGCGCCCAGCCGCGCCGCTCGAACTCGGCGGCGAGCGCGGGTGCCTTGGCGCGCAGCACCGCTTCGGCGTCCTTCGCGAGGGCTTCGCAGTCGGCAGGCGCGAAGGGCGGTTCGCCCGACAGGATGAAGCGCTCGAACGGCGCGCCCTCGTGCGCGAGCGCCAGAGCGTGCCCGCTCGCGACGTCGCGCACGTCCACCCCCCGGTGCAGGCGATAGACGGCCATGGCAGGCGCGGGCTCGGGAAAGCTGCGCGACATCCTGAGCACCCGCACCGGCAGGCGGGCGGTGGCGAGCGCCTCGAGCGCCTGTTCGCCCGCCAGCTTGGTGCGGTGATAGATGGTGCGCGGGAGCGGCTGGGTCGTCTCGTCGATCCAGGTGCACGCGCCCTCGATCACGGCATGGCCATAAAGCGCCGTCGTGCTGGTGTAGAGAAACCGCGAGACGCCCTCGGCCAGCGCGCTTTCATAAAGCCAGCGGGTCGCCTCCACGTTGATCGCCGCGAACTCGGCATCGCTGACTACGCCTACATGCGGCGCGTGCGGCCCGGCGGCGTGAATCACTGCGCCTGCCCCTTCGAGCGTGCGTTCGATCGAGGCCCGGTCGGCGAGGTCCGCGACCACCCGCGTGGTCGAGAAGGGCACGCGGTCGATCCCGATCACCTCGTGCGCTTCGCCCTCGGCTTGGCACAGGGCAGCGAAGATCGCGCGGCCCACCCGCCCCGAGCTGCCGGTGAGGACGATCCGCAAGGCTCGCGCCTCAGTGCAGCTTGAGGCGCGGGCGCACGATCCGGTTGACCCGCCCGATCAGCATGAGCGAAATGCCCTTCACCCAGCCGTGGATCGCGACGAGATGCATCCGGTAGAGCGAGATGTAGATGAAGCGCGCCAGCCGCCCTTCGATCGCCATCGCCCCGCCGACGAGATTGCCCATCAGGCTCCCCACGGTCGAGAAGCGGCTGAGCGAGACGAGCGAGCCATTGTCCTGATAGACGAAGCTCTTCAAGGGCTTGTCCTGGCCCTTTTCCTTCTTGCGCACCATCCGGCACAAATTGTCGTAGACCGTGTCCGCCATCTGGTGCGCGGCCTGCGCGCGCGGGGGGATCGCGCGGGTTTCGCCTTCGGGCACGTAGAAGGCGCAATCGCCGAGCGCGAAGATGCACGGATCGTCCACGCTCTGGAGCGTGTCGCGCACGATGATCTGGTTGCGGTTGTTGGTCTCAAGCCCGAGTTGTCCGAGGAAATCGGCGCCTTTCACCCCCGCCGCCCAGACCATGAGATCCGCCTCAATCACGTTGTCGCACGCGGTGAAGAGCTGGCCCCGCTCGGCCTTGACCACCTGCGTGTCGGTATAAACCTCGACACCGAGCTGCCGCAGCTCGCTCGTCGCCGCCTCCGCCAGACGCTCGGGCAGCGCGGGCAGGATCCGCGTGCCCGCCTCGAGCAGCGCGACCTCGAGCCGGCTGTCGTCGAACACCTCGAGCCCGTAAAGCCTGAGCGCGGCGGCCGCGTTGTAGAGCTCGGCCGCCAGCTCCACCCCCGTCGCCCCGCCGCCCACGATCGCCACGCGCACATTGGATTCGCCGTGCGGATCGGTGCTCATCGCGCGGCTCACGCGCAGGCAGTGGTTAAGCAGCTTGGTGCGGAAACGGTCCGCTTGAATGCGCGAATCGAGATAGATGCAGTGTTCGGCCACGCCCGGCACGCCGAAATCGTTCGATACCGAGCCGACCGCGAGCACGAGATAATCGTATCGGATCGCGTGCGAGGCGATGAGTTCGGAGCCATCATCGTCCATCACGGGGGCGAGCCGGATCGTTTTCGCTTCGCGGTCGATCCCCTCGAGCGTGCCCTGGAAGAAGCGGTAGCCCCACCGGAAGCAGTGCGCGCGGTAGCCGACCTCGTCGAGATTGGCGTCGAGCGATCCCGCCGCGACCTCGTGCAGCAGCGGCTTCCAGATATGCGCCGAATTGCGATCGACGAGGATGATGTCATACCGCTCCCGCCCGAATTTCGCTCCGAGCTTGCGCACCAGCTCGAGCCCGCCAGCGCCGCCGCCGACGACGACGATCTGCGTCTTCTTGCGCTCGCGGTTGAGCGGCGGGCTCGGTAGCACCTTGGCGACGCCCTTGAGCTCGCGGTGATAGGCGGCCGAAGCCTCGAGACGGGGATGGACTTTCATGCTGGCGATTTGCGCTCCTGCTACATGTGACAACCCTATAGCGGCATTTTGGTTGCGCTGCACTGCACAATGCCCCGTGGTCGCAGCCACGCTCGCAACGGCGCCGGTGCGGATCGGGTCGATGACTGCCGGTCTATAGCTAGGCTGGTTTGGAATTTTTGAGCATGATTAGGTTCTAATTGAATAGATTGAAGAAATGACGCGTCGGCTTCAACAAGTAAGGCGAAACTTGATTGCGCAAAACGCAAAACGCTGCTAGCCCGAATACAGGGTCGTCCGCTTACTGGTGGACCCCGAGACCTGTCTTGGCCACCGGTCAATGAACAGGGAGAGCGTGACATGAACCGTTTGTCACTCACAGCACTGAGTTCGATTGCAATTTCAATGAGTGCGCCGGCGCTCGCGCAGAGTTTCACGTACGACGTGACATGGCAGCCGGTCGAGCGGGTCGGAGGGATCACCGTGCCCGGCGGCATGGAATATGCCGGCGGCTCGGTGAAGGGCACATATTCGACGACTTTCGACGACGGCAATGTCGTCAAGGGCACCGTGAGCTGCGTCGGGCTGGATCAACCCGCCGGAAGCCTATTCGATGTCCACCTGAGCTGCACCGCCACCGATCCGCAGGGCACCTACTCGCTGGCGCATGGGTGCAACTGGATGGGCGAGCCCGGTCCGCAGACCCCGCTCGGCTGTGTCGGCGCGATGGAAGGCAAGGCCGGCGAGGCCAAGGGCCAGCGCGGCGCGCTGACGATGCACTGGTATTCGAGCGAGAAATCGAAGGGCACCGGGCAATGGTACACCTCCGAATGAAGCGCCTGCCGCTCGCCTGAAGCGGCCACCCGCCTGAAAACGAAGTGTCCGGCTGCTTGTCTTGGGGGATGGCGGCCGGACATTTCGGCCCTGCCTGCGAAGGCTCACCGCCGCCCGAACGCGTCATGTTTGTGCTCTCGCTTACCCCACCTGAGCGCGGTGCAGCAGCTTGTGGTCCGCCAGCACGATCGCCATCATCGCCGCGACCACCGGTGTGCCGCGGATGCCGACGCAGGGGTCGTGGCGGCCCTTGGTGCGCACCTCTGTGGCCTCGCCCGCCGCGTTGATCGAGGGCACCGGCGTCAGGATCGAGCTCGTCGGCTTGAACGCGACCCGGCACACGACCGGCTGCCCGGTCGAGATGCCGCCCGCCGTGCCGCCGGCATGGTTGGAGGCGAAAACCGGGGGATCGCCGGGGTTCGCGCCGGGGCTCATCGCGTCGGCGTTCTCCTCGCCGGTAAGGCGCGCGGCGGCGAAGCCGTCGCCGATCTCGACACCTTTCACCGCGTTGATGCTCATCATGCCGCTCGCAAGATCGGCATCGAGCTTGGCGTAGATCGGCGCGCCCCATCCGGCCGGCACACCATGCGCGACGCACTCGACCACTGCGCCGAGCGACGAGCCCGCCAGCCGCGCCGCCTCGACCTTCTCCTCCCAGCGCTTGGCCGCCCAGCTGTCGGGGCAGAAGAACGGGTTCTGGTCGATCGCATCGAGATTGATCGCATCGCGGTCGATCGCATCGCCGCCAAGCTCGCAGACATAGGCGTGGATCGTGACTTCGGGGATGATCGCGCGCGCCACCGCGCCCGCCGCCACCCGCGCCGCCGTCTCGCGCGCCGAACTCCGCCCGCCGCCGCGATAATCGCGAATGCCGTATTTGGCATCATAGGCATAATCTGCGTGGCCGGGGCGATAACTCGCCGCGATCTCGGAATAATCCTTCGAGCGCTGATCGGTGTTCTCGATCATCAGGTGAATGGGCGTGCCGGTCGTCACCTGCTGGCCGGCGCCATTGTCGAACACGCCTGAGAGGATGCGCACCAGATCGGGCTCGCGGCGCTGGGTGGTGAACTTGCTCTGGCCGGGGCGGCGCGCATCGAGAAAGGGCTGGATCGCCGCCTCGGTCAGCGCAATGCCCGGCGGGCAGCCGTCTACCACCGCGCCCAGCGCAGGGCCGTGGCTCTCGCCCCAGGTGGTGAAGCGGAAGACCCGCCCGAATGTGTTCCAGCTCATGAGCCTAGCCTTTAGCGCGAATGGAGCGCGAGTCGATGCGTGAGGCGCGGGCAAGCTGCAATTTTCCTACATCGGGTCGGAGGTGTATCAGGAGGGCGATGGAACCGATGCGCTCCCCCTCGGCTCGCGGCCGCACCGTGCTTCAGGCGACGGGCCTTGGCACGCCCGATCGGGGCTTCCGGGGCAGGGGCGCAATTTTGCGCCTGGACTGTGTAACAGGCGGTTCAAGCGTGCTCCACGAGCGACCAATCGAGGGCGTGCGGCGAGGCGACGATAACCGCACCTCGCCTCTGGCAAAGCCGCTGCGAGTGGGGCAGGAAACCGGGGCGCGGCGTTGGCGGCGCGGCGTTGGCGATGAGGATCAAGCAGCGATGATCGCGAAGCTCACGGGCAGGCTCGAGGAGACGGGCGCGGACTACGCGATCGTCGATGTTGGCGGGGTGGGCTATCTCGTCCACTGCTCAGGCCGCACGCTGGCGGCGCTGGGCGAGATCGGGGAGCCGTGCACCGTCCACACCGATCTGCAGGTGAGCGAGAACGACATGCGCCTGCTGGGCTTCGCCGAGGCGAGCGAGCGCGACTGGTTCCGCCTGCTGACCGGCGTGCAGGGGGTGGGCAGCAAGGTCGCGCTCGCGATCCTCTCGGCGCTCTCGACCGCCGAGCTGCGCGATGCGTGCGCCAGCGGCGATGCGGCGCAGGTCGCCCGCGCCAACGGGGTAGGGCCCAAGCTCGCGGGGCGGATCGTCAATGAACTCAAGGACAAGGCAGGCGCGCTGCCGGGCGCCGGGCTCGCGGGCGCGGCTCCCGGTGCTGCGGGGGCGGGCCGGCTCGCACGCGGCGCGTCGGCGGATGCGGCGAGCGCGCTCGAGAACCTCGGCTTCAAGCCCGTGATCGCAGCGGGCGCGGTGGCGCGCGCGCTTGAGGAGCTGGGCGAGGGCGCCAGCGAGAGCGAGCTGATCCGGGTGGCGCTCAAGCGGGCGGCGGGATGATGAGGGAGAGAGCCATGCGTGTGTTGATGAGCGTGAGCGTGTTGGTGGCCATGAGCGTCCCGGCGGCGGCGCAGGACCTCTCGGCCTTCGATACGGGGCCGGTCTTCGCCGAGTTCGGGCCACACGCCCCGGTGCCCGGCGCCGAGCCGATCGACGGTCTCGAACGCTTCGCGATCGCCTTCGACGTGGCCACCCGGGCCGAGGAGGGCAGCCGCAATCGCGGCTTCGAGAGCGCAGGCCGCTTCCTCAACATGCATGTCGCAGCCGGCGTGCCAGAGGACCGGATCGAGCTCGTGGTGGTGGTGCATGGCGGCGCTGCGCTCGATCTCGTGGCGGGCGGGGCCGAGGGAACGGGCAACGCCTCGCAGGCGATGGTCGAGGCGCTGCTCGCACAAGGGGTGCGCTTCATCCTGTGCGGCCAGAGCGCGGCGGCGCAGGGCATCGCGAAGGAGGACGTCATCGACGGGGTCGAGCTGGCGCTCTCCGCGATGACGGCGCACGCGCTGCTGCAACGGCAGGGCTATACGCTGAACCCGTTCTGATGACCGACCCCGCCCTCCCTGATTCTGTCCCCTTGCACGATGGCGCGCCCCAGGCAGGGGATCCGGACACCGCGCTGCGGCCCAAGCGGCTCGCCGAGTTCATCGGGCAGGAGGCGGCGCGCGAGAACCTGCGGGTGTTCATCGACAGCGCGCGGGCGCGGGGCGAAGCGATGGATCACACGCTGTTCCACGGTCCGCCCGGCCTCGGCAAGACGACGCTTGCGCAGATCGTCGCCGCCGAGCTTGGCGTGGGCTTCCGCGCGACCTCCGGCCCTGTCATCGCCAAGGCGGGCGACCTTGCCGCGCTGCTGACCAATCTCGAGCCGCACGATGTGCTGTTCATCGACGAGATCCACCGGCTCAATCCCGTGGTCGAGGAGGTGCTCTACCCCGCGATGGAGGACCGCGCGCTCGATCTCATCATCGGCGAGGGGCCCTCGGCGAGGAGCGTGCGGATCGACCTGCCGCCCTTCACCCTCGTCGGCGCGACCACCCGGCAGGGGCTGCTGACCACGCCCTTGCGCGATCGCTTCGGCATCCCGGTGCGGCTCCAGTTCTACACCCATGACGAGCTCGACCGCGTCGTCACCCGCGCCGCGCGGCTGCTCGGGCTCGAGATCACGCGCGAGGGCGCGCGCGAGATCGCGCAGCGCTCGCGGGGCACGCCGCGGGTCGCCGGGCGCCTGCTGCGGCGCGTGCGCGATTTCGCCCATGTAGCGG
>JAZBNR010000018.1:0-39513 GCA_036350735.1 Erythrobacter sp.
CGCGACATCATCCTGTGGGAAGTGGGCTCCGCGATCGCGCGCGGCGCGATGGGCGGCGGGCGCTCGGGCGGCGGCTGGAGCGGTGGCGGCGGCGGGTTCGGCGGCGGCTTTTCGGGTGGCGGCGGCTCGTTCGGCGGCGGCGGCGCGTCGGGCGGCTGGTAGGGCAAGCAAGGCAGACCATGAGCTATCTCACCCCCGAAGATCACCGGCTCGTCTCCGAGGCAGTGTCCGAGGCCGAACTCGCAACCTCGGGCGAAATTCTGACCGTTCTCGCCGATCGCAGCGACGGCTATACCGATATCGCGTTATGGTGGGCGCTCGCGGTCAGCTTCACTTTGATGAGCGTGTTCGCCGCCTTTCCCCAGCCCTTCCTCGATCTGTGGGACAATTTGATCGTGGCATCGCTGTTCGGCGGTTGGCAGCACGACTGGGCCACCGGCGAGATCGCCAGTGCAACGATCGCGCTCGGGCTCATCGGCTTCGCACTCGCCATGCTCGCCCAGCAATGGCAGCCCCTAAAGTTCGCACTAGTGCCCGCGCCGGTCAAGACCGCGCGCTGCCATGAGGAGGCGATCAAGCACTTCAAGGTCGGCGCCGATGGCCGCACCGGCGGGCGCACGGGCGTGCTCGTCTATCTCTCGATGCGCGAGCACCGCGCCGAGATCGTCGCCGACGAGCCGATCGCGCAAAAGGTTCCGGCCGAGGTCTGGGGCGAGGCGATGGCGGACATGCTGCGCCACATCAAGGCGGGTCGCATCGCGAAGGGCATGGCGGCGGGGGTCAAGGACGTGGGCTTCGTTCTGGCCGAACACTTCCCGCGGGCAGAGGATGATCGAAATGAGCTTCCCGATCGGCTGATCGAGGTTTAGGCCCCTCCTCCATGAGCGAATTCGAGATGATCCGCGATCCCGATGCGGATGAGCCAGAGGAAGTGCGTTGGGCGGGCCGCTTCATCACCGCCAAGACGCGCGGCCGATGGGAATATGTCGGGCGCGCGCGCGGCATCCGCGCCGCCGCGATCATTGCACTCGATGAGGATCCGGACGCAAAACGCCACGTCATCCTCGTCAGCCAGTACCGCGTGCCGCTCTCGCGATTCTCGCTGGAAATCCCGGCGGGCCTGGTCGGTGATGACGAAGGCAGCGAGGGCGAAGCCGCGATCGAGGCCGCCGCGCGCGAGCTCGAGGAGGAGACCGGCTATCGCGCCGGCAAGCTCGAGGTGCTGGGCGAGTTCTTCTCCTCGCCGGGCATGGTCTCGGAGTGCTTCACATTGCTGCGGGCGACAGCGCTCGAGAAGGTGGGCGCAGGCGGCGGGCTGCCGGGCGAGAACATCACGGTCCACCGCGTCGCGCTCGATGAATTGCATGCCTTCGTTGCGCGCTGGCGCGAGGCGGGGCACGCCGTGGACGTTCGCATAGCCATGCTGATGACGCCGGGCTTTCTCGGCGACGCCTGAGATCACACCACAAGGGGAGAGAATTGACATGACTGGACGCTGCGAAGGAAAGCTCGCGCTCGTCACCGGGGGCGCACAGGGCCTCGGGCGCGCCCACTGCATCCGCCTGGCGCAAGAGGGCGCACGCGTGCTCGCCACCGACATCAACGGCGAGGGCGCGCAGGAGACCGCCGCAATCATCAACGATAGCTTCGGAGCGGGCACCGCCTTCGCGCTCGCCCATGACGTGACCGACCCCGCGCAATGGGAAGCCGCGATCGATGCCGCACGCGAGCAGCTCGGCGGCCTCAACGTGCTCGTCAACAACGCCGGGATCGGGGTCGGCGGCAATATCGAGACCTGCACCTTCGAGGACTGGCAGCGCTGCTTCGACATCAACGTCAACTCGATCTTCCACGGCTGCCAGAAGGCGCTCCCCCTCATGCGCGAGCATGCACCGGGCTCGATTATCAACATCTCCTCGATCGCCGGCCTGATCGCGAGCGACACCATGCCGGCCTACAATGCCTCGAAGGCGGCGGTGTGGATGCTGTCGAAGTCGATCGCGCTGCACTGCGCCAAGAAGGGCATGAACATCCGCTGCAATTCGGTCCACCCGACCTTCGTCGACACGCCGATCCTCGATGGCACCGCGCGCGCGCACAGCCTCGACAAGGCAGTCCTGATGGAAAAGCTCGCGCGGCAGATCCCGCTGAAGTTCGTCGGCGAGCCCAACGACATTGCCAATGCGGTGGTTTATCTGGCGAGCGATGAAAGCCGCTTCATGACGGGGGCCGAGATCAAGCTCGATGGCGGCATCAGCGCGATGTGAGCAGCTGCGGATCGGGGCGCTCGATCAAGGGGCGCACCAACGAAAAGAGGGGCCAAATCGGCCCCTCCCGGTTTCCATCGATTGTCGCCTCGCGCCGCCGACGCATGAAACCGGGTCGGCTTGCAGCGTGCCGCGAGGTCAGTCGGCGATCAGCGCGATCGCGATGTAAACGATCAGCAGGCTGCCGAACCCGAACAGCGTGCCGGCGACAAAGATCAGCCGCACGAGCATCGGATCGATGTTGAAATAGTTGGCAATCCCAGCGCAAACGCCAGCGAGCTTGGCGTCCTGCTTGTCGAGCTGGAACTTGCGGGGCGGCTGGCCGCCGGGGCCTTGGGGAAGATTGCTCATGCCAGCGCTCCCGTCGCGAGGATGCCTGCATTCGCATTGGCGGGCACGATGGCGACCGCGAAGAGGACGCCGCTCAGGAACAGCGCGCTGATCCCGGCGATGAACTTGTCAGCGGCGCTGGTGCGGGGCTGCGTGGGGACGAACATTGGAATGGGCTCCTTTGGTGGTTTCACTAGCATTGTATAGAGACGGTTTCGTTGCGCTCGAGCCTTGGCTCAGGCGATCGAGGGCGAACCGGGGATGATCGCATAGGCGAAGACGCCGGCGCTGATCACGAGCGAGAAAGCCGCGGCGAAGAGGCGCTGGCCGATGTCGTTGTTGAGCATGGTTGGTGTCCTTTGCAGTAGGGGGTCGAAGCCGGGGCTCAGACCATCAGGTTGGGGCTGGCGGGAACGATCGCGTAGGCGAAGGTCGCGGCCGAGACGATCACCGCGAAGGCGGCGGCGAGGAAGCGGTTGGCGGTGTTGGTGGCGGTCATTGTCTTGGTCTCCTGTGTTACGATTGCGGGGTCATTCCCGTGTCCCTGGGGACATCCAATACAATGCAGGAGGCGTGCCAAACTCGAAAAAGGGCTGATCTCCGCCAATCGCGCCCTCTGCTTTCCTGACAGCTCCGTTCATCGATCCGAAAGCTTGGGGATTTTTACCACCTGTTGGGATTGCTCTTGCGAACGCGGTCAGGCTGGCCTTCGCGCCAACGCGTGCTAGGGCGAGGATCGCCCATGCCTCTTGCCCGCATCACTCTCGAGAACTTTCGCAACCATGCGCGCAGCGACCTTGCCGACACCGCGCATTTCAACCTGCTCGTGGGAGAGAACGGGGCGGGCAAGACCAATGTGCTCGAAGCCCTGAGCCTGCTCGCGCCCGGGCGTGGGCTGCGCCGCGCGCCTCTCGCCGAACTCGCGCGCAAGGGGTTTGCCGGTGAGGCAGGCGGCTTCGCAATCGGCGCCTCGCTGATCGAACAGGGCGCCGCCACGGCGCGGCTGGGCACCTTCGTCGAGCCCACCAAGCCAAATCGCCGGCTGGTGCGCATCAACGGGGCCGAGGCGAGCGCGTCGGCCCTCTCCGAATGGCATGCGATAAGCTGGCTGACGCCTGCCATGGACGGCCTCTTCACCGACAGTGCGGGCGCGCGGCGGCGGTTTCTCGACCGGATGACGCTCGCGATCGAACCCGCTCATGCCCGCGTGGTGGCGCGCTACGAGACGGCTCTGCGCGAGCGCGGGCGGCTGCTCGAGGAGGGCGGCGATGCACGCTGGCTCGATGCGATCGAGGCGCAGGTGGCGCAGGCCGGCGCGGCGGTATCGGACGCGCGCGCGCGGCTCGTCGCCCGGCTCGCGGAGGAACTCGCCGCTTTTCCGCCAGAGCCCTTCGCCCGGCCCGATCTCACCCATCGCCCCGGCGGGCCGACCACGGCCACCGCCCTCGCCGATGCCCTCGCGCGCGAGCGGCGGCGCGACCGGGCCGCGGGCCGCGCACTGACAGGCCCACACCGCGACGAGCTGGAAACGGTGATGGCCTCCAAGCGCGTCCCCGCAGCCCTGTGTTCGACCGGCGAGCAGAAGGCGATGCTGATCGCGATCACCCTCGCCCACAGCGCGATCGCCGCCGAGGGGCGCCCGGCGGTGCTCCTGCTGGACGAGGTCGCCGCGCATCTCGATCCGGTGCGCCGCGCGGCGCTGTTCGCGCGCCTGAGGTCAGGCCGCGCACAGGTCTGGCTGACGGGGACCGAGCTTGCCCCCTTTTCCGACATCGAAGGGGAAGCGGCGGCGTGGCAAGTCGAAGGCGGCGCGGTCAGCCCGCGCTAGCCCGCCGCCTCCGCTTTCACTTCCGGCAGCGCCTCGGCCACATCCTCAACCGTCGCGCCGACCAGCGCTTCGATACCCTCCACCGTCGGATGGATGCGATCGTTCTGGAACAGGGTCGGCTTGTCGTAGATGCTCTCGAGCCAGAAGGGCACGAGCTCGGCATCGTATTCGCCCGCGAGATCATAGTAGATCCGGTCAAACGCCTGCTGGAACTCCGGCCCGTAATTGGGGGGCGCGCGCATGCCCATGATCAACACCGGGATATCGCGCTTGCGCAATTCGTCGAGCATGCCGGCAAGATTGGCGCGGGTCTCTTCGGGCGAGAGCCCGCGCAAGAGATCGTTGCCGCCCAGCTCGAGGATGAACAGGTCGGGCTTTTGCCCGAGCCCCTCGAGCACGAAGTCGAGCCGTTGGCGCCCCGCCGCGCTGGTATCGCCCGAGACGCCCGCATTGGTGATGCGCGCGTCGATCCCGCGCGCGCGCAGCGCAGCCTCGAGCCGGGCGGGATAGCTGTCCTCGCCGGGCTCGTCGAAGCCGTAGCCGGCGAACAGGCTGTCGCCGAACGCCACGATCCGCCGTTCTGGCCCCATCACCGGGATCTCGGGCACCGCGCCTTCGATTGGCGCCGCACCGCTCGCCGGCGGAACCGTCGCCTCGTCCGCGCCCTGGCCGCACGCCGCCAGCGCCAGCGCGAGCCCCGGCGCGGCTCTTGCAACAATAAGTGAACCCATGCGTATCTTCACCCGACTGATCCTTGCGCCTGCTCTTGCCTATGACGCGCCCCTATCCCAAATGGCCTTCGTGACAAACCCTGCATCCACTCGCCCGACCCCCGAAACCATCCCCCCCGCCATTTCGGCGCGCGGCCTGACGCTGACGCTGGGCTCCAGCGCGGCGCCGGTCGAGATCCTGCGCGGTATCGATCTCGACATCGCGCGCGGCGAGGTGGTCGCGCTGCTGGGCCCATCGGGCTCGGGCAAGAGCTCGCTGATGGCGGTGCTCTCAGGGCTGGAGCGGGCAAGCGGGGGCACGCTGATCGTCGCTGGCGAGAATTTTGCAGCGCTGGGTGAAGATGGCCTTGCGCGCGCACGGCGCGGGCGGATCGGGATCGTGCTCCAGGCCTTTCACCTGCTGCCCACCATGACCGCGGCCGAGAATGTCGCAACCCCGATGGAACTCGCCGGCAGCAAGGATGCGGCCGAGCGCGCCGCGGCGGAGCTTCAGGCTGTGGGCCTTGGCCACCGGCTCGGCCATTATCCCACGCAGCTTTCGGGCGGCGAGCAGCAACGCGTCGCCATCGCCCGCGCCATCGCGCCGCGCCCGGCCCTGATCTTCGCTGACGAGCCGACCGGCAATCTCGATGTCGCGACCGGCGAGGAGATCATCGACCTCCTGTTCGAACGCCGCGCCGAGACGGGCGCGACGCTGCTCATCATCACCCACGACCCTGCGCTCGCCGAGCGCTGCCAGCGGGTGCTGACGATGGCCGACGGTGCCATCGTTTCCGACCGCGCGGGCGAGGCATGGCCGGGTTCAGGTTCGGGCGAGCCCCGCGTTCGGGGCGCCGCATGAGCGAGCCGGTGGCGGCGACGGGGCTGAGCTGGGCCGATGCCTGGCGCCTCGCCCGCCGCGATCTCAACGCGCGGTTCAAGGGCCTGCGGCTCCTTCTCGTCTGCATCTTCCTTGGCACCGGCGCGCTCGCCGCGATCGGCACGCTGACCGCATCGATCGAGCGCGAGCTGCGCGCCAGCGGGCAGGAGATCCTCGGCGGCGATCTCGAGATCGAGGTGTGGCAGCGCGCTCTCACCCCCGAGGAGAGCGCCGCGCTCGCGCGCTACGGCACTGTTTCGGGCGGCACGCGCCTTCAGGCCATGGCGATCAGCGATGCGGGCACCGGCGCAGATGGCAGTGGCAACGCCGCCCCGATCGAACTCAAGGCGGTCGATCAGCGCTGGCCGCTCTACGGCGCTCTCACCCTGACCGACGGCCGCACCGTCGCCGCGCCGGGCGTGGATGAAGCGTGGCTTTCACAAGGCGCGATCGACCGGCTGGAGATCGAAGTGGGCGAGCAATTCCGCGTCGGCACCGTGACGCTCACCGCCGCCGGGATCATCGACAACGAGCCCGATCGCCTGTCCGAAGGGTTCCAGCTCGGCCCCACGGTGATCGTTGCCGAGGATGTTCCCGCCCGTGCCGGGCTGCTGCAACCCGGCGCGCTCTACGAGAGCAAGTACCGCGTCGCCTTCGATAATCCTGCGCGCAGCCCGGAGGCGGTCGAGGAAGCGCTCACGCAGGCCTTTCCCGAGGCGGGCTTCGACTACCGCACGCGAGACCGCGCCTCGCCGGGGGCGGACCGGTTCGTGACGCAGATGAGCGATTTCCTCACCCTTGTGGGCCTCGCCGCGCTGGTGATCGCCGGGATCGGGATCGCGGGCGGCGTCTCGTCCTATCTCGACCAGCGCCGCGCCAGCATCGCGACGCTCAAGGTGCTGGGCGCCTCGAGCGAGGACATCGTGCGGATCTATGCGCTCCAGATCGCGGTCGCGGCGCTGATCGGGAGCGTGGCGGGGCTGGCTGCGGGCGTGCTTGTCACCCCGCTGTTCGGCGCGGCTTTGGAAGGACTGCTCCCGGTCGAGGCCGGGTTCGTGATCGAGCCCGCGCCGCTGATCCTTGCCGCCTCCTATGGCCTGCTCGTCGCCTTCGCCTTTGCCGCCGCGCCGCTGCTGCGCGCGCGCGCTTTCCCGGCGATGGCGCTGATGCGGAGCCGCGTCACCCCGCTCGGGCGGGACCGGCGCGCCCTTGTGGTGACGCTGCTCGGCGTGGGCGCGATCTGCGCGCTCGCGCTGTTCACGACCGATCGGCTCGCGCTTTCGGCGAGCTTCCTCGGCGGGGCTGCCGCAGCGCTGGCGCTGCTCGCAGGTCTTGGCCTCCTCATCCAGCGCCTTGCGCGCAGCCTCCCCCGCCCCGCCAACCCGGTGCTGCGCTCGGCGCTCGCCAATCTCCACCGCCCCGGCGCCCCCACCGGCGCGCTCGTCACCGCGCTGGGCTTCGGGCTCGCCGCCTTCGTACTCCTCGCCGCGATCCAGACCGCGATCGACGGCAACATCCAGGCGCGCGTGCCGCAGGAGGCGCCCGACTATTTCGTGCTCGACGTGCCGCGCGAGGGCGAGGAGCGGTTCCGCTCGCTCATCGCCGAGAGCTTCCCCGAGGCCGAGATCCGCACCGTGCCGACGCTGCGCGGCGCCGTTCTTGCCTATGGCCCCGAGGATGATCTGCAGCGCGTCTCGGAACTCGAGGAGATCCCCGAGGGCGCCTTCATCCTCAATGGCGAGCGCGCGCTGACCTATTCTCCCCAAGTCCCGCTCGGCAACACGGTGGTCGAGGGCGAATGGTGGGCGAGCGATCATGCGGGCGAGCCGCAGGTTTCGATCGCTGCCGACCTCGCCGAAGCGCTCGATCTCGAGATCGGCGATGTTATGGTGATTGGCGTGCTCGGCTCGGAGCGCCAAGTGCGCATCGCGAACTTGCGCGAAATCGACTGGGAGAGCCTCGGCTTCAACTTCAGCCTCGTCTTCTCGCCCAACACCTTCGCCGACGTGCCGCACAACCTTGCCGCCTCGATCGAACTCAACGAGAGCGGCCCGCGCGAGGCGATCGTCGCGGCGCGCGGCGAGGTGCTGCGCGCTCTGGTGCAGGCCTTCCCTTCAAGCTCGGTGGTCGATGTCGGCGAGGTGCTGGTCGAGGCGCGCACGCTGCTCGAACAGGTCGCGCTGGCGACGCTCGCTGCGGCGGCGGTGGCCGTGCTCGCAGGGCTCGCGGTGCTGATGGGCGCGATCGCGGCGGCGCGCGCGGCGCGGACCTATGACACGGTGATCCTGCGCGTGCTCGGCGCGAGCCGGCGGCAGATCCTGTTGATGCAGCTCGCCGAATACGGGCTCATCGCAGCTGCCCTCGCGCTCGTCGCGCTGGGGCTTGGCGCGGGGCTCGGCTGGGTCATCATCACCCAGCTGTTCGAATTTGACTGGCTGCCCGATTGGAGCCGCGTGCTGGGCGTGCTCGGGCTTGGCCTTGCCACGGTGCTCGCCTTTGCGCTGGGCGGTTCGCTCCCGCTGCTGCGCGCCCGCCCGGCGCAGGCGTTGCGGGAACTGTGACGCGCAACCCCTGAAGCGCCTTCGCGGCAAAGAAAAACCCCGCGTGGACAGGTCCACGCGGGGTTTTCGCTTTACGCCGAAGCGCGATCAGAAGCGGAAGCGCACCAGGCCGCCATAGGTGCGCGGCTGGTTCGGGTAGCCCGAGACGGTGCCCGCCTGCGCCACGCCATCGAACACGGTGAGGATCCAGTCCTCATTCAGCAGGTTGCGCGCCCAGATGCCGAATTCGAGGCCGTTCTCGAGCGCCAGCGTCATCGCGCCGTTCACGTTGTTGACCTCGCGGCGGAAGATCTGGGTGTTCCCGAGCGCCGCGTTGAAGGTCGGCAGGCCGTTGTTGATGTCGACATTGCTCTCGTGCTGGTAGTCGAGACGCGTGATGAGGCGCGTGCCGCTGTCCCACTCGTAGGTATAGGTGCCCGAGGTCGAGATCGCCCAGGCGGGGATGCCTGCCGGGCGCACGCCGGTGAGATCACCCACAACCGAGCCGGTGAAGCTGTCGAACAGCGGGTCGAGGTGCGTCACCGCGAAGGTCAGCACGAGGCCGTCGGTCGGGGCGATCGTCGTGTCGAATTCGAACCCGCGGACCGATTGCTCGCCCGCATTGCGCAGCGCAAAGCCGGTGCCGGTGAAGGCAAAGCTCTGGAAGCCCTGGATCGTCTGATCGAAGATCGCGAGGTTGAAGCCGACCCGGTCGAACTGCGCCTTCATGCCGAATTCGTAGACCTCGGCCTCCTCCGGCCCGGCGAAGCGGGTGCCCGAGACGAGGTTGGGCAGCGCAAGGCCGGCATCGCGGATCGGCGAGGACGGGGCAAGGATGGTCGAACCACGCGGCCCGGCGATGAAGTCCGTGCCGAGCGGGCGGCTGTCACGCGAGAGGTTGATCGAGCTCGCCTTGAAGCCGGTCGCATAGCTAAAGTAGATGTTCAGCTCGGGCGCCACCTGATACGCGGCACGCAGCAGGTAGGTGAACTCGTCGTCGTTCGTCCGGCCATCCTCGACCGCGTTGGGCACGTTGAGGAAGGGCGGCTGGAACTGGAACGGCTGGAGGCCCAGCAGCGGGTTCTGCGCCGGATTGAGCGCGGCCGCCGAAATGCCCTGGAAGATCGGCGCAGTCGCCGGGTTCGAGGCGAAACCCTGGATCACGGCTGGCGTGACCGCGCCCGGCGCGATCTGGAGCGCCTGCGCGATGCCGCCGACGATGAACGCATCGACGAGGTTGATGTTGGCGAGCGGGTCGAACGCGGTCATGTCGAGCTCGAAGCGCTTGCGATCATCGGTGTAGTTGAAGCCGCCGGTGAAGACGAGGCCCTCGATCGGTTCGATATCGACCGTGCCGAAGATCGAATAGGCCTCGTTGTCCATCTGGAACAGCTCGCTCGTGAGGAGCGGGGTGCGGAAGATGCTCTCCTGCGGCAGGCCGAGCCCGGCTTCGACTCCGTTGAAGACGCTCGGGAGACCGGCGATGATGTCAGCCGGGTTGCCGCCGGCGAGAATCTCGAAGAAGTCGCGGATCTGCGTTCCGTTTTGCACGCCGCTCGCCTGGCTGATGCTCTCGTCGAAGTAGAACCCGCCGAGCAGGAAGTTGATCGGGCCGTCCCAGTCCGAAGTGATCCGGAATTCCTGGGTGAACGTCCTCACTTCCTGGTCACGGGTCTCCGTGGCGACATCGAGGCTGGTGTAGTCGATATCCGAGAGGAAGAAGTTCTTGAGTTCGCGATATGCGGTGATCGAGGTGAACGAGAGACCGAAATCGGTCTCGTAGTCCATCTGGACCGAGCCCCCGTAATTGTCGACCTCGTTGACGGGGACGACGTTGAGGAACGAGGTGCGATCGAAGAAGTCGTTGAAGGTCGGGATCTGCCCGCCGAGCGCGAAGATCGCCGGGACGCTCGGCCCCGCGACGACATTGCCGACCTGGCAGCACACCTCGTCGATGCGCGAATAATCGGCGATCGCGCGGATGCTGAAATCGGGCGTCGGCTCGATCAGCAGCTGGCCGCGCGCCGACCAGCGGTTGCGATCGTTCTGATCGACCCCGAGATTGACGATCTCGGCGGTGCCGTCACGGTTCTGATAGGTGCCGTCCAAGGAGAAGGCGATGTTCTCGGTGATCGGGCCCGTGACATCGCCGCGCACGAAGATGTTGTTGAAATTGCCGTAGCTCGCCTCGACGCTGCCGCCGAACTCGAATTGCGGCTCACGCGTGATGATCGAGATGACGCCGGCCGACGCGTTCTTGCCGAACAGCGTCGATTGAGGGCCGTTCAGCACCTCGATGCGCTGGACATTGTTGAGATCGGACAGCGCGCCCGCCGAGCGCGAGCGGAACACGCCGTCGATGAACACGCCGACCGAGGGCTCGACGCCGAAATTGTTGTCGCCGTTGCCGAAGCCGCGGATAATGAAGGTCGAGGCCGACGAGGTCTGCAGCTGGCTGACGCGCAGAGAGGGAGTGACGGTCTGCAGATCGAGCACGTCGCGGATCTGGGCGAGCTCGATCGTCTCGCCGCTCGTCACCGAGACCGCGATCGGCACTTCCTGCAAGGTCTGCTCGCGCTTGGAGGCGGTGACGATGATCTGGTTGCTGGCATCGGGCGCATCGAGCTCGGCGGCGAGATCGGCGAGGGTCTCATCCTCGTCTTGATCCTGCGCCAGCGCCGCTCCGGGCGCGGCAAGGCTGAATGCGGCGACACCTGCAAGCAGGGTGAATCGGTACGATCCGGCAGTGCCGGTCACAAAAGAACGCATGGAAGCTCCTCTCCTCAAACCCTCGATCCGGCAAAGCCCCTGGGTCCTTGCGCCGCTCTGGTGTTCACCTCCAGGCGACCCGGACTGAGATAGTCACCGCTTGCGCGCGCGCCTCCCCCGTGATCGATCGATCCGGGTGATAAGCCAGTGTTGCCCGAGCGACAAGCGGGAAACCCGCAGCAACTGGGGGCAATTGTGCGGATTGTTGCAGCATCATCACACTGTGAAAGCGGGTGTCACATCGCGGCACGGGCCTCGGATCGCGCCGCCTGACGCCAAGGCGGATGCCGCACGTGACGCGGCCTCTTGTCGCAAGCGGCCCGCTCGGCTATCTGCGCGCCCGAATGCTGCATCGCAAAACGGCCCATCGGCTGCGTCCGGGCCGTGCGCGGAGCCTCCCGCGCATCGTGTCGCACATCCGTCGCAAACCCGCTTTATCCGGCCCCAATCCTCGCGCCGAGCCTGACCCGCATCACGCGCCCGACTACTGAAAGCCCGCTTGAACCCATGTCCAACGCCCCCTCCTCCCTGCGCAACGTCGCGATCATCGCGCACGTCGACCACGGCAAGACCACGCTCGTCGATCAGCTCTTCCGCCAGTCCGGCACCTTCCGCGAGAACCAGCGGATCGAGGAGCGCGCGATGGATTCGGGCGATCTCGAGAAGGAGCGCGGGATCACCATTCTCGCCAAGTGCACCAGCGTCGAGTGGGAAGCGCCTTCGGGCGAAGTCACCCGCATCAACATCGTCGACACCCCCGGCCACGCCGATTTCGGCGCCGAGGTCGAGCGCATCCTCTCGATGGTCGATGGCGTGATCCTGCTGGTCGACAGCGCGGAAGGCGCGATGCCGCAGACCAAGTTCGTCACCGGCAAGGCATTGGCGCTCGGCCTTCGCCCGATCGTCGTCGTCAACAAGATCGACCGCCCGGATGGCCGCCCGCAGGAAGTGCTCGACGAGGTGTTTGACCTGTTCGCCAGCCTCGATGCCTCCGACGAACAGCTCGATTTCCCCTCGCTCTTTGCCAGCGGGCGCGATGGCTATGCGAGCGACAGCGAAGCGGCGCGCGAGGGCAGCCTTGCCCCGCTGTTCCAGCTGATCGTCGATCACGTGCCCCCGCCCGGGCTCGACGTCGAGGCCAAGTTCAGCTTCCTTGCAACCCTGCTCGATCGCGACAACTTCATGGGCCGCGTGCTCACGGGCCGGGTCCAGTCGGGCACGCTCAAGGTCAACGACCCGATCCACGCGCTCGACATGAACGGCAAGGTGGTGGAAACGGGCCGCGCGACCAAGCTGCTCTCCTTCCGCGGGCTCGAGCGGGTGCCGGTCGAGAGCGCCAAGGCCGGCGAGATCATCGCGCTCGCCGGGCTCGAGAAGGCGACCGTCGCCAATACGATCTGCGATCCTTCCGTCACCGAGCCGATCGCCGCCCAGCCGATCGATCCGCCCACCCTTGCCATGCGCTTCTCCGTCAACGACAGCCCGCTTGCGGGCCGCGAGGGCGACAAGGTGACGAGCCGCATGATCCGCGATCGCCTGCTGCGCGAGGCCGAAACCAATGTCGCGATCCGCGTCACCGAATCGCAAGACAAGGACGCCTTCGAGGTCGCCGGGCGCGGCGAACTGCAATTGGGCGTGCTGATCGAGACGATGCGGCGCGAAGGCTTCGAGCTCGGCATCAGCCGCCCCAGAGTGCTCTTCCGCGAGGAGGATGGCCCCAATGGCAAGCAGCGCATGGAGCCTTACGAGACGGTGGTCATCGACGTTGATGACGAGCACTCGGGCACGGTCGTCGAGAAGATGCAGCGCCGCAAGGCCGACCTCACCGAGATGCGCCCATCGGGCCAGGGCAAGACACGCATCACCTTCTCCGCCCCCAGCCGCGGCCTGATCGGCTATCACGGCGAATTCCTCTCCGATACGCGCGGCACGGGCATCATGAACCGCCTGTTCGAGAAATACGGCCCCTACAAGGGCCCGATCGAGGGCCGCCAGAACGGCGTGCTGATCTCGATGGTTCCGGGCGAAGCGGTGCCTTATGCCCTCAACGCGCTGGAGGAACGCGGCGAGCTGTTCATCGGCGGCGGCGCGAAGATCTATGAAGGCATGATCATCGGCGAGAACGCCAAGCCCGACGATCTCGAAGTCAACCCGATGAAATCCAAGCAGCTCACGAACTTCCGCTCAACCGGCAAGGACGACGCGATCCGCCTCACCCCCCCGCGCCGCATGAGCCTGGAACAGGCGATCGCCTATATCGACGACGACGAGATGGTCGAGGTGACCCCGCAAAGCATTCGCCTGCGCAAGACCGAGCTCGATCCGCACGAGCGCAAGAAGGCCCGAAGAAGCAAATAGGGCGCTCGAGGGGCTGAAGCGAGGGGGGCTAACCCACCAGGCTGCGCTCGCCCAGCACCAGCGCGGCATAGAGCCCCGCCCCCGCAAGAAACGGCACCAGCCGGCTCTCGCGCTCGGCGGGCAGCTCCTCCTTGAGCGCGATCAGCACGATCGCGCCGCCGACAAAGGCGAACAGCCCGCCCACCGCCAGCTCCGACACCTCGAAGGCGAGCCCCGCCGCCCAGCCCGCCAGCGTCGCCCCGGCCAGCACGAAACGTGCGCGCTCTTCGTAAAGCCGGGGATGGTGCGCGTGGGCGGCGAAATCGGCGGTGACGAAATGGAGCAGCAGCGCCGCAAAGGAGAGCGCAAGCGCGGCAAGCCCTTCTTCCTCACGGTGGTTGAGCAGATAGCCCACCACCAGCACCAGCAGGCTCGTTGCCGCGATATGCACCCAGAACACCGCAGGCGGCGAATGGCCGTTCGCACGCGCGCGATCCCGCTCCGCCCCGATCAGTGCGGTCGCCCGCTCCGCCCCGTAGAACAGCGCAAGTCCCGCAAGCGCCAGCGTGAACACGAGACTGTCGGCGAGCAGCGGCCCGAGCCCGGTCGCCTCGCTGAATGCACTCCCATGCGCAGCGAGATCAGGCATGATGTGGAGGAAGACATAGGCCACCGCCGTCCCTCCCGCGAAGCTCAGCCAGCGGCTGCGCGGCTGGACATCGAGCACCCGCAGCCGGGCGATGAACAGGTGCACTGCGCAAAACGCCAGCGCCATCGCCAGCGTGATGCCTTGCTCAACCGTCATCGCCGCCGATGAATGCCATGAAATTGGGCTGGCCGTTCGAGGCGCTTACCCCGCCATCTACCGGCAGGTTGACCCCGGTGATGAAGCTTGCATCCTCGCTTGCAAGGAAGGCGGCGGCAGCGGCGATGTCCTCGGGCTCGCCCACCCGGCCAAGCGCGATGCGCTGCATGAACTGCGCCAGCAGCGGCTCGTTGTCCATGATGCCGCCGACCATGTCCGATCGGGTGATCGAGGGGTTGATCGCGTTGACCCGCACGCCCATCGGGCCGAGCTGAAGCGCAAGACCGCGGGTGAGGTTCGTCACCGCGCCCTTGGAGGCATTGTAGACCGGCAGCAAAGAGTCCCCGCCCGTGCCCGAGACGCTGGAGATGTTGACGATCGAGCCTCCGGTCTTGCGCAGCTGCGGGATCGCCGCTCGGCACAGATAGATCACGCCCTTGACGTTGACGTCGATGATCCGGTCGATCTCCTCGTCGCTCGTCTTGTGCAGGATCGAGGAGCCGCCCATACCCGCATTGTTGACGAGGCAATCGAGCGCGCCGAACCGCTCCACCGTCTTGCCGACGATCTCGTGCGCAAAGGCGCTCTTGGAGACATCGCCCGCCACCACCAGCGTGCGCTCGGGATCGAGCGTCCCGGCGACGGCCTCGCAATTCTCTGCGCGGCGCGCGTTGATGACGACATTTGCGCCCTCTGCGTGAAACCGCCGCGCGATCCCCTCGCCGATCCCGCTTGATGAGCCGGTGATGATGACGGTCTTGCCAGAGAAGCGGGCGGGCTGGTTCATGCGGACGGTATTCCTTGCTGTGCTTGGGTGATCCCGCAAGAGTGCGGCGCCATTTTCCTACACGCCCGCCATCGGCTAGGCCACCGTGCATGCTGCGCGCCTTTCGCCACCGCTCCTGCGCAACCCTGCCGCGCCCCTTCGGCTGGACGGACCCGCAGCAACGCGGCGCGGCCGGGACCGGTTTTTCAGGCCTGGACAGTGTAACAGGCGGTTCAAGCGAGGCTGGCGAGCGACGGGCCGAGGCCGCAGGGGGCCTTTGCCCGGTCAAGGGTTTCCTGTTCTGCAAGAGCCGCGCACATTGGCTCGGGGCCGCGAGGCGGGCCTGGCGAGTCGGGCGGGAGGAAAACGAACGATGGCACATGACGAAACACCGCGCGTAACGGGCCTTGGGGGCGTGTTCTACGTCGCGCGAGACCCAGAGGCGACGCGCGCGTGGTATCGCGACAATCTGGGGATCGATGGGCAATACGGCCCGCAATTCGCCTGGGCGGACGAGCCGCGCGAGCACCCCTATTCGCTGATCAGCCACTTCGCCGACGACAACTACATCAAGCCCGGCAAAGGCGGATTCATGATCAATCTGCGGGTGAACGACCTTGAGGGGTTCTGCGAGTTGCTGGCAGAGCGCGGGATCAAGATTCTCGACAAGGTCGATGAAGGCTATGGCAAGTTCGCCTGGATCCTCGATCCCGATGGAGTGAAGATCGAATTGTGGGAGCAGGTGGCCGATCAGGTGCCGTGACGCCGGGCGGCAGCGGCGAGGCAGGCGCACGGCCGCGAGGTCTGCCCGGGCGGGGCGCGGCGCTGCGAGCGACGATCGCGGGCGCATGGGGATACCGGCGCAGGGGATGGCAGCGCGGGAGATCGGGGCTAATCCGGCGATAACCCTGCTCGTTAACCGTGTTGCAATCGAGCTTGGGCATAATCCCTTAGGTATGAAACGGCGAGGCATCCGAGATGCGTTGACGCTCGCGGCAGGGTCCGCGGCGCTTGGCGCGTGCGGCGGGCTCATCCCGGCGGCTGCGCCCTCCGGGGCGACTGGCACTGGCGGCGCGGTTCCGCCCGAGGCGATCCGGATCGGCACCGGGGCGGACTATCCGCGCGCCGCGCGAGGGGCGGCGCAGGGCGAAGCGGACGGCCCCAATGAGAAGTCAGGCGGGGGCAAGGCCCCGGCGCGCTTCTCCCAGCGACAGCCGCAGCGGATCGGCTCGGCCCCGCAAAGCTACGCGCTCAACCCCGCCGACAGCACCTGCCTTGCCGAGCTGGGCGAAGCGGGCGCGCGGTTCACGCCGATCGCGGACACCTATGCCGCGCCCGGTTGCAACAAGCTGGGCACCGTGCAGCTTTCGGCGCTCGCCGGCGATGCCTCGCTGTTCGACATCAGCAACATCGGACCGGTCAAGTGCAAGACCGCCGCCGCCTTCAGCAGCTGGGCGCGTTATGGGGTCGATCGTGCGGCGCGCAAGCTGCTCGGCAGCCCGCTGGCGCGGATCGAGACGATGGGAAGCTACTCCTGCCGCACCGTGGCAGGCACGAGCCGCCTCTCCGGCCACGCCACAGCCAACGCGATCGACGTCGCGGGCTTCGTGCTCGAGGATGGGCGGCGCGTCAGCCTCAAGCCCGACTGGCACGGCGGCACCCCGGCCGAGCGCGAATTTCTGCGGGTGGTCTTCAAGAGCGCATGCAAGCGCTTCGGCATGGTGCTCGGCCCGGATTACGACCGCGCTCACGCCGATCATTTCCACCTCGAGGGGAGCGAGACGGAGTTTTGCCGTTAGGTTGCGGACATGTGTGCCCGGCCAACGGGGCTGGGGGAAGCCCCCGCATTCTGGCCGCCGGGACAGTGGCGCCAAGAATGCGGGGGGTGGGGCTGCGGATGGGTCCGCCCCGAGGAACACAATCTGCAGCGCTGGCGATCACGCGCGGAACTGCGGGTCAAGCTTGGCCTCGAGCTTGAGCCGGACCGCTTCGGCGGCGTGGCGGGCGCCCAGCTTGGTCATCATGTTGGCGCGATGGATCTCGACAGTGCGCGGGCTGATGTCGAGCTCGCGCGCAATCACCTTGTTGCTGCTGCCTTCGGCCAGCCAATCGAGCACCTCGCGCTCGCGCTGCGAGAGGCTGGAGATCCGGTCCCTCGCCTCGATCATCCGGCGGCGCGCCTGGCCGAAAACCTCGGCCTCCTTCTCGATCCGGGCGAGGCACCGGGCGAAGCGGTCGGGATCAAGCGGCAGCGAAAGATAATCAAGCGCGCCCGATTTGATCGCCTCGACAATGCGGCCGGGGCGCGGCTGGACATCGACCGCGATGAGCGGCAGCCAGATACCAAGGCGACTGAGCCGCTCAAGGATGACGGCGACCCCGCCCTCCTCTGCCGTGTCGCGCGCGACGATGATGCCTTCGCGCGGCGGGTGGACCGAGAGCTCCATGAGGTCGCCATAGACCTCCGAGTGATGGCCAAGGGAGAACCCGATCCTCGCCAGTTCGGCACGGTGGCGGCTGGAGGAGTCGATGAAGTGGAGGGGGGCTTTGTGTGGCATGACCAGGGTGGTGCGTCATCCGCCGCGCCTTGGCACGCACTAGAAGCCCCAATCCGGAGCAATGTCCGGTAAACCAATGCACTAACCGCTTTAACCCGCTCGCCTTTATCGCTCCAGAATGAACCCGATTGAGGAGACTGCCATGGTGAATCAGCCCCGCATCAGCCCTTACGGGCAAGACCGCGTGCGCTGTCCACCCTCAGCACCGCGAATCGCGCCCGGGCGATGCTCAGTCGCCGCCCTCGAAACGGTAATCGGGCAGCGCATCAAAGGCGTTGCGCAGGGCATCGCCCCAACTCGATGAAATCGTGGTGAAATAGGGATCGTCGGCGGTGATTCGCCGCTCGTGCGTCGCCGCGAAGCTGTCCTTCTCGATCACCAGAAGATCGAGCGGCAGGCCGACCGAGAGGTTCGCCTTGAGGGTCGAATCGAAGCTCACCATCAAGAGCTTGACGGCATCGGCAAAGCTCATGTCCTTGTCGTAGCCACGGATGATGATCGGGCGGCCATACTTGGTCTCACCGATCTGGAAAAACGGCGTATCCCAGCTCGCTTCGATGAAATTGCCCTCGGGATAGATCATGAAGAGGCGCGGCTGCATGCCTTTGATCTGGCCCGCGACGATCATCGAGGCGGTGAAGCGCGAGCCGCCGCCCGCATTGTTGGCACGCTGGCGCTCCTCGATCACGTTGCGCAGCAGATTGCCGATCTCGGTCGCGACGTTGAACATGGTGCTGCCGCTCAGCATGGTGCTGCCGCGTTCGTCCGGCTGCTTGGTGCGCTCCTCGAGCTGGCTGACAACCGCCTGCGTCGTCGCCAGATTGCCCGCCGTCATGACCGAGATCATGCGCTCGCCCGGCACGCACCAGGAGAACATCTTGCGAAACACCGAGACGTTGTCGACACCCGAATTGGTGCGGGTGTCGCTCATCAGGACGAGGCCCTTTTCCAGAACCATGCCAACGCAATAGGTCATCCAAAGCCTCCCGCTCGTGCCGCCTCCGGCCCCTCCCGCGCGGCGTTAGACGAGCGGCGCGGCCGGCGCAAAGGCTAATCGGGAGGCAGCCTTGCGGGCCCGGCGTCTCAGGATGATGCTATTGCTGCGACTGGTGCTGCGATTGCCTGAGCGCCTTGAACGAGGCCTGCTGTTCGGCCTGGCGCTTGGCGATCTCGGCCGCCTCGTCGCTCTCTTTGTCCGATGGGAGCTGCTGCTCGACCGCAACATCGACGGTGAGCAGCTGTTCCGCCTCGCCGAAGCTGATGCCCGTGACGGGCGCGGCATCGCGATAATCGCGGCCCGTCGCGACGCGGACATAGCGCGGATCGGGGCAGATGCCGTTGGAAATATCGAACCCGACCCAGCCCAGGCCCTCGACATGCGCCTCGGCCCAGGCATGGGTCGCATCCTGCTCGATCCGGTCGTTCATCATCAGGTAGCCGCTGACATAGCGCGCCGGGATCCCGCTCGCGCGCGCGGCGCCGATGAAGATGTGCGCATGGTCCTGACACACGCCCTGCTCCTTGGCGACCGCTTCCTCGGCCTTGGTCGAGACAAGCGTCGCGCCGGTCGTGTAAGCGACCAGCTGGCGGATAGTCGCCGAGAGCGCGTGGAGATATTCGAGCCGACCGCCCTCCTCTGGACCGCGCGGGAAGCCCTCGATCTCGCGCATCAGCGCGCGCAGGCGCGGGCCGGGCTTGGTCAGCGGGGTCTGCGCGAGGAAGCTCCACAGCGGCAGGTGCCCCGAATGCTCGCCGATCACGCCCGAATTATCGAGCGTCTCGACCATGCCCGAACAGGTGATCGTGACCTCGCTCGCCCCGGGATCGACCCCGACCAGCGTCACCGTGTTGAAATGCTGATCATCGTATTCGAGCTCGAGATGGGCGTTGGTATAAGTCATGTCCCAGCTCAGGATCTCCTGCCCCTGCGTCTCCTTGGGGGTCAGCCGCACGCGCTGGAGCGCATGCACGACCGGGCTCGAGAAGGCGTAGTGGGTGGTATGACGGATCGAGAGGCGCATCGCAGGGTCCCTTATGCCAGAAACCGGTAGTCCTGGGAAATCGCATCGGCGATCGCGGCGTTGCGGGCCATGTAGTCGACCAGAAACTCGTGCAGCCCCTTCTCGAATATCCGCTCGACCGTGACCTCGCTGATCTGGGCATCGGCGGCGCGCAGGATCTGGTGGCAAGTGCCCTCCTGGCCGTGCATCCGGGCAAGGCTCGCAAGATTGTCGCGCAGCGCCGCGCGGCAGAAGGCGAGGCTGCGCGGAAAGCGATCGTCGAGCACGAGAAACTCGACGATCCCGCGCGCATCGATCTGCCCCGCATTGAGCCACGAATAGGCCCGCGCCCCCGCGACCGAGCGCAGCACCTGATCCCACTGCCCGCTATCAACGCTAGTGCCCACATAGGAGAGCGAGGGCAGCAGCAGGAAGTATTTCATGTCGAGAATGCGCGCGGTGCTCTCGGCGCGCTCGATATAGGTGCCCGCACGGGCGAAATGATAGGCCTCGTTTCTCAGCATCGAGCCATCGAGCGCGCCGTGGACGCTCATCGCCGAGCGCTTGATCATCGCGATGACATTGCCGATCGCGCCCTGCCCGATCGGACGCGAGAGCATATGATCGAGCTGCATCCAGGATTCGTTGACCGCTTCCCACACCTCGGACGAGATATTGGTGCGCGCCACCCGCGCATTGCTGCGCACCGCACCGAACATCTCGCGCACGTTCACCGGATTGGACCGGTCGCGCAGGATGAAGTTCCAGGCCGACATCCCGTCATAGCCCTCGTGCGTTGCCTCGTAGAGCGCCTGCTGGCCGCTGGTAGCGATCACCGAGCGCCATTCCTCCTCGGCCGAGACGATGTCGCGGGTGAGCGCCATGCGCAGCCCCGCCTCGAGCAGCCGCGCGGTGTTTTCCGCGCGCTCGAGATAGCGCAGCATCCAGAACAGGCCATTCGCCGTGCGTCCAAGCATCGCCCCCCCCCTCAGTCCTTCAAGACCCAGGTGTCCTTGGTGCCCCCGCCCTGGCTCGAATTGACCACCAGCGAGCCCTTCTTGAGCGCGACGCGGGTGAGCCCGCCAGGAGTGATGTCGATGCCGCTCGGGGAGACGAGCACGAACGGGCGAAGGTCCACGTGACGAGGGGAAAGGCCCTTCTTGGTGTAGATCGGGCACGTTGATAGCGAGAGCGTGGGCTGGGCGATGTAGTTCTCCGGGTTCGCCTCGAGCTTGGCGCGAAACGCCTTGATCTCGCGCCGTGCCGCGGTCGGACCGATCAGCATGCCATAGCCGCCCGAGCCGTGCACCTCCTTGACCACGAGTTCGCCCAGATGCTCCAGCACATAGGCAAGGCTGTCAGGATCGGCGCAGCGCCAGGTCTCGACATTGGGCAGCAGCGGCTTCTCGCCGGTATAGAACTCGACGATCTCGGGCATGAAGGAATAGATCGCCTTGTCATCGCAGATGCCCGTGCCCGGCGCGTTGGCGATGGTGATGCGCCCCGCGCGGTAGACATCCATGATGCCGGGCACGCCGAGCACGCTGTCGGGATGGAAGGTGAGCGGATCGAGATAGTCGTCGTCCACCCTTCGATAGAGCACATCGATCGGGTGATAGCCGCTGGTGGTGCGCATCTGCACCCGCCCCTCGACCACGCGCAGGTCCGAGCCCTCGACGAGTTCGGCGCCCATCTGATCGGCGAGAAAGGCGTGCTCGAAATAGGCCGAATTGTAGATGCCCGGTGTCAGCACCGCGACGGTGGGCTTGGAAGGGTTGGCCGCGTCGGGCGGCACGCAGGCGGCGAGGCTGCGCGCGAGCCGGCGCGGATAGTTCGAGACCGTCTCGACCCCGACCTTCGTGAACAGATCGGGAAACATCGCCATCATCGTCTCGCGGTTCTCGAGCATGTAGGAGACGCCGGACGGCGTCCTCGCATTGTCCTCGAGCACGAAGAATTCATCCGGTCCGGTGCGAACGAGATCGATGCCGACGATGTGGGTGTAAATGCCGCCCGGCGGAGTGAAGCCGACCATGTGCGGCAGCCAGGCCTCGTTCTGACGAAACAAGCGCTCAGGCACGCGCCCGGCGCGAATGATCTCCTGGCGGTGGTAGAGATCGGCGAGAAAGGCGTTCAAGGCGCGCACCCGCTGCTCGATCCCGCGGGTCAGCCGCCGCCATTCGGCCGCGGTGATGACACGGGGCACCATGTCGAACGGGATCAGCCGCTCCTCGGCCTCGTCCTCGCCATACACGTTGAAGGTGATGCCGGTGCGGCGGAAACTGTCATCGGCCTCGGCGTTCTTGCGCCTGAGCGAAGCGCCGTCCTGCTGGTCGAGCCAGGTGCAGTAATCGGTGTAGGCGGGGCGGATGTTGCCGGCGGGATCGTACATCTCGTCAAACGGCTCGGCTTCCTTCGGCCGATAGCCCATCGAAGTCTGTTGCTGGTGTGATCCCTGTTGGCCTTGCTGCATCTGCGAGGGAGTAACATGTCTCACGCAAAAGGGAAGCTGCGAGGAACAATCTTGCGCGCATCCACCCCGCTGGCGCGCTTCAGCCGCGTTCGAGCTCGTCCAGCACCGCGTGGATCGCCTCGGGCGCGTAGGTGAAGCCGGTGTGGGTGCATCTGAGCGCCACCGCGCGGTCGCGCTCGCCTGGATAGCCCGCGGCGCTGCGCGGCGCGATCGCGCCGTCGCTCGCGCTCCACATCGCGACCGTCTCTACCGGGGGCTTGGCCGAAAGGTCGGTCTCGATCGGCAGCTGATCGACGCTATGCCCGGCAATCGCCTGGTAAACCCGCCAGACATTGTTCGCCCGGAGGCTGCCCGAGAAGGGCGAACCCAGCGTGATCACCTTGCTGACGCAGTCGGGATGAAGCCGGGCGAGCTCGCGCCCGTAAAGGCCGCCGAGGCTCCAGCCGAGGATCACAACGTCCTTGCGATAGCGCTTGCACACTCCCATGAGCCGCGCCTCGAGCCGCTCGAACAGCTCTTCGTCCGCGCCCCAGTTGAAGCCCATGCCCCAGCGCTTGGTGCGATGGCCCGCCTTCTCGAGCATCCGGGCCATGTAGCGCATCCGGTAGGGGCCGCTGGCAAAGCCGGGCATGATGAGAACGAGCTTGGGGTTGTCGGTCTTGGGAATGTCGAGCTTGCGAAACAGCCGCCGAAACGGTTCGAGCAGCAAATCGAACTCGCCCAGCAACCGGATCAGGCGCGGCTTGCCCTTCTCCTGTTCGGGATAGGCCCCGCGCGCAAGCTCCCAGCGCCGGGCAAGTTCGCGGCGGCGATCCTGGATGGGAGCGAAATCGAACGAGGGCAAGGCGGTGGAAAAACGATCAAGCATCAGGGGAAGACTTCAGGAAATTGCGTAAAACGAAAGGGTCATACCCTTTCAATCAAGCAAACCGTTGAAGCGTTCCCGACAAAGGGCCGCGCTGTTCGCTCACGCGGGCCGTGCCCTCACGCGCGCCATGCCCTCATTCGGCGCAATCCCCGATCCGCTCCTGCTTGCTGCGGAATTGCAGATCGCCCATCTTCATCGTCATGTCGACCGAGGTTTCGGTCACTTGGCCCTGCATCTCCATGCGCATCTCGCCCGCGCCCTCGACGTTACAGACCATCACCGCATCGACATTGCCGCCGCCCATTTCGAACTTCTCGTAGGAGCAATCGCCGTCTTGATTGTTCTGCATCATCTCCTCGTAGCCGCCATCGACCATTTCGGGGGTGAGGCAGGTCTCGACCGTGATATCCTGGCCCATGACGTTAGAGGTCATCCGGTAAAGCCCCGGCATGGGCCTTACTGCGCCGCTCGCCTGCATCGCCTCGCCCGCCTCGGCGATACTGACGGCTCCATCGCCATCGGCATCGGCGCTGTCGGTGTCGACATCGTTGCCGCTCGAACAGGCGGCGAGACCGAGCACGAGCACGGCGGCGAGTGTGGCAAAGTTGAATTTCATGGCAGGCATTCCCCCGATTGATCGGCACGAGCGCGACTATACGCGATTCTCAGCATTCTCCCAGCCGCTTGTGTCTCACGCGAAGCTGGATCTCGCCCGGTCCCATGCCCATGTCGCCCGACATGGTCGAGACGATGTCCGCCGAAGTCGCCGTTCCCGTCCCGGTCATGTCGATCTTCATCGAGCGCCCGTCGGCGCGGCAGGTCAGGGCTGCCTCGAACCGGCCATCGACGAAGCTGTAGCGATCGGTCGTGCATTCGCCCTCGTCGGCATTCGCGTTCGAGCGCTCGGTCATGGCGCGAAAGCCTTCCTCGACTTCGTCGGGCGTGAGGCAATATTTGACCGTCCGGCTCATGGCGCGCTTCATGATCCCGCTCATCTGGCTCGGCGCACCGGGAATGTCGATCGCCAGTGCCTCGATCTGGGCCTCGTAGCGGCCCGGCTCGGGCTTCACTTCGGGCACCTCCACCTGCGCAAGCAGCGCCTGCGGCGCTCCCGCCATGATACCCGTAGCCAGCGCCACAGTGGCCGCAGCCAGCACGCAGATTCTCACCATTGTCTCCCCCAATCCTCAAGCAATTCGCCTTGGCGATTTGCAGGCTAGACTCGAAGGCCGCACTTCACAACCGCCCGCCGCGCGCACATATCCATCCTCATGTCAGAACTGGTAATCAGGCGCGGGCTCGACGAGCCCGAGACCGGCGAGAATTTCACCCCGCACCGACCCGCGCGGCCCGAGAAGTCGATGCCGGGCCGCCGGTTCGAGATCGTCTCGGACTACGAGCCCGCAGGCGATCAGCCGACCGCGATCGCCGAGCTCGTCGCGGGGGCGCGCGAGGGCGACAAGACGCAGACACTGCTCGGCGTCACCGGCTCGGGCAAGACCTTCACGATGGCCAAGGTGATCGAGGAATTGCAGCGGCCTGCGCTGATCCTCGCGCCCAACAAGATCCTTGCAGCCCAGCTCTATGGCGAATTCAAGAGCTTCTTCCCCAACAACGCGGTCGAATATTTCGTCAGCTATTACGACTACTACCAGCCCGAAGCCTATGTGCCCCGCTCCGACACCTATATCGAAAAGGAATCGAGCGTGAACGAGGCGATCGACCGGATGCGCCACTCGGCCACCCGCGCCCTGCTGGAGCGCGACGACGTGATCATCGTCGCGAGCGTTTCGTGCCTTTACGGCATCGGCTCGGTCGAGACCTATTCGGCGATGATCTTCGACATCAAGAAAGGCGAGAGCGTCGACCAGCGCGAACTCATCCGCAAGCTCGTCGCGCTGCAATACAAGCGCAACGATGTCGCCTTTGCGCGCGGCAGCTTCCGGGTGCGCGGCGACAGCCTCGAGATCTTTCCCTCGCACTACGAGGACACCGCCTGGCGCGTGAGTTTTTTCGGCGACGAAATCGAGGAGATCACCGAGTTCGATCCGCTGACCGGCAAGAGCGCCGCCAAGCTCGACAAGGTGCGCGTCTATGCCAATTCGCACTACGTCACCCCCGGCCCGACGATGAAGCAGGCGATGGAGGCGATCCGCTTCGAGCTCGCCGAGCGGCTGAAGGAGCTGGAAGCCGAAGGCAAGCTGATCGAGCACCAGCGCCTCGAGCAGCGCACCCATTTCGATCTCGAGATGATCGCGGCCACGGGAAGCTGCAACGGGATCGAGAATTACAGCCGCTTCCTCACCGGCCGCCTGCCGGGCGAGCCGCCGCCGACCTTGTTCGAATACCTGCCCGAAAACGCGCTGCTGTTCGTCGATGAGAGCCACCAGACCGTGCCGCAGATCGGCGCGATGGCGCGCGGGGACCACCGCCGCAAGATCACGCTGGCCGAATACGGCTTTCGCCTGCCCAGTTGCATCGACAACCGCCCCTTGCGCTTCAACGAATGGGACGCGATGCGCCCGCAGACCTTCTGCATTTCAGCCACGCCAGGGCCATGGGAGATGAACGAGACCGGCGGGGTGTTTGCCGAGCAGGTGATCCGCCCGACCGGCCTCATCGACCCGCCGGTCGAGATCCGCCCGGTCGAGGATCAGGTCCAAGACTGCATCGAGGAGTGCAAGGCGACCGCCAAAAAGGGCTATCGCACGCTTGTCACCACGCTGACCAAGCGCATGGCGGAAGACCTGACCGAATTCATGCACGAGGCGGGCGTGCGCGTGCGCTACATGCACTCCGACGTCGAGACGCTGGAGCGCATCGAGCTGATCCGCGATTTGCGGCTCGGCGTCTATGACGTGCTCGTCGGCATCAACCTTTTGCGCGAAGGGCTCGACATTCCCGAATGCGGCCTTGTGTGCATCCTCGATGCCGACAAAGAGGGCTTCCTGCGTTCGGAAACCAGCCTCGTCCAGACGATCGGGCGCGCCGCGCGCAATGTTGACGGTCGCGTGATCCTCTATGCCGATCGCATCACCGGCAGCATGGAGCGCGCCATGGCCGAAACCGACCGCCGCCGCGCCAAGCAGGAGGCCTATAACGAGGAACACGGCATCACGCCGACCACGATTAAGCGCAACATTCACGATATCGTCGCGCACAGCGCCGCGCAGGACGGGGTGACGATCGAGATCGAGGACGAAGGCGTCAACAACCTCGTCGGTCACAATCTGCGCAGCTACATCGAAGACCTCGAAAAGCGCATGCGCGATGCCGCCGCCAATCTCGAATTCGAGGAGGCCGGAAGGCTGCGCGACGAAATCCGCCGCCTGGAAAGCGACGAGCTAGGCATACCCGACGGCGAGAAACGCGCGCCCATCGTGGGACGTAGTAACGAAGGCAAGCCGGGCACGCGCAAGACGCGCTACGGCAAGATCAGAGCGAAACGGATGGGGGGGAAGCCTTAAGCCAACTTCGAAATCTAAGAATCGGCGCAAGTTTGTTTCGAATCCGAACTGATTCGAAAGACTCCGTCCCTGATTCAAAGATTCTAAAATGTTCTCAAGGCATTAAACTGTAGTTGACGAGACAGACCAGACGCTATCTGAACGGCTGCATTCTCCAGCGAGGCAGCCATGATCCAATCCTTCGCCGACAAGGAAACCGAGCGCGTCTGGTCCGGTCGGCGCAGTCGCAAGCTGCCGCCTGATATTCAGGAGCGCTTGCTCATCAAGCTCAACATGATCGATGCTGCCGAAACACTCGACGACCTCAGGCTGCCACCGGGCAACCGCTTGCACGAACTGGAGCACGACCGCGCTGGTCAGCATTCCATTTCAATTAACATGAAATGGCGTATATGTTTCCGCTGGAAGAACGGAAACGCATACGATGTCGAAATCATCGACTACCACTGATACCGCAGACTGGCTGCACATTCCCCACGCGGGCGAGATGCTGGTTTCGGAGTTTATGGAGCCCCTCAAGCTAGATACAGCCGCCTTGGCCCAAGCCATCGCGGTTGAGCCTGCGCGCCTTCAGGCCATGATCGACGGCAAGACCCGGATCGACGGCGAGCTTGACCTCCGTCTTTCGCGCTATTTCCGCATGTCTGAAGGTTTTTTCCTGCGCCTCCAGACCAGCGCTGAACTTCGCACCGCCAAACGCGCGCTCAACGGCGAACTTGAGCGGATCACGCCGCGAGCCGCTTGACCAGACGCAGCTTTTGCTGCCAATCGGCAACCCCATGAAAACCCCCATCCTTCGCGCGCTTGCCGCGCCGCTCGCTCTGGGCACCGTGCTTGCCCTTTGTGCCACCACCGCCACCGGCCCCGCGCTCGCGCAAGGCGCGATGGAGGACGAGGCCAAGCCCTCTACCGTCAGGATCACCCCGCAGGTCAAGTCCACTCAGCATGTCGGCACCTTTGGCGGCCAGCGCGTGCCCTACACCGCGACCATCGCCGAGACGATCCTTGAGAGCGATGACGGCAAGCAGGAGGCGGTGATCGTGACCACCTCCTATGTGAAGAACCCGCTCGACAAGACCCGCCCCGTCTTCTTCATCTACAATGGTGGGCCGGGCTCGGGTTCGGTGTGGCTGCAGATGGGCGCCTTTGGCCCCAAGCGCGTCGCGATCCCCTCGGACGCGCGCGACGATGGCGCCCCGCCCTATCCGGTGCTCGACAACCCTGACAGCCTGCTCGATGTCGCCGATCTCGTCTTCATCGATCCGCCGGGCACGGGCTTCAGCTATCTCACCAAGGGCACCGATCCCAAGAAGTATTACGGCCTGAGGCAGGATGCGCAGGCGATCGCGCAGGTCATCCGCCGCTGGATCAACGACAATGCGCGCTGGTCGAGCCCCAAATATATCGGCGGCGAGAGCTACGGCACCACCCGCACCGCGATGCTGGTCGACGAGCTCGAGGGCTCGACCTACAACGATGTGGGGCTGAACGGCCTCATCCTCATCTCCACCATCCTCGATTTCGCCGCCGAGGAGCCGACGCCGGGCAACGAGATGGCCTATGTGCTGACCCTGCCCAACATGGCGGCGGCGGCCTTCTATCACGGCAAGGTGCAGGCGCCCTCGGTCGAGGCGATCGCGCAGGAAGCGCGCGAATTCGCGATCGGGCCTTATGCGAGCGCGCTCCTCAAGGGGCAGTCGCTCCCTGCGGCCGAGCGCGCCGCGGTGCGCGCGCGGCTTGCACAGCTCACCGGACTGACCGAGCAATATCTCGAACAGGCAAATCTGCGCGTCACGGATTCGCGCTTCTACAAGGAGCTGCTGCGCGATCGGGGGCTCACCATCGGGCGGCTCGATGCGCGCTACACCGGCACCGATCTCGACAATGCCGGCGAATACCCGGACAACGATCCCAGTTTCTACGGCATCGACGCGGGCTACACCGCAGCGATCAACCAATGGGCGCGCGAGGGATTGGGCTTCGAAACCGACCGCAGCTACAATTCGATCGGCCGCGAGCCGGGCCGCAACTGGGACTGGTCGCTGAGCGGCCAGGGTTGGGGCCGCAACGCCTATCTCAATGTCGCCCCGTTCATCGGCAAGGCGATGCGCGAGAACAGCGGCCTCAGAGTCTTCAACGCGCAAGGCTGGTATGATTTTGCAACGCCCTTCTTCGGCGCGGAATATTCGCTCAACCGCGTGGGCATCCCGCAGGAGCGCGTGACCTACGAATATTACGATGCGGGCCACATGATGTATATCCGCGACGAGGACCGCGCCAAGCTTGCCTCGGATATCCGGGCGTTCATCCGCGCGCGATGAGGCACGCTGCCCTGCTGGCGGGGCTCGTCCTGTTCTCCGCGTGCAAGCCTCCGCCGACAGATGCGGGGCTGGATCGCGAGCTGCCCGCGCCCGAGCCAGCCTACGCGCCCGAGCCGCTGCCCTCGCCCGAGACGCAAGGCGCGGTGTGGGCGGCAAGCGAAAGCGCTGAACGCCGCATCGTATACGGCATTCCGGGCCAGAGCGCGCTGATGGCGATGGATTGCCTCGAGGAGAGCCGCGTGCGGATCACCCGGCTGAGCCCGGCGGATGAAGGCGCGGGGGTTATGCTGGCGCTGGTCGGCAACGGTGCGATCGGGCGGATCCCGCTCGATGCGCGCGAGCACGGCACGCGGTTCGTGTGGAAGGGTGAGATCGCGGCGGACGCATTCGAGCTCGAGCCTTTCGCGGGGCCGCGCCAGATCACGGCCACCGTGCCCGGCGCAGGCATGATCACGCTCAATCCGAGCCCGATACCGCAGGAATTCCTCGAGGCGTGCCGACCGCCCTCTGGCGGGAGCGAAGAGCCCGCTCGGCCAGCATCTCCGGAGTGAGCACCTGAGGCAATTGCTCCGGGGCCGTAGCGCCCGGCTCATACCACAGATAGAGCGGCACGCCGGCTGCGCCCTGCTGCGTCAGGAAAGCGGTTACGCCATCGTCGCGCACCGTCCAATCGCCCACCAGCGCGATCACGCCCGCTTGCTGGAACGCGGCGGCGGTTGCCTCGCGCTCGATCGCGACGCTCTCGTTGACCTTGCAGGTGACGCACCAATCGGCGGTGAACCAGACGAAGACGGGCTGGCCGCTCGCGCGCGCCTGAGCCAGCGATTCGGCCGAGAAGGCTTGCGGCTCGAGCAGCGAGGCGGAAGGCTGGCGCGAGGGCGCGGCATAGCTTGCGGGCAGCGCCACCGCGCCGAACACGAGGAAGGGCGCGGCGACGAGACCGAAGGCGGGCCAGGCCATCCTGCCCGATCGTTGCAGGCGCCCAACCACCCATAGCGCCATGATAACGCCGAAGACGGTCAGCAGCGCGAGCCCCGCGAAAGCCCGCCCGCCGATCTGCGCGGTGAGCCAGACGAGCGCCAGTGCGGTCAGCCCCATCGGGATCGCCATCACCCGGCGGAACGTCTCCATCCACGGCCCCGGTCGCGGCAGGCGGCGGCGCAGCGCGGGGATGAAGCCGATCGCGAGGAAGGGCAGCGCCAGCCCCAGCCCGAGCGTCGCAAACAGCGCCAGCGCCAGCCCCGCCGGAAGCAAGAGCGCCGCGCCCAAGGCTGCCGCCATGAACGGCCCGGTGCACGGCGTGGCCGCGATCGCGGCGAGCAGCCCGGTTGCGAACGCGCCGCCAGCACCTTTGCGCGCGCCATGGCCGGTGTCGATGCTCGGCAGTTCGAACACGCCTGCAAAGTTCGCCGTGATCGCAGCGGCGAGCACCAGCAGCGCGATCACCACCGCAGGCTCCTGCAACTGGAACGCCCAGCCGACCTGTTCGCCGCCCGCCCGCAGCGCGAGCATGATCGCGCCGAGCGCCACGCAGGCGAGCATGACACCCGCGGTATAGGCGATCCCCTCTATCCGGGCGGCTGCCTCGCTCTCGCCCGCGCGCGCAAGGCTCAAGGCCTTCAGCGAGAGGATCGGGAAGACGCAGGGCATGATGTTGAGGACGAGCCCGCCGACCAGCGCGCCCAGCACCAGCGTCCACAGCGGCGGGGCATCGGCCTCGCCCGGCCCGGCAACCAGCTCGCCCCCCGAAGGCACCTCTCCGGGAATGGCGCCGAAGGCCACGCCCGCCTCGTCACCGAAAGCGAGAATTCCCTCGAGCGCGCTCGGCTCGTCCGCGCCATAGGTCTCGAGCGGCAGATCCACGATCAGCGTGTCGCCCAGCCGCCGGAAGGTCTGGGCCGCGCTGTAATCGACGAGGTTTTCATTGGCGATGAACACATGCGGATCGGGCAACGCCACGCTGGCAGGCAGCGGGATCGCGAGCCGCAGCGTGCTGCCTGAACGCGCGAAATCCGCGCCCGCATCGAGCACCGGAGCCGCCTCGGCGCGCCACCGCGCGAAATCGCCCAGCCCCACCTGCGCCTCGAGCACCGCGTCCTGCGGGACGCACACCCGGTCGGTGCAGGCGAGGAACTCGACGAAGCCCTTGACGCCTTCGACCGCGCTCACATCGGCACCCGGCGGCACGCGCACCGGCACCAGCACGGTGTAGCGCCCCTCGTAGATGTGGTTCATGAGATCGCCGATCAGCAGGCGCTCCGGCACCGGATAGCGCGCCGCGCCCGTCTGCCAGCCCTCGGGCAGATCGAGCGTGAGCCGCATCCCCTGCCCCGCATCGCCGGGATTGGACCAATAGCCGTGCCACTCGGGGGCCGAGGGCGTGAACTGGAGCGCGAGCAGCCATTCCTCGCCCGGCTGCGGCAGGCCATCGGCAAACAAGGTGGCAGCAATGTTGGCATCGCCATAGCGCGCCTCGGCCCGGATCGGCACCCCGCCCGCCTGGGCCTGCGCCTGCGCCTGCGCCTGCGCACCCCCGGCCAGCGCAAGGCTTGCAAGGCATGCAAAGGCCCATGCAGCAAAGAGTTGCGCGATGCGTTTCAACATTCTTGCCTCGCTTGCAGCCGATCCCCTAGGAATGGCGTAGGATAAAGACGTCCATGTAGATACGTCAGCCAAGCGAGCAAGGTGACATGAGTGTGAACGAGGAAACGCGCGATCTGGTGATCCTGGGCGGAGGGCTGGTCGGCATGACGCTCGCGCTCGCGGCGGCGAGGAAGGGGCTCTCCTCCCACGTGATCGACCGCGCCGATCCGGCCGAGCTTACCGCCGAAGGGTTCGATGATCGCGCCACCGCGATCTCGACTGCAAGCTGGCACCTGTTCACCAATATCGGCCTTGCCGAGGGACTGGAAGAATTCGCCTGCGATATCGCCAGCATCGCCGTCACCGACCAGAACAAGCCGGGAAGGCTCGATTTCCAGCCCGGCGCGCACGAAGGCACGCTGGGGCGCATGTTCCCCAACCGCCGCCTGCGGCTGGCGCTGTTCGAGGCCGCCGCCGAGGAGAAGCTCATCAACTGGATCTCGAAAGCCGAGGTCATCGAGCGCCAGCGCTCCGAGCACGGCGTCGCCGCGGTGCTCGCCGACGGGCGCAAGCTCAAGGGCCGCTTGATGGTCGCCGCCGAAGGGCGCCAGTCGCCCACCCGCGAGGAAGCGGGCATCACCATCGCGCATTGGGACTACAGGCACCGCGCGATCATCGCCGGGCTGACGCACTCGAAGCCGCACGATCATGTCGCCTGGGAGATCTTCTACCCCGCCGGCCCCTTCGCGCTCCTGCCGCTCAATGACGATGCCGATGGCACGCACCGCTCCTCGCTCGTGTGGACGGTTTCGGAGGAGGATGCGCGCGGCGTGATGAAGCTGGGCGACCGCGCCTTCCTCGCCGAAGTGGAAAAGCGCATGGGCGGCGTGCTCGGCAAGGTTCGCTCGGTCGGCCTGCGCTCGAGCTGGCCGCTGGGCTTTCACCACACCGCCACCATCACCGATACGCGCCTTGCCCTCGTCGGCGATGCAGCCCACGGGATTCACCCGATCGCGGGGCAGGGCCTCAATCTGGGCTTGCGCGATGCGGCCGCGCTGGTGGAGGTGCTGGCCGATGGCGCGCATATCGGGCTCGATCCGGGCGATGCGCAGCTTTTGAAGCGCTATGAGACCTGGCGCGGGCTCGATAGCTTCATGGTCGCGCTGGCGACCGATGGTCTCACCCGCCTGTTTGGCGTGCCGGGCGCGGCGGCCTCGGCGGTGCGGCGGCTTGGCATGGCGGGCGTGCAACGGACCGGGCCGCTCAAGACCTTCTTCATGGACGAGGCGCGCGGCGTCTCGGGCGCGCTGCCCGAATTGCTGCGCGCCTAATCGCCGCTCCTGGCGGAGCCTTCAGCGGGCGCGGCGCCGGGGCCGAACTGGTCGATCCGGTTGCCCGCCCCATCGCGCAGGCCCCGCTGGTCGAGCACGGCGGCCGCCTCGATGTTTTCGAGTGCCTCCATCGCTGCGGCATAACGCTCGGCGTCCTCGATCCAGCTCTCGGCCTTGGCCGCGCCCGGCATCGCGCGCACTTCCTCGATCGCACTGCGATAGCGACCCTGTTCGAGCGCGTAGCGCGCGCGCTCCAGCCGCTGTTCGGGCTGTGAGGAGGGGGTGGACTGGCGGCGGATGACAAACAGTTCGCCAAGCTCGCGCTGGAACCGCGCCCATGACGGTCCCTCGCCCATTTCGCTCAGCTCCGGGCCGAGCCCGTCGAGCCGCGCAAGCAGGCCGTCGAGGCGAATCGGCGGATTGCTGCGTGCGAAGGTGATGATGGTGTTGACCGAATTGGGCCGCTCGTCACCGAAGCGAAGGCGGAGCTGATCGGCGAGATAGCCCAGCTCGTCCCCGCGCTCGACCAGTCGGCGAGTGGCGAACGCGATCAGCAGCGCCTCGGCGCGCGCGGCATTGCCGGCTGCGGCCTGCGCTTGCAGATCGAGCCGCGCGAGGCGCTGTTCGGCGGCGGCGAGGCGCTGATCGAGCCCGCCCTGCTGTTCGGCCACGGTGCGCACCACCTCGACCGCGGCCTCGGGCGTTTCCGCCTCGAGCGCCTTGGCAAGCGGGGTGGGCGAGGGCGAGATGACCGCGCTTGGCAGCGCGGAGGGAGTGGACGAAGCGGCAGCGGCGGGTTGCTGTGTCACCGCTTCGGCCTCCGGATCATCGCGCTCGATGTTGAACCACATCACATAGCCCACCAGCACACCCCCGGCGACGAAGGAAGCGAGCGCAGTCACCATCGCGCCCTTCACGGAGGCGCTCTTGCGGCGGCTCGAATATTTTGATTCCATTGGTTCGTGTATTGCTTCCATTCGCATCGGCAGTGTGCCCTGCTAGTGCGCGGCGCGCAATTGATGTCCCGGTGTGATTGTTGCCTTATAGGCACAGCTTTGCGACCAATGCCAGCAGTGCCGCATCCCTCGGTCGATCCGGCATGTGGATAGCGCGCCAATCCTTGCCCGCGGCTGAAGCGATGCGCGGGCCGAGGGCGGCGAGCGTGATGGCAGCGCGGGGCACGCCAAGCGCCCCGCATTCTGCCGCGAAATGCGCGGCGGCGGTGGCGGAATGGAGAAGAACGATTGCGCCTTTTGCAAGCTGCGCCCCCAGCTCGGGCGATAGCGGCAGCGCGGCGCTCTCATAGGCGATGACCGTCTCGATGCCGACGCCCTCGGGCGGATCGAGCGCGACATGCTCCTCGCCCGCGATCCGCAGCAGGCGGCGCGGCGGCGCGATGGCGGCCAGCACCCCCTGCAACCCCCCCTCGCCCACCGCCGCGACCTCGAAACCCGCCTTGCGCGCCGCATCGGCGGTCGCTGCGCCGACCGCGAAGACAGGCTTGTCGATGAACGCTGCGAGCCCCGTCCCGCCATGGCGGATCGCGTTGGCGCTGCCGATCAGGAGCCCGTCGATCCGGGCGGGATCGGGCGCGTCCCAGCCGCGCGGGCGGATCTCGAAGAGCGGCACGCCGGTGATCGCAAGCCCATGGCGGCGGCCCTGCGCGAGCGTCGCGGCGAGCCCCGGCTCGGGGCGGATGGCAAGGATCAGCGGGTGGGCACGAGCGCTCATGCAGCGCCGCTGAAATGGTCCCTCACCAGCGGCGAGGCACGCCCGAGCAGCTCCTCGGCGAGCGCCTTGACGCGCGCATGATCCCCCGGCGCGAGGCTGGCCTCGCCCTCGATCCGCTCGGACCCGTCGGGCGAGAAGATCGCCGCGTGCATCGCGAGCCCGCGCGCCTCGTGGCGGCACAGCACCGCGACCGGCGAGTGGCACGTGCCGCCAAGCGCGGCGAGCAGCGCGCGCTCGGCCTCGAGCTCGGCGCGAGTCTCCGCGTGGTCGAGCGGGGCGAGCAGCGCCTTCGTCTCCGTATCGTCAGCGCGCGCCTCGAGCACGATCACCCCTTGCGCGGCGGCGGGCAGCCATTCGTCGGTCTCGAGCGGGGTGCCGTGCTCGCGCTGATCGAGCCGCTCGAGCCCGGCGGCGGCGAGGAAGGTCACATCCGCCTCGCCCGCCTCGAGCTTGCCGAGCCGCGTTGCGACATTGCCCCGGAAGGTGACGACCCGGCAATCGGGCCGCAGGTTGAGGAGCTGCGCCGCGCGGCGCGGGGCGCTCGTGCCCACGAGAGCGCCCGGCGCGATCGCGGCGATGCTGGCCGCGCCGACGAGACAATCGCGCCGGTCCGCGCGCGGCAGGCAGGCGGCAAAAGCGAAGGCCTCGGGCCGGATCGTCTCGACATCCTTGGCCGAATGCACGCTCACGTCGATCCGTCCCTCGCCGAGCCAGACGTCCAGTTCCTTGGTCCACAGCGCCTTGCCGCCAATCTCGGCGAGCGGACGGTCGAGCACCTTGTCCCCGCTCGCCAGCACGGGCACCAGCTCGACCGCGTCCTCGCTCCACCCATGCGCCGTGCACAGCCGCGCTCTCGTCTCGATGGCCTGCGCCATGGCGAGCGGCGAATTGCGCGTGCCCAGCCGCAGCCTGACGCCGCCAGCCGCCCGAATTTCCGGTTGATCACTCATGAACGACCCTTCCCTTGCGCTTGCCCTAGCGGGCACAGGGACTAGATGGAAGCGCGATGGGAGACGAGCTTGCAACAAACGCGGCCGGCGCGCTGGTGCTCGGCATCGAGTCGAGCTGCGACGAGACGGCGGTGGCGCTGGTGCGGGGGGATCGCACGATTATCGCCCAGCGGATCGCCAGCCAGGACGAGGCTCACGCGCCTTATGGCGGGGTCGTCCCCGAAATCGCCGCGCGCGCCCACGCCGAGCGGCTTGCTCCGATGATCGAAGGCGTGCTCGATGATGCGGGGATCACGCTCAACGAGGTCGACGCGATCGCCGCCACCGCAGGGCCGGGGCTGATCGGCGGGGTGATGGTCGGGCTGGTCAGCGCCAAGGCGCTCGCGATGGCCTCGGACACCCCGCTCCTCGCGATCAATCATCTCGAGGGCCACGCGCTCTCCCCGCGCCTTGCCGATGCCGCACTCGGCTTTCCCTACCTCCTCCTGCTCGTCTCGGGCGGGCATTGCCAGATCCTCGCCGTCGAAGGCGTTGGGCGCTATCGCCGCCTCGCGACCACGATCGACGATGCGCTGGGCGAGGCGTTCGACAAGACCGCCAAGATCCTCGGGCTCGGCTATCCCGGCGGCCCCGCGGTCGAGCGGCTGGCGCGCGAGGGCGATCCCAGGGCTGTGCCGTTGCCGCGGCCCTTGAAGGGATCGAGCGAGCCGCATTTCTCCTTTGCCGGGCTCAAGAGCGCGGTGTTGCGCGCACACGAAAGCGGCGCGCACCGCGCCGCCGACATCGCCGCAAGCTTCCAGGCCGCCGCGATCGACTGTTTGACCGACCGGCTCGAGCGGGCGCTCGAAACCATTGCCCCGCCCCCGGCGCTGGTCGTGGCGGGCGGGGTCGCGGCCAATCTGGCGGTGCGCGGTGCGCTCGAAGCCCTCGCCGCGCGCCACGCAATGCGCTTCGTCGCCCCGCCGCTGTCCTTGTGCACGGATAACGCCGCGATGATCGCCTGGGCCGGGATCGAGCGCCTTCCCCTGGGCGAGTTCGCCGCGCTCGACGTGTCCGCCCGGCCGCGCTGGCCGCTGGACCCGCACGCCGAGGCGGTGCGCGGCGCGGGCGTCAAGGCATGAGCGATGCGCACACCATCGGCGTGATCGGCGCGGGCGCCTGGGGCACCGCGCTCGCCCAGATGCTGAGCGGGGATGGGCGCGAGGTGCTGATCTGGGCCTACGAGGCCGAGGTCGTGGCCGCGATCAACGAGCGCCACGCCAACCCGCTTTATCTCCCCGACGCCGCGCTCTCCCCCGCCATCCGCGCCACGCACGCGCTCGCCGATCTGGCGGCGCTCGAGATCGTCCTCGTCGTCACGCCGGCGCAGGTGCTGGGCGATATCCTCGGGCAATTGCCCCGGCCCCCGCGCGATCTCGTGCTGTGCTCCAAGGGCATCGAGGCCAGCTCTGGCCGCTTGATGAACGACGTCGCGCGCGCGGCCTGCCCGCAAAGCGCGATTGCGGTCCTCTCCGGCCCCACCTTCGCGCACGAGGTCGCCCGCGGCTTGCCCACCGCCGTCACGCTCGCCTGCGGCGGCGGCGAGGCGCAGTGGCAGCGGCTCTCCCCCGCCCTCGCCCGCCCCGGCTTCCGGCCCTATTATTCCGACGACGTGACGGGCGCCGAGATCGGCGGCGCGATCAAGAACGTGCTGGCGATCGCCTGCGGGCTCGTCGAGGGGCTGGGTCTGGGGCAAAACGCGCGCGCGGCGCTGATCGCGCGCGGCTTTGCCGAGATGCAGCGCTTCGGTACGGCGCTCGGCGCGCGCGCCGAGACGCTCAACGGCCTGTGCGGCCTCGGCGATCTCGTGCTCACCTGCACCTCGACCGCGAGCCGCAATTTCTCGCTCGGCAAGGCGCTGGGCGAGGGGCGTAGCGCCGCCGAGCTGATGGCTGACCGGCGCACCATCGCCGAGGGCGCGCATACCGCGCCGGTGCTGGCGCAGCTGGCCGAAGGGCGCGCCATCGCCATGCCGATCGTCACCGCCGTCGCCGCGATCCTCGCGGGCGATGAGCCGCGCGCCGTGGTCGCCCGCCTGCTGGCGCGCCCGCTGACCTCCGAGCAGGGTGTGGATCAGGGCGCGACGCAGGACGCGCCCGAGTGAGCGGCACCCCCACCCCCGCCGACGGCCCTCCGGGCGAGCAGCCGGCCGACCAGCCCACGGACCAGCCACGCCCCGCAAGCGCTGCGCAGAATATCGCCAGCGACGACATGGCAGCCCTCGCCAAGGGCGGGCGGACCAACACCATGGGCTTCTTCATGCGCATGATCGCGCGCGTGCCGTTCATCCTCATCGCCACCCGCCTCTACGGCGCCGAGGCGCTCGGGCGCTTCGCCTCGGCGCTGGTGCTGATCGAGGTGGTGGGCCTGATCTGTTCCTTGGGCGAGAAGCGCGGCCTCGCGCAGCGGCTTGCCACCAGCGGCGAGCCGGGCGGCGAGAGCGAGGTCAACCTCGTGTTTGACGGGATGGCGCTCGCGCTCGTCTGGTCGGCGGCGGCGTGCCTTATCCTCCTCTTGTTCCCCGCGCCGATGTTCCCGAGCGGGATGAACAGCCCGCACGACCTCTGGCTGATCGCCACCATTCCCGCCTTCGCGCTGACCGAGATCATGCTCGCAGCACAGGCCTACAAATACGATATCGCAACCACCGTCAGGGCGCGCGCGGTGGTCGAGCCGTGGGTCATCAGCATCGCGGCGGGCGTGCTGTTCTACATCGCACCTGTGCGCGATTTCGGCCTCGCGCTCGCCTTCATCGTCTCGATCTTTGCGGGCCTGCTGACCGCTGCGATCCCGTTCCTGCGCACCTATGGCCTGCCGCAGGGTTGGACGCCCTCGGGCCGCGCCATGCTCGCGCAATCGAACCGTGCGCTGCCGCTTATCGGCGCCGATGCGATCGAGCGCGGCACGCGCCTTCTCGATATCTTCATCCTCGGCTTCTTCGCCTCGCCCGTCGCGGTCGGCATCTATTATGCGGCGCAGCAGATCGCCAGCCTGCCGCAAAAGCTCAAGACCAGCTTCGAGCCGATCCTCTCCCCGGTCATCACCAAGAACCTGCGCGTGGGCAACATGGCCGCGATCGCCGAGCAGGTGCGCCAGGTCGGCTTCTGGATCATCGCAGTGCAATTGGCGGTGGCGCTGGCGCTGGCGATCCCGGGCGAGGCGATCATGGGGGTGTGGGGGCCGGACTATGTCGCGGGCACGGCCGCGCTTGCGCTGCTGCTTGCAGCCGAAGTGGTGGCCTCGATGGCGGTCGTCTCGGAGAGCGTGCTGGTCTACATCGCCAAGAAGCGCAATCTCGCCATCTCGGTCGGCGTGCTGGCGTTGCAGGCGGGGCTGACGATCGCGCTGATCCTGGCGGCGCGCGCCTATGGGCTGGAAGAGGGGTTCCAGGCGGCGGGCGCGGCCGGCGCGCTGTTCGTGGCGCTCGCCATCTCGAGCTTCGTCAAGGCGCTGGTCTTGAAGACACTGCTCAAGGCGCCTGTCTCGAACTGGCGCTGGGGGCTTGTGTGGGCGACCGGCCCGGCGGTGGTGGTGGGCTTTGCCGCCACCTTCCTGCCCGAGTGGATGGAGATCGTCTTCGGCATGCCCGCGATCCTCGCCGTCTACGGCTTCGTGCTGTGGCATCGCGGCTTCGAGGATGCCGACCGGGTGCTCTTCCGCAAGAATGTCGCGCCCGAACTGCCCGGCGAGCAGGGCGCGTAAGGCATTCAAATCGCGCGCCCTTGCGATGCTTGCAGGCGCTGTCTTGCGCGCGCGTGACGCAGACATTCAGTCATCATTCACGGCCCCGGCCAATGTTGGGGCGCGGGTGATCATTCGGGGAGTGAATTTATGCGCCGGTTGTTCGTGATGGGGGCTGCGGCCCTTGCAATGGGGCTTTGGGGCTGTGCCGGACCCGAGGGAGGCGGCGAGGTTGCGAGCACCGCCGACGAGGCTCTCGCCGAGGCGAGCACCCGGCCC
>JAZBNR010000019.1:0-32988 GCA_036350735.1 Erythrobacter sp.
CCGTGGCGGACAAGGTCGAGCGGGTGGCGAAGCTGGCCGAATGGCTGGCGATCCAAGGCATCGTTCCCAATTGCGATCCTGCGCTGGCGCGGCAGGCGGCAGAGTTGTGCAAGGCCGACCTTGTTACCGAAATGGTCGGCGAGTTCCCGGAATTGCAGGGGCTGATGGGCGGATATTACGCGGCGAGCGAGGGCCTGCCGCAAGAGGTCGCCGAGGCGATCCGCGATCATTACAAGCCGGTCGGGCAGGGCGATGAGGTGCCCACAGCGCCGGTGACGGTGGCGGTGAGTTTGGCGGATAAGCTGGATACGCTGGTTGGGTTTTTCGGCAACAAAATGCCTCCGACCGGTTCAAAAGATCCGTTTGCTCTTCGACGAGCCGCGATTGGTGTAATCTCTTTGTGGCTCTCGAATAACTTGAAGACCACAATTCGCGACTTGTCGGCAAAGTCGATTGACACGTACCGGGGAAGTGTTGCGCCTACGCTTAGCCGGATGCTCTCGATTGAAATTGCGCCATTTGCGGATGATTTACCTGACGAACTTAGCGAGTTTCTAATGGACCGCCTCAAGGTCCAGCAGCGCGAAGCCGGGGTCCGCCACGATCTGATCGACGCGGTGTTCGCGCTCGGCGGGGAGGATGATCTCGTGCGCCTGCTCGCCCGCGTCCATGCGCTCCAGGCATTCATCGAGACCGATAACGGTGCGAACCTCGTCGCGGGCTACAAGCGGGCGGCCAATATCCTCAAGAAGGAAGGCTACACCGCCGCCCCGGCGCGGGCCGACAACGGCACAGGCCCGCGCCGCGAGGGCCAAGGCATCGCAGCGACCGGCGAGGAAGATCCGCTCGCCCTCCTTGGCAATCCCGAATTCGACGACGCGATGCGCGCCGCCGCGCAACACCCGTCTGGTCAAGACCTTTCCTACACGCCCGAACCGAGCGAAAAGGCGCTGATCGACGCGCTCGATGCCGCCGAGCCTGAGGCTGCCGCCGCGATCAATGCGGAGGATTTCGCGGGCGCGATGGCGGCGCTCGCATCCCTGCGCGCTCCGATCGATCGGTTTTTCGAGGAGGTGATCGTGAATGCTCCCGAGGCGGATAAACGCGAGGCTCGCCTGGCCCTGCTCGCGCGCTTCCGCGATGCGGTGCACCAGGTGGCCGATTTCAGCCGGATCGAAGGGTAGAGGGCATGCGCGGGCCGGTACCAGTCGAGCCGATCGTGCTTTCGCCCGGCGCCGTGCCGGTGTGGGTGGTCCTCCCGGTGGTGCTGGGGTTCTTCGTCGTCCTGATGGGCGGCATATTGGTGGTGGTGTGTCTGGTGACGGCGGCGCGCGGCTGGATGACCTATGGCGTGCGCCATCGCGGGCCGCCCGAACCGCCGCCGGGCATGACGACGCGTTCGGGCCAATCGATGATGATCGGGAGCGATATCGCGCCCGCGAATTATCGGCATGTAATCACGGCCGGATTTGGCGAGGCGGGCATTTATCTGCGCACGGGCTCGATCTTCCGGCTGTTTCATCCCCCGCTGCTGGTGCCGTGGACGGCGGTCAGCAAGGTCGAACAGAAGCCGGCGATCAAGGGGGTCTACACCGTGGTCGAGTGCGAAGGGCTGGCGCGCCTGGTGTTCTTCGGGGCGCTGGGTGACGGGCTGCTCGCGCATTGGCGGGCACGGGTGGCCAGTTGAAGGGTTTCAGGGGGAAGGTTTTGCCCTTGGACAGTGTAACAGGCGGTTCAAGCGTGCTGTGGCAGCGATGAACCGGGCGAAGCAAGGAGCGGGCCAAGGCCCGCGGAAGGAAGAGCAAGAGTGCAGACAGTCTACCCCTTCGGCGCCGGTGCCGACCACAGTGATGCCCGCCAGAAGGACAAGACCATCACCGGCGGCAAGGGCGCGAACCTCGCCGAGATGGCTTCGATCGGCCTGCCCGTGCCGCCCGGCTTCACCATAACGACCGAGGAGTGCGTGCGTTACCTCAACGAGGGTGAAGCGTTCCGCGACGAGCTCAAGGCGGAGGTCGCACAGGCGCTCGCGCACATCGAGGCCGCGGTCGGCAAGCGCTTTGGCGATGCGGCCGATCCGCTGCTCGTCTCGGTTCGCTCGGGCGCACGGGTCTCGATGCCGGGGATGATGGATACGGTGCTCAACCTCGGGCTCAACGACGAGACGGTCGAGGGGCTCGCCGCGGTGAGCGGGGACGAACGCTTCGCGTGGGACAGCTATCGCCGCTTCATCCAGATGTACTGCGATGTCGTGCTCGGGCTCGATCACGGGCTGTTCGAGGAAGCGCTCGAGATCGTCAAGGAAGACAACGGCTTCTACAACGACACCGAGCTCTCGGCGGAGGATTGGCGCGCTCTGGTGGCGCAGTTCAAGGCGATCGTCGAGGAGGAGCAGGGCAAACCCTTCCCGCAGGATGTCCAGGAGCAGCTATGGGGCGCGATCGCGGCGGTGTTTGGCAGCTGGGATTCCGAGCGGGCCAAGATCTACCGCCGCCTGAACGACATCCCGGCCGACTGGGGCACCGCGGTCAACGTGCAGGCGATGGTGTTCGGCAACATGGGCGAGACGAGCGCCACCGGCGTGGCCTTCACCCGCGATCCCGCCACCGGCGAGCGCAGCTATTACGGCGAGTATCTCATCAACGCGCAAGGGGAGGACGTGGTCGCCGGGATCCGCACGCCGCAATACCTGACGAAGGCCGCGCGCGAGGCGGCAGGCGCCAAGCCGCTCAGCATGGAGGAGGCTCTGCCCGAGGCTTACGCGGAGCTCGCCCGCGTGTTCGACCTGCTCGAGCGGCACTACAAGGACATGCAGGACATCGAGTTCACCGTCGAGCGCGGCAAGCTGTGGATGCTCCAGACCCGCACCGGCAAGCGCACCGCCAAGGCGGCGCTGAAGATGGCGGTCGAGATGGTGGACGAGGGGCTGATCACGCGAGACCAGGCGGTCGCGCGGATCGACCCGATGGCGCTTGACCAGCTCTTGCACCCGACGCTCGACCCCGAGGCCGAGCGCCACGTGCTCACCACCGGTCTGCCCGCCTCGCCAGGCGCGGCGGCGGGCAAGATCGTGCTCGATGCGGACACCGCCGAGCAATGGTCGAACCGGGGCGAGAAGGTGATCCTGGTGCGGGTTGAGACGAGCCCGGAGGACATCCACGGAATGCACGCGGCCCAAGGCATCCTGACCGCGCGCGGCGGGATGACGAGCCACGCCGCAGTGGTTGCGCGCGGGATGGGGCGCCCGTGCGTCTCGGGCGCGAGCGGGGTCTCGATCGACCGGCAGGCGCGCACGCTCAGGATCGGAACGCAAGAGCTCAAGGAAGGCGACGAGATCACGCTCGATGGCGCCAACGGGCAGGTCATGCTCGGCATCGTGCCCACGATCGAGCCCGAGCTGGTCGGCGACTTCGCAACGCTGATGGAATGGGCCGACGGGGCGCGCCGGATGGCGGTGCGCACCAATGCCGAGACGCCCGAGGATTGCCGCATGGCGCGCCAGTTCGGCGCCGAGGGGATCGGTCTGTGCCGCACCGAGCACATGTTCTTCGATGCAGGCCGCATCAAGGCGGTGCGCCAGATGATCCTCGCGGAAGACGATGACGCGCGCCGCTCAGCGCTCGAAACGCTGCTGCCCGAACAGCGCAGCGACTTCACCGGGATCTTCGAGGTGATGGCGGGGCTGCCCTGCACGATCCGCCTGCTCGATCCGCCGCTGCACGAGTTCCTGCCGCACGGTGATGCCGAGTTCGCCGAGCTCTCCGATGCAACCGGGCTGGGGGTCGATCACCTCAAGCGCCGTGCGGGCGAGCTGCACGAGTTCAATCCGATGCTGGGCCATCGCGGGTGCCGCCTTGGGATCACTTTTCCCGAGATCTACGAGATGCAGGCGCGCGCGATCTTCGAGGCGGCGTGCGATGTCGAGGCCGCGAGCGGCGAGGCGCCGCTCCCTGAAATCATGATCCCGCTGGTGGCCACGCGCAAGGAACTGGCGATCCTGCGGGCGCTGGTCGATCGGGTGGCGGAGCTCGTATTTGCCGAGAAGGGCCGCCGCATCGCCTATCTGGTGGGCACCATGATCGAGCTGCCGCGCGCTGCCCTGATGGCCGGCGAGATCGCGCAGGAGGGTGCGTTCTTCAGCTTCGGCACCAACGATCTCACCCAGACGACGCTCGGCGTCAGCCGCGACGATGCCTCGCGGTTCCTCGCGGTCTATGTCGACAAGGGCATCTTCCCGCGCGATCCCTTTGTCAGTCTCGATGTCGATGGCGTGGGTCAACTGGTCGAGATGGCGGCACAGAGCGGGCGGCGCACACGGCCCGACATCAAGCTCGGCATTTGCGGCGAGCATGGCGGGGACCCGGCATCGATCGCGTTCTGCGAGAAGGTCGGGCTCGATTATGTCAGCGCCTCACCCTACCGCGTGCCGATCGCGCGGCTTGCGGCGGCGCAGGCCGCGCTGAAGGCTGCCGGCTAGGTTCCCGCGCGAGAGCGCCGACCGGTGAGGGTGACGATCTCGAACGTCTCCGTGGTCCGACCGTCGGCATCGGCATGAGCGGCGAAGGTGGCTTCGGCTCTGGCGAGGGCGGCCTTGCCGAGCGGGGGCGGGGCATCGGCGAGCGCGCTGGCAAGGCCCTGTTCGCGCAGGTCAGCCACGAGCCGGGCGAGGCTGCGGTAGCGGACCTTGAGCACGTGCGTGTCGACCACCGGATCGCTCCAGCCAGCGCGCTGCATCAGCCCGGGCGCGGCGCGCGGGTCGATCAGCGGGTGAATGCGCGCGAAGGGGCGGTCGGGCTCGGCGGCGAGCATCGCCTCGCGCAGGCGCGGCAGGCTCGCGCCCCCGATGAAGCTTACGATCGCGAGGCCCCGGGGCGCAAGCGCGTTGCGGATGTGGATGAGCGCTCCGGGCACATCGTTGACCGCGTCGACGAGGCCGGTGACGGCGATGAAATCGAAGCCGGTGATGGGGTAGGGCGCCTCGAGGTCGATCACCGTGCGATCGCCGAACGCGGCGATGTCCGCCTCGATCACCTCGCTGCCGAGCGCGCGGCAGTGAGCGGCAAGCGTCCCGGTGATGTCGCCGATGACGAGCGCGCGCTCGGGCCGGTGGCGCACGAAAGCGAGTCGCTCGATCATGTCCTCGACCATTTCGCCGGGCAGGAAGCGGGCGGCCTTCTCACCCTCCGCCCGCCAAGCCCGTTCGCGGCGCAAAAGGGCGCGCCGGGCCGAGAAGATACGGGGGACCTCGCGGGTTGCCATCGCCGCCCGCACTGCCGTGCTTGCCTGCCAAGCGCAAGTGGTGGCACATTCCGAGCGGCTGTCAGGGTAAGCGGATGAGGTTGACGCAGGATCTAAAGGGAGCGCTGAGCCCGGTGGTGGACCTGCTCTATCCGCCGCGCTGCCCGCTATGCGGCGCGGCGATCGCGCAGCAGGGCGGGCTGTGCACCGAGTGCTGGAGCGCGATCGAGGTGCCGGGCGAGCCCTCGTGTCGCGCCTGCCAGCGCCCGCTGCGGCCGGGCGCGACCTGCACGGTGCGCGAAGACGGGCTCGGCGCGATCTGCCGCAAACCCCCGCCGCGCCATTCGGGCATCCTCGCAGCGACGCTCTACAACAACACCTCGCGCGACATCGTCCTGCGCCTCAAGCGTGGGCGCAGGCTCGCGCTGGCCGAGCTCATGGCGCAGATGATGGCGCAGCGTCTGCCCGATGCACAGGCGGGCGCGCTGCCGCCGCTCCTTGTGCCCGTGCCGTTGCACCGGATGCGGCTGTGGGAACGCGGGTTCAACCAGGCGGCGCTGCTCGCGCGCGGGCTCGCGCGGCTTGGCAAGGGGCGGTTGTGCGTCGACGCGCTCGAGCGCATCCGCCGCACGCCGCAGCTCGGCGGGCTGGGGCAGGAGGAGCGCCGCCGGGTGCTGGAGGGCGCGATCCGGGTTGCCTCCGCACGGCGCGCCATGATCGCGCATTCCCACGTCCTTCTCGTCGACGACGTGCTGACGAGTGGTGCGACCAGCGACGCCTGCGTCGCCGCGCTCTTGGATGCGGGGGCGGCCTCGGTGCGGATCGCGTGCTTTGCGCGGACGGCTGCGGGATAAAGTGGCGCGGGAAAGGGGCTGCAAATGCAAACGCCCGAGGCCGGATCGACCTCGGGCGCCGCGTGACGAAATGATCAGGACCCGCTCTTGCAGAGCTCAGGCGGCGATCCCCTAAATTCGCCGCCAGGATCCAATCTCTCATCGTGTGACCGACCCGGCAGCACCCCGATGCTGCTCTTTGGCCCGGCCAACCCCCTGAACCTGATGAACAAACATCGAAGCCCGGTTGATCAACGCCCCTCAGCGCCGATGTAACCTATGTTCCATTCTACAGCGGTTACGGAAAGGCCAAATCGTGGGAGGCCGGGGTTTTTCACACGCCTGTTGTAGGACTGCAACAAACGGGCCGGCTCTCGTTTGGGTCAAGACTTGACGCTCACGTAAAGGTAAGGTAGGACCGCGCTATGGCTAGTGCACCTTCCTCGATCCACCGCTCCGACGCCGACAAGGCTGGACCACCCAAGGAGCGCAATGGCGCGCATCTCGACACGCCTGACGCGATGGCGCGCGAGCAATACACCATCTCTGATCTGACCTCGGAATTTGGCTGCACCGCGCGTGCCTTGCGGTTTTACGAGGATGAGGGCCTGATCAGCCCCGCGCGGGTCGGCATGACGCGGGTCTATTCCAAGCGCGACCGCGCCCGCCTCGCCTGGATCATGCGCGCGAAGAATGTGGGCTTCAGCCTCACCGAGATCCGCGAGATGATCGACCTCTACGATCTCGACGACGGCCGGGTCGAGCAGCGCCGGGTCACGATCGAGAAGTGCCGCGCACACATCGCCAAATTGAAGGCGCAGCGTGCCGACATCGATTCCTCGATCAAGGAACTGACCGATTTCGTGGCCGAGATTGAAAAGCTCGAGCTCGGCTGACCTCGCAAGAACCGCTCAAATCCAGAACTGCCCCGTTTCAAGCACACGCATCAAGCACGAAGGGATCCAGCGATGCCAACCTACACCGCCCCCACGCGCGACACGCGCTTCATCATCAACGAAATGCTCGACCTTGCGAGCTACGGCAACCTGCCGGGCTTCGAGAATGCCACGCCCGACATGATCGAGGCGATCGTCAACGAGGCGGGCAAGTTCGCCTCCGAAGTGCTCGCCCCCATCAACCAGATCGGCGACGAGCAGGGCTGCACCCGCCACGAGGACGGCAGCGTCACCACGCCCGAAGGCTTCAAGGAAGCCTATCAGGCTTATGTCGAAGGCGGATGGGGCACGCTTGCCAAGCCCGAGGAATATGGCGGGCAGGGCCTGCCGCACGTGCTCGGCTTCGTGATGGAGGAATACACCGCCACCGCCAACCAGGCCTTCGGGATGTATCCCGGCCTCACTAACGGTGCCTCGGCCGCGATCGAGGCGGCGGGCACCGAGGAGCAGAAGCGCACCTATCTTCCCAAGATGATCTCGGGCGAGTGGTCGGGCACGATGAACCTGACCGAGCCGCATTGCGGCACTGATCTGGGCATGATCCGCACCAAGGCCGAACCGCAAGGCGATGGCACCTACAAGATCACCGGCACCAAGATCTTCATCTCGGCGGGCGAACATGATCTCACCAGCAACATCATCCACCTCGTCCTCGCCAAGACCCCGGGCGCGCCCGACAGTTCGAAGGGTATCTCGCTGTTCATCGTGCCCAAATACATTCTCGACGAGAACGGCAAGCCGGGGACGCGCAACGGCGTCACCTGCGGCTCGATCGAGAAGAAGATGGGCATTCACGGCAACGCGACCTGCGTGCTCAACTATGACGAGGCCACCGGCTATATGGTCGGCGAAGAGAACAAGGGCCTTGCCGCCATGTTCGTGATGATGAACGCCGCGCGCCTCGGCGTCGGCATTCAGGGGCTCGCGCAGGCCGAGGTCTCCTACCAGAACGCCGTCACCTACGCGCTCGACCGGCGCCAGGGCCGCGCGCTCTCCGGCCCGGCCGAGCCGGAGGCCAAGGCCGATCCGATCTTCGTCCACCCCGATGTGCGGCGGATGCTGATGGACGCCAAGGTGTTCAACGAAGGGATGCGGGCGCTGTGCCTGTGGGGCGCGCTCCAGGTCGATCTCACCCACAAGGCGCAGACCGAGGAGGAGCGCCAGCTGGCCGACGATCTGATCGGCCTCATGACCCCGGTCATCAAGGGCTACGGCACCGACAAGGGCTATGACATCGCCAACAACATGCAGCAGGTCTATGGCGGGCACGGTTACGTCAAGTAATGGGGCATGGAGCAGTTCGTGCGCGATAGCCGCATCGCCATGATCTACGAGGGCACCAACGGTGTTCAGGCGATGGACCTGTGCGGCCGCAAGCTCGCCAGCAAGGGCGGGCGTGCGATCCAGGCCTTCTTCAAGATGCTCGAGGACGAGATCGCCGAGGCCAAGGGCAACGAGGCGCTGGCCGATCTCGCCGAACGCCTCGAGAAGGCGCTCGGCGAGCAGAAGGCGGCGACCATGTGGTTCATGCAGAACGCGATGGCCAACCCCAATCATCTGGGCGCGGGCGCGCATCATTACATGCACATCATGGGCATCGTGACGCTCGGCTTCTTCTGGCTGAAGATGGCAAAGGTGGCCGATGCCGCGCTCAAGGACGGGGCGCCCGATGCCGCGTTTTACGAGGCGAAGCTGACCTCGGCAGCCTACTATGCGCAGCGCTGGCTGCCCGATGCGGGCGCGCTGCGGCGCAAGCTCGAGGCGGGCAGCGAGGTGATGATGAAGCTGCCGGAAGAAGCTTTCGCCACCGCCGCTTGAGGCGCCTGACCTGAGATCAGAGCGGCCCGGCCTTCCTCGCGAAGGCCGGGCCGATTTGCATATGGCCGTAGCTCAGGCGAGCTCCTCGGTGAGCCGCTGCATGAAGCGCCCGCATTGCTCAAGCTGGTCGAGCGCGATCCACTCATTGGGCTGGTGCGCCTGCTCGATCGAGCCGGGGCCGCACACGATGGTGGGGAAGCCCGCCTCCTGAAACTGCCCGCCCTCGGTGCCGTAGGAGACGTTTGCGGGGGCTGCGTTCTCGCCGGTGAGGCGGCGCACGAACTCGACCGCGGGTTCGCTGCCTTCGGCGCTCAGCGCAGGCGCTTTCGAGCGCTGCGTCAGCAAGACCCCGGCCTCAGGAAAACGCGCCTTCATCTCAGCGTCCTTGGCTTGGCACAGTCGATAGAAATCGGCGAGGATCTCGTTCGAATCGTATCCTGGAGGGGTGCGCAGGTCGAACTCGAAGCGCGCATGGCCCGCGAGGATGTTCGCCGCCTCGCCGCCCTGCATCACCCCGATGGTGAGCGTCGGCCACGGGGGGATGAAGCCGTTGTCGTGGTCCGCCTCGGCGCGCAAGCGGCGCGAGAGCGCGACCAGCTGCTCCATCAGGTCGATGGCGTGCTCGTTTGCCGAGATGCCGTTGTCGACCAGCGAGGAATGCGCCTCGACCCCGCGCACCTGCACCTCGTGGACGCAGATGCCCTTGTGGCCGGTCACGAGCTTCATCGAGGTTGGCTCGCCGATGATAGCGAGGCGAGGGGTCGGGATGGTCTCGCTCATCCGCCCGATCATCGCGGGCGCGCCCTTGCAACCGACCTCCTCGTCATAGCTGATCGCAAGGTGGACGGGGCGCGAGCCCTTCACGAAGGCCGGGACCCAGGCGAGCGCGAAGGCGATGAAGCTCTTCATGTCCGAGGTGCCGCGGCCATAAAGCCTGCCGTCGCGTTCGAGCGTGGTCCACGGATCGCTCGCCCAGTCCTGATTGTCGACCGGGACGACGTCGCTGTGGCCCGACAGGATCACGCCGCCTTCCACCGCCGGCCCGCAGGTCGCGAACAGGTTGGCCTTGGTGCCGGTCTCATCGCTCACGCGCTCGCTCTTCACCCCGTGTTCGGCAAGATAGGCCTCGACCCATTCGATCAGCGCAAGGTTGCTGTTGCGCGAAGTGGTGTCGAACGCGATCATCCGGTCGAGGATCGCGCGGGCTCGTGTCATGTCGGTCATGACGCGAGCTTAGCGCGGCCCTGCCGGTGCCGCCACCGGGTTTTGCGGCCCTTTGCCGCCAAGCATCATGCGAAGGCGAAGCTCTCCATCATCCCCATTGCAGGATCGGCCGACGGTGCCTCGGCGGAGCCGCTCGCGAAGACGAAGTTCTCCGAATCCGCCGTCAGTTCGCTGGCATCGGTTGCCAACAGGATGATCTCCCACTCGCCGCCCTCGGTGGTGATGACCGTATCCGCACCGACCTGGGCAATGTCGAGCTGGGTGAAGCTGGTGAGCCCGAGGCCGCTGAAATCGAGCACCGTGAAGTTCGAAAGGTCCGCGTTGACGAGCGAGGAGCCGTCCTCGTCGTTGTAGACGAAATTGCCGATCAGCCAGGTCGCCACCCCGTCGAGGTCGCCGCTAGTCGGGGTGCCATCGGTGAAGCGGAAGGTGGTGTTGGTGTCGATCACCTCGGCATTGTCGGTGCCGATCGTGTCGAAAGGCTGGAGCAGGATCGACACGTCGTCATCGCCGATGATGAAGGTGCGATCGACATTCGCGCTGGCGACGGTGTTGCCCGAGACGCTCACCGCATTGACCACGTCGGCGAACACGGTGCCATGATAGCCGGAAAAGTCGATCTCACTGACCGATCCGGGGATGACGAGGCCTTGCAGCAGGTCTTCGGTGTCGGTCGCACCGCCTGTGATCGTGAGCCGGTCGAGCACGCCGTCGACCCGCACCGCATCGAGATCGGCGCCCATGTCGGTGAGCAGGCGCGCCGCCGCGCCCTCGAGCGTGAGCGAACCGGCGTCGAGGTCGAACCCCGTTGCCCCGTCTAGCCTGAGGTCGAGACCGGCGCCTGCGAACCCGTCGCCGATCTCGGCCTGACGGCTGACATCGACGGTCACGTCCGCAAAGCCGCTGACTGCGATGAAATCCTCGCTCGAGGGCATCGCATCGAGCGGATCGGTGAACGAGCCGAGCAGGCCGCTGAGCTCGCCGATCCAAGGTGTGAGATTGATCGAGATCGCATCCTCGTCATCGCCGACCCCCACGAAGGTCAGCGCCTCGTTGACGGCCGGATCGAACTGCATTTCAGGCGAATCCGCGCCAGCGGAGCCATCGCCGACATTGATGACGGTATCGCCTGAAAGATCTGTAAGGGTCAGCGCGCCGCTGAGATTGGTGATGGTGAAGGTGTTGTCGTCACCCGAAACGTTGGCGAGGCTGAATTCGCCCTCGACGCTGCGCGCGGGGCTTTGCGTCGCATCACCGAACGCGCTCGGTCGGGCGGTGCCGAACTGCAGGGTCTCGATCGCCTCGACCGAGGTGTTGGTGCCCGCCGCGAGCGTGCCGTAGAATGCGAGCCGGTCCGCAGCGCTCGCGCTGCCGATGATCACATCGTCATTGCCGCCGTCAAGTTCGGAGCCGTTGATGCCCAGCGTGAGCGGGCCGCCGAGCTCTGCGGCGGTGATCGAGAGGTCAAAGCCGGTGCGCGCCGCGAACGTGTCCACGACGATCCCGAGGGCCTGCGTGCCCGTCAGCACGAGATTGCCGACCTCGGGAGCCGAGAGCTCGCGGATCGCATTGGCAGTCTCGCGATCGCCGTTGGAGACGATCGTGAGCGTCTCGACCATCGCGCCCTCGCCGCCATCGGGGTCTTCGCTCTCGCTGATGATAAGCTCATCGAGCGTGAGCTGCCCGGTCACTCGCGCGGTGTTCTGAAGCTCGACGACGAGGTCCGCCACTTCGGCATCCTCGAGCACGATCGTGCCGAAGCGCTGATCGGCATCGTTGTTGCCCGCGCCCACGGTCTGGGTTTCGCCGCTCACCTGAACCGCGAGGTCGCCGGCAAGGTTCGCCAAAGTGGTGTTCGCCCCAACTCGTCCCGTCACGGCCGGTGTTATGCCGAACCCGGTGACGATCTCGCCCGCTGCGTTGAGACGGCCGGCATCGTTTGCGAGCGTCGCTGTCGGGGCTAGCGCGTCGCGCAGGCCGGTGGCAATCGTGACCAGCTCGGTGCCCGTCGGCGGCGTATCGGCGACGTCTGTGACAGTGATGCTCACGTCCTGCGTGATCGCCACGCCCGCGACCACCGCCGCCACGGTGACGTTATAGACGTTGTTGCCGTCCTGATCGTTCGGCAGCTCGAAATCGGGCGCCTCGTTGAAGGTGACGACGCCGGTTTGCGCGTTGATCGAGAACAGCCCGGCGTCAGGGCCGAGCAGCGAGAAAGTGGCCGCGGGATCGCCCACCAGATCGGCATCGAACGCGGCCGTCTGGTTCTCGGCGACCGAGCGCGAGAAGGATTGCGTGAAGGCCAGCTCGTCGGACTGGGTCGGGGGGGGCGGCGGCAGGATCACCTGCTCGTCGCCTCGTTCGATCACCTGATCGCCGAGCACGATGACGGGCGCACCGCCATTGACCGGCGGATCGGCCCTGAGAACCCGCGCATCCTCATCCGATCCATCCCCGAGGAACACGATGTTGGTGTCGTTGAAGCCGATGGGGATCGTCGCAGTGATCGCCCCGCCGCTGATGATGGCGCTCGAGCCGCTGAGGCGGATGGTGTAATCCTCGGGATTGCCGAGAAAGGCGATCGTGTCGCCGCCGGCATTGAACGAGGGGTCGAAAGTGACCGTGAGCGAGCCGCGTGGCGGTTCGACGAGGAAGATCGATTCCGCGCTGTCGCGGCCTCCGACAACCCTGATCGAGCCGCCCGCGAGCGTGACCTGCGAGCCGGGATTAAGTATCAGAAAATCCATGGGGAACACCTCTCCTGTGCAACTCGGGGAAAGTCACAGCACGCCGCACTGTTGTCAAATCGACAATTGTTAAGACACGCGCGCGATGCACGCCTGCGATCATTCCACGGGCAGGAAATCCGGGACCGAGAGATAGCGCTCGCCGGTGTCGTAGTTGAACCCGAGCACCCGCGCTGCGGGATCGAGCTCGGGCAGTTTCTTGGCGATCGCGGCCAGCGTTGCGCCTGACGATATGCCGACCAGCATACCTTCCTCGCGCGCGGCACGCCGGGCCATCTCGCGCGCATCTTCGGCATCGACGGGGATCGCGCCGTCGATCGCGTTGGTGTGCAGATTGCCCGGGATGAAGCCCGCGCCGATGCCCTGGATCGGGTGCGGTCCGGGTTCGCCGCCGCTGATCACGGGGGAGGCCTCGGGCTCCACCGCATAGGCCCTGAGGCCCGCCCAGTGCTTCTTGAGTTCCTCGGCGCAGCCGGTGATGTGTCCGCCCGTGCCGACCCCGGTGATCATCACGTCGATCGGCGCATCGCCGAAATCGGCCAAAATCTCCTGCGCGGTCGTGCGGACATGCACCTCGACATTGGCCGGGTTCTCGAACTGGCTCGGCATCCACGCGCCCTGCGTCTCCGCAACAATCTCGCCCGCGCGTTCGATCGCGCCCTTCATGCCCTTCTCCTTGGGTGTGAGATCGAAGGTCGCGCCATAGGCGAGCATCAGCCGGCGGCGCTCGATCGACATCGATTCGGGCATGACGAGGACGAGCTTGTAGCCCTTGACCGCGGCCACCATCGCAAGGCCGATCCCGGTGTTGCCCGAGGTCGGCTCGACGATCGTGCCGCCGGGCAGAAGCGCGCCCGACGCCTCGGCAGCCTCGACCATGGCGAGCGCGATCCGGTCCTTGATCGAGCCGCCGGGATTGGCGCGCTCGGACTTGAGCCAAACCTCGTGGTCCGGGAACATGCGAGCGAGGCGGATATGGGGAGTGTTGCCGATCGTCTCGAGGATGTGCGCTGCTTTCATGAGGGGCTCCCTTGGGTCTTTTAATGGCCGGGTTGCCGGCCGCGTTTCTGGCTCTCCCCTTCTAACAGGTCTGGCGGCGGATCGAAGGTCTTTGTGGTGACGAGCACCGGGAACATCCGCGCCCACAGCGCCACCGTCGCGAGCGCGCCCACGCCTCCTGCGGCAACGGCAGCCACGGGCCCGATCAGATAGGCGAGCGCTCCCGAGAAGGCATCGCCGCCTTCGTTTGAGGCGCTGATCGCGAGCAGGCTGACCGAAGATACCCGCCCGCGCTTGTCGTCGGGCGTGTGCAATTGGACGAGCGACTGGCGGACATAGACGCTGAACATGTCCGAGGCGCCGACGATGAACAGCATGGCGAGGCTGAGCGGCATCGAGGTCGAGAAGGCGAACACGATCGTCGCCGCGCCGAAGATCGCGACCGCGCCCAGCATCTTGGGGCCGACATTGCTGTTCATCGGCCGCCACGAGAACCATGCCGCCATGATCGCCGCGCCGATTGCGGGTGCGGCGGCAAGCTGGCTGAGCCCGGTCGCGCCCACCTCGAGGATGTCGCGCGCATAGACCGGGAAGAGCGCGGTCGCGCCTGCGAGGAACACAGCGGCCAGATCGAGCGTGATCGTGCCGAGCACCATCTTGTTGCGCACCACGTAAGCGAGCCCGTCGATAACCTGGCCGAGCGGGCGCTGGTCGCGGCGCATGGCGGGCTGGGGCACCTTGCCGATAAAGCCCAGCGCGCTGAACGAGAGCGCGAACAGCCCGGCGGCCACCGCATAGGGCAGGGGGGGCGCGATCTCGTAGAGCACGCCGCCCAGCGCCGGCCCGACGATCCGCCCCGCCTGCCACGAGATCGAGGAGAGCGCGATCGCGGTCGGCAGGATCGCGCGCGGCACGAGATTGGGCGCGAGCGCCGAAAGCGCAGGACCGGAAAAGGCGCGCACGAGGCCGAACACCACCGATGCCCCGAGCAGCACTGGGATGGTGACGGTCCCCCGATAAGTGACGACCGAGAGCACCGTCGCGCAGACCAGCAGAGCGAGCGCGCTCGTCTGTGCGATGGTGCGCCGGTCGAACCGGTCGGCGACCAGCCCGGTGAAGGGAGCGAGCAGGAACAAGGGCGCGAACTGGAAGAGGCCGATCAATGCGAGCTGGCCCGAGGCTTCGGCCACGCTCATCCCTGCGCCGCGCGCGATGTTGTATGTCTGCCAGGCGATCACCAGCAGCACCGCATCCTGCCCGAGTGTGCTCGATAGGCGGCTTGACCAGTAGAAGCGGAAATTGGCGATGCGGAACGGGTGGGTCGGTTCGGCAGTGGGCGAGGGGGCGGGGGCAGCGTCGGTCACGCGCTCGCCCATGGCAGGCGCGAAGCGGGCTGCCAAGACGGGCGCGATTGGATCAGCCTTTGAGACGCATCACCGCATGAGCGCTTGCGGCGCGTGATTTCCTAGCGCTTGCGGCGCGTGATTTCCTTAGCGCTTGCGGCGCAGGCGCGGATTGGGCTGGAGCGTGTCGATCATCGCCACGAAATCGTCGAGCCGGATGATCCGCTCGAATTGGAAGCCGGCGCGCTCGTCGCGGGTCCAGATGACATAGGCCTCGATCCGCCCCACCACCGGCAGGCGGATCATCACCCGGTCGCCGCGCTTTAGCCGTTCGGCATCGTCGATCATGAAGCCGTGTGCGGATAGGTTGCAGACATGCAGGTTCATGTCGCCATGCGTGAAATGCTCGACGATCGCCGGGAAATCGACCGGGTGGCGCACGGCGCGGCGCATGTCAGTGACACTGAGATTGGCTCCTGCTGACACCTGCGGTTCCCTCCTTGGACGCATCGCGCCTGCATGAGCCGGCTCGCCTGCGAACGACAATTCAGCGATCCTAATGGAGGGTAAAGGCTGACATTTGGTAAAGCGCTGGGGGTAACGCTGCAGTAACCCAACCGGGCGGCAGGGCTCTCAGCGGGTGATCAGGGCGTGCTTCTTCTTGCCGAGGCTTAGCCGCAGCGCCTGAGCCTCGCCCGGCATGATCATATAGCCCGGATCGATCACCGGATCGCCATCCACCCTCACCGCACCCTCGGCGAGCTTGCGCTTGGCCTCGCCGCCCGAGGCGGTGAAGCCGAGCTCGGTCAGCACCGCTGCGATCCGCATGCCCTCGGGCCCGACGCTAAGCCTTGGCAGATCCTCGCCTGCGCCGCCGCCCGCAAAGGTTTCGCGCGCGGTCGCCTCGGCAGTGCGCGCCGCCTCCTCGCCGCGCACGAGGCGAGTGACCTCGTTGGCGAGCACGATCTTGGCCGCGTTGATCTCCGCTCCCTCGAGCGCCTCGAGCCGGGCGATCTCATCGAGCGGGAGGTCGGTGAAGAGCTTGAGGAAGCGGCCGACATCGCGATCATCGGTGTTGCGCCAGTATTGCCAGAAATCGTAGGCCGGAAGCTGCTCCTCGTTGAGCCAGACCGCGCCGCTCGCGGTCTTGCCCATCTTCGCCCCGTCGGCAGTGGTGAGCAGCGGTGTCGTCAGCCCGAACAGCTCGCGGCCCTCCATCCGGCGCCCGAGTTCCATCCCGTTGACGATATTGCCCCACTGGTCCGAGCCGCCCATCTGCAAGCGGCAGCCGTGGCGCCGGGCCAGTTCGACGAAATCATAGGCCTGGAGGATCATGTAGTTGAATTCGAGGAAGGTCAGCGGCTGTTCGCGATCGAGCCGGAGTCGGACCGAATCGAAGGTCAGCATCCGGTTGATGGTGAAATGCGGGCCGACATCGCGCAGCAGCTCGACATAGCCCAGTTGCGAGAGCCACTCGTCGTTGTTGACCATGACCGCGTCGGTCGGCCCGTCGCCGAAGGTGAGCAGGCGCTCGAATACGCTGAAGATCGAGGCGATGTTGGCATCGATGATCTGCGGCGTCAGGAGCTTGCGCGATTCGTCCTTGCCGGAAGGATCGCCGATCTTGGTCGTGCCGCCGCCCATCACCACGATCGGCTTATGCCCGGTCTGCTGCAGGCGGCGCAGCAACATGATCTGGACGAGGCTGCCGATGTGGAGCGAGGGCGCGGTCGCATCGAACCCGATATAGCCGGGCACCACCTCGCGCGCGGCGAGCTGGTCGAGCGCGCCCGGGTCGGTCACCTGGTGGATGTAGCCGCGCTCATCGAGGAGGCGCAGAAGTTCGGAATCGTAGGCTGCGGTCATGGTGTCGCGCGCTTATCAGCGCTCAACGCCTGCCGCCAGAGGCTTGCCGCGCGCCGACCCTTGCGCAATAGCGCGGGGATGCACCCGCTCATGCTCCACCGCACCTGCGATCTCGGCCCGATCCGCGCCGTCACCGCCGCGATCGCCGCGACTGCGACGGGTTGCGAGGCAACCTTCCGGCTGGAGGGCGGCATCGGCGCGATCGTGTTGCCAAAGGCGGGGCCAAGCGTGCGCACCGATAATCTGTGGAAGACGACCTGCTTCGAGATCTTCTGGCAGCCGATCGGCCAGGCCGGCTATGTCGAGTTCAACCTGTCTCCGTCGGGGCGCTGGGCCTCATACGATTTCGACAGTTTTCGCGAGGGAATGCGCGATGCCCCGGTCGATGCAATCGCGCTCGCCTGCTCGCACAATGAAAGCGGCGGGGTTGGCGAGCTCGTCCTGAAAGCCAGCATCGCGGCCAATCTGCCGAGCCCTGCGCAGGTCGCGCTCAACGCGATTGTCGAGCACCGCGATGGCGGGATGCAATATTGGGCGCTGGCCTTTGCGCCGGGGCAGCCGGAGTTTCACTCGGAAGCCTGCCGCCAGCTCATTGTGAAGCGTTAGGCGTCAGGCGTTGCTCGCGCGCTTGCCGAAGGGCCCGTTGAGCTTGATCACCTCGTAATTGATCGCCTGCGCAAAGCAGGTCCACACGATATAGGGCAGGATCAACCACGAAGCGAAGGTCGAGATCGGCGCGAGCACGAAGGCGAGCGCGATGCACGAGGCGATCAGCGCCCAGTTCTCGATAAAGGACCAATCCGGCCGCTTGAGCGTGAAAAACAGCGGCGACCACAGGAAATGGAACAATGCGTTGACACCGAAGGCCCCGGCCACTGTCCAATAGGCGGCGGCATCGGGTGCGCGCGTGAGGCCGAGATAGAGCGCCCAGCCGGCAAGGCCAAGGATGATCGTCCAGGCCGGCGCGAAGGCCCAGCCCGGCGGCTGGAACCACGGTTTTTCGAGCCTTTTGTACCAATCGCCCACATCGGTCAGCAGGCCGCCGGCGAGGTTGAGCCCGATGCCGTAGACGAGCGCTGCGGTGAGTGCGGTATAATCCATACGCACTCAACCCGCGCCTGCGCAAAGTTGTTCCCCGATGCAAGGCTTGCATAGACCCGCCGCCTGTTCCAACCGGTGCACCATGGCAAATGACATTTTGTTCGGCATCGATCGCCTGCTGGCGGACCCTGCACTTCTCGCCGAGCTCAAGGGCAGACGGGTAGCGCTCGTCGCGCATCCGGCGAGCGTGACGCGCTCGCTTGCCCATAGCCTCGATGCGCTGATTGGCGCGGGGGTTAACCTCACCAGCGCCTTCGGCCCGCAGCACGGGCTCAAGGGCGACAAGCAGGACAACATGGTGGAGACCGCCGACGAGATCGACCCGGCCTATGGCATCCCGATCTTCTCGCTCTATGGCGAGGTGCGTCGCCCCACAGGACAGATGATGTCGAGCGCTGACGTCTTCTTGTTCGACCTGCAGGATCTGGGCTGCCGGATCTACACCTTCGTCACCACGCTGCTCTACCTGCTGGAGGAGGCCGAACGGCATGGGAAGGAAGTGTGGGTGCTTGACCGGCCCAACCCGGCTGGTCGCCCCGTGGAGGGCACGCTGCTGGTGCCGGGGCAGGAGAGCTTCGTGGGAGCCGCGCCCATGCCGATGCGCCATGGCCTGACCATGGGCGAGATGGGGCACTGGTTCATCGCGCATTTCGGGCTCGACGTTGAATACCGCGTGGTGGCGATGCAGGGCTGGGAGCCCGATGCCGCGACGGGCGCGATCGCGAGCGGCCATGGCTGGCCCGCAAGCCGCATCTGGATCAACCCTTCGCCCAACGCCGCCAGCCTCAATATGGCGCGCTGCTATGCCGGCACGGTGATGCTCGAGGGCACGACGCTTTCAGAGGGCAGGGGCACCACGCGCCCGCTTGAAGTGCTGTTCGGCGCGCCCGATGTCGATGCAAGGGGCGTGTGGAAGCTCATGCGGCAGATGGCGCCCGAGTGGTGTGCGGGCATCAAGGTGCGCGAATGCTGGTTCGAGCCGACCTTCCACAAGCATTCGGGGAGGCTTTGCAACGCCTTGATGATGCACGCAGAAGGGCCGGATTACGATCACGACGCGTTCAAGCCCTGGCGGCTCCAGGCGCTCGCCTTCAAGGCGATCCGCACGCTCTATCCCGATTACCCGCTGTGGCGCGATTTCGCTTACGAATACGAGACCGGCCGGCTTGCGATCGACGTGATCAATGGCGGGCGGGCTTTGCGCGACTGGGTGGAAGATCCCGCAGCGCGCCCGGACGATCTCGATGCGCTCGCCTCAGCCGACGAAGCGGCCTGGGTGCAGACGGTGCGAGCGCACCTGCTTTATTGATGTCGCGCTGATCCGGTGCGGCGCGCTCTAACCGCGCAGGCTCTTTAGTGGTGGGAAGGGGGCCGATCCACTCCGGTCCCCCGCCATCACCATACCGGGCAGCTGCCTTCATGCCGATCGACGGCGAAGGTGAGGTATGGCTTGTCCAGCGGGGCGGGCTGGCAAGCGAGCAGCGGCAGCTAGTGGCCCTGCTTGCGGGAGAGCTCGCGCATGGCATCGTCCAGCCCATCGAGCGTGAGCGGATACATCCGGTCACCCACTAGCTGCTTGATCATCTTGGTGGACTGCGAATAGCCCCATTGCTTCTCGGGCACAGGGTTGAGCCACACCGTCGCGGGATAGGTGTTGGTGACGCGCTGGAGCCAGGTCGCGCCCGCTTCCTCGTTCATGTGTTCGACGCTGCCGCCTGCATGAGTGATCTCGTAGGGGCTCATCGCCGCATCGCCGACGAACACGACCTTGTAATCGTGGCCGTATTTGTGGAGCACGTCCCAGGTTTTCGTACGCTCCTGCCAGCGGCGCTTGTTGTCCTTCCACACGCCCTCGTAGAGGCAATTGTGGAAGTAGAAGAATTCGAGGTTCTTGAACTCCGCCGTGGCCGCGCTGAAGAGCTCCTCGACGAGCTTGATGAAAGGATCCATCGAGCCGCCGACATCGAGAAACAGAAGCAGTTTCACCGCATTGCGCCGTTCGGGCCGCATATGGATATCGAGCCAGCCCTGCTTGGCCGTGCCGCGGATGGTCGCATCAAGATCGAGCTGATCGGGATTGCCCTCACGCGCGAAGCGCCTGAGGCGCCGCAGCGCCATCTTGATGTTGCGCGTGCCCAGCTCCTTGGTGTTGTCGAGGTTCTTGAACTCGCGCTTTTCCCACACCTTGACCGCGCGCTTGTGGCGGCTTTCCCCGCCGATCCGCACACCTTCGGGGTTGTAGCCCGAATTGCCGAACGGGCTGGTGCCGCCGGTGCCGATCCACTTGTTGCCGCCTTCGTGGCGCTTTTCCTGCTCGGCGAGCCGCTGCTTGAGCGTCTCCATGATCTTGTCCCAATCGCCGAGCTTCTCGATCTCGGCCATCTCTTCAGGAGAGAGGAACTTTTCGGCGACGGCTTTCAGCCAGTCTTCAGGAATCTCGACCGGGTTCTGCCCATAGTCGGACATGATCCCCTTGAAGACCTTCTGGAACACCTGATCGAACCGGTCGAGCAGGCCCTCGTCCTTCACGAAGGTCGCGCGGGAGAGATAATAGAACGCTTCGGGCGTCTGCTCGATCACATCCTTGTCGAGCGCCTCGAGCAGGGTGAGATGCTCCTTGAAGCTCGCCCCGATGCCGGCCGCCCTGAGCTCGTCGGTGAAATTGAAAAACATGTGCCAGCAGATACCCCGATCAGGCGCGACGCGCCAGCCCCTCCTCGCGCGATGCGCCGGTGGAGGAAGCGCACATTAAACCTTCGCTAACCATCCCTGCCTAAACATCGTGACGATGTCGCGGGGCGCTACGCCTCGCGCGAGGTGGGGCTGCGAGGACGATGAAACCGAGCGTGATCAATATCGAGAATGCTGCGGCGCTCGATCATATTCCCGAGGCCTGCGGCGAGGTGACCCTCGGCTGCAGCCATGTCGCCGGCGTGGTCGAGGCGGTGATCGCCTCCTCGCAGGCGCTGCGCGCTGAGCACAAGGCGCTCCAGGGCACGGTCGCGGCGCTCGAGGCCGATCAGGACAAGGTCGCGCAGGCGAGCGACGAGGCGCGGCTTCTCTCCGAGCGCGCGATCGACCATCTGAGCGAAGGCAACGCGCTCATCCAGTCTTCGCTCGGGCGGATCAACGCGCTGCTCGAAATGGTTGATACGCTCGGCCAGCACGTCACCACCTTTGCCGCGGCCATGGAACAGGTCCGCCGCAGCGCGCAGGACATCGACGAGATCGCCGAGACGACCAACATCCTCGCCCTCAACGCCACGATCGAGGCGATGCGTGCCGGCGATGCAGGGCGCACCTTCGCGGTCGTGGCGAGCGAGGTGAAAAGCCTTGCTCACGATACCCGCAAGGCGACCGAGGAAATCGCCCAGACGATCGAATCGCTCGGCCTCGAGGCCGCCACCGTGATCGCCCGAATCGAGGAAGGCAGCCGTGCGAGCGGAGAGGCCAAAGCGTCGGTCGCGCGGATCGAGAGCACGATGGAAAGCGTGAGCAGCCTTGTCGAGGAGGTCGACAAGCAGAACGACGTCATCGCCCGTTCCACCGGCACGATCAGCGATCATGTGGGCGCCGTGCAGGACGTGCTGATGCGCTACGATCGGGTGACGCACGACAACGAGCAAGAGCTCGCCAAGGCCAAGAGCGAGGCGGTCAGCCTAGAGCGGATCGCCAACGAGATGTTTGATGGGCTGGTCCAGGCTGGCCTCTCCCCGCGCGACCAGGCCATGGTGCAGCAGGCGCAGGCGCTTTCGCAGGAAATCTGCGCCCACACCGAAGCCGCGCTCGCCTCAGGCGCGCTCACCGCAAACGCCCTGTTCGACACGAACTACGTTCCGGTGGCGAACACCAACCCGCAGCTTTACCGCACGCGCCTCTCCGACTGGGCCCACGCCGAGTGGCGCCCGATCCTCGACCGCGCCAAGGCAAGCGATCCCAAGGTGCTCGCCACCGCCTGCACCGACATGAACGGCTTCCTTCCGACCCACCTCACCGAACGCTCGCGCAAGCCCACCGGCGATGTTGCGCACGATACGCAATTCTGCCGCAACGGTCGGATCATTCTCGAGCCGATCGACCGCAAGGCCAAGGCCTCGAATGCTCCCTACATGATGGCGGTTTATCGCCAGGAGGGCGACGGCAACCGCTATGTCGTGGTGCGCAACGTCTATGTCCCGCTGGTGATCGACGGGCGCCGCTGGGGCGACCTCGAGCTCGCCTACAGCTTCGATTGAGCAGCGCTCAGCGAGGCGGCATTTCGGGCGAGCCGGGGCCTGCCGTCAGCACGGGCATCCCTTCAGGAAAGGGTGCCCAGCTCGGCGCGCTCGAGCCCCAGATGATCATCGTGGGTGGGCAGATTTCCGGATCATCGAGCGTGCCTGCGCGCACGCGCATCGGCGCCCGGGGCCCTTCGATCGTCCGGCTGTAGAGCTGCGATCCGCAGGTGGGGCAGAAGCCGCGCTCGACCGTATTGCCGCTGTCGGCGACCCGCTCAATGCGCGTGACCGCCCCCGCGTAGGCCACCGCCGTCTCATCGAACAGCACGTTGACGGTCGCCGAACCGCTCGCGATGCGCTGGCAATCGCGGCACCAGCACATCCGTGCGCCCTGCGGCTCGGCGGCGATGGTGAAGGTGACTTCACCGCAGAAGCAGCGTCCGGTGTGCGCCACGCCGCAACCCTCAGCCCGGATTGCGCCGCGCCATGAAGGCCAAGCGCTCGAACAGCATGATATCCTGCTCGTTTTTCAGGAGCGCGCCGTGGAGCGGCGGGATCGCGCTGTTGGGGTTGGCATCCTGCAACACCTCGAGCGGCATGTCCTCGTGCAGCAGCAGCTTGAGCCAGTCGAGCAGCTCGCTGGTGGAGGGCTTCTTCTTGAGGCCGGGCACCTCGCGCAGCTCGTAGAAGATATCCATCGCCTTCTTGACGAGGGTCTTCTGGATATCAGGGAAGTGGACGTCAATGATCGCCTGCATCGTCTCGCGATCAGGAAACTTGATGTAATGGAAGAAGCAGCGGCGCAGGAAGGCGTCGGGCAGCTCCTTCTCGTTGTTCGAGGTGATGACCACGATCGGGCGTTCCCTCGCCTCGATCCGCTCCTGGGTCTCGTAAACGTCGAAGCTCATCCGGTCGAGCTCCTGCAACAGGTCGTTGGGGAACTCGATATCGGCCTTGTCGATCTCGTCGATCAGCAGCACCGGCAGGCGTTCGGAAGTGAAGGCCTCCCACAGTTTGCCCTTCTTGATGTAGTTGCGGATGTCGTGGACCCGCTCCTCGCCGAGCTGGCCGTCGCGCAGGCGCGCCACCGCGTCATACTCGTAGAGCCCCTGCTGCGCCTTGGTGGAGGACTTGATGTTCCACTCGATCAGCGGGGCGTCGATCGCCTTGGAGATCTCGTGCGCGAGAACAGTCTTGCCGGTGCCCGGTTCGCCCTTGACCAGCAGCGGGCGGCGCAGCGTCACCGCGGCGTTGACCGCCACCTTTAGATCGTCGGTCGCGACGTAATTGCTGGTGCCTTCGAAGCGCGTGGGGCCGGTGGTCTCGCTGGTCATGGGTTTCCCTGTGAAACGGATTGAGGGTGAGGCGCCGGGTTAGGCAAACCGATCCTTGTGCGCAAGGGCTCAGCCGCGCTCCGCAAGGATGCGCCAGGCGAGCGCCTCGAGCCGCGCTTCGTCTACGGGAGCCTCGGGGTTGCTCCAACCGAGCGTCAGGATGTGGTCGCGCCCCTGGCGGTCGGTCAGAAGCCATGTGAGGTTGAGCACGCCCGGCTCCGAGCCGCCCTTGTAACCGACATAGCGCCATTGCTCGCGCATCTCGGCGGGGAAGCTCTCGTTGATCGCCATGATTTCGAACACCTGCGGGTCGCTCTCGGCGCGCATCGTTCGCAGCAGCCCGGCAAGGTCGCGCGGCGAGGCGAACCACTCGATCCCGAGCGCCACCGGACCCTTCGCGAAGGCCGCATTCACATCATCGACACTGACGGGCGGGCGCTCGATCCCGGCGAGGATGCGCGCGCGTTCCTGTGCCGAGCCGCGCAGATAGGCCCGCATTCGCGAGCGCTCGCCGCCTTTGAGGAGGAACAGCTCGCGCGTCGTCAGCCAAGGAGCGTTGAGCGCAGGGTCCGCGTGCCCTGAGCGCCGCACCATGTCCGCGATCGCTTCCTGCCCCAGCACGCGGGTGAGGATATCGGTCGCGGTGTTGTCGCTGATCGAGATCATCAGGCTCGCCAACTTATGGAGTGTGACGGGCGCACCCTCGGGCCAGTCCTGCATCATCCCGCTCGGAAAGCTTCTGGTGGAGAGCGCCGCGACATCGCTCCAGGCTCGCTTCCCCTGGGCCACCTCACGCCCGAGCTGAGCGAGGAGGTAGAGCTTCATGGTCGAGCCGAGCGCATTCTGGACGTCGGGATTGTGGCTGAGGCGCGGTGGTCCTGCGTCCAGTGGTCCGAAATAGGCTGTGACAGTGCCCGGGAGGGCGGCGAGCTCCGCCTCGATCGCGCCGGCGGTGGCGGAGGGCAGCGGCTGGAAGCTCTGAAACAGCAGCTCGCTGACACGTCCGCCCTGCGCCGGGTCGATCGCGATCCCGCCGCGCACAATGGCGCGATCCATCCGGATCGCCAGCGCCGCCCGCGTCGCGCCGGGCGGGGTGACGCTCTCGACCCGCTGCGCCTCGCCATAAAGGCTGCGCAGCTGGGCGAAGAGCGCGGTGAGCTGCTCAGGCGTAATGGCGCCGAGAAATGTCGGGGTGAAGAGTTCTTCGAGCGCATCGGCATTGGTATCGCCCCGCATCAGACCGACCACTTGCGCCGCCCGACGCTCGATCGGCGAGACGCCGTCCTGCGCCTGCGAGGCGATCGGCACGAGCAGGGCGAGCAGGCAAAGGAAGGCGAGGGCGATAGGTCTCACGAGGGCTTCCTGCGGGTCAGAGCCTGCTGTCGAGCGCCAGCAGGATGAAGCCGAGCTGGCCCGCCAGCACCGCGATCGTCGCCGCGCGCCAACCCGCTCCCGCCGCGCTCATCCCGCGCCGCCAGGTCCACGCACCGATCAGGCCGGTCAGGACGCCCGCGACAAGAAGTGTGTAAATTCCCGGCGCCGCCGCAAGCAGCCAGAACACCGCCGTGAGTGCAACCAGCTGCACCAGCATGGCGGCGGTGAACCACACGATCGGGATCGGGCGATAGGCGCTGTCGGGCACCTCCCAGTCGGGCAACGAGGCGTCTGGCCGCGAGAGCCGCCGCTCGCCCGCCATGATGTCCTCTAAGCGCGGGTCGGGCCGCCGGCCATTCATCCGGTCAGGCATCGATCATGTCGCGGTCGACATCCTTGGCGTGGTTCTGGATGAAGTTGAACCGGTGCTCGGGATTGCGCCCCATCAGCTCGTCGACCAGCCGCGCAACGCCTGCGCGCTGCTCGAATTCGGGCGGCAGGGTGATGCGGATGAGGCTGCGCGTCTCGGGGTTCATCGTGGTCTCGCGCAATTGCTGGGGGTTCATCTCGCCCAGACCCTTGAACCGCCCGACCTCCACCTTCTTGCCCTTGAACACGCTCGCCTCAAGCTCGCGCCGGTGCGCGTCATCGCGGGCATAGCGGCTCTCCTTGCCGGCAGTAAGCCGATAAAGCGGGGGTTGCGCCAGGAAGAGGTGGCCCTTCTTCACGATATCGGGCATTTCCTGAAAGAAGAAGGTCATCAGCAGCGTCGCGATATGCGCCCCGTCGACATCGGCGTCGGTCATGATGATCACGCGATCGTAGCGCAGGTTTTCCGCATCGCAATCCTTGCGCGTGCCGCAGCCGAGCGCGAGGGCGAGGTCGGCGATCTCACTGTTGGCGCGGATCTTGTCGGGCGTGGCGCTGGCGACGTTGAGGATCTTGCCCCGGATCGGCAGGATCGCTTGGCTTTTGCGGTCGCGCGCCTGCTTGGCGGAGCCGCCGGCGCTGTCGCCCTCGACGATGAAGAGCTCGGTCTCGCGCCCGCCTTCGCCCGAACAATCGGTAAGCTTGCCCGGCAGGCGCAGCTTCTTGGCGTTGGTTGCGCTCTTGCGCTTGATCTCGCGCTCGGCCTTGCGCCTCAAGCGCTCCTCCATGCGCTCCATCACCTCGCCGAGCAAAGCGCGCCCGCGATCCATGTTGTCGGTGAGGAAGTGGTCGAAATGATCGCGTAGCCCGTTCTCGACGAGGCGCGCTGCCTCGGGCGAGGTCAGGCGGTCCTTGGTCTGCGACTGGAATTGCGGATCGCGGATGAAAACGCTGAGCATCACCTCGCACCCGGTCATCACATCATCGGCGCTGATATCCTTGGCCTTCTTCGCGCCGATCAGCTCACCGAAGCTGCGCAGCCCCTTGGTGAGCGCGGCGCGCAGGCCCTGCTCGTGGGTCCCGCCATCGGGGGTGGGGACGGTGTTGCAATACCAGCTGGTCGAGCCGTCCGAGTAGAGCGGCCAGGCGATCGCCCATTCGACCCGGCCCTGTTCATCAGGAAAGTCCTGCCGCCCGGTGAAGGCTTGCGCGGTGACGCATTCGCGCGTGCCCACCTGTTCGGCGAGGTGATCGGCGAGCCCGCCGGGGAACTTGAAGACCGCCTCGGCCGGCACGTCCTCGCTTGCAAGCGACTCGTCGCACCTCCAGCGGATCTCGACGCCGGCGAAAAGATAGGCCTTGGAGCGCGCGAGCTTGAACAGGCGCTTAGGGCTGAACTTGCGATCGCCGAAGATCTCTGGATCGGGGGTGAAGGTGACGCTGGTGCCGCGCCGGTTGGGCGCAGCGCCGAGCTTCTCAATCGGCCCCAGCGTCACCCCGCGCGCAAATTCCTGCGCGTGCAATTCCTTGTCACGCGCGACCTCGACGCGGGTGTGCGAGGAAAGCGCGTTGACCACGCTCACGCCGACGCCGTGGAGGCCGCCGCTCGTCGCATAGGCCTTGCCGGAGAACTTGCCGCCCGAGTGGAGCGTCGAGAGGATCACCTCGAGCGTCGACTTGCCGGGGAACTTGGGATGCTCCTCGACCGGGATGCCGCGGCCGTTATCGGTGATCGTCATCCGCCCCGCCGTGCCCGGCTCGCCCGCCTCGAGGCGCATCTCGATCCGGCTTGCATGGCCAGCGACCGCCTCGTCCATCGCGTTGTCGAGCACTTCGGCGGCGAGGTGGTGGAGCGCGCGGTCGTCGGTCCCGCCGATATACATGCCGGGGCGGCGGCGGACAGGCTCGAGCCCCTCGAGCACCTCGATCGCAGAGGCGTTGTAATCGCCGCTCGAAGCGACGGCACTTTCAAACAGGTCATCGGACATGGCACCACTAGTGGCACCGAGCAGCGCCCCCCACAAGCAGCCATGCGCGCCTTTTGCGCAGTTCGCTCGTGCGGATCGCTAGAACGCTGTCGGCGCGGGATCGACCGCCGTCACCCGGTCTCCGCTCACCCGGCGCACCTCGAGCGCGCGCTCGGCAATGCCATCGCGCCCGAAACGGAAAGGCCCATCGACGCCGAGAAATCCGCCACGATCGTAAAGCTGGTTCTCGGGGAAGGGCGAGCCCACGCGCCAGTCGCGCGTGGTGCGCAAGGTGAGCAGCACCGCGTCATAGCCGAGCGTCGCGATGCGATAGGGCTTGACCCCGAAGCGCGCCTCGTAGCTGTCGGAGAAGCGCTTGAAGCGATTGTCGGAGACGGCGGAAAACAGCGCGCCGTTTATCTCGGGCGCGCGGGCGAGTGCGGCCTCGCCGCTCCACAGCTCGGTGCCGAGCAGCTGCGTGCTGCCTGCGCCCGAGCTCCTGAGCTCGCCCGCCGCCTGAATTGCGAGCCGCGCACCGTCCGCGATCAGCACCGTGTCGTAACCGCCCGCCGCGCGCAGCCGCTGGGCTGCGCCCATGATCGATGTGTTGCCACGGTCATAGCGCTCGATGCCCACCAGCCGCCCGCCATATTCGCTGAGCGCACCCTGCAACGCGGCGAGCGAGCGCGCCCCATAATCGCCATCGGGCAAGAGCGCAGCGAACGCGTTCGAGCCCTGGCCACGGGCATAGCGCACTGTGCGCTTGATCGATTGTTCGGGCACGTGGCCCAGGATGAAGACATCGGCCGAGGCGACCGCGGTGTCGTTCGAGAACGAGATCACCGGCACCCGCGCTGCGCGCGCCTGCGCCTGCACGGCGGGCACGTTGCTCGCGAGCAGGGGCCCGAGGATCAGCTTGTTGCCATCGACGATCGCCTGGCGCGCGGCCTCGGCCGCGCCGCGCCCGGTGTCATAAGTGGTGATGCGCAGGTTGCTCGCATTGGTGTCGAGCAGCGCCATGGTGGTCGCGTTGGCGAGCGCCTGACCGACCGCAGCGGTATCGCCCGACATCGGCACCAGCAGCGCGACGCGGTGGCGCGTCTCGTCGGTGGGCAGCGGGGTTGCCTCGGGCGCCGGGGCGGGGGCCTCGGTGATGACGGGGGCCGTCTCGACCGGGTCGGTCTTGGGGATGACCGCGCACCCGCCGAGCATTGCCGCAGCGCCGGCCAGCACCAGCCGCCGCGCCGTAAAGACGCCGGCGAGCCGCCGCGCCCCGTTGATCATTGCACGCTTCATCCTTGAAGACCCCACTTTGCTCATCCAAAGACGCGCTGTGATGACGCCTCAGACCGATCCCGCCGCTGAATCGACTTCCCGCCGACCCTTGAGTGCTGGGCTCTATATCGTGGCGACGCCGATTGGCAATCTTGGCGACATGACGTTGCGGGCAATCGACATTCTGGCAAGGTGCGACGTGATCGCTTGCGAGGATACGCGCGTGACGGGCAAACTGCTGGCGCATCTCGGCATCGCGACGAGGATGCAGCGGCATGACGATCACGCGAGCGAGGAGCAGCGTGCGCAGCTGGTCGCACGGGCGGGCCGCGAGGCGGTGGCGCTGGTGAGCGATGCGGGGACGCCGCTCATTTCCGATCCGGGCTATCGCCTGGTGCGCGAGTGCCACGCGGCGGGGGTGGAGGTGACAAGCCTGCCGGGGCCGTGCGCGGTGATCGCGGGGCTGACGCTGTCGGGCCTGCCGAGCGACCGGTTCTGCTTTGCCGGCTTCCTTCCGGTCAAGGACAAGGCGCGCCGCGATGTGCTGGCCGAGCTTGCCGACGTTCCCGCGAGCCTGATCTTCTACGAGACCGCGCCGCGCCTGGTGCGCTCGCTGAGGACGCTTGCCGAGCTGTGGCCCACCCGAGAGATCGCGGTCGCGCGCGAGATCACCAAGCTGCACGAGGAGTGCCACCGGGGCAGCGCCGAAGAGCTCGCGGCGCATTATGCGGCGCATCCGCCCAAAGGCGAGATCGTGCTGATGGTCGGCCCGCCGGTCGCAGGGGAGACCGGGGCGGCGAGCGATCCCGACGCGCTGCTGCGCGAGGCGCTCACCGAGGCCTCGCCCAGCAAGGCCGCCGCGCGCGTTGCCAAGGCAACCGGGCTCGATCGGCAGGCGCTCTATGCCCGCGCGGTGGAGCTCAAGCATCAATGAGCGAGAAACGCATCCTCGCCGATCGACGGGGCCGCGAAGGCGAGGCGGAGGCTGCGCTGTGGCTCGCGGGGCAGGGCTGGCGGATTATCGCCGAGCGGGTCAAAACCAAGGTCGGCGAGATCGACCTCGTGGTGCAGAAACCCGGCCTCACCGCATTTGTCGAGGTCAAGTGGCGCCGCCGGGCGGCCGACCTCGCCGATGCGATCGACGAGCGACGGCTGGCGCGCGTGGCGGCGGCGGTCGGGACGGTTGCGCACCTTTATGCAGCCTCCGGCGACGATATCCGCATCGACGTGATCCTGCTTGCACCCGGCACCCGCCCGCGCCACATCGAGAACGCATGGATGCCCTGAGGCCCCACCCCAAACGGAGTTGCCGGTTTTGCCCCTCAAAGTAGCGGTCCAGATGGATCCGATCGAACACATCAACATCAAGGGCGACAGCTCCTTCGCGCTCATGCTCGCCGCGCAGGAGCGCGGTCACGAGGTGTTCGAATATCACGTCGAGAGCCTCACCCTCGATGCCGACGACAGGCTCCACGCGCAATGCTCGCCCGTCAAAGTCCGGCGCGTCGAGGGCGATCACTTCGAGAAGGGCGCTGGCGTCCGGCTCGATCTCGGGCGCGACATCGACGTGGTCCTGATGCGGCAGGATCCGCCCTTCCACATGGGCTACATCACCGCGACCCACATGCTCGAGCGCATTCAGCGCGAGACGCTGGTGGTCAACGATCCCGCCAATGTCCGCAACGCGCCTGAAAAGGTGATGGTGCTCGATTATCGCCGCTTCATGCCGCCAACGCTCGTCACCCGCAGCGTCGAGGAGGTGCGGCGCTTCATGGAAAGCCACGGCGCGGTGGTGGTCAAGCCCATCCACGGCAATGGCGGCAAGGCGATCTTCCGCGTGCCCGCATCGGGCGACAATCTCACCGCCTTGTTCGAGGTGTTCAACCAGACCTGGCCCGAGCCGCACATGGTCCAGCCCTTTCTTCCGGAAGTCGCGGAAGGCGACAAGCGCATCGTGCTGGTCGACGGCGAGGTGGCGGGCGCGATCAACCGGATCCCCGGCGAGGGCGAGTTTCGCTCCAACCTTGCGATGGGCGGGAGCGCGCAAAAGACGCAGCTGACCGAGCGCGAGCTGGAAATCTGCGCGGCGCTCGGCCCCGACCTCAAGCACCTCGGCCTCACCTTCGTCGGCATCGACGTGATCGGCGGCAAATGGCTGACCGAGATCAACGTCACCTCGCCCACCGGCATCGTCGCCATCTCGAACTTCGACGGCACCGATGTCGCCGGCATGATCTGGGACGCGATCGAGGCGCGGCACGCGGCGATGCAAAGCTGAGGGCCCGCGCGGCTACTCCGCTTGCGTGTTGGGCGCGGTCGTCTCGTAACAGGCGCGGATGCGCCAGCCGCCGGCGGTCTTCACCCACACCAGCGTCATCAGCGCCTGCTCGAGCGGCTGCCTCGTTCCATCAAGCTTGATGCGGGCAAATTCGTTTTTCCACAACGTCAGCACGACATCAGGAGCGAGCACGGCGTAGCGCACGGCCTAGCGCACGGAATAGCCGGAGATATACTGGCCGCCGAACCCGCTCGAGCGATTGCGCTCGCTGCGCTCCTGCGTCTCCTGATTGGTGCGGCGCGCGGCGTTGAAGGTCATGGTGCCGGCCTGGTCAAGCCAGCTGTTGGAAGCGACGAAATCGGCGCGGCGCCAAGCCTCGTTCATTGTTCCGGCAAGGAGCACTGCCGCCGCCGGCACCATTCATGCGAAGCTTGACCTAGCCAACATCTCGCTATCACCCGAGGCTAATTTCTTGTCCGGGCAGCACAGGCTGGTTCCACGCAATGGCAACCCTGCCGCCCGTCGCGAGCCTGCTGCACGGCAGACCGATTGAACGAAAGACCCCGAGGCGCATTTAGAACATATGACCGACTTCATTCTCGAGGTGATCCTGTGGGGCGGCTATGCCGGGATCTTCGCGCTGATGGCGCTGGAAAACGTCGTGCCGCCGGTCCCATCCGAGATAATTCTCGGCTTTGGCGGGGTGCTCGTCGCGCGCGGCGACATGGCGTTCGCGCCGCTGCTGCTCGCGGGCACTGCGGGCACTTTGTTCGGCAATCTCTTCTGGTACTGGCTCGGGCGGCGCTGGAGCGAGGAGCAGATGCGGCGCTTCATCGACCGGTTCGGTCGCTGGCTGACCTTCGAATGGAGCGATTTCGAGAAGGCACGGCTTTTTTTCCGCAAACACGGCGAGCCGATCGTGTTCTTCGTGCGCTTTTCGCCAGTGCTGCGCACGATCGTCTCGCTGCCCGCGGGCCTTGCGCGCATGAGCCTGTGGCGCTTCTGCGTCTTCACCACGCTTGGCTCCCTGATCTGGAATGTCGCGATCATTCTGGGCGGGCAGGCGGCATCGGGCCTGATCGAACGCTATGAGAAAGTCGCCAGCATCGTCATCATCGCGATGTTCGTGGGGGGCTTGGCCTGGTATGTCTGGCGCGTCATCACCTGGCGCCCGCGCGATCGGGCGGAACCTTCCGACTAGCCCTTTTTCGCGCGCGGATGGGCGGCGCGGTAATCCGCGAGCATCTGCGCCGCTTCGACCTTGGTGTAAATCTGCGTCGAGCCGAGCGAGGCATGGCCCAGCAGCTCCTGCAGGCTGCGCAGATCAGCGCCGGCATTGAGCAGATGCGTTGCGAAGGAATGGCGCAGCGCGTGCGGCGTGGCGGTGTCGGGCAGGCCCAAGGCGCGCCGCGCATTCGCCATCGCGCGCTGCACCATGCCGGGCGAGAGCGGCCCGCCCTTGAGCCCGCGGAACAGCGGCTGTGCGGGCGCAAGCGGCCATGGGCAGGCCGCGACATATGCGTTCACCGCCGCGCGCGCGATCGGTAGGATCGGCACCACGCGTTCCTTGTCGCCCTTGCCCCTGACCATCAGCGTTGCCCCGAGCGGCGCATCGCTGCCCTTGAGCTTGAGCGCCTCGGCGATGCGCAGCCCCGCACCATACATCAACAGCAACACCGCCCGGTCGCGCAGACCCGTCCAGTTATCCTCGCCGCCCAGCGCCTCGACCAAATCGGCAAGGTTCACCGCCTCGTCGGGCGTGACCGGGCGGGGCAGCCCCTTCTTGATCCGCGGCCCCCGCAAGCGCGGCGGTGCCGGGTCGGGATCGCCTGCCTGAGCGCGAGCGAAGGCGATGAAGGCCTTGCAGGCGGAGAGTTCGCGCGCGGCGCTGGCATTGGCAAGGCCCTGGGCGCGGCGCTCGGCGAGGAAGCGGCGCAGGTGATGCGCCTCGATCCGGGCGGCATCCTCGAGCGAGGCGATCGCGCCATGCTCCACGAGCCGGCGCGCGGCGGCGACATAGGCGCGCACCGTGTGCGGCGAGCGGCGGCG
>JAZBNR010000020.1:0-11685 GCA_036350735.1 Erythrobacter sp.
ATCGGCAACGCGATCTGGCAGATCAAGGAAGACCTCTCCCCCAATCGTGACTGGGATTTCGAGCACATCCTCGCCTATCACAAGGCCGAACTCGAACACACCGGCAAGCTCGCGGACGACACGCGCTTCCCGATCTTCCCGCCGCATCTCGTCAAGCAGGTGCGCGAATGCATGCCGCGCGACGGGATCATCTGCCTTGATAACGGGGTCTACAAGATCTGGTTCGCGCGCGGCTACACCGCATACCTCCCCAACACCGTGCTGCTCGACAACGCGCTGGCGACGATGGGCGCAGGCCTGCCCTCCGCGATGATGAGCGCGATGCTCTATCCGGAGCGCAAGGTGATGGCGATCTGCGGCGATGGCGGCTTCATGATGAACAGCCAGGAGATGGAGACCGCGGTGCGCCTCGGGCTCAACCTCACCGTGCTGATCCTGCGCGACGATGCCTATGGCATGATCCGCTGGAAGCAGGCCAATATGGGCTTTGCCGATTTCGGCCTCACTTATGGCAACCCCGATTTCGTGCAATATGCCGAGAGCTACGGCGCGAAAGGGCACCGGGTCGAGAGCTCGGATCACCTGCGCGAGCTGATGGCGCATTGCCGCGATACGCCGGGGGTCCACCTGATCGATTGCCCGGTCGATTATTCCGAGAACGACCAGATCCTGAACCACGATATCAAGCGGCTCAGCAAGGAGCTTTGATTGTGTCAGGGAAAGGAGACAGGCCCATGCCCACCCTTAAAGACACCTATCCGCTCTATCTCAACAACAAGGCCGCGCAGCCCAACACCGATCTCGAGGTCACGGACAAATATACCGGCGAGATCGCCTTCCGCACCGCGCTCGCGACGCCCGACATCATCGAGGAGGGCATTGCCGGGGCCGTGCGCGCGGCCGAGCCAATGGCGAGGATGGCAAGCTTCGAGCGGCAGGCAGTGCTGCAACACTGCGTCACCCGCTTTCGCGAGCGTTATGACGAGCTCGCTTATTCGCTGTGCGTCGAGGCGGGCAAGCCGATCAAGGATGCCGAAGGAGAGGTCGACCGGTTGATCGACACCTTCAAGATCGCCGCCGAGGAAGCGGTGCGCAATTATGGCGAGGTCCAGCCGCTCGACATCAGCCCGCGCGCCAAGGGCTATATGGGGATGTGGAAGCGCGTGCCGATCGGGCCGTGCAGCTTCATCTCGCCCTTCAACTTCCCGCTCAATCTCGCCGCGCACAAGATCGCGCCCGCGATCGCGGTGGGCTGTCCCTTTGTCATGAAGCCCGCCTCCAAGACCCCGCTCGGCGCGCTCATCATGGGCGAGGTGCTGGCCGAGACCGACCTTCCCGAAGGCGCGTTCTCGATCCTGCCTGCAAGCCGCGACGGGGCGGACCTGTTCACTGAGGACGACCGGCTCAAGCTCCTCTCCTTCACCGGCTCGCCGGGCGTGGGCTGGGACCTGAAGGCCAAGGCGGGCAAGAAACCGGTCGTGCTCGAATTGGGCGGCAATGCGGCGGTGATCGTCGACAAGGACGCCGATCTCGACCATGCGCTCGAGCGGATCATCTTCGGCGCATTCTACCAGTCGGGCCAGTCGTGCATCGGCGTCCAGCGGATCATCATTCACGAAGACATCTACGATACCTTCAAGGCGATGCTGGTCGAGAAGACCAAGACGCTGGTCGCGGGCGATCCCAAGAGCCGCGAGACTTTCATCGGCCCGATGATCTCGGACAAGGAGGCCTCGCGCCTCAAGGGCTGGATCGACGATGCGGTGTCGCAGGGCGCGAAGCTGCTGTGCGGCGGCGGGCTTTCGAACGGCAATATGCTCGAGGCGACGCTGCTCGAGGAAGTGCCGACCCATGCCAAGGCCAACTGGGAGGAAGCCTTCGGCCCGCTCGCCAATCTCTCGAAATTCTCCGACTTCCACGAGGCGCTGGAGCAGGTCAACAATTCCAAGTTCGGGCTTCAGGCGGGCATTTTCACGCGCGATCTGCACCAGGTGCTCGATGCGTGGGATACGCTCGATGTCGGCGGCGTGGTGGTGAACGATGTCTCCTCCTACCGCGTCGACAACATGCCCTATGGCGGGGTCAAGGATTCAGGTCTTGGCCGCGAGGGCATCCGCTTCGCGATGGAGGACATGACCGAGATCCGCAATCTGGTGATCCGGAGGCTCTAGAGCTTACCCGAACGGGGAGGGGGACCAGCCGGAGGCTGGCGGAGGGGCGGCCGCCCCAAGCCCCCTCGCCCTCAACTCTCCTCGAGCAGCAGCAGCACGCAGGTGACGATCAGCCGCTCGTCCGCGCCGAAGCGGTGATCGACCGCGCGCACGCTCGCATCGGCGACGAGCTGGCCGGGGATGCGGAATTCGTGTTCGGGCAGGCTGACGATGAAGTCCTCGCCGGCCGCCACCGCCTGGGTGCCCTGAAAATCGAGCACGACCTCGTGGCGCGTACCGGTGAAGGTGATCGAGGCCCAGCACGTCTCCTCGTGGGTGAGGATCGCGGCCTCGCGCTCGGCAAGCTCGAACAGCGCCTCGTGCACACGGTCGGCGAGCGACCTGCGCACGCGCGGGCGGGCGGGCCTGGCGGATTTGGTCTCGAGCGAGGCTTGAGCGGGCTCTGAGATGACGGCCTCAAGCATGGGCTGCCTCCCGGTTGCCGGCAGCAGAGCCGGAACGGGCGGCCTCGCCATAGCGCGCCATCCATTCGAGCGTGCGCGCCTCGGTCGCGGGGCGGGGGGTGCGGCCCATCCTGAGATCGAGCACGAAGCGCGGATCGTGCGCGGCGAGGCGGCCGAATTTGGTGGCGGGCATATCGTGTTCGCGCAGGAATTTCTCGACTTTGCGGATGAGCATCGTGGCGGTCTCCCTTGGCTTGGCTCTCGAATCCGGACCATCGCGCGGCGCTGGCGGGCAGCGAATCGCTCGATGTTCGCTTTATGTTCCAGCGCATTTCCTACTTGTCTAGGAAAAATCCTTCATGTAGGAGGCCCCATGGCCAAGAACCCCGCGAAACCGCTCGATCCCGCCCGCAGCCGCCTGCTCGATCTCTCCCGCGAACGCGGCGTGAGCCTTTCGAGCCTCTCAGAAATGCTCGGTCGAAACCCGAGTTATCTTCAGCAATTCATTCGCAAACGCTCTCCCCGCAAGCTCGAGGAGGAAGACCGCAGGATGCTCGCGGAATTTTTCGGGATTGCCGAGGGCGAGCTGCGGGATGAAGCGCACGGAGCTAAGGAAAAATCCTTGGTGCCTATCATGTCGGACCCCGCTCGCTATGCCGAGATCCCCCGCCTCGCGGTCGGCGCGTCGGCCGGGCCGGGCGCAATGGCGCAGGGCGAGGCGGCGTTCGATGCGTTCCGCTTCTCGCGCCGCTGGCTCGCCGAACAGGGGCTCGAGCCTGCGCAGCTCTCGGCGATCCGGGTGGAGGGGGATTCGATGGAGCCGCTGCTCAACGATGGCGACGAGATCCTCGTCGACCGATCGCCGCGCCCGTTTCGCGACGGTATCCACGTGGTTCGGCTCGGCGACACGCTGATGGTCAAGCGCGTGGCGCGGGCCGGGGCGGGGCGGGTCTCGCTGCTCTCGCAGAACCTTGCCTATCCCCCGGTGGAGGTGCGCGCCGAGGAGATCGAGGTGATCGGCCGGGTGGTGTGGAAGGGCGGGCGGATTTGAGCGCCGCTGCGAGCGCGCCCCTTCAGCCCCGCCGGCGCGCCAGCCACTCCTTGTGTGCCGCCTCGACCTCGCGCCAGGCGCTGAACACCGACCGGTCGCGATCGGGCTTGCCGGTGCGGCCCAGCGCATAGATCTGTGCGTAGAACCAGAACTGCGTCGCGAAGCCGGCCATGGTGCGCACCAGCTTGACCCGGTTGAGGAAACGCAAGGAACGCGGCAGCAGCGTGATCTCATCCTCATAGCGCGCAAGCGCGGCGGCGCCCGCCAACAGGCGCGCAGGGCCATCGGTCTCGATGCAGAGCGGTCGCCCGAGCCCGATCACGTCCGCCGCCCCGCTCTCCACCGCCTGCTCCATGGCCACCCGGCTGCGAAAACCGCCCGTCACCATCAGCGGCACGCCGACCGTATCCTTCATCGCGCTTGCGAAATCGACGAAATAGGCCTCGCGCGCCGCGGTGGAAGGAGCGGCCGAGAGAGCGATCTGCGGATTGTCGGCGGGTTCGACCCCCTCGATGCCGAGGAGCCTGGGCTGCTCGTAGGTGCCGCCCGAGATCTCGATCAGGTCGACGCCGAGTTCCTCGAGCCAGCCGACCACTCTCAGGCTGTCCTCGAACGCGAAGCCGCCCTTCTGAAAGTCCGCGCTGTTCAATTTGACCGCGATCGGGAAATCCGCGCCGACCGCGTCTCGCGCTTGCCGCACGATCTGCGTCAAAAGCCGCGCGCGGTTCTCGAGGCTGCCGCCCCATCCGTCCTCGCGGCGATTGGTGCGGGGGCTGAGGAATTGCGACAGGAGATAGCCGTGTGCGGCGTGGATCTGGACGCCGGTAAAGCCGACCTCGCGGCAGATCCGCACCGCGCGCACGAAGCCTGCGATGATCGCCTCGATCTCGTGTTCTTCCAGCGCGACCGGAGTGCCGAACTGGCCGCCGGGCAGATCGAGCCTGATCGCGGAAGGCGCCTTGGGATGCGGATTGACCGCCGCCATGGTCTGGCGCCCGGCATGGCTGATCTGCGCCCAGAAGTGATTGCCGTTCTCGGTTCCCGCCGCAGTCCATTCGCGCAAAGCGCCGCGCTCGTGCGTGGTCAGTTCGTGATCGATGATGACATTGCCGGGGCGTTCCAGATGATCCGCGTCGATCTGGACATTGCCCGAGATGAGCAGCCCCGCGCCGCCTTGCGACCACAGGCGATAGAGCCGCGCAAGCTCGGGCGTTGGCAGCCCTTGCGGATCGGCCAGCCCCTCGGTCATCGCGGCCTTGGCAAGGCGATTGGGCAGCGCGGCGCCGCAGGGCAGGGCGAGGGGGCTTGCAAGGATCATCCCCGCTTCATCCCGTCCCTTGCCCCTTGGCGCAAGCCCCGGCGTGCGTGGCTTGCAATTCGCCCCTCCCCGGGCCAAATCCCGCGCCATGACCCAACCCTCGCAGAACACCCCCCCGATGCGCGCCGCGATCCTCCCGGTCACGCCGCTCCAGCAGAATTGCTCGCTGATCTGGTGCACCGCCACAGGCAAAGGCGCGCTGGTCGATCCGGGCGGCGATCTCGACAAGCTCAAGGCGGGCGTCGCCAAGGCCGGGGTCAGCCTCGAAAAGCTGCTCATCACACATGGCCACCTCGATCATTGCGGGCAGGCGGGCATCCTTGCGGATGAGCTTGGCCTGCCGATCGAAGGCCCGCACGAGGACGACCGCTTCTGGATCGCGCAGCTCGACGATGATGGCAAGCGCTGGGGGATGCACGCCAAGACGTTCGAGCCGACCCGCTGGCTCGAGCACGGCGACACCGTGACCGTGGGCGAGCTCACGCTCGACGTCATCCACTGCCCCGGCCACACGCCCGGCCATGTGGTGTTTTTCCACGCGCCCAGCCGCTTCGCGATCGTGGGCGACGTGCTGTTTGCAGGCTCGATCGGGCGCACCGATTTCCCGCGCGGAAACCATCAGGATCTGATCGATTCGATCACCGGGCGCCTGTGGCCGCTCGGCGAGGACGTCACCTTCATTCCCGGCCACGGCCCCACCAGCACCTTTGGCCAGGAGCGCAAGACCAATCAGTTCGTGAGCGATTACGCGCTTAGTTGACCACGCGCTCGCAGGCTGCGTCCCCAAGCCGTTCCATCAACCTCAAGCTGCGGTGGAAGCGCCGTCCATCGGCCTCGCTCCAGTAGATCTGGAGTACGCCGTTCTCGATGCTGTAATGGCGGTTTGCCGCGCTTCCGCGCCGGTTGGGTAATCCTGACCCGACGATGCGATGGGTGAGCGCGCCGGTTTCCGGATCCGCCTCGTAGCTGCCGAAATACTCGATCGAATCGCGCGCTGCCTTCGCAAGCCCCTCGACATCCTGCCTCCCCTTGATCGGGGCGGCATCGGGATGCAGCATGACCTGCACGCTCATATTGCCGCCGGGTGTGTAGACGAAGCGGCCCTGCGCTCCGGTTCGATCAGGACTGACCGGCTTCCCCTCGCGATCAAGATCGGTCCATCGGACGACTTCCCAAACGCCGAACAGGCACGGGTCGGTCGCGATCGGGGCGCTTTGCGCAGCGAGCGGGTCTGCCGCCATCAAGATGGCGGCGCAGCTCAGCAATGGCCGTTGTCTGTCGATGTGATGCCTCCTGTCCCTGGCCTGGCCTGGTATGGCCAACTTCAACCGAATACAGACCGAGCCCAACGACGTCGCGTCGGTCGTCGGTCTAGCGCGCGCTCACGCCCGCCGTCGCTGTGCGACCGGGGGCTGTGGGCGCTCGCCTCAGATCGCCCCTAGATCGCTCCCAGCGCGATCAGCGCGGCGGCGCCGGCGAGGCCGAGCTGGGTGAGCAGTGTCACCATCGTGCCGACCATCCGCCCCTGCTGCCACTTGCCGCCATCCATCCCGAAGCCGTGCGCGATCCGGGCGAGGAAATAGACCGCCGCCACGATCTGCAGCCACCAGCCGCCCTGACCCGAAAGCTCGATCGCCACGATCAGCGCGAGCACGAAGGGCGTGTTCTCGACGAAGTTCATCTGTGCGCGCATCCGCCGGTGGAGCGCCTCGCTCCCGCCATCGCCGATGCTGATGCCCGCCGATTGCCGGATCGCGCCGATCCTGAGGGCGAGCCAGATGTTGAGAACGGCTGCCGCGGCGGCCGCGGCGAGCGTGACGGGTAGCATTATCATCGGCCTTGCGATCCCCCTGGTTGATCCCGCCCCGCTGCTAGAGCCACAGCCTTTTGCTTGCAACGCCTGAAATATTCGCTATGTCGCGCGCTTTCCGTCTCCCGTGGCTGACCGGTCGGAGCGCAATGTCTTGCGCCCCTCGGTGCCCGGGCGTAAAGGCGGCTCGCGAAAGTTCGCGCCGAGCGGCGCTCAAGCAACACATGTTTTTGAGGAATTGGTCTCGCCATGGCTGTCCCTAAGAGAAAAGTATCGCCGCATCGCCGTGGCAATCGTCGGTCGCATGATTCGCTCAAGGTCGAGGCGCATCACGAATGCTCCAATTGCGGCGAGCTGAAGCGTCCGCACAATCTGTGTCCGCACTGCGGCTATTACAACGGTCGCGAGGTCATCGCCGTCGGCCTCTGAGTAGGCCCGGGGCGATGCCATCAGGAAAGACGCTGACATGAGCCTGCCGCGTATCGCGATCGATGCGATGGGCGGCGATGAAGGCGTGCGCGTCATGATTGAGGGCGCGGCGCTCGCCCGCCGCGAGCACGAGGATTTCCAATTCCTGCTCGTGGGCGATGGCAAGCGGATCGAGCAGGCGCTCGCCGCTCACCCCAACATGCGCGAGGCCTCCGAAATCCTCCACTGCGAGGATGTGATCAGCGGCGACGAACTGCCGTCCAAGGCGCTGCGCCGCGCCAAGACCACCTCGATGGGGCTCGCGGTCAATGCGGTGAAGGTCGGCGATGCGGGCGCCGCGGTCAGCGCGGGCAACACCGGCGCGCTGATGGCGATGAGCAAGATCGCCCTGCGCACCATGCCCGGTATCGACCGGCCCGCGCTCGCCGCGCTGCTGCCGACACTCGAGGCGCATGATGTCGTCATGCTCGATCTAGGCGCCAACACCGAGGCCGATGCGCGCAATCTCGTCCAGTTCGCGGTGATGGGCGCCGCCTATTCGCGCATCGTCAACGGGTTTGAGCGGCCGCGTGTGCGTCTGCTCAACATCGGCACCGAAGAGATCAAGGGCACCGAGGCGCTGCGCGAGGCGGCTGCGCGCCTGCAGGCCGCGACCGAGAACCCGGCGGGCGTTCTCGCGCTGCAATTCGATGGGTTCGTCGAATCCGACAAGATCAATCGCGGCGAAACTCACGTGGTTGTGACCGACGGGTTCTCGGGCAACATCGCCTTGAAGGCGATCGAAGGCTCGGCCCGCTTCGTTACCGATCTCTTGCGCCAGGCCTTCACCAGCTCGCTGCGCTCCAAGTTCGGCTTCCTCGTCTCGCGCCCCGCGACCGAGCTGCTTAAGCATCATCTCGATCCCAACAACCATAACGGCGCGGTTTTCCTCGGATTGAACGGCGTCATCGTCAAGAGCCACGGCAGCGCCAATGCCAAGGGCGTCGCCAACGCTGTCGCGGTGACCGCAAGCCTGCTCGCCAACAAGCTGACCGAGCGCATTGCGCACGATCTCGCCGAGCTCGGCCCCGAGCTGGGCGGCAATGGCAATGCGGGCGGCAATGCGAGCGGCAATGCGGGCGGCAGCGCGAGCGGCGATGCGAGCGGCAGCGAGGCCGGCGCCGAGGAATCGAGCGATCAGGCAGCGGGCAGCGAGGCGCGCGCGTGAACAAAGCGTTCCCGGGGTCCCGCGTGATCGGGACCGGGTCGGCCCTGCCGCGTCGGATCGTCACCAATGCCGAGCTGTCCGAGCGGCTCGACACCTCCGATGAATGGATCGTCGAGCGCAGCGGCATCCGTCAGCGCCACATCGCCGGCCCGGACGAGACCACCGCGAGCCTCGCGACCGAGGCAGCGCGCGCGGCGCTCGAGGATGCCGGCCTCGTGCCGGGCGACATCGATCTCGTCGTGCTTGCCACCGCCACGCCCGACAACACCTTCCCCGCGAGCGCGGTCAAGGTGCAGCACGCGCTCGGATGCGGCCAAGGCGCCGCGTTCGATGTCGCGGCGGTGTGTTCGGGCTTTCTCTATGCGCTCAGCGTTGCCGATTCGATGCTCAAGAACGGCATGGGACGGCGCGCGCTGGTGATCGGGGCGGAAACCTTCAGCCGGATCCTCGACTGGGAGGACCGCACCACCTGCGTCCTGTTCGGCGACGGCGCGGGAGCGCTCGTGCTCGAAGCGCCCGGAGAGGAAGACGCGCGCGATCCGCGCCGCGCGGGCATCCTTGCAAGCCGCCTCCATTCCGATGGCGCGCACGAGCACCTGCTCTATGTCGATGGCGGCCCCTCGACCACGCAGACCGTCGGGCACCTGCGCATGAAGGGCCGCGAAGTGTTTCGCCACGCGGTCGTCAATCTCGCTGCAGTGCTCGAGGAAGTGCTTGAAGAAACAGGGCTTTCGGTCGATGAGATCGACTGGATCGTGCCTCACCAGGCTAACCGGCGCATCCTCGATGCAACGGCCAAGAAGCTCTCGATCGCGCCCGAAAAGGTAGTGGTCACGGTCGATATCCATGCCAACACCTCGGCCGCCTCGGTGCCGCTCGCGCTCGATGCGGCGCGGCGCGACGGGCGGATCAAGGCGGGCGATCTCGTCATGCTCGAGGCCATGGGCGGCGGCTTCACCTGGGGTGCGAGCCTCGTTCGGATGTGACCGTGCGCCCGCGCGCCTCCGGCCGAGTTTGCAAAAACTGCAATAAAATCGTTCGACTCGTTGCAGCTTGCCGCTGATTTCTCTACATTCCTCCGCACTCGGTAAGGGTCGCACCAATGAGGGAGATATGCGTATGATGCGTTCTGTGGGCACGCTCACGCGCGCCGACCTGGCTGAGACGATCAATCGGAAGATGGGGCTGAGCCGGGCTGAATCGCTGGATCTGGTCGAAGCCATTCTCGATCGGATGTGCGATGCCCTGGCTGCGGGCGAGAATGTGAAGATTTCCGGCTTCGGCAGCTTTGTCCTGCGCGACAAGAACGAGCGGGTGGGGCGCAATCCCAAGACCGGGATCGAGGTTCCGATCACGCCGCGCCGGGTGATGACCTTCCGCGCGAGCCAGCTCCTCAAGGAACGGATCGCCAAGGGCGAGTGACCTCGTGACGCGCTCGGGACATCGCGATGGCTGAGTTCGACGACGGCAAGGACGAGGCCGCGCTGCGCACGATCGGCGAGGTGAGCGAGGGGCTCGGGATCAAGCCGCATGTGCTGCGCTATTGGGAACAGCAATTCTCCGGGCTTCGGCCGCTCAAGCGCAGCGGCGGGCGGCGTTATTACCGGGCCGGCGACGTCGCGCTGGTCGAGGAGATTAACCGGCTGGTGAACGAGGAGGGATACACCCTCAAGGGCGCCGAGGGCGTGCTGCGTTCGCGCGGGCGTTCGGGCGCTGATCGGCGGCAAAGCGAGCGGCGGGCCGACGAGCGCCGACGCGAAGAGGCGGACGAAGCGAACGAGGCGGAGGGCGCACCCGGACGCGCAGCTGCAACCGTGAGCTCCCGCACCGCTCCATCAGCGGATCAGGACGAGGTGCTCGGACGGCTCAAGGCCATTCGCCAGCGCCTCGCCAGCGCGATCGACCTCTAGCAATCTGCGCGGATCACTCCGCCGCCATCAGCTCCGCTTCGCTGAGATTCACGCTCACCAGCCGCGAGACGCCTTTCTCGGCCATCGTCACCCCGAACAATCGGTGCATCCGGCTCATCGTCACTGCGTTGTGGGTGACAATCAGATAGCGCGTGGCGGTGGTGCGGACCATCGAATCGAGCAGGTCGCAGAAGCGCTCGACATTGGCGTCGTCCAAAGGCGCGTCGACCTCGTCGAGCACGCAGATCGGTGCAGGGTTGGTGAGGAACAGCGCGAAGATCAGCGCCGTGGCCGTGAGCGCCTGTTCTCCGCCCGAGAGCAGCGACAAGGATTGCAGCCGCTTGCCCGGCGGCTGGGCGTATATCTCGAGCCCCGCTTCGAGCGGATCGTCGCTGTCGACCAGCGCCAGATGCGCCGCGCCCCCCTGGAAGAGGCGCGGATAAAGCTGCTGGAAATGCGTGTTGACCTCCTCGAAGGCGGCGCGCAGCCGCTCGCGGCCCTCGCGGTTGAGGTTGCCGATCGAGCCGCGCAGCCGCGCCACCGCCTCGGTCAGTTCGGCCTGCTCGGAGGCGCTGTTGCCGTGCTCCTCCTCGATGCGCTTCAATTCCTCGGCGGCGACGAGATTGACCGGGCCGATCCGCTCGCGCGCTGCGGTCAACCGGTCAAGCGCCTCGCTTTCGCCCTGGGCGTGCGTGATGTCGTCTTCGGCGAAGCCGAAGCGTTCGGACAGGAGCGGCGGGGGACACTGGAAGCGCTCGCCCGAAATGCGCGCGAGCTCGCTGCGGCGTGCTTCCTGGCTCTCGGCACGTGCGGCGAGGGTTGCGCGGCCCTCGCGCGCCTGGGCAAGCCGCTCGGTCGCTTCGGCCAGCGTCTGGCCGGCGAGCCGCGCGCGGGTCTCGCAATCGTCAAGCCGCAATTGGGCTTCCTCGAGCTCGCTTGTCAGCCGCGCGCGCACCGCATCGCCCTGTTCGATCTCGGCCATCAGCGCGGCGGGTTTGGCTGCGATCACCGCGCTCTCCTCCTCGATCTCGGCCAGCCGCGTGCCTGCTTGCGCGACCCGCTGCGCCGCCTCGCCCGAGCGCGCCTTCCAGCTCGCATGATCGGCGCTCTGCGCCGCGAGCCGCTCGCGCACGACGGCCAAGCCCTGATCGTGCGCGGCGAGCGCGGCGAGGGTGGATTGCACCATGGTGCGCGTCGCCTCATGGTTGGCGCGCGCGGCTTCGAGCGCGGTGCGGCCGGCATCGGGGGCCGGCAGGGCGCCGAGCTGCTCCTCGGCGGCGGCAAGCTCGGCCCGAGCGGAGGCGAGCTGTTCGGCGAGATCGCCCGCGCTCTTGGCCAACTCCTCG
>JAZBNR010000021.1:0-22221 GCA_036350735.1 Erythrobacter sp.
CAAGGATCTCGATGTCGAGGAAGCGATCACCCAGTTGCGCGTGGGCGAGGCGCTCGTCTCGACCCTCGACGAGGAGGGCGCGCCCGGCATCGTCCAGCGCACGCTGATCAAGCCGCCGCGCTCCAGGCTCGGCCCGGTCAACGCCAAGGAGCGCGCGATCATCCAGTCGGTGAGCCCGCTTGCGGGCAAGTATGACGAGGCGGTCGACCGCGAAAGCGCTGAGGAAGTGCTGGCGAAAAAGGCGCTCGATGCCGCCGAGACGGCACGGGAAGTCGAGGAGAAGGGCCGCGAACAGGTTGCCAAGCGCGAGCGCAAGACCCCTTCCCTGTGGGAGAAGGCCGGCAAGAGCGCGATGACCGCCGCCAGCGGATCGCTTGCCTCGCTCGCGGTGGCGGCGGTGCTGGGCAAGAAGTCGAGTGCCGATCCGCTGCGCACCGGCGCGACCGCGTTCGTGCGCAATCTGATGGGCGGGCTCATGCGCTGAAAGCGACGGCTAGATCGGCAGGCGAATTTCGGCGCTGAGGCCGCCTTGTGGGCGATTGGCTATCCGCAGCTCACCGCCATGCGCCTGAGCGATCGCGCGCGCGAGCGTGAGGCCGAGACCCGTTCCCCCGGTCGCCCGGTTGCGCGAAGCCTCGCCCCTTGTGAAAGGCTCGAGCATCTCGGCCATGCGATCCTCCGCGATCCCCGGCCCGTCGTCGAGGACTGCAAGAACGGCAGTGCGTCCACCCTCTTCAAGCCACACGCCCACGCTCGCTCCGCCGCCATAGCGCACAGCATTGCTCACGAGGTTCCGGAGCGCGCGCTTTATCCAGGTCTCCTGGATGGACGCCGCGATTCGCGCAGCCCCGGCTTCGGGCCCGACCATGCTCACCTCGTGCCCGAGATCCTCGAATTCCTCGACCACGCCCTGCGCGAGGGCCGTGAGATCAACCGCCTCGCGACGTTCGGCATTGGCGCCGGCGCGGGCGAGGGCCAGGATATCGTCCAGCGTGCAGGCGATGTCCTCGATACCGGCGGCGAGCGCGGCGCGCTGGCGCTCGTCGGGATGGCTCTCGATCCGCACCCGCAGCGCGGCGAGCGGGGTCTTGAGATCGTGCCCGATCGCACCCAGCATGACGTTCTTCTCGTCGAGCAGCGCCGCAATGCGCGCCTCCATCGCGTTGTGCGCGGCGATCAGACGGCGCATATCGGCGGGGCCGCTCTCGGGCAGGGTGAGCGGCTGGTCGGGCTGGCGCGAAAAATCGCTGAGCCGATCGGTGAGCGCCGCCAGCGGCCGGGTGAGCCGGCGCAGCACGAGATAAAGCAGCGCGAGCAGGACAATGAAAATCACCGCGGTCTGAAGCAGAATCAAGCCGAAGCCGCCGCCTCGCTGGCGCGGCTCGGGCAGGCGCACCGTCAGCCAGTCCTCGCTGCCGGCCTGCTCTATCGCGGCGACGATCAGCCCGCGCTCGCGCCAGCCCTTGAAGCGCGGCATCGACACATCGCGCATGATTGATCGGACATGCGGATCTTCGCCGGCGATGCGGCGGGTTATGCGAATTTCGCCGACGCTCACTTCCTGCTCCTCGAGCAGGCGCCGCAGTTCCGTCTCGTAGCGGGTGAGGCGGCGTTCCGCACGGGCTACGGGCGATCGATCGCTGCGCTGAAGGCTTAGCCGCAGGAGCCTGGTGAAGGCGGTGGGGCGGCGGCGCTCCCCGTCGGCCGCCTCCATCTTCGGCAATTCCCCTTCGCGCGCCCGTCGACGGGCCTCGCGCCGCTCGCTGCGAAACCGGTCCATTTCGGGCGGATCGAACCCGGCGCTACCCGCGATCAGACGAAAGGCGATCGAATTCACGAGCGTTACATCGCGGCGCTGCTCCTGCGCGCGATACAGCGCGAAGGCCGAGACCGCCTGCGCCACCAGCAGGCCGATCGCGAGGACCAGCGTGACCTGACCGAGCAGGCTCGAGGGCAGGAGGCGTCGCACGGGGTGAGTTAACCGCGCGCGGGCGGCGCGTCGGGCGCCAGGCGGGTGACCTCGGCGGCAAAGCGATAGCCGCCTCCCCGCACGGTCTGGATGAAATGGGGCTGCCGTGTGTCGCTCTCGATCTTGCGCCGCAGCCGGCTGACCTGATTGTCGACCGCGCGGTCGAACAGGTGAGCTGTGCGGCCTTGCACCATGTCGAGCAGCCGATCGCGGTCGAGGACCTGGCGGGCGTGATCGAGAAACGCGCGCAACAGCCGGAATTCGGCGGTCGAGATCGGGATCGTCACGCCTTCGGGATCGGTCAGCTTGCGCTTGAGCGGATCGAGCCGCCAGCCCTCGAAGGCATAGTGCCAGTCCTCCATCGTGGCATCGGGCGCGCCGCCCCTTGCCACCCGGCGCAGCACGGTGCGGATGCGGGCGACGAGTTCGCGCGGCTCGAACGGTTTGACGATATAATCGTCCGCGCCGAGCTCGAGCCCGACGATCCGGTCGGTCGCCTCGGCCCTTGCGGTGAGGAAGATCACCGGCAGCGCGCGCGTCTCGACGAGGTGGCGGCACAGCGAAAGACCGTCCTCGCCCGGCATCATGATGTCGAGCAGCACGATGTCGGGATGTGCCGCGCGGCGCGGATGGCTGTCCGCCTCGGCAAGAATGCTGCGCGCTCTGGCCGCGCTCTCGGCCTGGGTGACGGCGAAGCCCTGCGTGGTCAGATAGTCGGCAAGGGGCTCGCGCAGGGTCGGCTCATCATCCACCAGCAGGATCGAGGTCGGCTTGATCGTCTCCATGGGGCTGTTCCAGAGCTCGGTGGCGGGCGCAGGGGGTAGCCTTAAGAGCGCGCCTGGCGCTTGACCAGAACCAGCATTGCCTGCTTTCCGGCGCACCGCCGTGCCGAGTGCCTCAAGAGCCTGCGCCGCGTTGCCTGCGTTCCTTTCGGCTTGCCTTGGCGGCAGCGCGTTCCTCCTGAGTGATCGTGCCTGAGCTGTCCGTATCGACCCGCGCGAAACGCGCCTCGACCAGTTTCTCGAACTCCGCCCGGCTGACGGCATTGTTCCCATCGGTATCGGCCCGGCGGAGCATGGCCATGCTGCCGCGCCCGCTCGTGCCGCCGAGCTTGCCGCGCTCGGCCCGGCGCTCGCGGCGCAGCTCGGCGCCCGCCTGCATCTCGGCTTGCGAGAGCCCGCCGCTATTGTCCGTGTCGAGCCGCCCGAACATGCGCGCCTGCTGCATGGCGCGGCGCTCGGCCCGCTCGGCCTCGCGCGCCTCGCGGGTCGCACTCATTTCGGCGCGCGTCACTTCGCCGTCACCGTCAATGTCGACCCGAGCGAACCGCTCGGCTGCACGTGTGGCGCGGTCTGCGCTGGTCAGCGCTCCGTCGCCATCGACGTCCATCCGTTCGAATCGCTGGGCGCCGTGCACCTTGGCTTCGGCGAGGGTGATGATGCCATCCTTGTCGGCATCCATGGCTGTGGCAGCGGGCGAGCCGTGGTGCTGCGCCACGGCGATGCTGGCGCCTCCGAGCGCCAGCGCTCCGGCGGTCAGCGTCAGGAATCGGGTCGTGCGCATCGGGTTGTCTCCTTCGAAAGTGGCGAGCTGCGGCGAGCGTCGGACTGCAAGGCTTTCAGGCCTTGCTCGCATTGCGCGGGGGAGCGTCGTTTTCGTCCGGGCGCTCACCGCAACTCATGCTTGCCTTCTAGAGGCACCGTGTCGCACCATTATGCCCGTTGGCGGCCAAATCGTCGCGGTTTGTATCGGGTGACGCGCGGTGTTCACCTCGCCGCAAGCTTTGAACCATCCTCGGCAATTCGCAGCCTATGCTGTGTGCCTTCGCCCGCGGTGATGAAGATAGCCGTGGCCTCGCCCTCGACATTCGCGGTGTGCCACACGCCGCGCTGATTGATCGCGTACTCACCCGCGCCGAGCGGCAGTTCGCGGCGCGTTCCATCGGGCCATTCCTGGATCAGGACCAATGCCCCATGCGTGCAGATGACGACCTCCTCGCCCTCCGGGTGCATTTCCCAGCTCTCCCAATCAGCGGCGAACGTGTGTTGCGACACCAGTCGACCATCGGCCCCATCGTCGCCGTGGCGCGCGCTGTATCCTTCGTACCATTTCCATCCCGCCGAACGGCGGCTGGGCCACGGCCGTCGCGCCGCGCCCGAGATGAAGAAAGATCTCGCTGAGGCGCGCCGCTTTCGTCACCCTGGGGCGACCATGCAGAAGGCGTTCAGCTTGTTGCCGTCAGGATCGCGGAAATAGGCGGCGTAGAAACCATCTTCGCCGCGAGGGCCGGGCGCGCCCTCGTCGCTGCCGCCTTGCGCGAGCGCGGTTTCGTAGATTGCGCGCACTTTCTCGGGGCTGTCTACCTGCAGCGCCACCATCGTGCCGTTGCCTGGCGTCGCCGCCTCGCCATCAAACGGCTTGGTCGCCGCCACACCGGGCGCACCCCCCATGTTACCCCAGGCGATGAAGCTGTCGAACTCCATCATCCGGCCCACGCCGAAATGCTTCGCCAGTGCGTCGTAGAATTTCGCCGCGCGCGGCAGATCGTTGGTTCCCAGTGTTACATAGCCGATCATCGTGGTTCTCCCTGATGCCTCGCCGCTCCATGCGACTCGCCGCATGGAACATTACAAGAACATCAAGATCGGTGCAATCGCCCCTCAGAGCGGCGCGGTCTCCCGTTCGAGCCAGGCGAGGTCTTCGCCTTCGAGCTGCGGACCCACCACCTCGCGCACCTTGGCATGGTAGCGATCGACCCACGCGATTTCGGCCTGCGTGAGCAGCGCCTTGTCGATCAGCCGGCGGTCGAGCGGCACGAAGGTGAGGGTCTCGAAGCCGAGATAGCGCCCTTCCGCGCCCTCGATCGCCTGTTCGGTCACGAGCACGAGGTTCTCGATCCGGATGCCGTAGGCCCCTTCCTTGTAATAGCCCGGTTCGTTCGAGCAGATCATCCCGGCGAAAAGCTCCTGCGAAGTGCCGGCCTGCCCACCCGAAGGCTTGCCGATGCGCTGCGGGCCCTCGTGCACTCCGAGAAAGCTGCCCACGCCATGGCCGGTCCCGTGCGCATAATCGACCCCGGCTTCCCACAAATATTGCCGTGCGAAGGCATCGATCTGGCCGCCATTGGTGCCTTGCGGGAAGCGCGCGCAGTCGATCTGGATGTGCCCCTTGAGCACGCGGGTGTTGCGATCGCGCATCTCGGGTGTCGGCTGCGCGCCATCGGGGCTCTCGATCCAGACGGTGCGAGTGATGTCGGTCGTCCCCGCCGGATATTGGCCGCCCGAATCGACCAGATAGATCGAGCCCGGCGGGATCAAAATGTTGCTGTCCTCATCGACCTTGTAGTGCGGGAGCGCCGCATGCCCGGAGGCCGCCGAGATCGTATCGAAAGAGGTGTCGCGCAGGTCGCCGTGCGCGCGGCGGAATGCCTCGAGCTTGGCCGCAGCGCTGAGTTCGTCGACATCGCCCGAAGGCGCGGCCTCGTCGAGCCACCTGAGGAACCGCACCACCGCCGCCCCGTCGCGCGCCTGCGCCTCGTGGTGGCCGCGGATCTCGGCCTCGTTCTTGATCGCCTTGGCAAGGATCGTCGGATCTTCGCGGAAAACGAACTGCGCTCCGCCGGAGCGCAGCGCCTGCGCGATGCCGACCACGCCGAAGGACGGATCGACGCTCACGCGCTGGCCGGAGAATTCGCTCGCGAGCGCGCTCTCGAACGCCGCATAGTCGCGGATCGTCACCGCATTGCCGAGATGCTGAGCGAGCTCAGGGCTTACCTTGTCCTGCGCGATGAAGAGCTGCGCTGTGCCGTCGGCCTGCGCGATCAGATAGGAGAGCGCCACGGGCGTGTGCGCCACATCCGCGCCGCGCAGGTTGAGCGCCCAGGCGACCGAATCGAGCGCGGGGATCACGACCGCATCGAGCCCCTCGCGCGCCAGCCATTCGGCAATTGCGGCGCGCTTTTCCGCCGAGCCGCGCCCGGCGAGCGTATCCTCGTGGACGATCGCCTTGGCGTCTGAACGCGCAGGCTGATCGCTCCACACGGCGTCGATCGGATTGCTCTGGACGGGGACCATCGCGATCCCGGCGGGCTCCACCCCCTTTTCGACCGCCTCGACCCACGCCCAGGTGTGCAGCCAGGGATCGTAGCCGATTTTCGCGCCCTCTCCCGCCACTTCGCGCAGCCAGGCATCGAGCCGGTCAGCGGGGATCGAGCGATAGTCGAACAGCTTGCGGTCGACCTGGTCACGCACCTGCACGGTGTAGCGCCCATCCACGAAAATCGCGGCATGATCAAGCGTCACCGCGGCAAAGCCGGCCGATCCGCCGAAGCCCGTCAGCCAGCGCAGCCGCTGGGCATAATCGCCGACATATTCGCTCATGTGCTCGTCCGAGATGGGCACGATGAAGCCATCGAGCGAGCGCCGCTTGAGCTCTTCGCGAAGGGCAGCGAGGCGGGCTTCGTGTGTTTGCATCAGCATTTGGTCGATTCCTCGATGGTTTGCGTGGGCGCTGCCCATTGCGGGGCAGGCGGCTTCATGATTAGGATCGCCACCATAGCCCGACCGGCCAATCCTTTAAACCCGCTCGCCATCCAGCGGCGAAAACCAGGGACCGCTCGCATGACCTTTCTCTCGAAATTCCGCACTTTTGCGCTTACTTGCGCAGCCGGAATCGCGCTTGCGCCATTGACCCTCGCGCAGGCCCATAACCACGAGGACACCCCCGCATTGCGTTCAAACGAGAAACTCACCCCGCCCGTCGCGCAGAAGCGGCCTCACAGCTACACTCATCACGGGATCACGATCGAGGACCCCTATGACTGGCTTTATGACAAGTCCTATCCCGAGGTCGATGATGCGGATGTGCTCGATTACGTGAAGGCCGAGAACGCCTATTTCGAGGCCAACATGAACCCGCTCGAGGCGCAGACCGAGGCGTTGTTCGAAGAGATGAAGGCGCGGATCAAGGAAGACGACAGCACCGTGCCGCAGCGCCTCGGGCAGTATCTCTATTGGTCCGAGTTCGAGGAGGGCAAGCAGTATCGCAAGCACTACCGCAAGGCTTTGAGCGCTCCCGCCGACGCTAAGGGCACTTTGATCCTTGACGAGAATGCGCTTGCCGAGGGGCTCGATTATTTCAGCCTCGGGGCGTTCAGCATCAGCCAAGATGGCCGCTATCTCGCCTACGCGACTGACACCAACGGCTCGGAGCGTTACACCGCGCGCATCAAGGATCTCGAGACGGGCGAGCTGCTCGGCGACGAGATCCCCAATCTTCGGGGCGGCCTCGCTTGGGTCGCGGGCGACAGCGCGCTGGTCTACACCCCCTCGACCCCCGAATGGCGCTCGCTCGAGGTCAAGCTCCACCGGATCGGAGCGTCCAACGACAGCGATGTCACGCTTTACGAGGAGCAGGATCAAAGCTTCTCGGTCGGCTTCGGCCTAAGTGCGCAGGACGACTATCTCATCATCGGCACTGGCGATAACGAGACGAGCGAGGTGCGCTTCGTGCCTGCGGCTGATCCCACCGCCCCGCTCACGCTCGTAAAGCCGCGCCGCAAGGGTGTCGAATACAGCGTCGACATCCGGGACGGCGAGCTGTGGGTGTGGACCAATGACGAGCACGTCAATTTCCGCCTCGCCACGGCTCCCCTGAGCGAACCTGCGGCGTGGCGAACCGTGCTCGCGGGATCGGACGAGTTCTATCTCACCGGGTTCGATCTGTTCGAAGGGTTCTTCGTCACCGAAGGGCGCCTTGACGGGCTCGACCAGATCCAAATCCGGCAATACGCCTCGCCCGATGCGATGCAGCCGATCGTCTTTCCAGAGCAGAGCTACAGCGCGGGCCTCTCGAACAATCCCGAATACGATCAGACCAAGCTGCGCCTCTCATACCAGAGCATGATCACGCCCAACACGGTCTATGATTTCGACGTCGCCAGCGCCGCGCTTGAACTGCTCAAGCAGCAGGAAATCCCGAGCGGCTACAACGCGGCCGATTACGAGACCCGGCGCCTCATGATCGAGGTGCGTGACGGGACGCGGGTTCCGGTCAGCGTGGTGATGCGCAAGGATCGTATGGAAATTCTCGAGCGGGCCGGGATCGAGGGGCCGGGACCGCTGCATCTTTATGCCTATGGCGCTTATGGCTACGCCATCCCGCCCGGCTTCTCGACCTCGCGCCTCAGCCTCGTCGACCGCGGCTTCGCTTATGCGATCGCGCATATCCGTGGCGGCGATGATCTCGGGCGGCGCTGGTATCTCCAGGGCAAGCTGATGGAGCGGACCAACACTTTCAACGATTTCGTCGATGTCGGGCGCGGCCTCATCAAGGAAGGCCTCACCGCCGAGGGCATGGTCACCGCGAGCGGCGGCTCGGCCGGGGGCGAGCTGATGGGCGCTGTGGTCAATCAGGACCCGGCGCAATACGGCGCAGTGGTGGCGCATGTGCCGTTCGTCGATGTGCTGAACACCATGCTCAACGAGGATCTGCCGCTCACCCCGGGCGAGTGGCAGGAATGGGGAAATCCGATCACCAGTAAGGAAGCCTTCGCCTTCATCCTTTCCTATTCACCCTATGACCAAGTCAAGGCGCAGGCCTATCCGCCGATGCTTGTGACCGCCGGGCTCAACGATCCGCGCGTCACCTATTGGGAACCGGCCAAGTGGGTCGCCAAGCTGCGCGACACCAAGACCGATGACAACATTCTCCTCATGAAGACCAACATGGGCGCAGGGCACGGCGGGAAATCGGGCCGCTGGAATGCGCTCTACGAGACCGCCGAGGAGTTCAGCTTCCTGCTCTGGCAGATGGGCATGAGCGCCAGTGCCGCCGATGTCGCCGCAATCAATGCGTCGGCCAAGGGTGCGGGCGAGAAGGCGGTGCAGGGCACGTGAGCGCTCTGGCCGAGCCTGCGCGGTTCTCGCTCGAGTTTACCGCCGGCCCGCAGCACATCGACGAGCTCGGCCATGTCAACAACGCGGTCTGGGTCGAGTGGCTGCAACGGCTTTCGACTTCGCATTGGGATGCGCTCGCTCGGCCGCAGGACAAGGGGGCCTACTTCTGGGTCGTGATCCGTCACGAGATCGACTACCGCGGCAACATCGCCCTTGGCGAAACCGCGCGCGGGACGACGCACATTCCCGCTCCGCCGCGCGGGGCGAAATCGGTGCGGCTCGCTCACTTCACCGACCCCGCCGGCAAGGTCATCGTCAGCGCGGCAACGACTTGGGCGATGCTCGATCGCGCCACGGGTCGGCTCGCCCGGGTCCGGCCCGAGATCATCGCCCCATTCCTCACACCCCCGCCCGCCTGAACGCAATCACGCGCTGCGCAACTGGGTCTCGTCATCGGGCGTGCGCGCCGTGCCAGGCCGCCCGAATACCTTAAGGCGCTCATAGAGGATACGATTGCGCCCCGAGGCCTTGGCCTCATACATCAGAGCATCGGCTCGCGAATAGAACTCGTCGAAGCTCATCAGGTCGACCGCATCGGTCGGAACTTCGACCACCCCCATGCTCGCGGTCACCGGGAAGGATAGCCCCGGCACCTCGGTCGCGATGCGCAGCGCAATCGCCTGGCGCAGGGCGTCCGCTCGCTCGATCGCGCGCTTGCCGCGCAGCATGACGACGAACTCCTCGCCTCCGAGCCGCGCGGCGAGATGATCGCGTGACTGGTCTCCACGCAGCGCTTCGGCGCAGGCCTTGAGCGCAGCATCGCCCGTCTGATGTCCGTGCACGTCGTTGACCTGCTTGAAACGGTCGAGATCGACCAGCGCGAAGGTGTCGAAGCCGCGCCGGCGCAATTCCTCGAACCGCACATCCAGCGCGCGGCGGTTCATCAGCCCGGTCAGGGGATCGCGTTCCGACAGCTCCTCGTGCATGCGCGCCTCGGTGAGCGCCGCATCCCGCTCGCGCCGGATCGCGAGGAAGCGGTCGGCGATGGCGAGGCTGATGACGATCACCTCGAAGCCGGTCGCGATATACATCGCCTGATCGAGCGTCGAGGGGCCGACATAGACGCCGAGCCCGCGCAGCAGCCGCTCGATCGAAGCGCAAACGATCGGCGCCCACGCAACTGCGATGAACCGGGCTGAGCGGCTCTTGCGCCAAAGCCCTTCGATCACGGCCGCCGTGATCACGCAGATCACCGGCATGAAGGTGTAAAAATAGACGCGGTCATCGAAGCTTTGCGTCGCGTGAAGCTGGAGCGCGCAGAAGCCGGGCACGAGCATCGCCCACCATCCTGCGAGGATGGTCAGCCGGCGCATGAATGGCGATTGGGCACCCGGCTCGAGAAACGCAGCGAGGAAAAGCGCCGAAACGCCCACTCCTATCGCCCATACCAGCGGCGCCGCGATCGCAAGGAAGGTCAGCGGCAGTGTCGCGAAGACGGAGATCAGCCCGCCCCCGAACAGGACATAGCCCATCATCGCCAACACCATTGCCGCATGGAGCACGATGAAACGCTCGCGCAGGACGATGAAGAAGCTCAAGTCGAAGAACAGCGGCAGGATCAGCATCCCCATCACGAAGGCGAGGATCATCACCTCGATCCGCGACCAGTCGCCCGCTTGCGGTCGGAAGCTGAGCCGCGCCTCGGTCAGCAGCGGGATCGAATGCGGGCGCTCGATCCGCACCAGCAAGGCGGTGGTTTCGGCTCGAATTTCGGGCAGGGGGAGCTCGAACACCGGGCCGGCGCCGAAGGGATGGCCGTCGTGCTCCTGCCAGACGAGAGGACGCAGGGTTCCGTCGGAGTCCAGCGCGGCGAAGGCAATGCTTTCGAATCGGGCAATCCGGCTGAAGAAGTGGCGCGGACGCTCCTCGCCCTCCCACGCCTCGCGCTCGAACCGCAGCCACGCGACCGGGCGATCGGCGCTCCAGCCCGCGTCGGAACAAGTCCAGGCCGATCGCGCTTTCATGTCCGTAAATCCGCGCGACAGGTCACTTGCGGAATGGCAGGCGGGCGCGAAGGAGGGATTGCCGCTGGCGTTATCGTGCGCCGCCAGAAGCGGGGCGGGCGCGAGCCACGCATGAAGCCAGGCGAGCGCTGTCAGAAGAGGCACGAGCAGGGAGCGTCCCATGGATCCGCGCCCTATCGGATAGCTCTTACGATGAGCTTAAATCCCGGCTCCCATTCTTGGGCGAGACAAGGCGGATAAGTCAAAGATTGTGAGGCGTTTGCATGATTTCTGCGGATGGTTAACAAGCGCTGTCTCGCGATTCCTGCGTCACGTACGTGTCACAAGCAGAGCCTAGGCCAAAGCATGCAGTTCGGGAGGGCTTGCCCATCATGTTGAAACGCCACGTTCGGCGGGGTCGATCGCGCCCCGGTTCACTTTCGCTGGGCGCAGCCCTGCTCGCCGTCTTGAGCCTCGCTGCATGCGACGGCGCCGGCGGCGGTTCACGCGATTCGATCCGCGCCGTCGGCTCGTCAACAGTCTATCCCTTCGCCAAGCAGGTCGCCGAGAGCTTCGCGCGCTCCAATCCGGATTACAAATCGCCGCTGATCGAGAGCACCGGCACGGGCGGGGGTATCCAGTTGTTCTGCTCGGGTGTCGGGGCGGAGACCCCTGACATGGTCAACGCCTCGCGCCGGATGAAGCCCGCCGAGTTCGAGAAGTGCCAGGCCAACGGGGTCGAGGACATCATCGAGCTGCAGGTGGGCCTCGATGGCATCGCCTTCGCCTCGGCCAAGGGCGGCATCATGCTCAATCTCTCGCCGAAGATCGTCTACGAGGCGCTGGCTGCCAATCCCTATGGCCGTGAGCAGACCGCCGAGACCTGGGCCGATATCGATCCCTCGCTGCCGGATGAACCGATTCTCGTCTACGGCCCGCCCAGCACCTCGGGCACGCGCGATGCGCTCAAGGAGCTTGTGCTCGAGGTCGGGTGCGACACCAACCCCGCGATGGAGCGGCTCAAGGAAGAGGACGAGGACCGCCATCAGAAGATCTGCACCGAAGTCCGCTCCGATGGAGCTTATGTCGACCAGGGCGAGCAGGACAATCTGATCGTCCAGAAGATCGAGAGCAATCCGCGCTCGGTCGGAGTGTTCGGCTTCTCCTATCTCGACGAGAACACCGACAAGGTGCAGGGCCTGCCGATGAACGGCGTGGAGCCGACTTACGACAATATCGCGAGCTTCGCCTATCCGGGCGCCCGGCCGCTCTATGTCTATGTCAAGAAGGCGCATATGCGCGCCATTCCGGGCCTGGAGCTTTATCTCCAGGAGTGGGTCAAGAACTGGGAGACGGGCGGTCCGCTCGCCAAGATCGGCCTCGTCGCCTCGCCGCCGGACGAGATGGCGATGAACGAGCGGCGGGTGAACGAGCTCATCACAATGACTCGCGCCGATCTCACCGGTGAGGCGGCGGCACAGCCGGTCGCGGCTCCCGCAGAGGAAAACACCGAAGTCTGATCGAACCGAACACTGAATGCAGACACCATCGGCCTGGCCCGATCATGTGACCCCCGCGCCAAGCCATCAGGACAGGAGGACATCATGAAGCATTCCGCATTTCCTATCCGTGCCCGCGCCGCCCTGCTTGGCACCATCATGCTCCCCGCCACTTTGGGCCTAGCCGCCTGTGGCGGAGAAGCTGAAAACGAAGCCGAGGCGATCACGATCGTCGGCTCCTCGACTGTCTATCCCTTCGCGCAAAAGGTCGCGGAAGACTTCGTCGCGGCCAATGAGGGCATGGTCGCCCCGCAGATCGAAAGCACGGGCTCTGGCGAAGGCATCGAGGCGTTCTGCGCGGGCGAAGGGCCGGAAACGCCCGACATCGTCAACGCCTCGCGCCGCATGACGTTCGCCGAATTCAACCGCTGCCAGAATAACGGCGTCTCCGAGATCATCGAGATCAAGGTCGGGCGCGACGGCATCGCCTTCGCTTCCGCGATCGATGAAGGCATTGAGCTCAAGCTCACCCCAGATAATGTCTATCGTGCACTTGCGGCCAATCCCTTCGGCGAGGAACAGACCGCGACGACCTGGTCTCAGATCGACAGCAGCCTGCCCGATGCGCCGATCATCGTCTACGGGCCTCCGGCGACCTCCGGCACGCGCGACGCCTTGCTTGATATCGTGATGAAGCCTGCCTGCAACGCCAACGCCGCGATGGCCGCACTCGAGGAAAGCGATGCCACCGCATACGAGCAGAACTGTCATGCGCTGCGCGCCGACAGCGCTTATATCGACCAGGGCGAGCAGGACGATCTGATCGTGCGCAAGGTCGCCAACAATCCGCGTGCGATCGGCGTGTTCGGCTTTTCCTATCTCGAGGAAAACTCGGACCAGGTGAAGGGCCTGCCACTGGGCGGGATCATGCCGACGGCCGAGACGATCGCCGACGGGACCTATCCCGGCTCGCGCCCGCTCTACATTTATGTGAAGAAGGCGCATATCGGCGTGACGCCGGGGATCGAGGCCTATCTCGACCAGTGGGCGAAGAGCTGGAGCGCCGGCGGCCCGCTTGCCGCAATCGGGCTCGTCCCCGCGACCGATGAAGCGCAGGCCACGAGCGCGGCCGCGATCAAGGACAAAACCGCCCTGACGCTCGCCGACTTCGAGGCATAAACGCGAACTGGGATGCGCGGCTACCGATCGCGCCGCTCGGGAAAAAGGGCCGGGACGCCATTCCAGCGTGCCGGCCCTTAGTCATGAGGCGTTCCCCTTAATCGCCGAAGCGCGCCGTCAGCTGAAATCCGTAGAAACGCGGTTCAGCCGGGATGAAGGTCGGGATGTTGAACGCGCCGCCCGTGTTGCCCGCATCGAGCAGATAGTCCTCGTCGAAGGCGTTGCGGATGAAGGCCGCGATCTCGTAACGCTCGTCGGCGAAGCTGAGGCCGGCACGGGCGTTGACCAGCGTAACCGCTTCCTGGCTGATGAGATCACGATTTGGCACTTCAAAGAAGATCCGGCTGCGATGGGTGACGCTGGGCGTCGCGAAGAAGCGCATCCCGTTGCCGAAATCATAATCGAGCGTGAAGCCGCCCGAGGCCTGAAACTCCGGCTGAAGACGGAAGCTTGCGCCAGAGAAGGCGGGCGAGAATGCTCCGTCTTCGTCGATCCCGCCATCGATATAGCCGAAATTGCCGAACACCTGGAACCAGTCGGTGAGATCGACCGCCAGTTCGCCCTCGACGCCGAGATTCTTCGCGCTGCCCGCGCTCGCGGTGATGAAGGCGCCCGTCGGGTTGCCCTGCGCGTCGGTCTGCGCGATCGAGACCTGGAAGTCGTTGTAGACCTGGTAATAGATCCCGAGCGAGCCGGTGACGGGGCCGGTCGCGACCTTGACGCCGCCCTCGTAGTTCCAGACCGTTTCTTCGGCGACGGTGTTGACCCTTCCGAATACGTTGCCCGCGCCATCGCGTGCAGCGTCAAGCTGGACGACGGGCGAGCGGCGCCCCTGCGAGACGGTGGCGAAGACATTGATGTCATCGCTGATCCGGTAAAGCGCGTTGAAGCGCGGCAACACTGCCTGGAAGGTGTCATCGGCGGTGAAGGTCTGGCCGTTGGTGTCGACCTGACCAGGGATCAGCGGCGCGCCGCTGATCGCGCTGTTGGGAATCCGCGCAAAGAAGCCCGACTGGCGGTATTCCTGAAGGAAGCGAACACCGGCGGTCAGTTCGAGCGCGTCGGTCGCCAGCCACGTGACGTCGGCGAACACCGAATAGGCCTCGTTGCGGCCCTCGTTCTCGAACACCGAGCTGTAAGCGATGGCCTGCGCCGCGCCGCCGGTGACAAGACCGGTGACCGCGGAAGCGGGGACGCTGCCATCCGGGGCGACGCAGGGAATGCCCGGAATGAGCGGCGCGCCGAACAGGGAGGTGAGACATTGCAGGAAAGTGCCCTCTTCGGTTGCGAAGGGGACATTCTGGATGCTGTCTTCGATGAACAGGTTCCAGCCCAGATTGGCGCGCAGATTGTCGCCGGCATAAGCGAAGCGGCCCTCATGGCTGAACTGCCAGCCATCGGCGATCTCGGTGAATTCGAGGAAAGGCGCGGCCGAGCCATCGGCATCGAACACCTCGCGGCTGTCGAACTCGCGATAGCCGTTGACGGTGGTGAAAGTCCAGTCGTCGCTGAAGGCGTATTCGGCCGTCAGGTTGAGATCGTAGATTTCGCGGTTGAGGCCGAGCTGATCGTCGCCCAGCACCGCAGCGCCCGCCGGATTGCCGCCGAGATTGGCATCCTCGAAGGCGTTGGCCGGGCCGCCGGGAGCGCCGGCGAAGGCGGGGAAGGTGCCCGAGATGAAGGGCGTTCCGCCATTGCGCTGCTGGTCGTAGGTCGCGATCAGGTCGAGGGTGAAATCGGGCGTCGGCGTGAAGCGGATCGAGGCGCGCACGCCGAGCTGGTCCTGCGCGTAGAGATCCTCCTTCTGGTTGGGGCTGAGGTTTTCGACGTAGCCGTCGCGCGTGCGCCACTCGCCCGCGATGCGCGCCGCGATCACGTCCGAGCCGACATTGAGGAAGCCGCCGACCAGTGTCTGGTTGAAATTGCCGTAGCCGCCGCGCAGCTCGCCCGACGTGCCTTCGCGCGGCTTGGCCGAGATAAGGCTGATCGCGCCGATGGCCGAGGCCGTGCCGAACAGCGTTGCCTGCGGGCCTTTGATGACCTCGATCCGTTCCATGTCATAAATCGCCTGATACACCCCACGCGAGCGCGAGATGTCTACGCCGTTGTAATAGGATGTGACGCGCGGGCCCTGCTGCGCCGAGCCGCTGTCCGAGGTGATCCCGCGGATGACGATGCCCGGATTGTTGGCGCTCTGCTCCTGGATGAGGAGGCCGGGGACATAATTGGAGAGCTCGTCAAGATCGGTGACGCCGAGTTCCTCGATCCGCTTGCCGGTGGTCGCGGTGATCGTGATCGGCACGTCGAGCGCCCGCTGCTCGACCTTCTGCGCGGTCACGATGATCTGGTCGGAATAGACCTCCTCATCCTCGGCGGTCGCTACATCCTGTGCGAACGCGACATGCGGAGCGGCGAGAAGGGCGGTGGCCAGGGCAGGCAGCGAGATGGTTCGCGCAAGGCGACCCGCAGCAAGGGTGCGAAGCATGGAGGTTCCTTCAGTTGGAGAGAGACCTCGCATCTTGCACTGCAACATGACGGCGCCGCGACCGCATCGTGACGGAACGCTTACGGCTGATTTACAGATCGGAGGCGTTGCATTTGCGCCGCAGCGGCGGGGCCGGGGCCGGAAACTGGGACGGGGCTAGAGCGGGTTCCCGTCCGCGTCCCGATAGATCTCGCGCCGTCCGACATGGTTGGCAGGGCCAACCAGCCCCTCGCTCTCCATCCGCTCGATCCACTTGGCCGCGGTGTTGTAGCCCACACCCATCTGACGCTGGAGCCAGGAGCCGGACGCCTTCTGGTTCTCGATGACGATCTGGCAGGCCTGACGGTATTTGCGCTCTTCGGGATTGTCCGACGCAGTGAACTCGTCCTCGAACATCAGGCCGCCGCCATCCTCGGGCTCCTCGGTGACGGCATCGACATATTCGGGCGCCCCCTGCGCGCGCCAGAAGTCGGCCACCGCCTCGACCTCCTCGTCGCTCACGAACGGCCCGTGGACGCGCAGCATTGCGCCGGTGTTTGGCTTGTAGAGCATATCGCCCTTGCCCAGCAGCTGCTCGGCGCCCTGCTCGCCCAGGATCGTGCGGCTGTCGATCCGGCTCGTCACCTTGAAGCTGATGCGGGTCGGCAGGTTGGCCTTGATGACGCCGGTGATGACGTCGACCGACGGGCGCTGCGTCGCCATGATGAGGTGGATGCCGGCGGCGCGCGACTTCTGCGAGAGGCGCTGGATCAGCACCTCGATCTCCTTGCCCACCGTCACCATGAGATCGGCGAGCTCATCGACGATCAGCACGATCTGCGGCAGCGGCTGGTAATCGAGCTGTTCCTCCTCATAGAGCTGCTCGCCGGTATCGGGATCGAACCCGGTCTGCACACGCCGACCCAGCGGCTTGCCCTTGGCGATCGCGGCGCGAACCTTCTCGTTGAACGAGTTGATGTTGCGCGAATTGATCGAGCTCATCATGCGATAGCGCCGCTCCATCTCCTCGACCGCCCATTTGAGCGCGCGCACGCTCTTGTGCGGCTCGGTCACCACGGGCGAGAGGAGGTGCGGGATATCGTCATACGACTTCAGTTCGAGAACCTTGGGATCGATCAGGATCAGCCGGCACTCGGCCGGCGTGAAGGTGTAGAGCAGCGAGAGCAGGATGCAGTTGAGCCCGACCGACTTGCCCGAGCCCGTCGTCCCCGCAACTAGCAGGTGCGGCATGGCGGCGAGATCGGCGACGATTGGCTCGCCCGCAATGTCCTTGCCCAGGATGATCGGCAGATTGCCCTTGTGCTCGGCGAAATGCGCGCTCGCGGCGAGTTCCTTGAGCATCACCACCTGCCGGTCGGCATTGGGCAACTCGATCCCGATCACCGTCTTGCCCGGAATGGTCGAGACGCGCGCGCTGATCGCGCTCATGTTGCGCGCAATGTCTTCAGCGAGGCCAACCACTCGGCTCGCCTTGATCCCCGGCGCGGGTTCGAGCTCGTACATCGTGACGACCGGCCCCGTGCGCACCGCAGTGATCTCGCCCTTGACGTTGAAATCGCTCAGCACATTCTCGAGCAGACGGGCGTTGCGCTCAAGCGCGAGCCGGTCAAGCTTGGGGGCGGCATTGGCAGGCGGCTCGGCGAGGAGATCGAGGCTGGGCAAGTCGAAGGTCGCGAACATGTCGCGCTGCTTGGCCTGGGCGGCTGCGGCGCGCTTGGGCGGTGCGGACGGATCGCTGATTTCGGGGGCGCGGCGCGGCGCGTTCTCTAGCACGGGCGCGCGGGCGGGCGCCCGGGAGAGGGTCATGTCATCGTCGAATCCCTCCTCGCCTTCGTCCCATTCGCTCAATCGCGTCCGGCGCTGGGCACGAGCGGCCCCGTCATCCAGCCCGCGCGATGCTACGGGCAGCCAGGCGAACAGCCGGCCAAACCGTCCCGCCGCCAGTTTCTCGGGCGCGAGAAAATCGGGCAAGGTGAGGAAGGCGCGCCAATCGATCGCGAAGACGCGCGTGACAAGCCCGGCCCCGATGCCAAGCGCGGCAAGCGCCAACCCGAGCGTTACCCAGCCCGCCGCGCCCTCGCCGAAACGCGCCGCAATCGCCTGGATCGCCTGCGCACCGATTAGGCCCGCGAGCCCGCCCAAGCCCGCAGGAAGCGTGCCGCCGGGTGACGGGAAGGCGAGCGTGGTGACGCTCGAGAGCAGCACGCTCGCCACCAACAACAGGCCCAGCGGACCCCACCAGCGCGAGGGGCGCGCCTCGACATCGTCCTCCACCTCGATCGCGCGCCACAGCTTGCGCGCCGAGATATAGAGCAGCGGCAGCAGCAAGACGCCCGGAAGCCCGATGAAGAACAGCACCCGGTCCGCCGCCCACGCGCCGGTGCGGCCCATCCAATTCCCGATCTCGGCCCCGCTTGCCGCAGTCGACGGACTGGGGTCGGTCTGGGTGTAGCTCACCAGCGCGAGCGCGAGAAAAACCGTGAGCGCGAGCAGCGCGCCTGCGCCTGCCATCTGCGCGGTCCGACGGACCGAGCGGCGCAGGCCCTGGCGCCATTCGGCAGTCGATTTGCGGGGGGTTACTGCACGCGAGGCCATGAGAGCTCCTTGATGAGAACACACCATGAATCCATGTCCCGTCCCGGTCAAGCCGCGAGCGGCGGAACGAGATTCAGCGCGAGGTTCGGCTCAGGCCATCGATTGCGGCCCAGCGCGGCCAGTCGAGCCGCCGGGCGCCCGCGCGCGTCATGCCGCCAAGCGCGATGACGGGGGCCCGCGCCAGCCGGGCGAGCAGGCGGAAGCGGACCGGGCCGAGGCTCGCCGCGCCGGGATGAGATCGGGTCGCAAACACCGGCGAGAGCAGGATCGCATCTGCGCCGAGCCGGTTGGCGAACGCAATCTCGGCGGCGGAATGGGCGGTTGCAAGGCGCAGGAGCCCCGCCCTGCGCGGCCACAGCGCGCGCGGCGAGCCATAGATCCCGTCCGCGCCCCATGCGGTGGCGGTGAGCGCGCTGTCGGCGAGAGCGATCGTGTGGCCGCGCCGGCGCGCGCAGCGGCTCAGCTCGCAGAAGCGTTCCGCACGCGCCGGATCGGGCAGATGGTAATGGCGGTAGATCAAACCGCTGCCGCGCGGCAGCCGGGCTAACGCCGCTTCCAGCGCGTCATCGTTGCGCTCGTCCGAGATAAGCCAGAGCATCGGCAGGTCGGGGTGGCGGCGGGCCATGGCAGCGCTATAGACTGGCGCAATGGAAAGCGCATCCCACCGTCTCGAAACCGTCCGGGGTAATATCGCCCGCATCGCCAAGCCTGCGCGGCGCGAGCCCGAGGAGGTGACGCTGATCGCGGTCAGCAAGACGCAAGGCCCCGAGGCGATCACCCCGCTGCTCGAGGCAGGCCAGCGCGTGTTCGGGGAAAACCGGGTGCAGGAGGCGCAGGCCAAGTGGCCCGCGCTGCGCGAAGCCTGGCCCGAGGTTGAGCTTCACCTTATCGGCCAGCTCCAGTCAAACAAGGCGGAGGAAGCGGTCGCCCTGTTCGACTGCATCCATTCGCTCGACCGGCCGAGCCTCCTGAAGGCGCTGGCGAAGGCGATGGACAAGGCAGGGCGACGGGTGCCGTGCTTCGTCCAGGTCAATATCGGCGACGAGGACCAGAAAGGCGGTTGCCCGATCCGCGAAGTGCCCGCCTTTCTCGATGCCGTGCGCGCCGCCGATGTGCCGCTGGCGGGCCTCATGTGCCTGCCGCCTGCCGACATCGAGCCCGCGCCGTTCTTCGCGCTCCTCGCCAAGCTCGCGCGCGACCACGGCCTTGACGGCCTCTCGATGGGCATGAGCGGCGACTACGAGACCGCCGTGCAACTCGGCGCGACCCATGTGCGCGTGGGCACGGCGCTGTTCGGATCACGCAACTAGCGCCCCGCCAACGAAAAAGGGCGCCCCGCACCAGCGGAGCGCCCCCAATCGTCAGGCCATCGGTCGCTTCCGATCAGAACTCGAACAGCGCTTCGATACCGATATTGCGGCCGCGCTGGAGCGGCGAGAAGGTGCCCGCAGGCGGATTGGGCGAGAAGGGCTGACGCACGCCACTTGATCGCGGCCCGCCGAACGGCACCTGCGTGTCGCCGCCCGCCTGCACCTCGTCGAACAAATTGCGCCCATAGACCGAGAGTGAGAAGCCGTCGATCGGCGTCACCCAGGTGATATTCGCCTCGAGGTTCGAGATGTCCTGGATCCAGCCAAGATTGTCATCGGTGTAGGCGAACTCGTCGCGGTACTGGTAGTTGACGCGGGTGAGGATCTCGTTGTCGCCGAGCAGCAGTTCGTGGATGAGGCCCATGCCCCAGGTGACTTGCGGGATGCGCGGGATGCGCAGGTCGAAGTCGGCCTGGCTGATGACGCCATCACCCGAGATGTCGAACAGGATCTCGTCATACGAATCGTCGATCACGCCGACATTGGCCGTGATGATGAGCGAATCCGACACGCGCATGCGACCCTCGGCCTCGAAGCCCGTGATCGTCGCATCGGCAGTGTTGAGAATGTTCTGCACCACGCCCGCGCCGGGATCGGCGAGGTTCACTTCCCGCTGCATGTCGCGAACCTTGGTGATGTAGCCCGCGACGTTGAGCGTGAAGGAGCCGTCCATGGTCTGGAACTTGCCGCCGATCTCGTATGAATCAACCTGCTCCTCGTCGAAGAACAGATCGCCGGTCGCCGCAAAGGCGCGGTTGAACACGGCGACGTTGGTGATGCGGAAATTGTAGCCGCCCGAGCGGAAGCCACGGCTCCAGTGGCCGTAGACCTGGCTGTTGTTGAACTCGTATTGCAGGCCGACCTTGGGCGAGAGGTTGCGGAAGGTCACGTTGTCGGTGAAACCGTCGGTCTCGGTCGCCGGGTTGAACGGCTGCGTGCCAGTCGGGCAGGTGCCCGCGACCACCGAACAGGGCGCGCGCGGGAGGATGTAGGTGACGGCCGCGTCCTTCTTCTCCTGGTTCCAGCGGATGCCGGCGATCAGCGAGAGGCTGTCGATGAATTCCCACTGGGCGTTGGCGAAAACGCCGATCACTTCGTGATCCTGGCGCCCGCCCCCGAAGAACACCGGCGGCTGGGCGGCCGGCGGGAGATCGCGCCGCAATTCGCGGCTCTCGTCATATTCGAGGTTCTGGTCGAAGTAGAACCCGCCGAAGGTGAGGTCGAGCCGGTCGGTCGAGACGGCGTAGCGCAGCTCGTTCGAGATCTGGTCCTGCGTGTTGAGCGCGTTCGAGTGGAACAGGAAGACGGGCGTTGCGTCGATGTCGCCGCGGGTGGCGGCCGAATAGTCACGATAGCCGAAGATGTTGGTCAGCGTGCCCGGGCCGATGTCGAGCTCCGCGGTGAGCGAGCCGCTCCAGATCTCGGTCTGGTAGGAGCCCGGCTCGTCGATCGAGAAATCGAAGCTCTCGCGATCGAAGAAGGCGCGGTTCTGGCCGGAGGGGCCATCGCCCTCGCTGTCGAAATAGTCGATCTTGCCGCGGATCATGAGGTCCCCGAGCCGCGCCTCGAGCGCGCCGCGCAGGATATAGGTTTCTGCCGCGCCGTGGTTCGATCCGTCGAACAGGTTGGTGAAATAGCCCTGATCGTTGTTGTAATAGGCGCCGAGCTTGAACAGCAGCTTGTCCTCGATGATCGGGCCAGAGACGACCGCGCTCGCGGTGTAGTTCGCGCCGCCGCGGCCACCATCGACCAGCGGGCCATCGACCGCCGCACGCACCTTGCCGGTGAATTCCTCGGTCGGGTTGCCGGTGTTGATGACGACCGCGCCGCCCGTCACGTTGCGGCCGAACAGCACGCCCTGCGGACCGCGCAGGATTTCGACGCTTTCGAGGTCGAACAGGTCGAACACCACGCCGCCATTGATCCCGAGATAGACGCCATCGACGAACACGCCGACGGTCGGGTCAATCGAAGGAATCGAGGAGTTGATGCCAAGCCCGCGGATCGAGAAGTTCGCGGTGCCGCGGCTGGTGCCGATCTGGTCAAGGCTGACGTTCGGTGCCTGGAACTGCAGGCCCTGGATATCGCGGATCTTGTAGGCCTCGAGCGTGTCGGCGTTGAACGCGGTGACGGCGAGTGCGACGTCCTGGACGTTCTCGACGTTCTGCGTCTTGGTGCCGGTGACCACGATGTTGCCGATCGCATCGAGCGAGCTTTGGCGCTCC
>JAZBNR010000022.1:0-39529 GCA_036350735.1 Erythrobacter sp.
CCGCGCGGCGGTTAGCGAGTGGGAAGCGATGGGGGTGGTGGCGCGCTGGGAGGCGGCTTCAGCCTCGCTTGAGGACCCCGCCCTCGTCGGCGTGCCTGGCATGAACGCGCCGATCAGGGCCATGGCCGAGCCGCTTGGCGTCGATTGGTCGGTGCGGGCCGAGCGGCTCTATCGCGAAGGCGCGAATTGGCGGATCGAGTCCGATTGCGGCGTCTATGCAGCGCCGCTGGTGGTTCTCGCCATTCCGGCCGAACAGGCGGCGGCCTTGCTCGCACAGGCAGCGCCGCAGCTCGCAGCGATCCCGGCTCAAGTGGTCTCGCAACCTTGCTGGGCGGTCATGGCCTCGTTCGCCGAGCCGTTGGGGATTTTTGTCGACACGGTCCGCGCCGACAACGACGCGATCGCCTGGGCAGCGCGCAATTCGGCGAAGCCCGGGCGCAGCGGTCCCGAAAGCTGGGTCATTCATGCAAGCCCGGCGCGAAGCCGAGAGTTGCTTGAATGCGCCAAGGACGAGATAGGCCTTACGCTTCTCACCGATTTCGCCAAACAGACCGGGCTCGATTTTCCGGAACCGCTGCACTTGAGTGCGCATCGTTGGCTTTACGCATTGCCTGCAGCGCTCCCGGGGGAGCCATGGCGGTACGATGCGGCGGCGGGGATCGGCTTGGCTGGGGATTACCTGCACAGCCCGAGGGTGGAAGGTGCGTGGCTTTCAGGAAAGGCTTTGGCTCGGGAGATTCTGCGCACCGGATAGGTGCTGCCTGCCGGCATTCCGGGGCACTCGGCGCGGCCCCTCGCCGCTTTAGCCGCTGGCTTGATCCGCCGGACCCGCTTCCCGAGCCCGCTCGGCGATCTGGCGGAACAGCGCACGCACCACATCCGAGCTGGCGCGCTCGATCTCGCCATCATCGACTTGCGCTTGCGAGAAGGTCATCGAAGGGTTGGTGTCTGCGTACATTGCCCAATCGGGAAACATCCGCTCCTCGATCATCGCCGACAATTCGAGCGTCACCTGGGTGTGGCGATCATCGAGGAGGATGCGCTGATAGAGCGCGTCGATCGCCTCGTCGGGTCCTTCGACCAGCTGGATATACATATCCTGGCGACAGATGAGCGCGCCCGTGATGCCGCTGCGAGCGTTATTGCGGCGCGCCGCCATCAGGATGCCATCCAGCACCGACTGATCGAACCCGAAGGGCTGGGACCGGTAGATTAGCTGTTTGATGGCGGCGCTCCTTATTGGTGGAGCGCGAGTGTAGCAGGTGCGCGAGGGGGTGGGGAGGGGGTGTGGCATGGCGGTGCCTTTGGAATATGCACTCAACGCAATCTTGTATCGCCCCGAACCTGATTCAGGCCTGGGCGAATTCCACCGCTTGCGACCTACATCATTCTCGGTTCTGGCTTTGGTCACGCCGAGCCATTCGATATCGGAACTACGCTCAAGCATCTTGGGGTCGTTGAGCTTGCGATATTCCTCCAGCGTTCGACTAGGGCTCGTCATGCCAGCGAGGGTCCCGCGATCCTTCAGCAGCGGATCGGCATTGAGCTTTTCGACCAGTGTCGGAAACACGGCGCGAGCAAAATGGTCGGCTTCCTAGGGCGTAAACACGGTTTTTCCTGCGAGTTGGTCTGATAGATGCGCTCGAGCCCGAGCCGTACGGCCAGCCGGGCTGCAATCGATACACTTTCATTCCGCTCGCTGCCGAGTTCCCCCAGCACCTTGGCAAGCCGCAGCGAGACCCCGTCGCCCGCCACGCGTTCAACAGCGGGCAGATGCCACCATTGTACCAGCGCCGGATAGGGATCGCCCGCCCCGGCGAACAGCGCCGCGCTGCGACGGCGGTCTCGGGGCAAGGGTTGCGGCGATAGATTTGCCAGATGCTCCCGCAGCGCCGCTTCTGCCTGTGGCATGTGCAGGTCGAGCGAGAGACCGGCCACGCACCTCATCAGCTGCGCATCACCAGCAAAGTCCGCCGCTGCTTCCGGTAGGATCGCGCGATAGGTCCAGATCTTGTGCGCGGTTAAAGCGGGAGGATGAACCTTCGCCCTCGTGGCGGGTTCTGCTGTAATATTGGCGGATGCTGCCGCGAAATCCGTGCTGGCGGGAAATGCGGCCTGATCGACATGGCATGACGCGTCCCTGGCCTCCAACATTGGCGGCATAGGAGGCTCATGATGGATCGCAGACAATTTTTGGCTGGCAGCCTTGTGCTGGGCGGCGCCGGCCCTTTGCTCGGCTGCGCGCCTCCGGCCTCGCGCCTCACATCGAGTTCGATCGCTCAGATTCCGGCAGACGAACACGCCGCAACCATCGCCGCGCTGAAGCCGCCCAAGAGAGCGCGCCCCGTGATAGCGGTGGTGATCGATGAGGAGGGGTCGGAGACCACCGACACGATCGTGCCGCACGCGGTTCTGGCGCTCTCGGGCCTTGCTGATGTCCATGTGGTTGGCGCGAGGACCGAACCGGTCAGTCTCTTTCCGGCGCTGACCATCGTGCCGCAGCTGTCGTTCGGCGAGTTCGGGGGAAATTACCCGGAGAGTGCCGATTACGTGATCGTTCCGGCAAGCCATCGCATCAAAAGCCCGACCCTTGTTCCCTGGATCAGGCAACAGGCAGAACAAAAAGCGACGGTGATCGGCATTTGTGCCGGCGCGCGAACTGTGGCGGCTGCAGGCCTGCTCAAAGGGCGTCGGGGAACCACTCACTGGTATGAAGTCGGCGATCTCAAGAAGGACGAGCCGGAGCTCATACCCGTATCCGACCGGCGCTATGTCGTGGATGACGGGGTCGTCACGACCACTGGCGTGACGGCTTCGATCCCTGTTTCGCTGGCGCTTGTCGAAGCGATCGGAGGTCAGGAAAAAGCCAGGGCACTGGCGGGCCGGTTGGGTGTCTCGTGCTGGACAGCGGCGCACGCTTCCAGCGCGTTTTCAGTGACCGCACAGTCCGTTTGGGCGGCCCTTTCTGGCAGGATCGCGTTTTGGAACCGGGATGAGGTGGTGATGCCCGTGAGTGACCAGGTATCGGCCATTTCCCTCGCCCTTGCAGCGGACGCTTGGTCCCGCACCGATCGATCGCGCGCCTTTGCCGTCTCTGCCGAACAAGTGATTACGATGGACAGCGGATTGCAACTAGCGGGCCTGAGCTTAGCGCCGGACAAGGTGACAAGGACCGTGGAAATATCGAGCGACCTGCCAGCGCAATCGCTTGATCGCATGCTCAAGCTCATAGGCGAGGCCTATGGCGAGGACATCGCCCGCTATGTCGCTATCCAGGTCGAGTATATGGGGTAACGCCAAAGCAGCACGATCGCCCGGTTGCATCGAGAACGTGACCCACGGACCATGAGTGTCGCTGCGGCCTTGGCTCGAATTTCCGGGTGGTTCCAAGGGAGGCAAGGATTGGCACTGTGCCCATCATCCTTGCCTCCCGAAGCATCGAGCTTTAATATTTTTGCCGAATTTTCATCAGGTTGCCGGCGGATCGATCGTCCAACCGATTCCGCGCAGGTTCTCGCTGCTGGGTTGTGCACCATGCGAGATCAAGACGCGGCGCGCGCTCATCCGGCGGATTTTCGCCAGACTTTCACGAACCTTGGCAAGCTTGCCGGCCCTGAATGCCATGGCCAGCATTTCGATCGAAACAACCGGTCCGCGCCGGGCTCCGCTCAGCGTCAGGAGAGCCTTCGCGGGCAAACCGTTGATCCGTGCGAGCTCGAAGTTCTGGAGAATATCGGTCAGGACAAGCGAGCGCGATGAATAGTGATAAAAGGCGATTTCGCACCACGATCCTCCTTCGATAACTTCCAGCGCCAGCCACCTTGGCCCGCTCGTGCGTCCGAAATCGGGCAGTGCCACGATCTGCGGTTTCAACGCGGCAAACCGATCCTCAAGATCGGGCGCCATCACGATGCGTGTGCCGGCAAGGTGGCGAGACCATTCCTCGAGGCTCAGGTGATGGAAGCTGTTCGGCGCGATCAGTCCCGCGATTGGCCCCAGCGCTTCGATCGAAGCGTGCAACTCGCGCGAATAGGCGACCGGCGAATGGATCCAGATGTGCCCCTGCGGATCGGCCAGCAAGGTCGAACGGGTCGGACATGGCACGGTCAAGGGCCCGACCTTGTAGGGCACGGTTGGCCCCTCGACCGTCCAGATGCCTTGATCCACCCGGACCGGTTCGCTCTGCGGCAAATAGGGTTGGTAATCAGCCACGGTGAGCGGTGCCAGACAGCGAATTGCTGGAAAAGGCCGCGCGCACGGCGCCCGGAGATCGGCGATAGCTGCGGAAAAAAGCCCGCTCGAGGCTATCCACCGATCCGAAACCGGCGCGCTGCGCCACGCGTTTCAGTGGCCAATCGGTTTCCTCCAGCCACCTTCGCGCAGCTTCCACCCGGATCGCCCGAACGAACTGGGACGGGGTCTTCCCGACTTCCTTGCGGAAGTGCCGCTGAAACGTTCGTTCGCTGGCCCCGACCTTTTGCGCGAGCGCCATCACGCTGAGATCCGCTTCGGGATTTTCGAGGATCCAGGACACCAGATCAGAATAGGCACCGCCAGCGCGTTCCTGCGCCGCCAGGGCCTCGCTGAACTGCGCCTGCCCTCCCGGCCTGCGCAGGAAGACAACCAGGTTTCGGGCAACCTTGGCGGCGATCCGATGACCGAGATCCTCCTCGATCAGGCCCAGCGTGAGGTCGATCGAGGCACTCATGCCCGCAGAGGTGAAGATCGCGCCATCGCGGACGAAGACCGCATCGGGAAGAACGCTCACGCCCGGGAACATGGCCTGCAGCCGGTCGCACGATGCCCAGTGCGTGACCGCTTTGCGGTGCTTCAGCAATCCGGCTGCCCCCAGCAGGAAAGCCCCGGTGCAGACCGCGCCCGCACGGCGGGAGAGAGACGCGGCGCGGCTTATTTCCGCCAGGAACCTTGCATCGCTTGCCGCCGCCACCAGCGCCTCTTCCGAGCCGCCGGCAATCATCAGCGTGTCAATTGAGTCGCCAATCTCGCTGAGCGGCACCAGCGAGGAGAACCGCAGCCCACTTTCCGTAACGCATTCCCCGCCGGAAAAACTTGCATGAATGATCTCATAGCTGTTCGGGATCAGCCGATTGGCTGTGTCGAATGTGGAAGATGGCCCCGCGACATCGAGCGGATTGGCACCTTCGAAGGCGACGATGACGATCTTTCGCGGGGACGGCGAATGGTGAAGCATATCGGCTAGCCTCGTTCGTGCGACTTCGCAGGGGCGCTGCGGTGCGGCTGGCCGGAAGCGCGCTGCCCGGCCAGTTCTTCGAGTTTCCTGATCGCCTCAGGCAGGAGCGGGTCCGATCCATCCGGCCCGGTATCTGCTTGCGGCAACGGCTGGTCGGCCACGAAGTCCTCGCGAGGTCTGCCATCCGGGTGGAACAATTGCTCTGCACCCATGTCGAGCCTTGCGCCGGACACCTTGAGGTCAAAGTTCCACAGCGCGCCGAGCAGGTCTCCCATATCCGAGCCGATCGTGAACGCACCGGCGGCAGCATCGAGACCGATGACCAGCCCTTCGCCCATGCTCCCTGTCCAGCTGCCATGGAGGACGACCAAAGGGCGATCGAAGAGGGGCGCGCGCGGCGAGGCGATCTCGATGAAGGTGCGCGGCACGCCCAGCGCTCGCTCCACGGCCGGTATGGTGTGAACCTGATAGGGCTCGGGCTGTTTCAGAAAGTGGCCGATGATCGAACGGGCAACGTCGGTATTGCCGCCACTGGGGGTGTTGCGCAGATCAACGATGATCCCATCTGCGTCGCCCAGCTGGGCCAGCGCAGCGTCGAACGCGGCAATCGTCTGGTTGTTGCCAAGCGAATTGTTGATCACGATCTGTGCAAAGCGATTGTTTTCGCCGAGCCTGTGCACCGAAAGCACTGGGAATGACGCGATCATGCGGGCCTGCGCCGAAGGGCTCGGCAATGCGAGCCTTGTTGTGGAACCATCAGCGCGCCGGAAGACCAATTCGCGATCCTTGCCCCTGCGACCATTTGCGGCAAGCGTGATTCCATAGCTCAGCTGAATCGGGCTTGGGTTTTCCAGCACGGGACCAAACGGCAGGCGTGCCGACTCCCCCGCGCTCAGCCCATCGATTTCGACAATCTGCCAACCCGGCCGCACCCCGGCCTTTGCGGCAGCGGACCCGGCCCTGACATCAACCACTTCAAAGCGGCCCGCGGCATGATCGGCTCGCAAATCCGCATGCGTGTAGATGATCGAATGATCCTGCTCGTCAAACGGGCCAACGATCAGATGGGGATCCGCGAAGGTCAGCGCGGTCTGGTGAAGCAGGCGGCGCAATTCCGGTTCATTTTCGGCAGCTTGTGCAAGGTGCCGAGATCTCGCAAGCTGCTCCTTTACCGCGGATTCTCCCGGCCGCCAAAGATAGGCATAATGGGACCGAAGGAGTTCCTCGAACTCGTCCCAGCCCGCTTCAGCATCAAAATCGGATGCCTCCGCCGTCGGGCCAGCAATGGCTCCCGTGAATGCAACTAACGAAAGTGCAGCCAATCCAGCCCGCGCCCGCCTGCCAAAAACCATTCAACGACCTGTCTTTGCCTTTCCAAACACTCATAGACATAGCGGGTACTGTCCAAAGTGTCATAAGGACCGCAAATCGCGCCAGCGAGCGAATGTGAGTGCTTCCGGATCGCGCCAGCTTGCATAGAAGGCAATCGAGCGACGAACGCACGTCCCATAAGGCCGCTGTGCGCCTGCACATGGAACAATTGCAATTGCTCGACCCAACTGGACGATCAAGCAGGAGCAAGCGCGTGGTTCCACAATGACAGCTCCGCTGATATCGGCTCATCTGCCTTGGTTCTCCGGCTCAAGATCGCACGATCGCACTCGTCAACCGATCTGACACTCGCGCGGGCTGCATCATGCAGACGACGTGGCCTGCCCCAGCGTTCGTCTGCGTCAGACGATCCTCGCTATCCAGTCGCCAAGAAAGCCTGCCAAATTATCGGCAAATCGCGCCAATCGGCCCTGAATGACAGATATGAGCAGTGCAGAGCCTTGCGGTTTTCGTGCGAATGGGGGCATCGCGCAGCCGAGCGCAGTGGATGGGAAGATAAGGTGTGGATCTCTCGGCCTGGATCATGTTCAGCATCGCGAGCCTGTTTATTCTCGGTATTCCCGGGCCGATTGCCCTCCTGGCGATGGCCCGCGCCAGCACTGGTGGGCTTGTCGGTGCAGTGCCGCTCGCATTCGGGGCGGCATTGGGCGACGGGATTGCGCTTCTCCTCTCATTTGCAGGCATTGGCGCGATCCTTCAGTCATCGCAGCCAGCCTTTCTGGTCGTGAGGATCCTCGGCGCCTGCTATCTGGTCTCAGTCGGTGTCAGGATGCTGGTCGGAAGCGAGAAGGCCACTTCTAACATGAGCCCGGCAAGCCACGACGGCTCCTTTCGGCAGGGATTTCTCCTCGCTGCGATGCACCCGGCAAGCCTGGTTTTCTTTGTGGCCTATGTCCCGCTCTTCATCGCGCCTGACGATCCGGTCTTGCCGCAATTCGGGGCTATGGCAGCCACATTCGTGGTCATGGGCCTTTTGAGTGTCCTTAGCTGGGCGGCCATCGCCGCGTTGGGGCAGCATGCGCTCGCGCGGCACGGCATGTCGGATCGGGTCCGGCTGGTGGCCGGCGGCGCTGTGACAATTTTTGGCGGCGCTGCGCTCGCGGACGCAGTGAGTGCAAGTCACGATGCGCAATCATCGCAAGCCCAAGTCGCGGCGTTTTTCGAGTATCGGTCAATAAGCTCATGAGTGACGCCATCGAAACCTCGTTCCTGCGATATTCCTACGACAAGGGTCGCGATGTTCTGAAGGGTGTCGACCTGAATATTAGGCGCGGAGAAATCTTCGGTATCCTCGGACCCTCCGGTTCCGGAAAGTCGACGCTGCAATCCATCTTGCTTGGCTTCAGACCTGACTATGCAGGTTCAGCGAGAATATTGGGCCATGAGGCGAGGCAGTTGCCCAGAGGCATTTACCGACGCATCGGGGTCTCCTTTGAACTTCCTGCCGCATACCAACAGCTGACCGTGCTCGAAAATCTTGAGCTATTCGCCTCTCTCCAGGGGGGAGCTGTGCGCGATCCGGAAGAGGTGCTCACCGCACTCGATCTCCACGAACATGCCGGCAAACGCGTGCAGAGCCTCTCCAAGGGCATGAAGATGCGACTGAACCTCGCGCGTGCGCTATCGCATGATCCCGAGCTTCTCCTGCTTGATGAACCAACCTCGGGGCAGGACCCCAAGCGAGCAAGATCTATCCGGGACCTGATCATTTCGCTGCGAGCGCGCGGCAAGACGGTTCTCCTCACGACCCACAACATGAAAGAGGCTGACCAGATTTGCGATCGCGTGGGTTTCCTGTTTGACGGACAAATTGCAGCCGAGGGGTCGCCTTGCGCGCTCAAGCAAAGCCTGTCGGAGCCACGGGTCGAGGTGATCCATGAGGGGGAAGCCGGGCAAGCGAAGGAGACCTTCGCGCTTTCGGGCCTCGGCCGCGAGAGCCGGTTTTTGGAGATGCTGGCCCGCGACCGGCTCGTGTCGCTCCATTCTCTCGAACCCAGTCTGGAAGACGTTTTCCTGGCGATCGCAGAGAGGCAGGGCCAATGAGGCCAGCGTCTGTCTTGCTGGTGCACGAGTGCAGGATAGTCGTGCGATATCGCATTGCGCTTGCCGCCGTGTTCGCGGTTGCCGGGTATGGCGTGCTGTTCGTGCTGGTTGGGCAGCGAATGACCGCGGGCGCGATTGCGTTCCTGATCTTTTCCGATCCGGCAATGCTTGGTTTCGCATTTGCCGGCTTGCTCATGATGACAGAGCGTCAACAGGGGGCCGACCTGCAACTCGCGCTCTCGAGTGTGACAATGCTTCAACGCTTTGCATATCGTGCAGCGGTGCTCGCAGTCCTGGGGGTTGTGGCGGCGGCAGTCATGGCAGTGTTGTTCATCGGTGTGCGCAACTGGGCGGCCTTCCTGATTGCGACGCTGTCCATCTCGGTGACCTATTCGGCGATCGGGATGGCAGTGGCCCAGCGCACGCAGCGGGTGACAGCGTTCTTCGCAATTGCCGGATTTGTCCTGCTACCGATCCTTGCTTCTGTGCTGGTAGCCTTCGCTGATACCGAATTCGGTCTCTACTGGCCGTTTGCAGCGCAGCTTGTCGCGCTCCGCAGCGCGCTTGCAGGGCCATCGCATGTCGATGATCCGGGAGGCATCATGCTGGTGCTTTGCGTGGCAACGGCGCTGGTCTGCCTCGCGGCTGCGGCAAGCCTTGGCCGACGCAGGCTGGCGGCCTGATGGCGGCGGCGAGCAAGGATAAGTTTCCGGCTGTCCGGAAAGTTCTGATGGGCGAATTTGCAGCGATTGCCCGTGATCCTGCCCTTGTGAGCGTGGTTGCGATGTCTGCGGCTCCAGCCTTCTTGTTCCAGATTTTCTCCCGCGAGTTCGATGGCTTATTTCTGGACCAGCTTGGCATTGCTCAAGGAACGCGGGTGGTTGCCGGCTTTGTCGGTTCGCTGCCGGGCCTGCTGATCGGCTGGGTGTTTGCGATGCGGTTTCTGGAGGATCGGGATGAAGGGCTGGAGCCGGTGATTGCCGCAAGCGAGTTCGGCATTTGGCGGTTTACTCTCCTGCGCCTGTTTCTCGCTGCAATGCTCGCCTTTGCCCTTTCTGCCGCAACGGCGGTGTCGATGGAAGCCTCCGGGGGAATCGTGATCGCCGTTGTTGCGATTTGCGCAAGTCTGCAGGCGCTGCTTGTGGCGTCTCTTCTCCCCTCGTTTGCCGAAAACCGGGTTGAGGGCCTTGCTTATTCCAAACTCATCAGCCCGTTCGCACTGGCCGCGGTCGCGGCCCTTGTGGACACCAACTTGCGCTTGCTGGCTGCACCATTGCCGACATTCCATATGGGGCAATTGCTCTCTCGCAATTCCGAGCCGGGCCAGTTCGCACTGGCTGCGGCGCTGCTCGTAAATCTGGTGTGGGCGCTCGTGGCCGTCATGATCTTCAGGCGACGGATCGGCATGGCGAACGGTCGCACAGGCGATCATCGCCTGACCCGCGCGCAAGGAGCGAGAGATGATGGTTAGAAAATGCGTCTGTATTCTTGCGCTTGCGAGCCTTCTGTTGGGCAATGCGCAGGATGATCACCCACCCTCTCCCCAAGACGATTTCTTCGGCCATGTGAACGCGGCCTGGCTGAAAGAAGCGGAGATTCCAGCGAATGTTCCGTGGACTGGACCCTTCGTGGAAAACACGCTCGCGATCCAGGCCGAGGTGAAGGCGATTGTTTCCGATATTGTCGCGCGGCCGGCATATTACGGGCCGGTCGGCATCAACATCGCCTCCTACTGGCATAGTATCGTCGCACCTGATGTGCAGGCGGGGATGGAGACGCTGAAGGAGGATTGGCGGAGGATCGAACGCGTCTCAGACAAATCCGAGCTTGTGGCCTTGATGTGCCGCCTTCACGCCAGCCATTCGGACTTCGATGTGAACAATGCACAGCCAGGGGTCACCCCTGTCTGGATCGGCTCAAGGGCTTTGCCAGGTGATGCAAGCAAGCAGGCTGTGTTTGTTGAGCCTGCAGGCCTCGGCCTGCCGAGCCCAGCCTATTATCTGGAGGAGCAACACGCGCAGGCTCGGACCAAGTACCTGCAACTCATCCCGGATTTGATGGGTGAAGCAGGAGAGGTGATGTCGGCCGCCGAGGCCCAAGACATCATGAACCTTGAGCAAGGTCTCGCAGCTGCGCGCATGTCGGAGGCCCAGCGCCATGATGCGTCGGCCACCTTCACTCTGAAGAGGTCGCCTTTGGATACTGGCCACCCATTCGATTGGGCCTCGATGTTTGAAGGCTGCGGCCTCGCGGTGGACGAATGGCTGGTTGCTGATGAACGTTATTTTGCAGCTCTAGCCGATGCGATCGACGCGCACCCGCTGCAAACCTGGCAGCTCTATTTCAAATGGCAATTGGCGCGCCGTTATGCGCCCTTTCTCTCGGAGGGCATGAGGGGCGCGCATGCTGGCTTTTACGGCGGCGAATTGTCAGGCAATTCCGAGCCGCGGGCAGTGGACGAGATGGCGGCGCTGGCAGTCGATGCAGCGTTCAGTGCCGAGATCGAGCAGGTCTGGCTGAAGAAGCATTTCGATGCGAGCCTTAGCCAGGAAGTGCGCATTATCGCAGAGACAATACGCGCCGCTTTCCGTCGGCGGATTGCGAGCAGCGAACTTTTCTCGTCAAGTGCCAAAGCACAAGCCTTGCGCAAACTCGAGAGGCTCAACATTCAGATCGGGCATCCTCAAGAATACCGCTCGCCCATCGCCGCTCGCCTCAGTCCATCCAATCCCGTTGCAAACATGATCCTGCTGCAGCGCGCGTCGTTCGATGCTGATGTGGCCGAAGCAAGCAGCCCAAGGGATCGGGACAAGTGGTATGCTCCGGCATACGACACGAGCGCGTATTATGTCCGCAGCACCAACACCCTCGCGATCCCTGCCGGCATGTTTCGTGCTCCGTGGTTTGATCGGGATCGTTCAGCGGTTGAGAATTTTGCCGGTCTCGGCTCGATCATTGCTCACGAGATAGCGCACGCATTCGACGACCAAGGCTCTCAATATGATGCTCAAGGGGTATTGAAGAACTGGTGGGAGCCGCAAGATCGTGTCCGGTTCGAGGCTGAAATCAGCAAGCTCAAGCGTCAATATTCAAATTATGAGGCGCTCCCTGGGCTTTTTCTCGACGGCGAACTCACTGTCAGCGAGGCCTTTGCGGATCTTGCGGGTCTGGTTGTCGGGCGAGAGGCTTTGTTAGATGCGCTCGGCGAACTCTCTCCAGCCAGGCAACGCGAAATCACGCGCGAATATCTGGCTGCCAATTGCCGGATGAAGCGGGCTGTGTTCAAGGAGCAACTTCTCAGGCGGATCGCGACAAGCGAGAGCCATGCTCCCAATCAGCAGCGATGCAACGGGCCGATCTCGGCATCCAATTCCTTTTACGATGTGTACGCGGTCCGCGCGAGTGACAAGATGTATCTTGCCCCGGAAGATCGAGCTTCGATTTTCTGAGATCAACGCAACTTGATGCCGGACTGAATTAGGACATTGATGATCTTATTCCGATCTGAATTCTCGCAATGGGGCAAAAGCGTGCCGTACGATCTTCGATTGGCCGACCTTGACGACGAGCGTTTGGCGCAGGTTCTGTAAGCCCGTTCAGCGCGCGGGCGGCCACGGGATCAGGCACAGCGCATACGCTCGGCCTGCGCGCTTTTCGCGACCCACGCAATGCAACATGGTCGGCCTGGCGTGGGGCAAATGGTGTCGCTATCGCCGCATGGAAGCGGCTGCCGGCCCGGTCGGCCACCACCGCAAGGTTCTGCGCGGCGACGAAGTTCCGCCGGAACCTTGAGCGGATCGTCAATGATCGGGCAAAGGAATAAATGGTCCGGTTTCGCGCGACTCCACAAGCTTGCGCCTGCTCGGACTGATGGATCAGGGCCGCCCCCATTGGATGCGGCGATGGCGGCCCAGGTCCCGTGCGCGGATGAGCTTGCCGAAGGAACGCGCTGCCGCTTAGGGATCTGCGCGCGCCGCGAGATCGAACTGAAATCGCGCCTTGCTCGCGATCATGGCTCTCTCGCGCTTGTAGAAGGCGATGCCGCGACCATTCCATTGCGGCGTATGGCCCTCCAGCCGGTCGGCTCCGGCTTTGCGGCCGACCCGCCGCGCCCGGGCGAGAAGGGCGCTCCCGATAGCCTTGCCGCGATGACGTTCGTGCACGAACAGGCAATCCAGATGCGCCCAGCGCCGCGCCCGCCATAGCGAGAAATCGAAGGTGAGCGCGGCATATCCCAAAAGTTCATTGCCCGAAGCCGCGACCAGTATCGTGGCCGGCGGCTCCTCGGCGCCAACCAAGGCCCTGAGCTCCGGAATTGAAATGAGGGCCCGATCGCGCTCGAACGCTGCGTGGTGCATGATCAGCTCATGCAGTTGGCCAACGTCGCCAGAGTGAGCCTTCCGGATCACATAATCCCCGGCGTCAAGCATTGCCGGCCAGCTCGAAGCCCTCGTCGAGCCAGCCCGTGATCCCGCCCGGCATGGTCTTGACCGGTCGGCCGAGATCGGCGAGCCGCAGCGCCGCGCGCGCCGCACCGTTGCAATGCGGCCCGGCGCAATAGACCACGAACAGTGTGTCTTCAGGCCAGTGCGCCAGCTTCGAGGCGATGATCTTGCCGTGCGGGAGATTGATCGCACCGGGGATGTGTCCCCTGGCGAAGAGCGCTGGCCCGCGCACGTCGAGCAGGACGAAATCGGCACTGGCTCTCATCGCTTCGTGGACATCCCAGCAATCGGTCTCGAACGTGAAGATCGCGGCGAAATGGGCTTTTGCCGCCTCGCTTGAAGCTGCGGGGATGGCGGTAACGGCATTGAGCATGATCGGCTTCCTCCTTGCGCACGGAGATGTGCAGCGAGGCGCGGGAGCTTGCAATTGGCGCAGATGGCAATATGCGTTGATATTATGCCAAACACATCAGGGCCACTCGTCGTCGCGCTTGTCTATGATGGTCTGTGCACTTTTGAGTTCGGCATCGTTGCCGAAGTGTTCGGCCTTCCCAGGCCCGAAATGGGGCCAGGCTGGTATCGTTTCGCAAGCGCTGCGATCGAGCCGGGGCCGTTGCGTGCGCAAGGAGGGCTTACCGTTGCGACCGACGGCGCAATGGAATTGCTGAATGAGGCTGATGTTATCGCAATCCCCGGGTGGAAGTCTTCCGATGCTGCGGTTCCCCACCACTTGATCGAACGGCTGCGCATGGCTCATGCGCGGGGCGCTCGTCTCGTCTCGATCTGTTCGGGCGCTTTCGTGCTGGCGGCCACAGGGCTGCTCGATGGCCAGTTTGTGACGACACATTGGCGCTATGCAGATAATTTGGAGCGACGCTTTCCCAAGGTGAAGGTTGATGCCGCCGCGCTCTACCGCTGCGAGGCCAATGTCTTCACGTCCGCAGGAAGCGCGGCGGGGATCGATCTGATGATCGAGATCGTGCGCCGGGATTTTGGGCCGGATGCCGCGAATTCGGTCGCAAGGCGGATCGTGATGCCAGCCCACCGCAGTGGTGGACAGGCTCAGTTCCTGGAGCGCCCCGTCCGCGTGAGGCCGGACAAGACGCTAGCCCCCTTGCTCGACGAAATCCGCGCAGGGCTTGACGAGAGATGGAGCATCGCGCGCATGGCGAGCAAAGCCGCTATGAGCCGTCGCACTTTCGAGCGCCGCTTTCGTGAGGCAACGGGCACTGGCCCTGGCGAATGGCTTGCGGCCGAGCGGACCGAGGCGGCAAAGAACCTGCTGAGCTCCACGCACCGACCGATAGAGGAAGTGGCCGGCGCCGTCGGTTTTGGCAGCGCCCACGTTCTGCGGCATCATTTCAAGCGGAATGTGGGTCTTAGCCCCCAGCAATATCGCCAGAGCTTTTCGGGATTGCCCTTGAGCTTGGATCGAAGCGTCGCGCAATCAGTCGATTGATCCGCGGAGCAATGACGATGACGCTCAGCGGCACAAAAAGCGCGGTGAGGAGCAGGGTCTGGCCAAGGAGGGGGATGTCGGGCGAGATGTGGCTGACGGCCAGGAGCTGGGCGGTAACGGTCGGCCAGACTGCGAGCGAAGTCAGCGCGATCCTTGCAAGCAGGACCTTCATGCGCCCTCTCCAAGTCCTGCTGCCATTTCGAATTCGATAAGCTGAAGATAGCCCGGAATGACGTCGGCCAGCTTGGCCTTGCCTGCTGGCGTCAAGCTTGCATGGCGTGTCCGCTGGTCATCTTCGTCTCTTCCAATTGCTACGAGCCCGTCATCGACCAGAACCTTTATCGTTCGGGTGATGACCGGTCCTTTGACGTCCAATCTTTCCGTAATCTCGCCAATCGTAAGCGAGTCTCGATTGGGTTCACGGTCGATCACGATCATGATGAGGAACCGCAATTGGGACAGATCATGCCCGCTGAAATAGGTCTCCAGCTTGCGGATCAGGAGGCTCGCCCGGCGCATCATCGATAGAGCATCCTCGATGGTCGACGGGTCGACCCCGTGCGACAGCGCATAGCCTTCGACCATCTGACGCGTCGGGAGATCCTTCAGGAAGAACACAACTGGGCCTCCATTGACGCGATCAGCGGTGCGCTCCGTGTGCATAGACCGAAGTGATGCACCACGTGTTCAAGGACATGATCATGCTGCGTGGTGGTGAAAGCGGCGCAGCAATCTGCAACGATCCAAGCGTCTAGCCCTAGATCATGCGCTTCGCGCAAGGTCGATTCGACACATACGTGCGTCGCAAAGCCGCACAGGTAGATCGTGCGGATATCGTTGTTGCGAAGATAAGCGTCGAGGTTTGAGTGCTTGAGCACACTTGCCCCCGATCGTCCCTTGACCACGAACTCACCCGCGAGCGGTTTGAACGGAGGGGCGAAATCGGAACGATGCGAGGTCCAGGTCCCGGCGGCAGGAATGGCCGCTCTCAGGCCGCTATTGGCGATGCCGCGCGTGGCCCCGAACAGGGCATAATCCGGGTCCGAGGTGAGATCGAGACCGGCATGGACGATGGGCAGGCGTGCAGAGCGTGCCGAGGCGATGAGCGCCGATGCCTTTGCGATGGCCTGCTCGAATGCCTCGCTATCGATCACAAGCTTGCGGCGCAGCGGTGCATCGGCATCCAGCCATTCGCGCTGGAATTCGATGAAGATCAAGGCCGCTCGCTCGAGCGCTGGAGGGGGGAGCGGTTCAAGGCTCATGACCTGTTCACCGGCTGCATGAAGGTGATCGCGACTGGCTCGGCGAGCCAATCCTCGTACTGCCGGAAAATCGCCCTGGTATAGTCCTTGGCATGATGAGCCTCGAACGCAGCTTTGTCGGCCCACACTTCGTAAAGATGGAGCCGCGAACCATCGGGCGCCTCATGCAGTTCGAAGGCATGGCAGCCCTCCTCGGCGCGGGTGTGTTCCACGATCCCGACGATGGCCGCCTTGGCCTCCTCGAAATGCTGCGGCTTCACGGGGATGGTGGCGAATGCCGAGAGTTTCATGATGGATGCTCCGATGGATCTGGGCTTGGCCCGCTGATGCAACTATCATGATAGTTATCGTGCTATAGTTTGCAAGGGGCTTTCGAGTTGGATTGCAGGCTGGCGGGTCGGCCCCTTCGGAAAACCCGGTCAGACGGCGGTGTTGTCGCGGCGAGTAGGCTCGTGCCCGAACTCGCGCAAAATCCTCTCAAGGTGAAGATCAGGCCAGCTTGAACCGTATGGTCGGTCGGATCATGATGCTCGAGGAGCGGCCATCAATGAGTGCCACGGCAGGGTGCCACGCGTTGGGACTCTCAGCAGAACCTCTGTTTTGAGGCGCTTGTTCAGTCATCAAAGCTTGGCTGGGGTGGCAGGATTCGAACCTGCGCATGGCGGTACCAAAAACCGCTGCCTTACCGCTTGGCTACACCCCAGCACGAGCCGCGCGCTATAGCGCGGTTGTCGCAAATGTGAAGGGCGCAAATATGCTGGGCCTAAAGTGAAGCCCGCACATCCAGAAGATGGCGTGCGCGCCAGCATCATCCCTGCGCTCGCCTTGCAGCGAGCTCGCCTTCGAGCGTTGCGATGTCGGTCAACATCGAGCCCGCACGCAAGATCGCCTACGCCCTATTCCAGCCTCTCGCGCAGCCTGATCGCGCCTGGTTCGCTCGCTGCCAATGCCCGATTCTCGCCGCCAGGCACCTTGGGCCGGAAGCGGCGCCACTTCCTGCCCGTTGGTGCGGCGAGGGTGTGCGATCAGAAGGTGTAGTCGAGGTTCAGCCCGTCGAAATCGGCCGCCGAGTGGCGCTCGCGCAATTGCTGGTCTTCATCGCCCCAGACCTTGTTGACGAGCCGCCCGCGCCGCACCCCCGGCCGCGCCGCGATCTCGCGCGCCCAGCGTCCGACATGCTCGTATTCGTCGATCGAGAGAAAGGTCTTGGCCTCGCCGTAGATCGTGCCCGCGATGAAGGGGGCGAGCCAGGGGAAGTTGGCGATGTCGGCGATGGAGTATTCATCGCCCGCAAGGAACCGGCTCTCGGCGAGGCGCTTGTCCGCGACATCGAAGATGCGCTTGGTTTCCATCGCATAGCGGTTGATCGGGTATTCATATTTCTCGGGCGCGTAATTGTAGAAATGGCCAAAGCCGCCGCCGATGAACGGGCCGGTGCCGACCTGCCAGAACAGCCAGGAGAGCACCTCGGCGCGCGCGCCGCGCTCGGCGGGCAGGAAGGCGCCGAACTTCTCGGCGAGGTGGACCAGGATCGCGCCCGATTCAAAAACGCGGATCGGCTTGACACCCGAGCGGTCGATCAGCGCGGGGATCTTGGAATTGGGGTTGATCGAAACGAACCCGCTCGAGAACTGCGCGCCCTCGCCGATATCGACCGTGAAAGCGTCGTATTCGGCGCCCTCGTGGCCAGCCTCGAGCAATTCCTCGAACAGGATCGTCACCTTGACCCCGTTGGGCGTCGCGAGGCTGTGAAGCTGGAACGGATGATCGCCCTCGGGAAGCGCCTTTTCCTCGCGCGCGCCTGCGGTGGGGCGGTTGATGTTGGCGAACTTGCCGCCCGATGCGGCATCGTGGGTCCAAACTTTGGGGGGCGTGTAGGTTGGGTCAGCCATGATGAGTGTCTCCTTGAAAGGAACCAGCGCAGCGAAAGCTTGAAGAAACAAGCATGCACGAACGTGCGACAGGTGGCGGCTGCAGAGCCTGAGCGCAACGCGCTTTGCCGAACGAATAGCTGTCGAGGGGGAAAGAACATCTTCCAAGGGTCCGGGCGGGCGCATCGCAGCGCGGCGAAGCTTGCTTTCGCGCAAACTCGATTGCGGCTAGAGCCCCCTTCGAGAGCTCGATCGGGAGGCCCGCACAACCATGAGTGATACCACGCACCGCTTCTTTGACAGCCACACCCACGGCTTTGTGCGCGCCGCGACCTCGACCCCGTGCATGCGCCCGGCCGATGTCGCCTACAACACCGCGAGCGTCGTCGAAGAGGCGAAGCGGGCACATGAGAGTGCGGTCGATCTGCTGGTTTATCCCGAACTCACCCTCTCCTCCTACGCGATCGACGATCTGCACCTGCAGATCGCGCTGCTTGATCGGGTCGAGCGAGCGGTGGGCGAGGTGATCGCCGCGAGCGAGGGGCTGGCCCCGGTGCTGGTGATCGGCGCGCCGCTGCGTCGCCATTCCAAGATCTACAATTGTGCACTCGTGATAGCGAACGGCGAGCTGCTGGGCGTCGTCCCCAAGAGCTATCTGCCCAATTACCGCGAATTCTACGAGAAGCGCTATTTCGCGCATGGCCGCGATTGCCGGGATCTGTGGATCGGGGTGGGCGATCAGGAAGTGCCGTTTGGCACCGACCTGATCTTCGCCGCAGCCAACTTGCCCGGCTTCACCTTCGGGGTCGAGATCTGCGAGGATTTCTGGGCGCCCAATCCGCCCGGCACCCTCGCTGCCCTCGCCGGGGCGCACATATTGTGCAACCTCTCGGCCTCGCCGGTCACGATCGGGCGGGCGGATGATCGCCATCTGCACTGCCGCGCGAGCTCATCGCGCTCGATCTGCGCCTATGTCTATTCGGCGAGCGGCCATGGTGAGAGCACAACCGATCTTTCGTGGGACGGGCAGGGCGTCGTTTATGAGCTGGGCGAGCTGATGGCCCAGAGCGTGCGGTTCGATCGCGGGGCAGAGCTGTGCATGGTCGATCTGGACACTGATCGGATCGCGTCCGAGCGGATGCGCAACCAGACCTTCGCCGATGCCGCAGAAGCGCATGGCCGCCCCGAGGATCATTTCCGCCGCATCGTGTTCGAGCATGCGGCCGTGGAGGGCGACAAGGGCCTGATCCGCCCGATCCGGCGCTTTCCCTTCGTCCCCAACAACAAGCTGACGCTCGATGAGGATTGCTACGAGGCCTTCAACATCCAGGTCGATGCGCTGATGCGCCGGCTGGAGGCGACGGGCGCGAAAAGCCTCGTCATCGGTGTTTCGGGCGGGCTCGATTCCACCCACGCGCTGATCGTCGCGGCCAAGGCGTGCGATCGCCTCGGCCTGCCGCGCACGATGATCCGGGGTTACACCATGCCCGGCTTTGCCACCTCCGAGGCAACCAAGACCAATGCCTGGGAGCTGATGCGGTCAATGGAGATCACCGCGCAGGAGATCGACATCCGCCCCGCCGCGCGCCAGATGTTCGCCGACATGGGCCATCCGTTTGCGAGCGGCGAACCGGTCTACGATGTCACCTTCGAAAACGTGCAGGCGGGCCTCAGGACCGATTATCTCTTCCGCCTCGCCGGCCAGCACCACGGCTTCGTGCTCGGCACGGGCGATCTCTCCGAGCTGGCGCTGGGCTGGTGCACCTATGGCGTGGGCGATCAGATGAGCCATTACGGCATCAATGCGGGCGTGCCCAAGACGCTGATCCGCTATCTCATTCGCTGGACGATCGAGACCGGCCAGTTTAACGATCAGTGCGGCAAGGTCCTTCAGGCGATCTACGACACGGTGATCTCGCCTGAGCTCGTCCCCGCCGGGGAAGATGGTGCAATCCAGGACACCGAGAGCATCATCGGCCCCTACGAGCTCAACGATTTCTTCCTCCACCACACGATCCGCTATGGCCAGCGGCCGAGCAAGATCGCCTTTCTCGCCTGGCACGCCTGGCGCGAAAAGGCCGCGGGCGATTGGCCTTTCGGCTTCCCCGAGCACCGCAAGCACGAATACGACCTTCCCACCATCGCACGCTGGATCGATAACTTTGCGCAGCGCTTCTTCGGGTTTTCTCAATACAAGCGCAGCGCCATGCCCAATGGCCCCAAGGTCAGCTCGCACGGCGCGCTGAGCCCGCGCGGCGACTGGCGCGCGCCGAGCGATGCGAGCGCGGCGGTGTGGCGCGAGGAGCTGCGCGAAGGCCTCCCCGAGGCGATCCGCGAGGCGGCATTGGGCAGCGCTGATAATTGATGCCGGCCGGCCTGCCTCTCTCGGCGCTCGGGATCATGCTGCTGTGCAACGTGGCCTGGGCGCTCAATGTCGTGGTCAGCAAGATCGCGGTGACGACACTCGGCCTGCCGCCGCTGTTCTACACTGTCCTGCGCTCGGGCGTTGTGCTCCTCGTGCTCTTCCCGCTGCTGCGCCGTGTTCCGGCACGCCTGCCGCTGGTGCTGGCGATCGGCTTTGCCATCACGGGCGGCAGCTTCGGGCTTCAGTTCATCGGCCTTCAGACCGCGCGCCCCTCGGCGGTCGGGATCGTCAACCTGGCGGGCGCGCCGCTCACTGTGCTGTTTGCGATCCTGTTCCTGGGAGAGGAGGTGCGCTGGCGGCGTGGCCTCGGCATGGCGTTGGCGCTGGGCGGGGTGGGGCTCGCGATCGGTGCGCCATCGGATGCGAGCGATCCGGTCGGGCTCAGCTATGCTTTTGCAGGGGTCCTGATCGGAGCCTTCGCCTCGGTATTTGTGAAGCGCCTGGAGGTGGGCGCGGTGGCGCTTCAGGCCTGGGCGGCGCTCGCTTCGCTCGGCGTGATGCTGCCCGCAACGCTGCTGCTCGAAACCGGCCAGAGTGCCGCGGTAACGGCCGCGCCGCTGGCCGTTGCCGCTTGTGTGCTGTTTGCAGGCGTGGTGGTCTCGGTCGGCGCGCACTCGGCCTATTTCAAGCTGTTTCAGGAGCACGATGCCAATCTCATCGTGCCGCTCACTTTGCTGACACCGCTGCTGACCATCGCCTTCGGCACATGGCTGACGGGCGACACGATCGGCTGGCCGCTGATCGTCGGCGGGGCCATGGCGCTTATCGGGGTTGCGATCATCGTCATCCGGCCGAGCCGCACAATCCGCAAATGGCAGCTGATGCGGCCCAAACTTTGATGAACGTGACGCACGACACCGCCTCGCCGATCCTGCAAGAACCAGCGCGGCGGCGGGTGTGGGCCGCTCAGGCGGCGAGCTTGAGCACCTCGTCATGCGCGGCGGCGATTTTCTCCTCGCCGCCTGCGCCCATGATGCCGTCAGCCGCGACGATCTCGACATCCTTGATGCCCAGGAAGCCGAGGAAGAAGGTCAGCCATGACGACATGAAGTCGAAGTCAGCGCCCACCGGCGTCCCGCCGCTGGCGATGGTGATGTAGGCCTTCTTGCCCTCGAGCAACCCGACGGGGCCGCCTTGGGTGTACTTGAAGGTCGTTCCGGCGCGTGCGACGAGATCGGCCCAGGCCTTGAGGCTGGCGGGCGCGCCGAAATTGTAGATCGGCGAACTGATGACGATCGTGTCGGCGGCCTGCAATTCGGCGATCAGCGTGTCGGCGATCCGGGCGAGTTCGGCTTGCTCGGGCGTGCGCTCGGCGGCGGGGGCGAGGTTGGCGGCGAAGCGCTCGGCGCTGACGAAGGGCAGATCCTGCGCTGCAAGATCGCGCCGGGTGACGCTGGCACCGGTGCGCCGGGCGATGCTGTCGACGAGGCTGGTGCCAAGCGCCGTCGAGATGCTTTCGGCGCTGCGGATGCTGGCGGTGATATGAAGAATATTGGTCATGGCTGGGGGTCCTTGTCGGGTGATCGGGGTGGCCCCTCCCCGGCACACGGGGAGGGGAGCTTGGGTCAGGCCGCGTCGACGAGGACGATCTCGCTATCCTCGAGCGCGGTGATGGTGACGCTCTCGAGCTGCGTGATCGCGACGCCGTCGCGAGCATTCGCTTCGACCTCGTCGATCCGCACCTTGCCGGTGGCGGGCACGAGATAGAGATGGCGGTCGGCCGAGGCGGGGGTGTAGGTGACGCTCGTTCCCGCCCTCACTGTCGCGCCGAGCACGCGGGCATTGCTGCGGATGGGGAGCGCGCCCTCCTCGTTGTCGTCGGAGAGCCCGCTCGCGAGCGGCACGAAGGCCCCGGCGCGCTCGCCCTTGGGGAATTGCTTGGCGCCCCAGCTCGGTTTGCCGCCGCGCTCGTCGGGGATGATCCAGATCTGGAAGAGCGTGGTCTCGCCATCTTCCAGATTGTATTCCGAGTGGCGCACGCCATCCCCTGCGCTCATCACCTGGACATCGCCCGCTTCGGTGCGGCCCTCATTGCCCATCGAATCGCGGTGCGTGATCGCGCCTTTGCGGACATAGGTGATGATTTCCATGTCGTTGTGCGGGTGGGTCGGGAAGCCGGTGCCGGGCGCAATCTTGTCGTCATTCCAGACGCGCAGGGCTCCCCAGTGGACCCGCGCGGGATCGTGGTAACCGGCGAAGGAGAAGTGGTGGTGCGCATCGAGCCAGCCGTGGTTGGCGGCGCCGAGGCTGTTGAAGGGACGAAGTTCGATCATGGTGGTGTCTCCTCATCGAAGTGAGCGGTGTCGCTCCGTTGGGATGGGAGATAGGCTCAGGGGATCGAACGGATAAGTGCGATAAAACTTGCCAAGATGTTCAGGAAACCCGAACATCTTGCGGATGAAACTCGGCGATCCCTCGCTCGATCACCTGCGCATCTTCCTCGCCGTCGCCGAGCATGGGAGCTTCGGCGGCGCAGCGCGGGCGATGAACCGCGCGGTCTCCGCAATCAGCTACGGCATCGCGCAGCTAGAAGCGCAACTGGCGGTCATCTTGTTCGAGCGCGAGGGCTCGCGCCGACCGGTTCTGACCGAGGCGGGCGAGGGGCTGCTGGCCGAGGCCCGCAGCGTCGCCGATGCCCTCGACGCGCTGCTCGCCAAGACGCGCTCGCTCCATGCGGGGCTCGAGAGCACGCTGGGGCTCGTCATCGACGCGATGCTGCCGGGCGAGGTGACTGCGGCGGTGCTCGCCGATTTTCGCGCAATCTTCCCGACCGTCGCACTGCGATTGCGGGTCGAGGCACTGGGCGCGGTCGCTGAATGTCTGCTCGGCGAGGGTGCGCAGCTGGCGCTCGGCGGGCCGATCATCGGCGAGGACCCGCTGCTCGAGCGCCAGGCGGTGGGCGAAATCGAGCTCGTGCCCGTTGCCGCGCCCGCGCACCCACTTGCCCGCCCGGGCATCGCGCCGGGCGAGAGCCGCCGCCATCTCCAGCTCGTGCTTTCCGATCGCTCGACCCGCACGCAGGGGCGCGAATTCTCGGTGCTGAGCCCGCTCACCTGGCGGCTGGGCGATCTTGGTGCCAAGCATGTCCTGCTGAAAGAGGGGCTGGGCTGGGGCAACATGCCGCGCCACATGATCGCGGGCGATCTGACGAACGGGGGCCTCGTCGAGCTCGATCTGCCGGAAAAGCCGGGCGATCGTTACACGCTCTATGCGCTGTGGCGGCGCGACACCCGGCTGGGGCCGGCGACAAGCTGGTTGATCGATGCTTTCCGGGAGGCTCTCAACGGCTGAGCCGCGCGCTCAGACCCGCATCACCCAGCCGTGGCGATCCTCGCGCCGGCCGCACTGGATATCGACAAGCCGCTCGCGCAGCTTGGCGGTGAGCTGGCCCGTGCCGCCCGCGCCGATCTGAAATTCGCCGTCCGGCCCCGCCACCGTGCCGACCGGGGTGACGACCGCCGCGGTCCCGCATGCCATCGTCTCGAGCAGCGTGCCGTCCTCGGCCTCGCTGCGCCACTGTTGAATCGAATAGGGCTCCTCGCGCACCTCGAGGCCTTCTTCGCGCAGGAGCGCAATCAGGCTGTCACGGGTGATGCCGGGGAGGATCGTGCCGGTCAGCGGCGGGGTGATAACGCTCCCGTCGCGGCGCACGAAGAACAGGTTCATGCCGCCAAGTTCCTCGACCCACTTGTTTTCGATCGCATCGAGAAACACGACCTGGTCGCACCCGTTCGCCATCGCCTGCGCCTGCGGCACGAGGCTGGCGGCGTAATTGCCCCCCGTCTTGGCCGCACCCGTGCCGCCCGGAGCCGCGCGGACATAGCCTTGCGCGATCCAGATCTTGACCGGGCTGACCCCGCCCTTGAAGTAGGAGCCCGCCGCGTTGCAGATCACGATGAACTTGTATTGCTTGGCCGGGCGCACGCCGAGAAAGGCTTCGGAGGCGAACATGAAGGGGCGGATATAGAGCGATCCGCCCTCGATCGTCGGCATCCACGAGCGATCGGCGGCCACCACCTGGCGCACCGCCTCGAGAAACAACTCCTCGGGCAATTCGGGCATCGCCATGCGGCGCGCGCTCGCGTTGAAGCGGCGCGCATTGGCCTCGGGGCGGAACAGCGCCATGCCGCCATCGGCGTGGGCGTAAGCTTTCATTCCCTCGAAGATTTCCTGCGCGTAATGCAGCACGCTCGCGGCGGGATCGAGCACCAGCGGCTCGCGCGGGCCGATCCGCGCCGAGTGCCACCCGCCCGCAACGCTGCCCTCGGCGCCTTCGTCATAGTCGATCGTGACCATGTGGTCGGTGAAGGCCTTGCCGAAACCCGGGTCCTTGATCGCCTCGAGGCGGACCGCTTCGGGAATGGGCGAGGGGTGGGGGAGTTGCTCGAACTGCATGGATCGTCCGGTAATCGCGCCATGTGCGCAGAGCAAGACGTTGTTGCAGGGCGCGGGGGCAGGGGAAATGTAAAGGGCTGACCCTCGCCCGCCAGTATCAGCGGCGCACAGGATCAGCCCTTTGCATGGTCAGCGGCCGGAAGCGCCGCTCACGAAGCCTCACTCGGCAAGGAGTGTTACCGAGTATGCTCCGTAGGGATCTTCACCGACCTCGCTACTGAACCATGAGACATCGGATCACCTCCTTTCGCGCTGTTAAGCCAAGACCCGCTCGCATCACCGGGGGCCGAGCCTTGCGTTCACCGCTGGCCTGTCCCGAATGTGAATCATCGGGTTCGCTGAGACAAGACTTGAAAAAAACTTTTCCGGCGTCATGATCGAACGCCTGCAATGAGGAGTGCAACCGCGACGTCGGGGGGAAACCTTCGGCGTTCTTTGTTGCCGGCGGCGCGCTGTTGATATCCTGCCTACAAGCCTGTGGATAATTGCGGCAGAATCGCTTCGGTTCAGCGGCAATCCTCGATCACGCGCGTCACCTCCGCCCAGGCCGGGAGATACAGCGAGCGCTCCCCCTCGACCTCGATCGCGAACCGCCCCTTGGTGATCGCCATGGCATCGAGCAACGGATCGCCCGCCGCGAGCGGCACGGCGATCAGGTTTGGCTGACCCGCAACGGGTGCCGCTTCGAGTTGGCGGGTCACGGTCTCGGTGGTTACGCTCATCACGCGCGGAGCGCTTTGTGCCTGATCGGTCACGCGGGCGAGCGCCAGCCCCTGCCCGCTGCACCGCATGAGGAAGACAGGCGCGCGCGGGTCCTCGCCATAAAGCGCGAGCGTTTCGCCCGGATCCTGCGCATAGCTCCAGGTGCCGGGCGTCTGCGGCGCATCGAGATAATTGCCGTATTCGGGCATGCGCACGACCGGCGCGGATGGCGGAGTGGTCGGCGGCACCGCGACCGCGACAGGCACGGGCGGCGGGGTCTCCACTCCGGCCGTGCAGGCGGCGATGCCGAAGGTGAGGACAAGGGCGGCGGCGGCGTTGAGGTAGATCGCTTTCATGCCATAGCAATGCGCGCTAACGGCGTTCGGGTCCATGACAAAGCCAACAAAAACCACCGCGAAGCTGCGCGCCGATCAGTTGCTCGTCGAGGCTGGTCTCGCCGAGAGCCGGACTCGCGCGCAGGCGTTGATCATGGCGGGCGTGGTGTTTGTGGGCGAGAACAAGGTCGACAAGCCTGGCCAGCAACTGACGGCGGACGCCCCGATCGAGGTGCGCGGGCGCGATCATCCGTGGGTTAGCCGCGGCGGGATCAAGCTCGCCCATGCGATCGAGCATTTCGGGCTCGACGTGGCGGACGCGGTGGCGATGGATATCGGCAGCTCGACCGGCGGGTTCACCGACGTGCTGCTGGCGAACGGGGCGACCCATGTCTTCGCGATCGACAGCGGAACCAACCAGCTCGCCTGGAAGCTGCGGCAGGACGCGCGCGTCACCGTGCTCGAGCAGACCAGCGCGCGGGTGCTGACGGCTGAGCAGATCGATCGCGCGTGCGATCTGGTGGTGTGCGATGCAAGTTTCATCGCGCTCGCCAAGGTGCTCGAGCGGCCGCTCGAGCTGGCGGCGCCGCGGTGCCGGCTCGTCGCGTTGATCAAGCCGCAATTCGAGGTCGGCAAGGCGGAAGTGGGCAAGGGCGGGGTGGTGCGCGATCCGGTGCTGCACGAACGGGTGTGCGCCGAAGTGCGCGCCTGGCTCGAAGCGGACGGCTGGAGCGTGCAGGGCATCGCGACCAGCCCGATCACCGGGCCCAAGGGCAATGTCGAATTCCTGATCTGCGCGACACGCGGCTGATGGGGCGGGGCTGAGGTCAGGCCACCTCGAGCTCGAGCGAGCCGATCTTCGCGTCGAGATCGATCGGCACCTGCGCCAGCACATCGACCCCGCTCGCCTTCTCGAACGCGTCCTTCTCGCCATGCAGCGCGATCAGCTCCGCGTGCCGCTTGTCGCGCTCGCGCAGCAGCTCGGCGATCTCGTCGCGATAGAGCGCCACCATTGCGGTGACGAAGCGGTTCACCAGCGGGTCTTCCGGCGTGTGATCAACGTTGAAGGCGCTCAGGTGCTCGATCATGACATCGGCGGGGTAGAGGAATTCGTTGGTGACATAGCGATTGACCGCGAACCAGGCTCGCGGAATGCCGACCTTGTCGATCGAGAGGCCGATGAGGTGCGTCACATGCGCCTTGGCGTCCTCGCCCAGCGGCGGCCAGACGCGCGGCTCGAGCCCTGGGGCAAGCTGGGTGCGATGAAGGAAAAGGTGGAAGTGGCCGTGCTCCTCCGGGTCGCGCGAGCCCTCGGCGTGCACGTGGTAATACCAGCGCGACCTGCAATGCACATCGCGCGCATCCTTCCTGGGGTAGTGCGTCCAGAAGGTCGCCCCTTCCTCGGGAATCACGCGCAGCATCAGCGGACGCTGTTCGGCGGCCATCTGCGTGATCGTCTCGATAACGGTCAGAGCGGCTTGTTCTTGCGACAATGTCATGATTTCACGGTCATGGCTTGGATCAAAATCAGCTTGAATGCTGTCATCCGAAACAAGAAAGGCCGGTGGCAACGCAATCGTCGCCACCGGCCCTCTTGTCACGTGAGCGCGAGGCCTGACAGGCTCTCGCGCGCCAACTCGGTCCGATTACTCGGCAGCGCCGCATTCCGCAGCGCCGCATTCCATCGCGCCTTCTTCGGCCATCGCTTCTTCAGCCATGGGCTCTTCAGCCATCGCGTCTTCGGCCATGGCGTCTTCAGCCATGGCTTCTTCGGCCGGGGCTTCGACCGACATCGCGTCAGCTTCGGTGGCGGCTTCTTCAGCCGGAGCCGAGCAGGCGGTGGTGACGGCGAGACCGCCGGCGACAGCGAGCATCGATGCAAAGTTGGTCTTCTTCATAGGTGTTCCCCTGAACTGTCCCGCTGAGCGGGCTTAGAATGATCGTGGCGCCAAATTGGATCTCTTGCCGCTCGCGCCACCGAATCACGGCAAGAATATGGCGAGATTAGCGACAATGTGGCGGCCGCGCTAATGAAACTTGCAAGCGGCGCAAAGCTGCTGTCTTTCATGCCTGCGGCATTCTTGCGAGCTGCCCGCGCGGGTTGCTGGGCGAGCCCCGCTGCTGCGCGATTGGCGCTCGCGACGCGCTCGTGTATCGCTCGGCTCCCGTCGATACCGGTCCGAATCGGACCGGTGTCAAATGCTTGGCTGCAAAAGCTGCGAAAGAGGCATGAGGCCGCTTGCTGACATGAACATCCTTGCATGAATATCCTCGCTTCCAGGGCGCAATTGCGCGCGAGTTTCCTGCGCTGGTCGCTGTTTTGCGTTCCGCTTATCGTCTTGCTCGGTTTCCTTTCGGGCGAGCTCGGCGGGCCGGACACCTATTGGTTCCAGAACCTTCAAAAGCCGTCGATCTTTCCGCCTCCTGCCGCCTTCGGCATCGTGTGGGGCGTGCTCTTCACGGTGATCGGTTTTGCGGTGGCGCTCGTCGCGAGCGCATGGGGCGCGCACGCAAGGCGGCTTGCGATCGGCCTGTTCGTGATACACTTTCCCATAACGCTGGCCTGGACGCCGGTGTTCTTCGGCGCGCAATCGATCACCGGCGGGCTTGTCGTGCTTGGGGCAGCGATCGTGACGCTGCTCGCCGTGATCGCCGCGTTCTGGCGGGTGCGGCGGATCGCGGCCCTCCTGATGCTGCCCTATCTTGGCTGGGTGTGCTTCGCGACCGTGCTCAATTACCGCTTTCTCGTCGAAAACCCGGACGGCGGCGAAACCGGCGGCAATGGCGCAGCGGTCGAAGTCACCCTATGAGGCTGCCCTTCGGGCTGGACAGACGCGCACAAGAGGATAACAAGGCCGCCATGCAAAGCGAAAACCCGATCATCGCCGACTTCGTCAAACTTGCCAACAGCGCCGCCGGCACCATGGCGGGCATGACCCGCGAGGCGCGCCAAAGCGCGCGCGAGCGCCTGCGCGAGGCATTGGGCGGGATGGACTTTGTGAGCCGCGAGGAGTTCGAGACGGTCAAGGCGATGGCGCAGAAAGCGCGCGAGCAGGCCGACGCGATGGAAGCGCGGCTCGCCGAGCTCGAGGCCAGGCTCGCGGCCAAATAGGCCGGCCCTCGCGCATATCATGCACATCCGCGCGCCCGCCATTCTGGTCGCCGCGCGCGCTCACGGCGAGACGGGCTCGATCGCCCGGCTGCTGACGCGCGAACATGGCCTGGTGGCAGGCTATGTGGCGGGCGGGCGCGGGCGGCAGATGCGGCCCGTGATGATCCCGGGCAACCGGGTTGCGCTCGAACTGCGCGCACGCTCGGCAAGTCAGCTTCCGTTCGCCCGGATCGAGCTTGAGCGCAGCTGCGGCGCCTTGCTCACCGAGCCGCTGCCCGCCGCCGCGATCGCCTGGGCGAGCGCGCTCAGCGCCAGCGCCCTGCCTGAAAACAGCCCGCATCCCGAGCTCTATGAGGCGCTCGGCGGCCTCCTCGATGCGGTCTGCGCCGCACCTTCCGCGCGCGCTTGGCTCGCGGCGATGATCGCCTATGAAAAGATGGTGCTGCGCGAGCTCGGCTATGGCGGCGAGGAGGTGCGCGGGGCCCTCGATTGGGAAAGCGATGCGGCGCACCAGTTCGAGGCGTTTCGCCAGCTCCACCGCCCGCTCGCGCGCTATCTGCTTGCCGATCAGGCACGCGATGTTATGGCCGCGCGCGTGCTCCTGGGAGAGCGGCTCAAGCGGATCGTGACGTGAGGATTCCTGCATGAAGATTGCGGTTCTGCCCGGCGACGGGATCGGCCCCGAAGTGACCCGCGAGGCGGTGCGCGTGCTCGAGGCGCTGGCCTTGCCGGGGCTCGTGTTCGAGGAAGCCGATATCGGCGGCGCGGCCTACAGGCGCCATGGCCATCCGCTCCCCGAGGCGACGCTTGCCGCCGCGCGCGAGGCGGATGCGGTGCTGTTCGGTGCGGTCGGCGATCCCTCCTGCGACGCGCTCGAACGTGCGCTGCGGCCCGAACAAGCGATCCTCGGCCTGCGCCGCGAGCTCGGCCTGTTCGCCAATCTGCGCCCCGCGCGCGTGTTTCCCGGCCTCGAAGCGCTCTCGCCGCTCAGGCTCGAGATCGCGCGTGCGCTCGATCTCTTGATCGTGCGCGAGCTCACCGGCGATGTCTATTTCGGCGACAAGGGCGTGCGCCCGACTGCCGATGGCCATCGCGAGGGGTGGGATCTCATGTCCTACAGCGTGCCCGAAATCCGCCGCATTGGCGCGGTCGCCTTCCGCGCGGCGGAAGGGATGGGCGCAGGGCTGGTCAGCGTCGACAAGGCCAATGTGCTCGAGACGAGCCAGGTCTGGCGCGAGGAGATGATCGCGCTTGGCGAAGAACACCCGCAGGTTGCGCTCGAGCATTTGTATGTCGATAATGCCGCCATGCAGATCATCGCCAACCCGGAGCGTTTCCGGGTGATGGTCACGGGCAATCTCTTTGGCGATATTCTCTCCGATCTTGCGAGCGCCGCGGTCGGCTCGATCGGCCTGCTGCCGAGCGCCTCGCTCGGCGAGCGGCAGACGCAGCACGGCACGTTTGGCCTTTATGAACCCATCCACGGCAGCGCGCCCGATATCGCCGGGCAAGGCAAGGCCAATCCGATGGCGACGATCCTTTCAGCGGCGATGATGCTGCGCCATTCCTTCAGGCTTAATGAGGCAGCCGAGCGGATCGAGGCTGCAGTCGCGCAGGCGCTCGCCGATGGCATCCTCGGCGCGGATCTGGGCGGCAGCCATGGCACGCAAGGCATCGGCGAGGCGGTGATCGAGCGCCTCGGCGGGTGAGCCCATGCCGCTCGAACTCGCGATCATTCTTCCAACGCTCAACGAGCGCGGCAATCTGGCGCCGCTGATCGAGCGGATCGAGGCGGCGCTGGGCCCAATGCTGGGGGAGGAGGGCTGGGAAGTGCTGATCATCGACGATGACAGCGCCGATGGCACCGCTGACGAGGCCCGCGCTCTCGCCTTGACTGACCGGCGGGTGCGAGTGATCCAGCGGATTGGCCGGCGCGGGCTCTCCTCTGCCGCGATCGAGGGCTTTTGCGCCACCGCTGCACCTTATGCCGCGGTGATGGACGCCGACCACCAGCACGATCCCGCGCTTCTCCCGCTTATGCTGGCCAGCCTCAAGGCGGGCGAGGCCGAGATCTGCGTCGCAAGCCGGTTTGCGCCCGGAGCGAGCATCGCCCAATGGGCCGAGCCCGAGCGCGAGCGGCTCTCCGGGCTTGCCAACCGTCTCGCCCGCGCGCTGACCGGGGTGGCCCTCACCGATCCGATGAGCGGCTATTTCATGCTGCCCACCAGCACCGCGCGCCGACTCGTCCCGCGCCTCTCGGGGATCGGCTTCAAGATCCTGCTCGATCTCCTCGCGACCAGCGATCATCCCTTGCGCGTCAAGGAATTCGCGCTCGATTTCGCCGCGCGCCGCGAGGGCGTGAGCAAGCTCGATCGCGCAATCCTGTTCGATTTCCTCGCCGGGCTTTACGACAAGACGCTCGGCCGGCTGATCCCGACGCGCTTTGCCCTGTTCGGCACGGTCGGCGGGCTCGGCGTGATCGTCCACATGAGCGTGCTCGCCGCGCTGCTCTTTGGGCTCGGCGAGAACTTCACGCTGGCGCAAGGGGCCGCTGTGCTGAGCGCGATGAGCTTCAACTTCTGGCTCAACAACTGGCTGACCTATCGCGACAAGCGGCTCGTGGGGTGGGGGGCGGTGCTGCGCGGATGGCTGGGCTTTTGCGCAACCTGCGCGGTGGGCGGTCTTGCCAATGTGGCGGTGGCGAGCTTTCTCGAGGGGCGGGGCGTTGCCTGGGTGCTGGCAGCTTTGGCCGGGATCCTCGTGGGCTCGGTCTGGAATTATGCGCTGTCGGGCCGCTTCGTGTGGGGCCGGTTCTAGCGCCAGCCCTCGAGCCAGGCCCAGGTGAGAAAGCTCATCGGCCCCTTGAGCGGAGCGGCGCTGAGCACGGGGTAGAACAGAGCGAACATCAACGCGCTTCCCGCCAGCACGCTGTGCGCGATCCAGCGCCGCGCGGGCGAGTGGTGGAGATCGCCCAGCGCAAGCGCGAGCGCGCCCAGCAGGAAGAAGCTTGGCATCATGTAGTGATAGTAAAACTGCACGGGCTTTGGCGCGATGATCCAGAAGCCGAGGCTCACCGCATAGCCCACCACCACCGCGATGCGCGCCCAATTGCCGCGCACAAGCCCCATCAGCGCGCACCAGGCAAGCGCGGGCAAGCCGATCAGCATGGTCAGCGGATTGCCGATCAGCAGCACCCCGCGCTGCGCTCCGTCGATGAATTCGTAGAGATACCAGATCCCGCGCGTGTTGAGCGCCCATTGCTGCCAGGTGCTCTGATAGGCATGCGGTGCCATCACCGCGCCCTGCCAGCGCAGCATGTCGCCATGGAAGGTGATGAGCCCCTGCGTTGCGAGCGGCGAGGGCACCGGGGGATGGCCGAGATGATAGCCCGGCCAGAAGGTGAGCGCATAGACGATCAGCGGCACGATGCCGAGCCAGGCGAAGGCCTCGAGAAGCGTGATGCCGGGCACCGGGATGCCGCGATCGCTCAGCAGCAGGCGGCGGCGCCCTGCCGCAAGACGCGCGGCGAAGAAGGTGAGGCCGGGCACGATCGCGAGCGAAGCGGCGTTCCACTTCGCCCCCATCGCGCAGCCGAGCGCGATCCCGCACAGCGCCAGCCGCCTGCGGCCGGTCTCGGGTTCTCTGGTGGCGGCGGCGAACTGCCAGGCGGCAGCTGCGAGAAAGGCGGCCATGAAGATATCGAGCATCGCGATGCGAGCGTGGACGAACAGGTGAAAGCCGGTGGCGAGCAACATCCCGAAGGCGATCGTCGCATAGCGCTCGCCGCTTGCGTGCCACAGCGCGCGCATGCTGGCGAGGAGCGCGAGCGTGCCGGCGAGGAGCGGCATGATCCGCCAGCCCAGCGGATTGTCGCCGAAAAGCGCCATGCCAAGCGCGATCAGCGTCTTGCCGAGCAGCGGGTGTTCCTGGTTGAGATAGGTCGGCATCGCCTCGCCGCCGATCTTAAGGATCTCGCGCGCGGCGGGAAGATAGTGCACCTCGTCGAAAAAGGGCGCGCTCGGCGTGGTCAGCCGGATCGCGGCGAGCGCAGCGAAGGTGAGCGGGATGCCGATGCACCAGCCGACCGGATCGGCGGGGCGCACGGGCGCTCCTGCGGGGCTGACAGCGAGGTCGGACATTCCCTCGCGCGCTTAGGAAAGCTGCGGGCGATCGGCAAGCGCGATCGGCGTCAGCGCTGCGCGCGTGCTTCAAGCCAGAACAGCCGCGCGCACATCGCAAGAAGGCCGATGCTCGCCGTGGTCCCGACCAGCAGCGCCCACGGCACGACGTTCATCCCCGCAGCCCGGGCGCGCGGAGCGATGAAGAACAGCGCGATGAGCGCGCACATGAGGAGATCCCACCAGACCTGAAGGCCGGTGAGATTATGCGAATGGTTGGTGAAGAACATGATGACCCCCTCGCGCGCGATCTGGACGGCGGTGTAGGCGCCGAAGACGACGCACAGCAGGCCTGCAAGCGCGGCATTGCCGATCACGGGTTTTGCGCTCAAGATGAAGCCGAACGCGAGGGCGCCCAAGCCGTAGGCGATGAAGAAGAGGATTTCGAGCGTGTCCATAAGTGGAATCTCCCGCGGCGATGTAGCGAATGCTACAAACGCCGATAGCCGGGTGTAGCGTCCGCTACAAGTACAAACCGCCATGCCCTCTGCCAAACCCACCATGTCCAAGGAAACGCTCCTCCCCCTGCTCGCCGCGCACGTGCTCGAGCATGGTCTGGGCCAGGCAAGCCTGCGCCCGCTCGCCAAGGCGGCCGGCACTTCGGACCGGATGCTGATCTACCATTTCGGCAACAAGGAGATGCTTATCCGCGACCTCCTCGAATACATCGCTGGGGTCTACTCGAACGCATTGGAGATGGCGCTCGGGGAAGAGCGCGCGACGACGCGCCAGCAGTGTTTTGCACGCATCCTCGCGCAGGGGCGCGCGCCGGGAATGGAGCGGTTCATGGTGCTGTGGTGGGAGATCGTCGCGGGCTCGGCGCGCGGCCTGCCGGGCTATGCTGCGGCGGCCGAGGCGATGATCGCCAAGCAGCTCGCCTGGCTCGAGACGCAGATGCCCGAAGGCGATCCCGATCCCGCCGGCGGCGCGCGCTATCTGCTCACCCTTCTCGAAGGCACGCTGATGCTGAGCGCGGTCGGCCATGCCCGCACCGCGCGCGAAGGGCTGGTTGCGAGCGGCCTCTGAGCGCAGTAAGCGCTAGGCCCATGAAGAAGACCACCGGAATGGATCGCGCCGCGAGCGCGAAATGGCGTCCCGCCACGCGGGCGGTGCGGGGCGGCACCTGGCGCTCCGAGCATGGCGAGACGAGCGAGGCGCTCTATCTCACCTCGGGCTACACCTATGATGACGCGCAGACCGTCGCCGACCGCTTTGCCGGCGAGGCCGAGGGGATGACCTATTCGCGCCTCCAAAACCCGACCGTCGCCATGCTGGAAGAGCGCATTGCGTTGCTCGAGGGCGCCGAGGCGTGCCGGGTGCAGGCGACCGGGATGGCGGCGATGACGGCGGCGCTTTTGTGCCAGCTGTCGACTGGCGACCACTGCGTTGCCGCGCGCGCCGCCTTCGGCTCGTGCCGCTGGCTGGTCGATCATCTGCTCCCGCGCTTCGGGATCGAGACCACCGTGATCGACAGCGCTGACAATGCCGCATGGGAAGCCGCGATCCGGCCCAACACCAAGGTCTTCTTCTTCGAGACCCCGGCCAACCCGACGCTCGACGTGGTCGACCTCGCTTATGTCTGCGGCCTTGCCCGCGCACACGGCATCACCACCGTGGTCGACAACGCCTTCGCCACGCCAGCGCTTCAGCGCCCGATGGAGTTCGGCGCTGACGTGATCGCCTACAGCGCGACCAAGCTGATGGAGGGGCAGGGCAGGGTGCTTGCAGGCGCGATCTGCGCATCGGAGGCCTGGATGAACGATGTCCTCCTTCCATTCCAGCGCAACACCGGGCCGAACCTCTCGCCGTTCAACGCATGGGTGGTCCTGAAAGGCTTGGAAACGCTCGAGTTGCGCGCGCACCGTCAGAGCGAGAACGCGGTGGCGCTGGGCGAATTTATGGCGCCGCGGATCGAGGCGGCGGGCGGCCGGTTGCTGCATCCGGGGCTGCCGAGCCACCCGCGCCATGAACTCGCCAAGGCGCAGATGGTCGCCACCGGCCCGATCTTCGCGTTCGATGTCGGCAGCCGAGAGCGCGCCTTCGCGCTGCTCGATGCGCTCGAGCTGATCGACATCTCCAACAATATCGGCGATGCCAAGACGCTGATGTGCCACCCGGCCTCGACCACGCATCATGTGATGGGCGAGGAGGGCCGCGCGGCGATGGGTGTGACCGAGGGGCTGGTGCGGATCAATGTCGGGCTCGAGGACATCGCGGACCTCGTCGAGGACATGGATGCGGCGCTCTCGGCGGCGGGGATCTGACGCCCGGATGCACGGGCAAATCTTGTAAACAGACTTTCCAGCGCCGGCGCGGAGCACTATGCCTTGCCGCGAACAGGAGACTCTTGCATGGTAGCCCGCGTCGAGCTCATCTTCGATTTCGTCAGCCCCAACGCCTATCTGATCTGGCAACCCTTGCGCGAGGTGGTGCGCCGGACGGGTGCCGAGCTCGAAGTGACGGCGGCCTTTCTCGGCGGCATGCACAAGCTCACCGGCAATGCGCCGCCGATGATTCGCGACGCCGAGGTAAAGGGCAAGAACGAATACGCCATGCTCGAGATGCGCCGCTTCATCGAGCGCCACGGGCTCGAGCGCTTCAGGATGCACCCGGCCTTTCCGTTCAACTCGATCACTCTCCAGCGGATGCTCTACGCCGCCGACCAGGACGGGCGCGGGGTGCAATTCGTGGACACGCTGCTGCCGGCGATCTGGGAGGAGGGCATCGATCTTTCGGATATGGCGGCGATCGGCGCGGCGATCACGGCGGGCGGTTTCGATGCGAGCGACCTCCTCGAGCGTTCGCAGAGCGACGAGGTCAAGCAGGGCCTCATCGCCAACACCGACCGCGCGGTCGAGCGCGGGGCCTTCGGCATCCCGACCATGTTCGTCGGGCAAAAGGAGGGGCCGAGCGAGATGTTCTTCGGCAAGGAACGCCTTGGCCAGATAGAGGAGGCGCTCGCCGCAGGCTGAGCGGGAAGGGCCCATGGCGACGTTTGCGTCCGTTCCGTGTTGCTGCGCGTAATTTTTGCACGCTTCGTTGCGTCCTTGCAGGGATACTCGTCGGGAAAACGGCGTTGAGGCTCTTGTCGGAGGGCCGCAACGTGCTAGTTTGGAGGTGATATGAAAGAGCTGTTCCAACATGCTGCTGTCACCGAGGGGGTAACCGTCCGCGTTGCCGTCAACTTCCTGCCGGAGCAATCGCATCCGGAGGCGGGCAAGTGGTTCTGGGTCTATCATATCCGCATCGAGAATGGCAGCCACGAGACCCTCCAGCTGCGCACCCGGCACTGGCGGATCACCGATGCGCGCGGCATGGTGAACCATGTCGATGGCGAGGGCGTAGTGGGCGAGCAGCCGCGGCTCGGTCCGGGCGAGAGCCACGACTATGTCTCGGGTTGCCCGCTGACCACGCCTCACGGATCGATGGAGGGGTTCTACACCTTCGTGCGCGCCGATGGGCAGCCGTTCGAGGTTCGCATCCCGTTCTTCCCGCTTGCCGCGCCCGAGACCGCTGACGGCCGTTCCTGAGCCGGGCGCCGCCGGGCGCTCCGCGTCTGCGGTTCCCGGCCACCACTCGGCGCTTGCAGCCGCGCGCGGCGCTGGGTATCGCCCCGCTCCGTGAAGCGCACGCACCTCCCCTTGAACGCCCTCAGGGTCTATGATGCCGCCGCGCGCCACCTCTCCTTCACGAGAGCCGCCGACGAGCTCGCCGTCACCCCGGCCGCCGTCGGCCAGCAGATCCGCGCGCTTGAGGACCATCTTGGCGTGGTCCTCTTCCGCCGCACCTCCAAGGGTCTCGAGCTGACCCCCGAGGGCATCGCCGGGCTCGACCCGCTGCGCGAGGGCTTCCTCCGCTTCGAGGAGAGCGTGCAGGCGATGCAGGCCGGCCAGGCTTCGGACCGCTACACCATCGCCGCCCCGCGCGAGTTTTACGCCGAGTGGCTCGCCCCGCGCCTCGCCCCGTTCCAGGCGACGACGCCGGGGGTCCAGTACATTCTCGCTCCCGACGAGGGGGCCGACTTCACCCAGGCGAACCTCGACCTCGCGATCCGCTTCGTCACCGGGCCGGGCGAGCTCGAGGGCGTCCAGCTCGCGCCCGCGCTCAAGGTCAGCGTCGCGGCTCCCGAGGCGCGCGATGCGTGGATCGACTGGCCCGAGGCCGCCCTTCCGGACGAGGTCAACGCTTGCGTCACCACCAGCAGCGCCGGGCAGGCGCTGAGCTCGGCGCTGGCGGGCATGGGGCGCACCGTCCTCCCGCTCCCCCTCGTCGAGCGCGCGCTCGAGCGCGGCGCGCTGGTCGCGCTGGGCGATCCGGTCGCGAGCCGGCGAGCCTATTGGCTGGTGGCGCCGCTGCCGCAATGGCGCTCCAAGAAGGTCAAGGCGCTCGTCAGCCACCTCGTGTCCTGAGCCAAGCTCGGTGCTGTTCGCTTCGCTGTGGGGCACATGCGGGTGCACGCTCGCGCTTGCGGTTCGGCAGCGAACGGGGGATAGCGCCTCTCCATGGCCACTCTTGCGTCCGTCCCGCTTCTCATCACGCCGCGCTTTGCCCTGCGCCCGCTCGAGCGTTCGGACGCCGCCGCGCTCCTGCCCACGCTGGGCGATCCGGCGCAATGCCGATACCTCTCGCGCGGCGCCTTCGCCGACGATGCCGAGCTGTGGGACTGGCTCGCCGCGCCGGGCTGGCCCGGCCTCACCTGGATCGCCACCGACCGCGCGAGCGGGGAGGTCGCCGGGCGCTTTGTTGCGATTCCCTTCGCGCAGGATGCGGCGGTGTTCGAAATCGGCACCATCACCTGCGCTCATCGCCAGGGCGAGGGCGTCGCGCGCGAGTGCGCCGCAGCTCTCATCGCTCACCTCTTCGCCGAGGGCGCACGGCTCCTCACTGCCGAGATCGACACCCGCAACGCCCCCTCGCTGCGCCTGTTTGACTCGCTCGGCTTCACCCACACGCGCACCGTCCACGAGGCCGAGATCACCCATATCGGACCCTGCGACCTTGCCCAATACGAGCTCCATTCATCGCACGCCAGCAACGCTTGAACCGCCTGTTACACAGTTCTGGGGCGAAAAACCCCGCGCACTGCGAACCACGCCGAGCGCCCGCCCGCGTCTGAGGCGAACGCCCCCGCACGAGGGCACGCACGGGGATCTTCCGAGGGGAACGGGAGTGAGGCGCGGCGGGGTTCATCCGCGATGATGTGGCAGCTTTCGCCCGGGTAGGAAAACGCCCGGACCAAGGTCAGCACAGGCCGAACAGCCTCCACCAGGCGTTGCACTGCGCCTCCTCGCGATCGTTGTCGTCGCGATCATCGTCATCGTCGTCGTCGTCGCGATCATCATCGTCGTCGTCGCGATCATCGTCATCGTCATCGTCGTCGCGGTCGCCGTTCTTGCCGTTGCCGCGGTCGCCGTTCTTACCGTTGCCGCGGTCATCGTCGCCGCCCTGGCGTCCGCCGGAATTGCCGCCGCCGCCGCCCGAGCTGGCGTTGTTGCCGCCGGAGGAGGCGTTGTTGCCGCCCGAGCTGGCGTTGTTGCCGCCCGAGCTGGCGTTGTTGCCCCCGGAGGAGGCGTTGTTGCCGCCCGAACCGCCGCTGGTGCTGGTGCTGCTGGTGCTGCTAGTGCCGCCGCTGGTCCCGCCGCTGGTGCTGCTGGTCCCACCGCTGGTCCCGCCGCTGGTGCTGCTGGTCCCACCGCTGGTGCTGCTGGTCCCACCGCTGGTCCCACCGCTGGTCCCACCGCTGGTCCCACCGCTGGTGCTGCTCGTGCTGCTGCCGCCTGAACTGCCGAGCCCGCCGCCTTCACCGCCGCCGAAGCCTCCGCCGCCGGCATCGCCGCCGCCGCCGCCGCCGCCGCCGCCGCCAGACGAAGCCGAACTCCCGCCGCGGCGTTCCTCGCTGGCCTTGAAGCCATCGTCGATCGCCTCGTAGCTGTTCGACGTCGACCCGCCCAGCGCGCTCATCGCCCCGATCGCGCTCACCGCGATGAGCGCGATCACAAGCCCGAGCTCGGTGGTCGAGGCGCCCGCGCGATCGCGCGCGAGCCGCTTCGTAAATTTCTTCAGCGGCGTTTTGCCTATGTTAACCATTGCATCACCTCACGCTTCGAGCCCCGTAATGGTTCACGCGGGTGAAGAATTTACTAATGAGGCGTTAGCGCGGGGTTAGGGGTGTGTGCGGGGGAGGGCGGCCGCGCGCGGCTCCGCCTCGCTCTCCCATTCGCGCCGCCAGCGCGCCTTGAGCGCGGTGAAGAAGGCCTCGTTTGCCGCGCGGTTCTCGGGGCTTCGACGCGCCTCGGCCACCTCCTCCTCCCATTGCGCGCGCAAATCCGCCTTGAGCGCCTCATAGGCCGGATCGCCCGGCGCCAGCGCCTGCGCAATCGCGCCATAGCGCTGCGGCAGCCGGCTGCGCAGGAAGAACATGACGAGCGCATCGTTGAAATGCCGCGTGGTGCCGATCAGCTCGCCGCGCGCGAACACGGGCCGCTCCTCGCCCTGGAGCGCGCGGGCGAGTGCCGTATCCTCGAGCCGCGTCATCGACCGGTCGAGCGCGGCATCCCACGCCTGCCGAAACCCCTCTGCGCCAGGGCGCTGGCGCAGCTTGTAGAGCGCCTCGATGCTGCGCCCGACATGGCGGGCTGCATCCTTGACGATGCCGGTGGCGGCGAGCTGCGCGATGAAAGCGCGCTGGACATCCGGCG
>JAZBNR010000023.1:0-6195 GCA_036350735.1 Erythrobacter sp.
AATTGCGCGCCTGCGGGGTGATGAGCACCGGCTCACCGCCGCCGCGCGAGGCGAGGATGCGCGCCTCGACCGCGGTCCAGTTGGGCCCGGCGACCGGATCGACGCTCTGGAGTTCGATGGTCCATCCCGCGACTTCCTCGCGCCCCCCGGCAGAGACAGCGGCAAGGCGTTCGGAGGTGAAAGCGCTCTCGCTAGCCATGCCGAACAGAGCAACGGCGACGCCGAAATGGGCCATCACCATGCCCCAGGTCGCGATCGGCACGCGGGCAAGCTTGCGGCCCCGCAGCGGGAGGAAGGCGGCCACGCCAAGCGCGATAGCAAGCGCCAGGCCGAGCACCGGCAGGACGTCGTAATCGCCGAGGAAAGCGACGAGCGCGATGACCGCGAGCACGATCGCACCGAGGATCGCCAACTCGAACTGGATGCGCGCGGGGCTATCGTCCTTCCACCGCAGCAGCGGACCGACCGCCATGACCACGAACATCGGGATCGCGAAGATCGCGCCGGCCGGATTGAAATAGGGCGGCCCCACGCTCACCCGAACGTCGAACGCTTCGGTCAGCAGCGGGTAGAGCGTGCCCAGCAGGACGATCGCCAGGATCGCGGAAAGCATCACGTTGTTGAACACCAGCGCGCCCTCGCGGCTGGTAGCGGTGAAGCGCTTGCCTTCGGCGATGCTGCCCGCCCGCCACGCGAAAATGGCAAGCGCTCCGCCGATATAAAGGCCGAGCAGGACGAGGATGAAGGTCCCACGTTCGGGGTCCACCGCAAAGGCATGGACGCTGGTGAGCACGCCCGAGCGCACGAGGAAGGTGCCGAGCATCGACATCGAGAAGGCGAGCACGCCGAGCATGATCGTCCAAGTCCTGAGTGCATCGCGCGCGGCGAGCACGCTGACCGAATGGAGCAGCGCGGTCGCGGCGAGCCACGGCATGAGCGAAGCATTCTCGACCGGGTCCCAGAACCACCAGCCGCCCCAGCCGAGCTCGTAATAGGCCCAGTAGGAGCCCGCCGTGATCCCGAAGGTCAGGAACACCCAGGCGCCGAGCACCCAGGGCCGCATGACCTTGGCGAATTCGGGCGTCACCTGCTTCGTGATGAGCGCGCCCATGGCGAGGCTGAACGCGACCGAGAGGCCGACATAGCCGATGTAAAGCGTGGGCGGGTGGATCGCGAGGCCGATATCCTGCAGCAGCGGGTTCAGCCCGGACCCTTCCACCGCAGGCACGGGCAGCCGCTCGAACGGGTTCGAGGACAGCAGCAGGAAGGCGTAGAAGCCGAGCGCGACGAAACCCTGCACGCCGAGCGTCGCCGACATGGTCTTTTCAGGCAGGCGCCGCTCAAGCCCGGCGAGCAGGCCGCCCGAAAGCGCCAGCACCGCGACCCACAGCAGCATCGAGCCTTCGTGGTTCCCCCATGTGCCCGTCAGCTTGTAGACGAAGGGCTTCATCGAATGGGAATTGGTCGCGACCAGCTTGATCGAAAGATCGGTGATCGCGAAAGCATAGAGCAGCAGCAGGAAGGCCAGCACTGCGAGGAAGGCCTGAACCACGGCGGCGGGCCGGGCGAACAGGGCCAGTTGCGCACCTTGCGAGCGCAGGCCCGCTGCGCCGGCCACCATCTGCAGCACCGCCAGCGCGGTCGCGAGCCAAAGGGCGGCAAGTCCGAGTTCGGCAATCATGCGGCTATTCCAGACCGGCCACGGTCTCGGCGTATTCTTCCGCCTTCTCGTGGCCCTCCAGCCCTTCGAGTTCGCGCGGCACGTAATTTTCGTCATGCTTGGCGAGGAGGTTGGTCGCGAGGAACGTCCCGTCGGCCTGCAGGGAGCCTTCGGCAACAACGCCCGAGCCTTCGACGAAGAGATCGGGCAGGATGCCGCTATAGGTCACGGGAATCGTGTCGGCAGTGTTGCCGGTAACTACGAAATTGACGGTGATGCCATCGGCCAACGTCGTAATCGACCCGGCCTGCACCATGCCGCCAAGGCGCACGGGCTGGCCCACGGCAGGCGGCTCGGAAGCCATCTGCTCGGGCAGGTAGAAATAGTTGGCCTGGCTTCGCAACGCCCAGGTCGCGATCAGCCCCGCCGCCACGATGGCGATCAGCGCCAGCACGACGAGCGTCATGCGTTGGTGTTTGGCTTTGAGGCCGGTCATTTGCGCTTCATCTCCTCGCGGCGCTTCTCCGCCTTGCGCATCGTCGTATAGCTCCACGCGATCAACAGCGCCATGGCGACGCCGCCAATGGCATAGGCGCCGATCACGAACGGCCAGTGGTCAAGCGCCTCGCGCATCACGCGCCCTCCATCGCGGGGGTGGCGCCTGCAGGCATATCCTCTTCGAGCGCGCGGCGGCGAAGGCGCGCCTCGACCTGCTGCTCGGCAATCAGCGCGCGCATCCGCATCAGCACCAGCCCGCCGAACAGCAGCGAGAAACCGAGTGTAGAGACCAGCAGCGGCACGAGGAATGTCGGGTCGATCGCGCTCTTGCCCATCGTGATCGAGGGCGGCTGGTGGAGCGAGTTCCACCACACCACGCTGCGATTGATGATCGGCACGTTGATCGCGCCCACCATGCCGAAGATCGCGGCAATCTTCATCGACCCGCCCTCGCGCGCGGCGGCCTGCGACAGGGCGATATAGCCGCCATAGAGGAATAGCAGGACCAGCATCGAGGTCAGCCGCCCGTCCCATTCCCACCAGGTGCCCCAGGTCGGCCTGCCCCAGATCGAGCCGGTGACGAGGCAGATCGCGCAGAAGACCATGCCCGGCACCGCGATCGCGCGGGCGGCAATGCCCGCAAGCGGGTGTTTCCAGATCAGCAGCGCCGCAGAGGCGATCGCAAGTCCGCCCCATCCGCCCATGCCGAGCCAGGCAGCGGGAACGTGGATGAACAGGATCCGTACGCTCTCGCCCATCAGCCGGTCGGGCGGCACCACAAACAGGCCCCACGCGATCGCCCCCAGGGCGAGCACCAGCCCGCTCCAGAAGAACAGCGGCGTCATCCAGCTCGCAAGCGAGAGAAAGCGTTTGGGATTGGCGTAAATGTGCACGACGGTTTGCCTCTTGGGACCCCTAATAGTCTCCCTGTCGCCCCCTGCAAGGGCGCAAAAGACGCAAGACCGGAATGGGTTCGCCGCAATTGCGTTCCCCGCAATCGCGGGAGGGTCAGCCGCGCCCGATGAGTTCCTGCGCCATACGGTCGGCGACGATGTCGGGCGAGGTGTTTTCAGCCTCGCTCTTGTCCCAGATCTGCGAGAGGCGGCCCGGAATCCGCTCGATCAGCGCATTGACCTCGTCGCGGGTCGCATGGCGCCCCTCGCGCCCGGCGAGATATTCGGTCGCGACCGAGATGATGCCGCCCGCATTGATCACGTAATCGGGTGCATAGAGCACACCGCGCTCGAACAGCGCATGGCCGTGGCCCGCGCGCGCCAGCTGGTTGTTCGCCCCGCCTGCGACAATCTTCGCCTCGAGCCGCGCGATGCTCTGTTCATCTAGGATCGCGCCCAGAGCGTTGGGGCTGAAGACGTCGCACTTCGTGGTCATGATCGCGTCCGGAGCGACGACCTCGGCCCCGAGTTCGTCGGCGAGCGCCCTCACCCCGTCCTCGTGGATATCCGCGAGCGTCAGTCGCGCGCCGTCCTTGGCCAGCCAGCGCGCGACGCCGCCGCCGACGCTGCCCGTGCCCTGCACCGCGACATGGACGTCCTTCATGCTGTCAGTGCCCAGCTTGTGCTTCACCGCCGCCTTGATGCCGAGATAGATGCCATAGGAGGTGAACGGCCCCGGATCGCCGCCCGCGCTGTCCTCGCCCGTTGCCGGGAGGCCCGAGACATGGCTGGTGCGCTTGGAAACCGCGACCATGTCGGCTTCGCTGATGCCGACATCCTCGGCGGTGACATAGCGTCCTCCCAGACCCTCGACCGCATCGCCGAAGGCGGCGAGCAGGTCGGGCGTCTTGGTGCGTGCCTTGTCGGCAAGAATCACCGCCTTGCCCCCGCCCATCGGCAGGCCTGCCATCGCGTTCTTGTAGCTCATCCCGCGCGACAGGCGCAGCGCGTCGCGCATCGCCCCCGCAGGATCGGGATAATGCCAGAACCGTGTCCCGCCCGCGCCCGGGCCGAGATGCGAGGAATGAACCGCGATGATCGCCGTCAGCCCCGAAGCTCGGTCGCGCACGAAATGCACCATCTCGTGATCGTCGAAATCGGGTTCGGTCCAGAAAGCGGTCATGTAGAAGGCCCCGTAACAATATTTGCGCTACCGCTCGAAGCGGGCATCCATCGTGCCAGAGGGGGAGAAGTGGGGCGATCGACGGGGTTCGAACCCGCGACCTCCGGTACCACAAACCGGCGCTCTAACCGACTGAGCTACGATCGCCACATGCCCCGCCCCACCGGATGACCTGACAGGCCGCCGCCGAGTTGCGCGTAAGCGCGCCGCATTACGCAAGGCCGGCTTGGGGTCAAGACCGCGTTGGGCGGGCGCGAGCCTGTTGCACAATGCGCTTTCCAAGGGAAGCGAAAACTGTGCAGGAAGCGCGCTCGCGCAACATTATGTCGCACCCTCGCGCGCCCTTGCCTGTGATGGCGCCGAACCTAAAATCGCGCGGCATGGACGTGCTCTCCGATTCTGTCGCTTCACGGCTCGCCCGGCATGAGGGGATCCAGCGCATCCCGCATCCCAAGGTCGAGCTGTTCCAGCTCAGGCGCTTCGCCAATCCCGCGATGTGCGAGGCGCTGGTCGCGCTGATCGAGAAGGACCGCCGGCCCAGCACCCTCGCCGATCCCGATGGGGACGCCTATTTCCGCACCAGCGAGACCTGCGACCTCGATCGGCACGAGCCGGTGGTGATGGAACTGGAGGAGATGCTCCATGCGCTCAACGGGATCGACCCGGCGCTGGGCGAGCCGGTCCAGGGCCAGCGTTACGACGTGGGGCAGGAATTCAAGGCGCACACCGACTATTTCACCGAAGGCACCGCCGATTTCGAGAAATATTGCAGCGTGGCCGGCCAGCGCACTTGGACCTTCATGATCTACCTCAACGAGGTCGAGGCAGGCGGCGCGACGCGGTTCAAGGTGGTGGGCAAGACCTTCCAGCCCGAGATCGGCAAGCTTCTTTGCTGGAACAACCGCCGCCCGGATGGCGGGCTTAATCCCAACACGCTGCATCACGGGATGAAGGTTAGAAAGGGCCTGAAATACGTGATTACCAAGTGGTATCGGGAGAAGCCGTGGGGGTGGTGAAGCCGCCGTGTCGTCTCCTCACCCGTGCGTCACCGTCAGGTTCAGCCCCACGGCCCCGATCAGGATCAGCGCGATGAAGAAGAATTGCAGCGCGCCCAGTCGCTCGTCGAAGGCGAAGATGCCGATCAGGCTGGCCGCGACGATCCCGATGCCCGACCAGATCGCATAGACGATCCCCACCGGCAGCACCTTCATTGCCGGGGCCAGCGCCCAGAAGCACGCCGAATAGCAGCCGATCGAGACCATTCCCCATTGCCATTTCTCGAACCCGTTCGAGAACTTGAGGAAAAACGTACCCGCGACTTCGAGCGCGATGGCAAGGCCGAGATAGATCCACGCATTCATGCGGTCAGATTAACGCCACCTGCGCCGCGCGCAAAGAAAAAGGCGGCCCCGTCGGACCGCCCTCACCTTGCAACACCCCATCGAAACAGGGTGTGCGAAGCTGTTTGCCACTTACTTCTTGAGCGTGAGCCCGCCGAAGCGCTTGTTGAACGCAGCCACGCGGCCGCCTTCCTGGATCTGCTGCTTGCCGCCGGTCCAGGCCGGGTGGCTGGTCGGGTCGATGTCGAGCGCGAGCGTGTCGCCTTCCTTGCCCCAGGTCGAGCGCGTCTGGAACTCGGTGCCATCGGTCATCTTGACCGTGATCATGTGATATTCGGGGTGCCCTTCGGCCTTCATGTCTCTTGTCCTTGCTAGCTGGTGCCCGGTTCCGACCGGGCGAGCTGTGGTGCGGGAAAGCGCGCCACATAACGTGTCGCACGCCAAATGCAAGCTATTCCCCTCGTCGAAGAGGAGCAGCCGCCGTTACTCCGGCGGATCGGCGACCATGGCGGTGAACTCGACTTCGCAGGTGGTCTTGCCCTCCACGCTGGCTTTGCCCTTGAACTTGCAGATCGTGCGGCGCTGCTGGAGGAACTCGACCTCGAGATCGAGCAGGCAGCC